>NZ_JBIWIU010000002.1:0-648927 GCF_044764755.1 Streptomyces sp. NPDC093600
AACGGCGGGTTGTGGTGCTCACCGGTCGCGAAGACGTCGAGCCCGACCTCCTCCGCCTTCAGCGCGATGGCGACGGTGTTCTTGATCCGCTCGTGGTCGCCCGGCGTGGTGCCGTCGGTGGGATCGGTGGTCCGATCCCCGACGGTGAAGATTCCGAACTGCATGACACAACACTCCAAGCCGCCCCAGGAAGTCCGTCCTCTTCCATAGTGCACGACTCGGAGGAAGAACCGGAAACCTATCCGATAAGCCTCCGGCGCTCGGCTGCCCGACGCCCGACGCCCGACGCCCGACGCACGCCTCCGCCTCCCGCCGTCCGCCGCGCTTCCCGCCTCCCGCCGTCGTCGTGACGAAGTCCGCGGCGCGGGCTGGACGGCCCGCCTTGTGGCACCCAGGCTCGTGGCCATGACACCCGTACGAGAAGCGCAGCAGCCCGTCGTCACCGTCTGGTCGGACATCGGCTGTCCCTGGGCCACGCTCGCCCTGAACACCCTGCGGGCCACCGCCGCCGAACGCGGCCAGGACCTCCTGATCGACCACCGCGCCTTCCCCCTGGAGCTGTTCAACCGCCAGCCCACGCCCAAGCACATCGTCGACGCGGAGATCGTGATGCTCGGCGCCCACCGCCCGGAGCTGGGCTGGCGGCTGTGGGACGCGCCGATGTGGGAGTACCCGTCGAGCATCCTGCCCGCCCTCGAGGCCGTACAGGCCGCAAAGTCCCCCGAGGTGGGCGGAGTGCGCGGCTCGGACCAGCTCGACGCCGGACTGCGGCGCGCCTTCTACGCCGAACACCGCTGCATAGCCGTCCACTCCGTCATCCTCGACATCGCCGAAAACTGCCCGGACGTCGACGCCGGCGCCCTGGAGAAGGCCCTGTCCCAGGGCGCGGGACGCCGCGAGGTGTACGAGCAGTGGCACGAGGCGCGGGGGCCACACATCCAGGGCAGCCCGCACTTCTTCGCCGCCGGCGGCTACGACGCGCACAATCCGGGCGCCACCTACGTCTTCACCGGCGATCCGTACGACGGAGGCTTTCCCCGGCTCGATCATTACGACGCGGGCTGGGCGGCCGCGCTGCTGGACTCCCTGGCCGTTTAGCCTGGCGGAATGGAATTCCGCGGGCAGCTGCCGGTCGTCGCGGCCGTGGCGGCCGGCGGCGCGCTCGGCGCGGCCGCGCGCTACGCCGCGGTACTGGCCTGGCCCACCCCGCCGGGCGCCTTCCCCTGGACGATCCTCACCGTCAACGCGGCCGGCTGTGCGGCGATCGGCGTCCTGATGGTCCTGGTCACGGAGGTCGCCGCCGCGCCCCACCGGCTGGTGCGTCCGTTCCTCGGTACGGGGGTGCTCGGCGGCTTCACCACCTTCTCCACGTACGCGCTCGACACGCACTTCCTGCTGAGCGCCGGGGAGGCGACCCGGGGCATCCTCTATCTGGGATCGACGGTGGTCGTGGCCCTGGCCGCCGTCTGGGCCGCGACCACGGCGACCCGTGGCGCTCTGGCGAGGAGAACGCGATGACGAGACTGGCGGGCAGGGCCCTGAGGGTGACGATCCTCGTCGGGGAGAGCGACACCTGGCACCACCGGCCGCTGTACTCCGAGATCGTGCACCGGGCGCACGAGGCCGGTCTCGCCGGGGCGTCCGTCTTCCGCGGCATCGAGGGCTACGGCGCCTCGTCCCTCATCCACACCTCGCGGCTCCTCTCCCTGAGCGAGGACCTGCCGGTCGCGATCCTGATCGTGGACACCGAGGACCGCGTCCGGGCGTTCCTGCCCCAACTGGACGCGCTGGTGCACGAGGGCCTGGTGATCCTCGACGACTGCGAGGTCATCCGCTACGCCGGCCGGGAACGGCCTGAGTGAACTGGCTCCTGGTGATCGCCGGCGCGGCTGTCGGCGCCCCCCTGCGCTATCTCACCGACCGCGCGATCCAGTCCCGCCACGACTCCCTCTTCCCCTGGGGCACCTTCACGGTGAACGTGGCCGGCTCCCTGGTCCTGGGCCTGCTCACCGGCGTCTCCTCGGCCCAGACCCACCTCCTCCTCGGCACGGGCCTGTGCGGGGCGCTGACGACGTACTCCACGTTCTCGTACGAGACGCTGAAGCTCTACGAGAGCGGCGCCCGCGGCTACGCCCTGGCGAACGTCACGGGGAGCGTGGCCGCCGGCCTGGCAGCCGTATGGCTGGGAGCCGAGGCGGCCACTGTGCTCTAGGTCTCCCCCCACGACCTCCCGCTGACAGCCGAGCGACCCCAAGGGAACGGAGACCAGCACCCGTTCCCCCACGGCGTGTCCTGCCAGCCGCGCACGCGCGGATCGACCTGGTTTGCGTGGGCGTCGGCGGCTCATTCGTTCTGGCTCCAGACGGTACGCCGCTGGGGGGGCTGGGGCAGGCCGGACGAGACGCCACGCGTTGTCGATGGTCACTGGACTGGCCGGCTGTGGGCTGCTACTCCCTCCGGCAGCAGCACTCGGCCGACCGTTGAAGCACTTGGCCCCACAGGCCGGTTGAAGGGGGACGTGGCGCCTCCTGACCCGATGCCACGGGCCGACCGGCGCGGCGAGGGTGTCCTGACCAGCAAAAAAGACCCTCCCGAAGGGAGGGTCCCGATCTTGCGCCCCCGGCAGGACTCGAACCTGCGGCCAAGTGCTTAGAAGGCACCTGCTCTATCCACTGAGCTACGGGGGCCGGGTGGTGGCCCGGTGGCCGGAGCCCCCTGGTGGGTGGGGTCTGGCCTGCCGGGTCAAGGATAGGGCTCCGATCGCCTTGGCCCGGTTGCTTCACCTGCGTGGCACGATGTGGAGGTTCAGTGAAGCGGAACGATAATCGCAGGCAGGTGCGATTCCCGCAGCGCTTTTCGCGCCACTTGGCCCGGGTGTTGTGCACTCGTTATGCCTGAGGCGCGCGTCATCGGTTGTTCGGTCGGCGCGTAGGACCGTTATACGCTTCAAAAAGGCTCCAAAATTGGGCATTCTTCGCATGTGGTGACCTTGGACGAACGGCCTCAGCTGATCGACGCACTCTCCGCCCTGCGCGACTGTGTCGCCGCCGTGCGTCTACCCCTCCCCCTTCCAGGCGCCCCCCGCGCCCGGCAGACCCGTGCCGAGCTGCTCGCCCAGCTCGACGACTACCTCGTCCCCCGGCTCAAGGACCCCGACGCCCCCCTCCTCGCCGTCGTCGGCGGTTCCACCGGAGCCGGGAAGTCCACCCTCGTCAACTCCCTTGTGGGGAGGCGGGTCAGCGAGGCCGGAGTCCTCAGGCCCACCACCCGCACCCCCGTCCTCGTCTGTCACCCGGAGGACCACCACTGGTTCGCCGGGCTCCGCGTCCTCCCGCAGCTCACCCGCGTCTGGCTGCCCCAGCAGGACGACGACAACCCGGCCGAGGACCCCCCGGAGGACAACGCCCTGCGCGTCGAGACCTCCTCCGCCCTCGCCCGCGGCATCGCCCTGCTCGACGCGCCCGACATCGACTCCCTCGTCGTGGAGAACCGGCTGCTCGCCGCCGAGTTGATGTGCGCCGCCGACATCTGGGTGATGGTCACGACCGCCTCCCGCTACGCCGACGCCGTCCCCTGGCACCTCCTGCGCACCGCGAAGGAGTACGACGCCACCCTCGTCACCGTCCTCGACCGCGTCCCCCACCAGGTCATCGGCGAGGTCTCCCGGCAGTACGAGGCCCTCCTCGACAAGGCCGGACTGGGAGACGTACCCCGGTTCACCATCCCCGAGCTGCCCGAGTCGACCGGCGGCGGCAGCGGCCTGCTGCCCGACAACGCCGTCGCCCCGCTGCGCGCCTGGCTCGCCCACCGCGCCCAGGACCCCGCCGCCCGCCAGCAGGCCGTCGCCC
The DNA here is from genome assembly GCF_044764755.1 of Streptomyces sp. NPDC093600. NCBI lineage: Bacteria > Bacillati > Actinomycetota > Actinomycetes > Kitasatosporales > Streptomycetaceae > Streptomyces > Streptomyces sp. NPDC093600. The sequence goes on from NZ_JBIWIU010000002.1 coordinate 3,849, forward strand.
GCACCGCCTCGGGCGTCATCGACTCCCTCGACAGCCGGATGCCCGAGCTGGCCGCGGCGGTCGCCGCCCAGTACGCCGCCGCCGTCCGCCTCGGCGGCGCCGTCGAGGCGGCGTACGAGGAACAGGGCGAACGGGTCCGCCGCCAGCTGCAGCACGGCGCCGTCCTCGCCGGCGACGCCCGCACCCGCTGGCGCGCCTATCCCCGCGACAGCTCCGCCGAAGAGCTCCTCGACGCCCTCGCCGAATCCCTCGCCGCCCTCGTCCAGTGCGCCGTCGACGCCGCCGACGAGCGGGTACGGGACGCCTGGCGCCGCGAGCCGGCCGCCGCGGCGCTCGTCGCCGCCCACACCGTCCCCGACCGGGAGGCCGCCGAGCGGATCGGCGTGGTGGTACGGCGCTGGCGGCGCGTCCTCGAAGAGCTGGCCGAGGACGAGGTACGGGGCCTGGAGCGCGCCACCGCCCCCCGTACCGCCGTCCCCGACGCCGAAACCGTCGCCGCCCTGCTCGCCGCCGCCCTCCTCGGCGGCCGCCGCGCCCGGGGCGCCGGCGAACGGCTCGCCGAACTCCTCGGCGCCCAGGGCGCCCTCCACCTGCGGGACAAGGGCGGCGAACTGGTCACCACGTACCTCGACCGCGCCCTGCACGCCGAACGCGACCGGCTCCTCGCCCCCCTCGACGCCCTCGACGTGACCCCCGAGCCGCAGGCGGAGCTGATCGCCGCGCTCTCCGTACTGCAGAAGGAGAAGTGAGGACCGGTGAGCAGCAGCACGGTGGACGACCGGTGGGACGACGGTTTGATCGCGCGCAGAGCGGCCGAGCGGGGCGGCGAGAGCACGCTCACCGAGGACGGGGAGCGGGCGGCGGAGCAGGACGGCCTGCCGGCCCTGGGAGGCCGGTACGGCGGCTCCCTGCGCGCCCGCCTCGACGCCCTCCACGAACTCGTCGGCCTCTCCCGTACGCGACTCGACAACGAGACACTCGCCGAGGCCGGACGCGTGCTCGACGAGGCCGCGGCCCGGCAGCGGCTCTCCGCCCGCCACACCGTCGTCGCCATCGCCGGCTCCACCGGCAGCGGCAAGTCCACCCTCTTCAACGCCCTCGCCGGAGTTCCCGTCTCCGAGACCGGCCTGCGCCGCCCCACCACCGCCGCGCCCATCGCGCTCAGCTGGTCCGAGGGCTCCGCCGGGCTCCTCGACCGGCTGGCCGTGCCCAGCCGGCTGCGCCGCCGCCCCCTCGCGGGCGGCGCCGCCGACGAGGACCTGCAGGGACTTGTCCTCATCGACCTCCCCGACCACGACTCGGCCGTCACCACCCACCGCGACCAGGTCGACCGCGTCCTCGGCCTCGTCGACGCCGTCATCTGGGTCGTGGACCCCGAGAAGTACGCCGACGCCTCCCTCCACGAACGCTATCTGCGGCCGCTCGCGGGTCACGCCGAGGTCACCTTCGTCGTCCTCAACCAGATCGACCGGCTGAACACCGAGGCCACCGATCTCGTCCTGGACGATCTGCGGCGCCTGCTCGACGAGGACGGCGTGGCCCTCGGCGAGCACGGCGAACCCGGCGCCACCGTCCTCGCCCTCTCCGCGCTCACCGGGGAGGGCGTGGGCGAACTGCGCGAGCTGCTCGGACGGTTCGTGCAGGAGCGGTCCGCGCCTGCCCTCCGCCTCTCCGCCGATGTCGACGCGGCGGCGAACCGGCTCCGCCCGGTGTACGTCGCCGACGGCACCACCGGTCTCGGTGAACGCGCCAGGGAGGCCTTCTCGGCCCGTCTCGCCGTAGCCGTCGGCGCCACGGCGGCCGGCGAGGCCGCCGAACGCGTCTGGCGCCGCAGCGCCATCCGCGCCTGCGGCACCCCCTGGCTGCGGCTCTACCGCTGGTACGAGCGGATCCGCGAGCACGGCTCCACCGACCCGCGCCTCCAGCCGCCGACCGAGGAGGAGCTGACGGCGCGCCAGCGCGTGGAGCAGGCCGTACGGCTCGTCGCCGAGGACGCCTCGCGGGGGCTGCCGGCGCCGTGGGCGCAGGCGGTGCGCGAGGCGGCGGTACGCGGAGCGGAGGGGCTGCCCGAGGCCCTCGACGAGCTCGCGGCGCGCGTCGGGGACCCGGCGGCCCGCCCGCCCCGCCCGGCCTGGTGGCCCGCCGCCGTACTGGCCCAGGTGCTCATGACGCTTCTGCAGTTCTTCGGTGCGCTGTGGCTGGTCGGCCAGATCATCGGCGTCGTGGAGCCGGGCCTCCTGCCGCCCGTCCTGATCATGACCGCCGGCATCGTCGGCGGGCCGCTGGTGGAGTGGGCGTGCGCGGCCGCCGTCAAGGGGCCGGCGCGGCGGTACGGGCAGGAGGCCGAGCGCAAGCTGCGCGAGGCGGCGGCCGCCTGCGGGCGGGCCCGCGTGCTCGACCCGATCTCGGCGGAGCTGATGCGCTACCGGGAGGTTCGCGAGCAGTACGTGACGGTGTCCGGGACCCGGTCCGGCGCCCGGGTCACCCGCCTCGGCGGCGGGCGGTGGGGCGGCATCCGGTCCGGGGCCCGGATGCGGTGAGGCGGCCGGGCGGGGTGCGCGGTTGTGGTGCGGGGCGGCCCGGTGCGCGGTTCAGGCGAGCGTCCGGCCCGGCGCGCGGTTCAGGCGAGGGTGTCCCGGCCCGGCGGGCGAGGCGTCGGCGGCCCCGCCACGCATGAGGGGAGGCGTCTCCGGCCCCGTGCCCGGATCACGATGTGAGGGCCCGGTGTCACCCGGTCGGATGACGAAGTTGTCCCCAGGCGCTCGGCTGTCCACAGCCGCCGACGGGTTCCGCTCGACGGGTCCACCCTGAAGACCAGGCCGACGACTTGGACAGGGGGAGGGCCATGAACGACACGACGGTGACATTGATCGGGAACGTGGCGACGGGCGTGGAGTACCGGGACACGGCGACGGGAGGGGTGGCCAGGTTCCGCTTCGCGGTGACCGCGCGGCGCTGGGACCGGGAGCGGGGCACCTGGTCCGACGGACACACCAGTTTCTACACGGTCTTCGCCTGGCGGGCTCTGGGCGCCAACCTCGCCGCCTCAGTGTCGGTGGGCGAACCGCTGGTCGTGCACGGTCGGCTGAAAGTGCGTGAGGAGGAAAGAGACGGCCAGCGCAAGACGTTCGTCGACATCGACGCGCTGTCGGTGGGCCACGATCTGTCGCGCGGTACGGCGGCGTTCCGGCGCGTGGTGAAGGGGGAACCGCGACTGACGGAACGGCAGGAGAACAGCGCCTCCGGCCCGCCCCGCGACCCGTGGGACACCCGCCCGGAGCCGGTGGCGGAGGCGCCGGCTCCCTCGGCGGGGCCCGCAGAGTCACCGGCGGTGCGGGAGCCGCAGGTCCTGGAGCCCGCTCCATGACCGCGAGTTGAGGGGATATATCGACACCGCGACCAGCGCTTCTACGCGAATCGGACCCCGGTCATAACGATTCCGAGACGGAATGGTTATCAGACCGTACGGGCGGGCATCGGAGGCTTCCCCGTCCCTAGGATTCCCGGGTACTCATACGGGACTTGAGTCTGCACCAGAGCCAGTCTCAAGCCTGTTGGGTCTGTGAGTCTGCTGGCGAAGCGCTCCCCCCACGCGGATCGACCATCGACGCGGAGCAGCTCGCCCGGAGGGGAAATTCATGTTTTCTGTTCGGAGGCGCGGCACCGCCCGCCTTGCCGCCGCGACCGTGGTCTCGGGCCTCGTCGCTGCGGGTGCGATAGCCGTCGCAGGACCGGCGCTGGCGGACGAGGGGCCGCAGAGCTCCGGCGGCGCCACCGCCACGCTCGGCAAGCTCGCCGTCTACGACACCGTGAACGTCGCGGGCAAGGGACAGGTCTCCGCCGGTCTCTTCGAGATGAAGGTCACGCCGGGCGGGGCGCTGCAGACCTACTGCATCGACTTCCACACCGACGCGCTGAAGGGCCAGGAGTACAAGGAGGTCGGCTGGGACCAGTCGTCCCTGCACAACAACAAGGACGCCGGCAAGATCCGCTGGATCCTGCAGAACTCCTACCCCCAGGTGAACGACCTGGCCGGCCTGGCCAAGAAGGCCGGCGTCGCGAACCTCACCGAGAAGACCGCCGCCGCCGCCACCCAGGCCGCGATCTGGCACTTCTCCGACGACATCGACGCCGTGCCGGTCGACGCCAACGCCAAGGCGCTCACCGAGTACCTGGAGAAGAACGCGCAGAACCTGGAGGAGCCGAAGGCGTCCCTCAGCCTGTCGCCGTCGTCCGTCGCCGGTAAGACCGGTGAGCGCCTCGGTCCGATCACGGTGAGCACCAACGCCGCCTCGGCCGCCGTCTCGCTCGCCCCCGGCGCCCCCGAGGGCGTCAAGCTGGTCGACAAGGACGGCAAGGTCGTCACCAACGTCGCCAACGGCGGCCAGGTCTTCTTCGACGTCCCCGCCGGCTCCGCCGACGGTGCCGCCGAGCTGACCGTCCAGGCCGACACCACCGTGCCGATCGGCCGCGCCTTCGTCGCCACCAAGGTGAAGAGCCAGACCCTGATCCTGGCCGGCACCAGCACCTCCACGGTCAACGCCAAGGCCACCGCGACCTGGGCGAAGAAGGGCGCGATCCCGGCCGTCTCGGCCGTGAAGAACTGCGCCAAGGGCGGCCTGGAGGTCACGGCCTCCAACGAGGGTGACGAGGACTTCACCTTCGAGCTCAAGGGCATGAAGTACACGATCGCCGCCGGTGCCTCCAAGACCGTGACGGTCCCGCTGGCCGAGGACCAGGCGTACGACTTCACGATCACCGGCCCGAACGGCTTCGAGAAGACCTTCAAGGGCGTCTTCGACTGCAAGACGGCCACCCCGGCCCCGACGCCGTCGGAGACCCCGTCCACCGAGCCGTCCCCGACCACCCCGGCGGGCACCACCGGCGGCACGGGCACGGGCACCGGCACCACCTCGGGCGACCTGGCCGAGACCGGCAGCTCCAGCGCCACCCCGATGATCGCCGGCATCGCCGTCGTCCTCGTGGTCCTCGGCGGCGGCGCGGTCTTCTTCCTCCGCAGGAAGAACGCGGCCGGCCAGTAGGACCGTGAACACCGAGTGACATGGGGCAACCCATAGTCACCGACGGCCCCGGTGCGCACCACGCGCACCGGGGCCGTCGCCGTACCCGGAGAAGTACGGGTTTCCATCGCGGGGTGGACGTCAGGCAAGATGGGGTGTATCTGCCCACTCACTCTTTGCCGGACGGTTTCTCTTGGCTGAGTACATCTACACGATGCGCAAGACGCGCAAGGCGCACGGCGACAAGGTCATCCTCGATGACGTGACGCTGAGCTTCCTGCCCGGTGCGAAGATCGGTGTGGTCGGCCCGAACGGTGCCGGTAAGTCCACCGTTCTGAAGATCATGGCGGGCCTTGAGCAGCCGTCCAACGGTGACGCGTTCCTGTCGCCCGGCTACAGCGTCGGCATCCTCATGCAGGAGCCGAAGCTGGACGAGGCCAAGACCGTTCTGGAGAACGTCCAGGACGGCGCCGCCGAGATCATGGGCAAGCTCAAGCGCTTCAACGAGGTCGCCGAGCTCATGGCGACCGACTACTCGGACGCGCTGATGGACGAGATGGGCAAGCTTCAGGAGGACCTGGACCACGCCAACGCCTGGGACCTCGACGCGCAGCTCGAGCAGGCCATGGACGCGCTGGGCTGCCCGCCCGGCGACTGGCCGGTCACCAACCTCTCCGGTGGCGAGAAGCGCCGCGTCGCGCTCTGCAAGCTGCTGATCGAGGCCCCGGACCTGCTCCTCCTCGACGAGCCCACCAACCACCTCGACGCCGAGTCGGTGAACTGGCTGGAGCAGCACCTCTCGAAGTACGCGGGCGCCGTCGTCGCCGTCACGCACGACCGGTACTTCCTGAACAACGTCGCCGAGTGGATCCTCGAGCTCGACCGCGGCCGAGCGATCCCCTACGAGGGCAACTACTCCACGTATCTGGAGAAGAAGGCCACCCGTCTCAAGGTCGAGGGCCGCAAGGACGAGAAGCGCGCCAAGCGCCTCAAGGAAGAGCTGGAGTGGGTCCGCTCCAACGCCAAGGGCCGGCAGACCAAGTCCAAGGCGCGCCTCGCCCGTTACGAGGAGATGGCGGCCGAGGCCGACAAGATGCGGAAGCTGGACTTCGAGGAGATCCAGATCCCGCCGGGCCCGCGTCTGGGCTCCGTCGTCGTCGAGGTCAACAACCTCTCCAAGGCGTTCGGTGACAAGGTCCTCGTCGACGACCTGTCCTTCACCCTGCCCCGTAACGGCATCGTCGGCATCATCGGCCCGAACGGCGCCGGCAAGACCACGCTGTTCAAGATGATCCAGGGCCTGGAGGCCCCGGACTCCGGCACGGTCAAGATCGGCGAGACCGTCAAGATCAGCTACGTCGACCAGACCCGCGCCAACATCGACCCCAAGAAGACCCTCTGGGCCGTCGTGTCGGACGAGCTGGACTACATCAACGTCGGCCAGGTCGAGATGCCGTCGCGCGCGTACGTCAGCGCCTTCGGCTTCAAGGGGCCGGACCAGCAGAAGCCCGCCGGTGTCCTCTCCGGTGGTGAGCGCAACCGCCTCAACCTCGCGCTCACGCTCAAGGAGGGCGGCAACCTGCTGCTCCTCGACGAGCCCACCAACGACCTCGACGTCGAGACCCTGTCCTCGCTGGAGAACGCGCTCCTCGAGTTCCCCGGCGCGGCCGTGGTCATCTCCCACGACCGTTGGTTCCTGGACCGGGTCGCCACGCACATCCTGGCGTACGAGGGCGACTCGAAGTGGTACTGGTTCGAGGGCAACTTCGAGTCGTACGAGAAGAACAAGATCGAGCGCCTCGGCCCGGACGCGGCCCGTCCGCACCGTGCCACGTACAAGAAGCTGACCCGAGGCTGAGCGTGCGCCATATCTACAGCTGTCCCCTGCGCTGGTCGGACATGGACGCCTTCGGGCACGTCAACAACGTCGTCTTCCTGCGGTATCTGGAAGAGGCGCGGATCGACTTCATGTTCCGGCTGGCGCCGGGCGACGGTTCGCCGTCGTTCTCCGGCGGCTCCGTCGTGGCCCGGCACGAGATCGACTACGTACGGCCGCTGGTGCACCGGCACGAGCCGGTCACCATCGAGTCGTGGGTCACGAAGATAGGCGCGGCGTCGCTGACGATCGCGTACGAGATCAAGGACCCGGACGTCGTGTACGTACGGGCCTCGACGATCGTCGTGCCCTTCGACCTGGAGGCGCAGCGGCCGCGCAGGATCTCCGCGGAGGAGCGCTCCTTCCTGGAGGAGTACGTCGACGACGGGATGACGTCCGCCGCATGATCGCGCCGCTGCACTTCGCCGACGCCCGGGAGGCGGCGGACCTCGCCGCCTTCCTGGCCCGGCTGATCCACTACGACCGCGCCGCCGCCGTCCGCCTCCAGGCGGGGGGCGGGGCGCTGGCCGTGTTCGGACGGCCGCCGTCGTTCGAGGTGCTCGCCATCCGTACGGCACGCCTCGTCGACGCGGTGGATCTGGACATCACGGTCTCCGCCGGTGAACTCCTGGAGGGGATCGAGGAGTCCGCCGGCAAGGCGGTCGTCCCGGACGCCGTCACGGGACCGCCGTGGGCCGGTGTCCTGCCGCCCCGGGGCGGCTGGGAGCCGGTCACCGGAGTCCCGGGCGGCGCGGAGCTGCGCGCCGCCGTCGCGGCGGCGGTCGCCGAGTTCCGGGCACGGGACGAGGAGCTGCCCGAGGAGCGGCGGACGCGGGCGGAGCGTGACCGGATCGGTCGCGAGATCTGGTCGCGGACGGTGGCGGGTACGGAGCTCCCGCTGCGTGCCGTCCACGCCGCCCAGTCGCTGGGTTTCCTCCCGCCGCACGAGGTGCCGGTCGCCCTGCTGGCAGCCGGCCCCTGGCTTCGGCTGCGTACGCCGTACGGCTCGATCGCGCTGCGCACGGTCACGCCGTCGCTGACGGTCTCCCCGGCGTCACGCCACTGATCCACTCACCGGTCCAGAGGCCCTGGCCGTCATCGCGCCGTCGTCGCGCCTGCTCAGGGGTTCACTCCGCCGCGTTCACCATCGAGGCCGCCGCGTACGTGAGGTAGTTCCACAGCTGCCGCTCGTGCTCGGGGGCCAGGCCGAGCTCGTCCACGGCGTCGCGCATGTGCTTCAGCCAGGCGTCGTGCGCCGCCCTGTCGACCGTGAACGGCGCGTGCCGCATCCGCAGCCGGGGGTGGCCGCGGTGGTCGCTGTAGGTGCGGGGCCCGCCCCAGTACTGGATCAGGAAGAGCACGAGCCGCTCCTCCGCCGGTCCGAGGTCCTCCTCGGGGTACATCGGGCGCAGCAGGGGGTCCTCGGCGACACCCTGGTAGAAACGGCGGACGAGGCGACGGAAGGTGTCTTCGCCACCCACCTGCTCGTAGAAGGTCTGCTCCTGAAGCGTGCCGCGCGGAATCTCGTTCACCGCTCCATGGTCTCAGATGCCCCGGCCGAGTACCGGAGGACTAGGACGCCCCCGGGAACGCCCCCTGGGAACGCTCCCTAGGACACCGGCCGGGTGCTCGCCTCCGGGGCCGTCGCGCAGGACAGTGGAGGCATGGGCGCACAGGTGGATGTCTTCGCCGAGGAAGGCGAGCGGGCGCGGCAGGCTCTCGTACGGGAGGTCGAGGCGTACGGAGCACTGCGCGACCCCGCCTGGCACGCGGCCTTCTCCGAGGTGCCCCGCCATCTGTTCGTCCCCTATTACTACGTCTCCGGGGTCACCGGCTACGAACGCCTCTGGTCCGGCCACCCCGACCCCGCCCGCCGCGTCCGCTGGCTGCGCGGCGCCTACCGGGACGAACCGCTCGCCACCCGCGTACGGGACGGGGAGCTGGTCTCCTCCTCCAGCCAGCCCTCCCTGATGGCGCAGATGCTGGAGGCGCTGGAGATACGGGACGGGCACGACGTCCTGGAGATCGGCGCCGGCACCGGCTACAACGCCGCCCTGCTCTGTCACCGGCTCGGCGACGAGCACGTCACCACCGTCGACCTGGACGAGGAGATCACCGAGTCCGCCCGCGCCCATCTCACCGTCGCCGGCTACAGGCCGGCCGTGTTCACCGGCGACGGCGCGCGCGGCTGCCCCGAGCGCGCGCCCTACGACCGGGTGATCGCCACCTGTACTCTGCCCTCGATCCCGTACGCCTGGCTCGCCCAGTGCCGCCCCGGCGCCCTCGTGCTGACGCCGCTGTCCACGGGGCTCGTGCTGCTGCGGGTCCGCGAAGGCGCCCACGCGGAAGGACGGTTCCTGCCCACCTCCGCGTACTTCGTCGCGCTGCGCGGCGGCAACGCGCGCTTCGGCCGCGGGCGGCCGGTGGGGCTGCCCAGGCAGGCGTACGAGGACGACGGGTTCCGGTTCCTGTTCACGCTGGCCGAGGAGAGCCTGGACGCACGCGAAGCGCTCTCGCTCTGGCAGCGCGAGGGGCGGCCTGAGCGGGAGCGCTTCGGGGTGACGGTGAGCGAGGGCCGGCAGTGGGCGTGGCTGGACGACCCCGGCGGGCCGTACGCCTGGCCGCTGCCGAGCCCGTGACCCGGGTGCTCGGGTGATCCGGGCGTCCGGGTCGGCCGGTGTCAGCCGCGGCGGACGGTGATCGTCGTCCAGGCGCCGACATGCACCCGGTCGCCGTCCTGGAGCGGGACGGGGACGTAGGGCTGGATCGGCTCCTCGGCGCCGTTGATCGTGGTGCCGTTGGTGGAGTTCTGGTCCACCACCGCCCACGAACCGTCCGGCTGTTGCACCAGTACCGCGTGCTGGTGCGAGACACCCGGGTCCTCCGGCGGCACGGACAGGTCGATGTCCGGCGACTCACCGGTGGACTGCCGGCGGCGGCCGATGCTGACCTGGTTGCCCTGGAGCGGCAGATGCTGCTCGGGGGAGTACGCGGGCAGGTTCAGACCCGTCGCCTCCGGGCCGCTGCGCTGCATCATCGCCAGGAAGTACTCGCGGTCCGGGCCGATGTACGCCGACCAGCCCATCGGCTGCGGGCGCTGCGGCGGGGGTTGCTGTTGCGGCTGCTGGGACTGCGGCTGCGGCGGTGACTGCTGGGGCTGTGACTGCTGAGACTGGTACGGCTGTTGCTGTTGCTGTTGCTGCTGCGGGGGCGGCGGCGGAGGAGGTGCCTGCCGTCCCTGCGCCTGCGAGGGCGGCGGCAGCATCCAGTCGTCGTCCGCCCTGCTGGGCGCCGGCTGCGGGGGCGCGGACGGCGGGGGGCCCTGCGGGAACGACGGCGGCGCGGGCGGCGGCCCCTGCTGGAACCCCTGAGGGGGCTGCTGCCCCGGGGGACGCTGCGGGGGCGCCTGGTGGTGCGTGGGATCGGCCGGCAGCGGCTCCGCGGGCCGGTTCATCTGCGAGGGCCGCGAGCCCTGGTACTCGTACGGGTCGGGCTGCCGCGGCGGGGACTGGAAGCCCGGCGGCAGGCTGAGGCCCGGGGGCGGGCCCTGCTGCGGAGCCGGCGGGGCCGTCGGAGTGTAGGAAGTGGCCGTGTTCGTGAGGAAGTTCCAGCGGCACTCCTCGCAGAACGGCGCCATGTGCTCGCGCGGCGTGCGGCACTGCGGGCAGAGCTCCGCCTGGGCGGTCGCGTTCGGGTCGCCGCCGGGACCGAAGCCGGCGGAGGCGGGCGGCGGGCCACCGGGACCGGCCGGATGACCAGGGCCGCCAGGACCGGCCGGATGACCGGGGCCACCGGGCCCACCAGGCCCGGGGTAGCCGTAGGCGGGAGGCGGCGGCGGGGGAGGCGGCGGTACGGCACCCGCAGGCGCACCCGCCCCGGCCATGCGATGGCCGCAGACCTCGCACCAGTCGTCGGAGACCGACTGGTGTCCGTTCGGGCAGGTCGGCATGTCGGTGCTTCCCCCTCTCGTCGTCCGGCTCCTTGGCCGGCGGGCTACTTCTTCACGCGAACGGTCTTGGTGGAGCGCGTCTCGAGAGTCATCTCGTCCGCCTCCGCGACCTTCGCCTTCAAACGCACAGTACCCGTCGCCGCGTCGACGACGTCCACCACCTTCGAAAGGAGTTTCGCCGTACCCTCGTTGCCGGAGGCGGCCGCCAGCTGCACCGCGCGGCCCAGCTTGGCGGTGGCGCCGTCGTGGTCGCCGGACTTGCGGGCGTTCAGGCCCTGCTGGATGACCTGGGCCAGTTCGACCTGGCCGGTGTAGTGCGCCACCTGGGGATTGATGGACGTGGACATGGCCATGTCGTCGGTCCACACCGCCCGTACGAGTCCCTGGGACAGGGTCCGCGGAGCGCCGCCCGCCGGGTCCGGGATGACCAAGGAGACGCGGGCGGCGAGCATCTCCTGCCCGATCTGCGCCTGCGGGACCCGCACGCGGATGTGGTAGTCGCGGGACTCGTCGCCCCACGAGCCGGTGGGGTAGTCGCCGGCCCGCGGGCCCGCCTCGGTGCGCCGGCCGGTCAGCTCCTCGACCGTCGGCGCCACCTGCTTCACGAACGTGATCTCCACGCCGACCGGGGTCCACAGGCGCAGGGCCACGTCCGCGACCTCCTTGCCCATGGCCCGCTCCATCATCGCGGTGAAGTCCGCCGCCAGGCCGGCCGGATCGGCCACGATGTCGGCCGTGCCGAGCAGCGCCGAGGCGATGCCGGTGACCTCCTTGACCTCCCAGTCGGTCCCCACACCGCGCGCGTCGCAGGTGAACCGTCCGGCGCAGGCCTCCAGCGCGGCCCGCAGGTCCGCCGGCGACTCGTGCTCGTTACGGCCGTCGGTGAGCAGGATGCCGTGCCGGATGGACGCGTCGGCGGAACCGAGCAGCCGGTCCGCGAGCCCCAGCCAGGTGCCGATCGCCGTACCGCCGCCCGCGCTCAGGCGGCGCAGCGCCTCCTTGGCCCCGTCACGGGTCGTGGCGTCGGCGACGGCGAGCCGGCCGTCGCCGGGATAGACCTCCTGCGCCACGTGCGTACCGGCGACGACGGCGAAGGACGTTCCGTCGCGCAGGGCGTCGATGGCGGCGACGGTCGCGTCCCGCGCGCCGCGCATCTTGGTCGGCGGGTACTCCATCGAACCGGAGCAGTCGACCATGATCACGACGGCGGCGCCGGTCCCCGTGCCCGGCCGTGCGTCGGTGAGCGCGCCGTCGCTGGTGCCGCCGCCGGTCGAGGTGACCGTGACGATGGCGCTGACGTCGCGGCCGCCCTCCGGCAGGAACTCGTTCTGGTACACGTCCACCGAGAACTGCGGCACGGTCGACTTGGAGAAGTTCGCCATCTGATCGGGCTCCTCGACAACAGCGGGAACAACAACAGCGTGAGGGGGCGGGGGCGGGGGCGCGGACGCCGGGCCGGCGGCCGGCGACGGCTCAGGCCGATCCTGCCCCCCGGGGTCCCGCGGTGAACGGCAGCAGCGCCACCGTTACGTTGTCGTGGCCGCCGCCGTCCAGCGCGTGCCCGACCAGGACCTGGGCCCCGTGCAGCAGCCGCCCGGCGGAGTCCGGCGGCACGACCCGGGCCATGTCCTCGGCGGCCTCGGCGTAGTTCCACAGCCCGTCCGTGCAGACCACGACCACGCCGGAACGGTCCGGCTTGAACGCGGCCGTGTGCGGGGCCAGTTCGTACGCGTCGGCGCCCAGCCAGCCGGTGATCGCGTGGGCGCGCTCGTCGGCGTACGCCTCCGCCTCGCTCATGAGGCCGGCCGCGACCATCTGCGCGGCCCAGGAGTCGTCCTCGGTGAGCCGGGCGGGCGGCGCGGTGCGGTCGTCCGGCACCCAGTAGGCCCGGCTGTCGCCGATCCAGCCGACGATCAGCAGCCCGTCGGCGACGATCGCGCCGACGATGGTGCAGGCCGGAGCGTTCTGGTGGCGGTGCGGATCGTGCTCCATGGCGTCCTGGCCGGGCTGCTCGGCCAGCGCGTTGACCGCCTCGGCGGCGGCGACGATCGCCTCGTGCATGGCCTGCTGGGGGTGCGTGCCACGGGGCAGGGCGGCGAGCAGCGAGCGGCCGGCGGCGTCCGCGGCGGCGGCGGAGGCCTCGTCGGGGCGGGTCGCCGAGGAGACGCCGTCGCAGACGATCGCGAGGGTGGCGGGGGAGCCGTCGGGCAGCGCGGTGGCGGAGACGGCGAACGCGTCCTCGTTGCGGTGGTGGCGCAGGCCGCGGTCGCTGACGGCGGCGACCGTGGAGAGCTCCTGCTCCATGTGGTCGCGCTCGCGCGGCTGCGCGTGCCCGCAGTTCTCGCAGTACCCGTCGGCGTCCACCCGCCCGGCCCGGCACGCCACACACACCTTGGGCCCGGCGACCGGCTGCGGCGCGACCGGCTGGGAGGCGGCGGCCCGCGGGTCGGGCGCGGCCAGGGTGAAGTCCCCCTCCGTAGAAGGGGGCGGGGAGGAAGGCGGCGCGGGTGGCGGGGAGGGTACGGGGCCGGCTTCCGCGAGCGCCGCGAGGCCGTCCCCGGACGTCGCCGCCGCGTGCGGCCCGTCGGTGCGGACCGGGATCGTCGGCAGGTCCCGCGCGGGCGCCGGGCCCGCTTCACCGACCGCCGGCGCCTCCTGGCCCGGGGTGCCGTGCGCGGGTGTCCGCGGGGGCAGGTCGTGGCCGCCCGAGTCCATGACCGGCAGGTCGCCCGGGTGCTGGGTCGAGGTGGACAGCGCGTACGGGTCCCGGGGCGGCGCCTCGGGCCAGTCGACGGGGGTGCCGATCGCCACCGTCGGGCGGTCGGACCCCGGCTGCGGTGCGGGTACGGCCGTCAGGTCGTATCCGCACGCCCCGCAGAACCGGTCACCCGAGTCCAGTGGTTCCGCGCAGCCGGGGCAGGCGGAGAGTTGGTGCTGGGGCTTCTGGGACATACTCACACCCACGTCCGGGGACGGAAACGGTTGGCCCGCTCCACCAGTTCGATCCTCTCCTCGCCCTGCTGAGCGAGCCGGGCGAGCACCCGGTACGAGCGTTCGAGGCCGAAGCGCAGACCGCGCTCGTCCAGTTCACTGCCGAGCAGCCGCGTGCCGCCGGGCCCCGCTCCGGGACTCCCGGAGAGTACCCAGTCGAGCGCGGTCCCGAGCACCTCCGTCGACAACCGCTCCCGGCGCACCGCGTCCAGGCCGAAGCCCTGGAGCGCGGAGACCTGCGCCGCGGCCGCCGTCAGGTCCTCGCCCAGCGGCTCGTGCGCCGCGCGCCGCCGCAGCCGCGCCCGCACCGCGGCCACCCGGGCCGCGGTGTAGTGGATGGAGGCCTCCGGTACGGACTCCAGGGTGCGTACGGCCCCGGCCCGGTCGCCGGCCGCCAACCGGACGCGGGCGAGCCCGAACGCCGAGCTGACGAAGCTCGGGTCGGTCGCCCACACCAGGCGGTAGTACTCCGCGGCGTTGTCCAGCTGGCCGAGCACCTCGGCGCAGATGCCGAGGGCGAGCTTCGGCGCGGGCTCGCCGGGGAAGGCGTCGTAGACCGCGTCGAAGGAGAGCGCGGCGTTCTCGTGGTCGCCGGTCACCAGGGACGTGACGCCCCGGTACCAGACCACCCGCCAGTCGTCCGGGTGCCGCTCCTCCAGCGTGGCCAGGGCGCGCCCGGCCGAGCCGGGATCACCCATCTCCAGCCGGGCGCGCAGTTCGCGCAGCCGCAGCTCCAGGGAGGGCGCGGGCGCGGTGTGCAGGGCGCCGAGCAGCTCGACGGGCGCGGCGGCCGTCAGGCCCGCCAGGAAACCGGCGTTGGGATCGCCGGGGTCGACCCGGGGCACGGGCAGCGCGAGCGCGGCGGCCCGCCCGTCCAGCGGGATGAGGAACGGCCCACCGACCTGAACCCCGCCACCTGCCGCGGGCGCTCCCGCCAGCGCGCCGGACGGCCCACCTGCCGCGGGCGCTCCCGCCACACCGCCGGAAACCCCACCCGCCGTCGGCGCCCCGGGCAAACCGCTGGAAGGCCCGCCCGCCACACCGCCGGAAGACCCGCCCGCCGTCGGCGCCCCGGGCAGACCGCCTGAAGGCCCACCCGCTGCCCTCGCGCGCCCCCGTCCGCCGCGCGGCCCCCGGGCGCCCAGGACCGAGACGTCGTCCGCCGGTTCGGCGAACAGTTCCGTGTCCGTGACCCGGACCTCCGTGCCGAACAGCGTCGAAAGCGCCGGCCGTGGCCGGCCCGACTGCAGGGCCACGACCTCGCGCAGCACACCCGTCAGCTGCTCCGCCATCTCCTGCGCGGAGGCGAACCGGCGGGCCGGGTCCGGATCCGTCGCGCGGACGAGGAGCCGGTAGAAGGACTCGTACGTCCGGAAGACCTCGATGTGGTCGGGCTCGGGCAGCGAGTCGGCGAAGACGTTGGTGTACCCCTGGAAGTCGAAGGTCAGGACCGCCAGCGTGCGCGCCACCGTGTACAGGTCGCTCGCGACCGAGGGCCCGACCGCCGCCACCTCCGGCGCCTGGTAGCCGACCGTGCCGTAGATCGCCGACTCGTCGTCGTCCATCCGCCGCACCGCGCCCATGTCGATCAGCTTCAGCTGGTCCTCGGTCTGGATGGCGTTGTCGACCTTGAAGTCGCAGTACAGCAGGTTGCGGCTGTGGAGGTGCCCGAGCGCCTCAAGCGCCTCGATGCCGTACGCGCACGCCTGCTCGACCGGCAGCGGATCGCGCCGGCCCTCCGGCGTGCGCCGGTCGTTGGCGATCTCCTTGAGCGACTTGCCGCCGACGTACTCCATGACGATGTAGCCGTCCAGGGAGCCCGTGCGCTGGTCGAGGTGCTCGACGAAGTTGTAGATCCGGACGATGTTGGAGTGCTCGATCTCCGCGAGGAAACGGCGCTCGGAGATCGCCGCCGCCATCGCGTCCTGGTCGCCGGTGTCCAGCAGGCCCTTGAGCACCACCCAGCGGTCCGAGACGGCCCGGTCGACGGCGAGATAGACCCAGCCGAGACCGCCGTGGGCGAGGCAGCCGGCGACCTCGTACTGCCCGTGCACGATGTCCCCGCCGCGGAGCTTCGGCACGAAGGAGTACGGATGCCCGCACTTGGTGCAGAAGCCCTCCGTGCGACCCGGCCGGTCGCCGCGCGAACGGCCCACCGGGGCGCCGCAGTCCGAGCGCGAGCAGAATCGCTTCCTCTCGGGAACCTCGGGGTTCTTCATCACCGCGCCGCGCGGATCGGGGCGCGGCACCTCGGGAATCGTCACCAGGCCCGCGCCGAGCCGGTTGCGCCCGGACTGGCCGGTCGACGAGCCGGAGCTGCGCACCGAGACCGAACGGGCGGTGCTCGTCCCCGACAGCGACCGCGACAGACGGCCCGAGACCGAGCGCCGGGAGGTCGAGGAGCGCGAGGAGGCGCGGGAGGAGGCGCGCGAACCGCTGCGGGACGAACCGGTGTCCGCGCCGCTCCTGCCCGGCACGGCCATCCCGGTCGGGGTGGACTGCAGCAGCCCGCCGGGCGGGAGCACCGGGGCGAGCCCGCAGGTGTCGCAGTACAGCTCGCCGCCGCCCATGTCCTCGTAGGAGCCCTCGCACGAGGGACGCTGACAGGTGCTCACCACTTACTCCCCCTGGCGTCTCTGGGCCCGGACAGGACCTCCGCCGCGGCCTGCTGGTAGCGCAGCACCGCCTGCTCGGCGACCCGCAGGTCGCACGGCGCGCTCCACAGCATCCGGCGCGCCACGTCGTACCGCTCGATCAGCAGCGGGTCCTCCGCCGCGCCCAGCCGGGCCACCTTCGCCCGGTACGCGTCCAGCCGGCCGCGCAGCTCGGCGCGGACGGCGAGCGGCGCGGTGACGGCGGTCAGGGACTCGCGGGCGCGCATCAGCTCGTCCTCGGCCTCCCGTTCCAGGGACTCCAGGAGCGGGGAGAGCCGGTGCCACTGGGCGTGTCTGCGGTACTCGGCGGCGGTCGCGAGCCGTTCCTGGAGGGCGGTCGGCGGGCCGCTGACGGCAGGCACCTCGGAGGCGGCGATCTTGGCGAGGACCTCGCCGCGCGCGGCCCGTGCCTCGGCGAGGGTGCGGTCGGCGCGCGAGAGCACGTCGCGCAGCCGCAGCAGCCGCTCCTCGGAGTCCTGCCGGACCGCGAGCACCGCCTCGATCTCCCGCCGCACGTCCTCCAGGGCGAGCGCCGCCCGGTCGTACCGGGTGGTGTCGGGCCGGCCGCCGCCGGGCGCCGAACTGCCCATCGCCGGGCGCCAGAAGGCCAGCGGGTCGGTGACGACCTGCGCGCGCAGCGCGGTCAGCTCGGCCGTGATCGACTCCAGCTCGTCGCCGGCCGGGTGCTCCCCGGGCCGGACGCCGACCGAGTGCGCGAGCGAGCGGGTACGCCGCAGTTCGGCGGCGAGCAGGTCTATCCGCGCGGGCAGCGCCGACCAGACGGCGTCGGCGGTCACCACCACGTCGAGCGAGGCCGCGTACAGCTCGTTCATCCGGCTCACCAGACGCTCCAGGGTGAAACTCTCGGAGAGCCGTGGCGGGCCGTCGAGCGATGCCGGGAGCCCCTGCTGCCCGTCGGCCACGTGCACGCTCTCGCCCCGCAGCCGCTCGGTCAGTTCGGCCAGTTCGGCCGGGCCGGGCCAGCGGCGGCGGGAGCGCAGCTCACGGACGTCGTCCAGGGCGGCGGTGTACGCGTCGAAGTACGTCCAGAGCCGGGTGATCGTCCTCTCGGTGGTCTCCCAGCGCTCCCGGGTCGTGCCGGTCAGCTCGGCGCCTTCGAGCAGCCTGCGGCCCGCGTGGTCCTGGAGCGCGAGGAGCGAGTCCTCGACCGCCTTGTGCTCCGCGCCGAGCCGCGCCAGCGCACGGTCCACCTCGTCCCGGTCCATTACCGGCCCGGGGGGTCCCGCGACGCCCATCGATCACCTCTCGCTCTACTTGTACTTCGGTGCGGGGGGCCCGGATATCCCGGGCAGGTCCGCCTTCAGCCACTTGGCGTACGCCGCCGTCCAGGCGCCCTGCCGGTACTGGACGAGGACCTGGTTGACCCGGCGGACCAGGTCGTCGTTGCCGAGCTTGGCGGCGACGCCGTAGTACTCGGTGGTGAACGGGCTGCCCTTGAGCTCGACCGCCGGGTCCTGGGCGGCCTGGCCGGCCGCCAGGGCGTTGTCGGTGACGACGGCGTCGACCTCGCCCATCTGCAGCCGGGCCAGACAGTCCAGCTGGTTGGGGACGGTGAGCAGGTCCTTGTCGTGCCTGGTGCCGTCGCCCTCGTCCTTGTACAGGGCACCGAAGGAGTCGTGCTCCAGGGCCTCGTAGGCGGTGGAGCCCTCGGCCGTGCAGACCCGCTTGCCGCGCAGCGAGGAGTCGTACCCGGTGATGGGGGACGCCTTGGGCGCGAGGACCTGCTGCCCGGCCTGGAAGTAGGCGGTGGAGAAGGCGACCTGCCGGATCCGCTTGCAGTTGATCGTCATCGTGCGGACGACGAGGTCGACCTCGTCGCTCTCCAGGGCGGCGATCCGCTGGTTGGTCGGAATGGCCCGGAAGACGATCTTCTGGTCGCTGCCCAGGATGTCCGTGGCGATGGCCCGGGCCAGGTCGATGTCGAAGCCCTCCAGCGCGCGCGTGCTGGGGTTGCGGTATCCCCAGCGGTAGCTGGACTGGTCGACTCCCACGACGAGTCTGCCGCGCTGCTTGATGGCGGCGATCGAGGGGCCGTCGGCGCCGGACGGGGTGAGCGAGGACTCCGGGTTCTCGCAGGTGTCCGCCCTGACCGGCAGGCCGGTCGCGACACCGGCGCCGGGGCCGGAGACGCGGGGCGGGTCCGCCCGGCCGGCTCCGCCGTGCGCGAGCGGCAACAGCGTGAGGGAGGCGGTGAGTCCGCAGGCGACGGCCATGGCGGCGACCCCGCCCCAGCCGCGCAGCCGCGCCAGGGGACCCCGGGGAGGCTGGTGGTGCGTTCCCGTGCCGTCGACGCCGTTGTGCATCCCGCCCCCTCTCACCGGTACTCCGACAGCCTGCGGTTGATCCCCAGGATCGCACCGGCCGCGCCGAGGACTCCGAGCGCGGCCGCGCCGAGCGGGAGTCCGGTCAGCGCGCCCCGCCCGCCGTCGGCGGCGCGGGTGAACTCCCGCTGCTCGTGCTCCAGGGCCTTCTCCAGGGCCGCGTCGACCTGGTCGAAGGACTGCCCGGTGGACTCCTTCGACCCGATGACCCGCGCCAGCGCGCCCTCGAAGTCTCCCGCGTCGTCCTTCTCGCGGACGACGGTGTGGCGCTGCCGCCACTCGGCCGTACGGT
This sequence comes from Streptomyces sp. NPDC093600, assembly GCF_044764755.1. Classification (NCBI taxonomy): domain Bacteria; kingdom Bacillati; phylum Actinomycetota; class Actinomycetes; order Kitasatosporales; family Streptomycetaceae; genus Streptomyces; species Streptomyces sp. NPDC093600. Next base: position 22,974 of record NZ_JBIWIU010000002.1, read on the forward strand.
CCGCGGCCTCGCTCACCGGATCGCGCCCGGCGTCGTCGTCGGCCAGCTCCCGGGCCCGGGCGAGCGCGTCCGTCAGCGCCCGCATCCCCGTGGCGTAGTCCGTCTCGTACTTGTCGTTCTTGCCGTCGTCGGTGAGGACCGCGCCCCGCGAGACCATCGCCAGGTTCTCGTTGGCGCGGGCCTTCAGGGAGTTGATCCGCGCGGTGTTGAGGACCTGCAGCGAGCTCTGCCCGTGCTCGCGGGCCTCGCTCAGCCCGGCCCGGGCGACCGTGTGTCCGGCCGCCAGCCAGAGCAGCATGATCACGGAGGCGGCCGTCGCGGCGAGCAGTCCGTGGTTGAACACCCGGTTCGTCCGGGCGTAGTCGCGGCGCTGGGCCCACAGGAGGGCGGCGAGGGCGACGATCCCCAGGGCGAGGGAGAGCAGCGGCCACTCCCGCGCGTCCTCCTCGTCCCGGTCCAGCCTGGCCGTCTCCGCCTCGTACAGCCGCTCGGCCGCCGGGAGCAGTTCGGTGGTCATCTGCTGGTTGGCGTACCGCAGATAGGCGCCGCCCAGCGGCAGACCCTGCCGGTTCGCGGCCCGGGCGCGCTCGATCAGGCCGGTGTAGCGGGGCAGGAACTCGTTGAGCGTGGCGATCTCGCGGGCCGACTCCGTCGAACCCTCGGTGCTCGCCGCCGCCTTGACCAGCAGCCGGGAGGCCGTGGTGATGTCGTCGGCGTACCGCTTCAGCACGTCCGGGGGCTCCTCCGCGCCCGCCAGGAACGCGCTCGCGGCGGCGGTGTCGGCGTCGGCGAGCGAGCGGTAGATGTCGGCGGCGTCGGCGCTCAGGGGCTGGCTGCGGCTCACCACGTCGTCGGCGGAGGCGGCCCGGTCGGCGACCTCGAAGGCGGTGACCGTCCCGAACGCGACGACCAGCAGGGCCAGTACGGCACCGAGGACCCGCAACCGGCCGGGTTCGGTGGTCGCGGCCTTGCGCAGCCACTCCCTGCCCTCGTCCCAGGCGCCCCGCCCGGCGGGCGGGACCGCGGCGGGCGCGGGCGACGGCTGAGTGGGCAGCGGGGACGGCTGCGCGGGCACACCGCCGCTCGGGCGCGCGGGCGCGGTGCCCGGCGCCGCCGCGGCGGGCGCGTTCGGCGGGTATGTCACGTGACCTCCCCCATGGTCGACGACGGCTGCCCGGCCAGCAGTATGACCTCAGGAGCCCCACCCGCACACCGGAAATGACGCGATCTTGTTCCTATCGTGCCCCATGCCCGGCCGCCCCCACGGGCGAACCCCCTTCGTGGAACACGTCGCCCGGCCGGGATCGGTTCCACCACGAAAGGGTGAACGGGGCGTTCCCCTACGGCGGGAACGCCCCGTTCACCCGGAGGGGAGGGAGCTCAGGAGTAGTGCGCCCGCAGCCGGGCCGCGGCGCCCGGGCCCGCCCCGCACGCGTCGAGCGCGAAGAGCGCCGCGCCCAGGACCGGCGGCGCGGTCACCACCCCGATCGCCGCCTTCGGCGCCTTCACGGCCAGCAGTTCGGCGATCCGGTCGTCCAGCTCCGGGTGGCGGGCGGCCAGCACGCTGCCGCCCAGCACCACCGGGGCCTCCTCGTCGAGGAGTCCGAGCCGCCCGAGCGCGACCGACGACAGGGCGACGACCTCCTCGGCGAGCCGGTGCACCAGCGCACGGGCGACGGCGTCGCCCCCGGCGCTCGTACGGAACAGCACGGGCGTCAGCTCGTGCCGCCGCTCGAAGGGGATGCGGCCCAGATGCAGCGCCTCGATCAGCGCGTACATCGTCTCCAGGCCGAAGTGCGCGGGCAGGGCGCGGGCCAGCTCGGTGGGCTCGCCCCGCCCGTCCTCGGCGCGGGCCGCGAACCACAGGGCCTCCTCGGCCAGTCCGCTGCCGCCGCCCCAGTCGCCGGAGATCCGCCCGATGGCGGGGAAGCGGGCGGTCCGGCCGTCCGGCAGCATGCCGACGCAGTTGATCCCGGCGCCGCACACCACCGCGACACCCCGGGGCTCGTCGACGCCGGCGCGCAGGACGGCGAAGGTGTCGTTGTGCACCTGGACCGAGCGGCTCCAGCCCCGCGCCTCCAGGGTGGAGGTCAACTCCCGCTCCTCCACCGGCAGATCGGCGTTGGCGAGGCAGGCGGAGACATGCGCGAACGACAGCGGGAGCCCCGCTTCGGAGACCGCGCGTCCCACCGTCTCCGCGATCCCGTCGAGCGCCGCCTCGACCCCCACGACCGGCGGCTGGAACCCTGCCCCGCGCGCCGCACCGAGGACCTCACCGCCCGGGCTGACGACCGCCACGTCCGTCTTGCTGTTCCCGGCGTCGATCGCCAGCAGGACTCCGGTCACGCCCACGCGAGGTGCTCCCGGTTGTGCTCGATCAGCCGGTCCGTGAGCCCCTCGGCCCGCGCGAACTGCCCGACCAGCGGGTGCGCGAGCAGCGCCCTGAACACCCGGTCGCGGCCGCCCCGCAGGGCCGCCTCCAGGGCCAGGTCCTCGTACGCCGTCACGTGCGCCATCAGCCCGGCGTACAGCGGGTCGACCTCGGCGACCGGCAGCGGCGAGGCGCCCTGCGCGCCCACCGCCGCCTGCACCTCGATCACGGCGTCGTCCGGCAGGAAGGGCAGCGTGCCGTTGTTGTACGTGTTCACCACCTGGTACGGCGAGCCGCCCCCTCCCAGCAGCGCGGCGGCCAGGTCCACCGCGGCCTCCGAGTAGAAGGCGCCGCCGCGCTTGCCGAGCAGGGCGGGCTTCTCGTCGAGCTCCGGATTCCCGTACAGCTCCAGGAGCTCCTTCTCCATCGCGGCCACCTCGGCGGCCCGCGAGGGCTTCTCGCCGAGCTCGCGTACGACCTCGTCGTGCGCGTAGAAGTACCGCAGGTAGTACGAGGGGACGACGCCCAGCCGGTCCACGATCGCCCGCTCCATGCGCAGGTCGTCGGCGATCGCGTCACCGTGCTCCGCGAGCAGCCGTGGCAGCACGTTCTCGCCCTCGGGTCCCCCGAGGCGGACCGCGGTCTCCCAGGTCAGGTGGTTCAGGCCGACGTGGTCGAGATGGACCTCGGCCGGTGCGACGCCGAGCAGCTTGGCGAACTTCCGCTGGAAGCCGATGGCGACGTTGCACAGGCCGACGGCCTTGTGGCCGGCCTGGAGCAGCGCGCGGGTGACGATGCCGACGGGGTTGGTGAAGTCGATGATCCAGGCGTCCGGGGCGGCGCGCCGGACGCGCTCGGCGATGTCGAGGATCACGGGGACGGTCCGCAGCGCCTTGGCGAGGCCGCCGGCCCCCGTCGTCTCCTGGCCGACGCAGCCGCACTCCAGCGGCCACGTCTCGTCCTGGAGGCGCGCGGCCTGTCCGCCGACCCGTAGCTGGAGCAGGACGGCGTCGGCGCCCTCGACGCCCGCGTCGAGGTGCGGCGTGGTGACGATCCTCCCGTCGTGGCCCTGCTTGGCGAAGATCCGCCGGGCGAGCCCGCCGACCAGCTCCAGACGGTCGGCGGCCGGGTCGACGAGGACGAGTTCGGTGATGGGCAGGGTGGCGCGCAACCGCGCGAATCCGTCGATCAGTTCGGGGGTGTAGGTGGAGCCGCCCCCCACGACAGCGAGCTTCATATCGGTCAGCTAGCCCTTCACTCCGGTCAGTGTGACTCCCTCGACGAACGCCTTCTGGGCGAAGAAGAACACGAGGATCACAGGGGCCATGACCAGGACGGTCGCGGCCATGGTCAGATTCCAGTCGGTGTGGTGCGCCCCCTTGAACGACTCCAGGCCGTAGCTCAGCGTCCACGCGCCCGGGTTCTCGGAGGCGTAGATCTGCGGTCCGAAGTAGTCGTTCCAGCAGTAGAAGAACTGGAACAGCGCCACTGCGGCGATGCCGGGCCTGGCCATCGGGAGCACGACCTTGACGAGGGTGCGCAGTTCACCGCACCCGTCGATCCTGGCGGCCTCGATGTACTCGTCGGGGATGGTCAGCAGGAACTGGCGCAGCAGGAAGACGGCGAAGGCGTCACCGAACGCCATCGGGACGATCAGCGGCCACAGGGTGCCGGAGAGGTCCATCTGCTTGGCCCAGAACAGGTACATCGGGATGATGACGACCTGCGGCGGCAGCATCATCATCGAGATGACCAGCAGCAGCGACAGATGCCGGCCGCGGAAGCGGAACTTGGCGAGCGCGTACGCCACCGGGATCGAGGAGACGACGACGAGCGCGGTGCCGGCGCCCGCGTACAGCAGGGAGTTCCGCCACCAGGTGAGGAAGCCGGGGGTGTCGAGGACCCGGAGGTAGTTGTCCCAGTGCCAGGTGTCCGGGGTCAGGTCCCGGGTCAGCGCCTGCTGGTCGCTCATCAGGGACGTCAGGAAGACGAAGACGAACGGCAGCACGAAGAAGAGGGCGGCGGCGATCCCGAGGGAGTGCACGGCGATCCAGTGCAGCAGCGACCTGCGGCGGGCGCGCTTCTCGGCCGGGCTCGCCACGGGCCGGGCGGGCCGGGCGGGGAGGGTGGAGGTGGTCGTCATGGATCAGTCACCCGAGCCGATCAGGCCGCCGCGCCGGCGCATCAGCAGCGCGGTGAAGGCCATGGAGAAGGCGAAGAGGACGAGGGCCACGACGCAGGCGGCGCCGTAGTCGAAGCGGCCGAAGCCGAGGTTGTAGACCAGCTGCGGCAGCGTCAGCGTGGAGTCGTCCGGATAGCCCGGCTCGAAGGTCTGGCCGGAGCCGCCCATGTTGCCGGAGGCGACCTTCGCCGCCACGATCGGCTGGGTGTAGTACTGCATCGCGCCGATGACCCCGGTGACGACCGCGAACAGCACGATGGGGGAGATGTTCGGCAGCGTGACGTAGCGGAACCGCTGCCAGGCCGAGGCCCCGTCCAGCTCCGCGGCCTCGTACTGCTCCTTCGGTACGTCGAGCAGCGCCGCCATGAAGATGACCATGAGGTCGCCGACGCCCCACACGGCGAGGACGGTCAGGGCCGGCTTGGCCCAGTCGGCGTCGTTGAACCAGGAGGGGGCGGGGATGCCGACCGCCTCCAGGAGCGAGTTGACCGGTCCCGTGCCGGGGTTGAGGAGGAAGACGAAGGCCAGCGTGGCGGCCACCGGCGGGGCCAGGTACGGCAGGTAGAAGAGGGTGCGGAAGACTCCGACCCCCGTCTTGATCTTGGTGATCAGCATGCCGACGCCGAGGCCGAACACCACCCGGCAGGCGACCATGACGACGGCCAGCCAGAGGGTGTTCGCCATCGCCGGCCAGAACTTCGGCAGGTCCGAGAAGACGTACGTCCAGTTGTCCAGGCCCCGCCACGTCGGCGGGTTCAGACCGTCGTACTTCATGAACGAGAAGTAGACGGTCGACAGGAGCGGATAGGCGAAGAAGACGCCGAATCCGATCAGCCAGGGCGACATGAACGCCGCGGTGCGCAGCGCGTGGCGCACGCGCTTCGACCGCAGCGCCGCCCGGCGCGGGTCGAGGGTGTCGGAGGACATGAGGTACCGGTCCCGCTCTCACTTCGCCTGGGCGATGTCGCGGTCGATCTGGGCCGCGGTCTCCTCAAGGCCCTTCCTCAAGTCCGTGACCTGGCCCTTCTCGTACTTCTGGGCGAAGTCCTGGAGGGTGTCCTGGTACGTGGAGCCGTTCACCGCGCCGTCCGACGTGGTCGACGCGGGGTGCTGGGCGATGTCCAGGAAGGTCTTGAAGCGCGGGTCGAACTTCAGCTTCGGGGACTTCAGCGCCTCCAGGGTGGAGGGCACGTTGCCGATGTCGTTGGCGAAGGCCACCACGGCCTCGGTGTCGGTGGTCATGTACTTCACCAGCTGCCAGGCGGCGTTCTGCTTCGTGCTCCGCGGGGCGATGCCCATGATCGTGCCGGAGAGGTAGCCCTTGCCGTACTCGGCCACCTCGTCGTCGGCGACCGGCAGCGGCGCGACGCCGACCTCGAAGCCGACCTTGGCGTCCTCGATGAAGTTCAGCCGCCACTCGCCGTCGAGCTGCATGGCGACCTGACCGGTGTGGAAGGGGTGCTTGGCGCCCCACTCGTCACCGAAGGTCGTGCGGTACCTGTCCAGCTTCCGGAAGCCGCCGAGCGCGTCGACCAGCGACTTCTGGTACGTCATCATCTCCGCGAACGCCGGGTCCTTGGCGATGTTCGACTTGCCGTCCGCGTCGAAGTAGCGGTGGTCCCACTGCGACATGTAGTGGCTGACGGCCGTCTCGTAGCCGAGGTAGTTCGGCATGAAGCCGAGCTGCTCGTACGAGTCGCCCTTGGGCTTCGTCAGTTTCTTGGCGACCTGGGTGAACTCCGTCCAGGTCTTCGGCGGGGCGTCGGGGTCGAGGCCGGCCGCCCTGAACGCGTCCTTGTTGTAGTAGAGCCCGTACGCGTCGGAGAGCAGCGGCAGGGCGCAGCGCACGCCCTCGAACTGGGTGTATTGCTGCAGCACCTTCGGGAAGATCTTGTCGAGGTCGAGCCTGTCCTTCTCGATGAACGGCTTGAGGTCGGCGAGCGCGCCCGAGGCGCAGAACTTGCCGACGTTGGCCGTGGTGAAGGAGGAGACGACGTCAGGACCGTTCGAACCGCCCGCGCGCAGCGCCTGGTTGAGCTTGTCGTCGTTGATGTTGCCGACGACCTTCACCGTGATGTTCGGGTGGGCCTTCTCGAAGCGGTCGACGTTGTCCTGGATCGCCTTCACCTCGGCCGGAGCCGACCAGCCGTGCCAGAAGGTGATCGTCGTCTTCGCGTTCGGGTCGTCGCTCGCGCCGTTGCTCGCGGAGCCCGTGCAGGCGGAGGCGAGGACGGCTATGGAGGCGGTGGCGGCGAGCGCGATCGCGGCTCTGCGGGGGCGTACGGGCATGGCGAAGTCTCCCTGGGGCGGAGGGCCGTGGCGAAGGGCGGTGGCGGAGGGGCCGACGGGACGGGACCGGGCGGGGCTAGCGCGAGGTGTCGAAGACCTCGTCGCGGGTGGCGGCGAGGGCGCGTTCGAGCGCGCCGCGCAGCACGGGGTGGCGGTGTACGGCTCCGAGGACGAGCCGGGGCCGGGACGCGGCGAGTTCGGCCAGTTCGGACTGGACGCGCTCGCGCAGGGGCTCCCCGCCGGCGACGGTCACGGCGCCGGAGAGGACGATGAGTTCGGGGTCGAGTACGGCGACGAGCGAGGCGAGACCGGTGGCCAGCCGCTCGGCGTACCGGTCGAGGAGCGCGGCGTGCCGCGGGTCGGTGGCGTGGTGGGCGGCGGCGTGGGAGAGCAGCGCGGACGCGGTGGGGACGTACGGCTGCTCGGCGGTGTCGATGCCGAGGGCCCGGGCGATCCGGGGGACCGCTTGGACGCCCGCGAGCTCCTGGAAGCCGCCGGAGTTGGCCTTGGTCACCTTCCGTACGAGCGGGGTGCCCGGCACGGGCAGGAAGCCGACCTCGCCGGCGCCGCCGGTGAAGCCGCGGTGGAGGCGGCCGCCGAGGACGAGGGCGGCGCCGAGGCCCTCCTCGTTCCACAGCAGCACGAAGTCGTCGTGGCCGCGGGCGGCACCCACGCGCTGTTCGGCGACGGCGGCGAGGTTGACGTCGTTCTCGTACTCGAACGGCATCGGCAGGACGGCGGCCAGCTCCTCCAGGAGGGTGGGGGAGTGCCAGCCGGGCAGATGGGAGGCGTACCGCAGCCGTCCGGTGGCCGGGTCGAAGGCGCCGGGGGTGCCGATGACGAGCCGGTGCACTTCGGACCGGGTGATCCCGGCGTCCTTGGCGGCGCCGTCGAGGGCGGTGGTGACCTGCCGTACGACGCCTTCGGCGGCCCGGCCCGGGGTCGCCAGCTCGAACTCGCCGACGACCTCGCCGGTGATGTCGGCGACGGCGGCGCGGACGCGGTGCGGGGTCACGTCGAGTCCGGCGGCGAAGGCGGCCCGGGCGTTGACCGCGTACAGCTGGGCGCTGGGGCCCGGGCGGCCCGCGGTGGTGCCGGTGGCGACGACGAGTCCGGCGGCTTCGAGGCGGGCGAGCAGCTGCGAGGCGGTCGGCTTGGAGAGCCCGGTGAGTTTGCCGATCCGGGTCCGGGACAGGGTGCCGTGCTCAAGCAGGAGATCGAGGGCGGCACGGTCGTTCATGGCGCGCAGCACGCGTGGGGTGCCGGGGGTACCCGGGGTCGTGCCGGCCATGACGGATGCACCTGCCCTTCGGCTCTGGTCGGGGGCCCATTCTGCTGCCCCGTGGCCCGGTCTCCCAACTGGGCCAAGGGGCTCTGTTAGGAAAGTTTCCTATTCGGTGGGAGGACCGTAGGACGGGCGTCGCCGGGGCGTCAATACCCCGGAACGCACGACGCCCCCGAAGGCAACCAAAGCGTTACCTGCGGGGGCGTCCGGACGGAGCGAGCGCTACTTCGAGAGGTTCGGCGAGGACGGCGGGATCGGCGTGGCCGCCACGGACTGCGGGGAGGTCGCGGAGGCGAACGCCGACGGCGCCGCCATGCCCGCGGTCGGGTCCGCCGCGGCGTCCTCGCCCTGCGCCGGGACGCCGCCGACGATACGGATGCCGGCCTCGTCCAGGGCCCGCTTGATCCGCCAGCGCAGCTCGCGCTCGACCCCCAGGGCCTTGCCCGGCATCGTCTTCGCCGAGACCCGGATCGTCATCGACTCCAGCAGCACCTCGTCGAGGCCGAGGATCTCGACCGGACCCCACAGGCGCTCGTTCCACGGCTCTTCCTTGGCCATGGCCTCACCGGCCCCGGTGATCACCGCGCGGACCCGGTCCAGGTCCTCGGTCGAGCGGACGGTGACGTCGACCGCCGCCGTCGCCCAGCCCTGGCTGAGGTTGCCGATCCGCTTGATCTCGCCGTTGCGCACGTACCAGATCTCGCCGTTGTCGCCGCGCAGCTTCGTCACCCGCAGACCGACCTCGATGACCTCGCCGGAGGCCACGCCCGCGTCGACCGAGTCACCGACGCCGTACTGGTCCTCCAGGATCATGAAGACACCGGAGAGGAAGTCCGTCACCAGGTTCCTGGCACCGAAACCGATCGCCACACCCGCGACACCGGCCGACGCGAGCAGCGGGGCCAGATCGATCTGGAAGGCGCCCAGGATCATCAGGCCGGCCGTGCCCAGGATCACGAAGGACGCGACCGAGCGCAGCACCGAGCCGATCGCCTCCGAGCGCTGTCGGCGCCGCTCGGCGTTGACGAGCAGCCCGCCGAGCGCGGTGCCCTCCACCGCCTGGGCGGAGCGGTTCATCCGCTCTATCAGCTTGGTCAGGGCGCGGCGGATCGCCATCCGAAGCAGAAGGGCGACGACGAGGATGAGGAGAATGCGCAGACCGGTGTTGAGCCAGGTGGACCAGTTCTCCTCCACCCAGCCTGCGGCGTTCGTCGCCTTCTGCGCGGCCTCGTCCAGGGTCACCGGAACAGGCTGCGGATCGGCGGCGGCCGCCAGGGCGGACCAGGACACGACAGAGACCTCCAGGCATCACGTACAGACCATCCACACTAACGGGGCATCCGAGTGCTCCCCTTGCCCTGTTCGAGGGAGAGACCGAGCTCACGCGGGAAATACTCCGGGGACGATGCCGTTGTGGTCGAGAACACCCCAAGCCCGTTACGGCCGCATGGTGGCGTTCCGACCAGGCATGAGGAGAGACTGAGAGCAGTTCGTCCCGGCGCGAGCCACGCGCCGCCGGCGTATTAGGAGGCATCCGTGCCGCATGTCCTGGTCCTCAACGCGTCGTACGAGCCCCTCGGCGTCGTACCGCTCCGCCGCGCGCTCGTCCTCGTCCTCGAGAACAAGGCACTGTGCCTCGAGGAGTCCGGCGCCTTCCTGCACAGCGAGACCCGCGTGATCCCGGCACCCAGCGTGGTCCGGCTGAAGCGGTTCGTACGGGTCCCCTACCGGGGGCCCGTTCCTCTGACCCGCAGAGCGCTCTTCGCCCGCGACGGCGGACGCTGCATGTACTGCGGTGGAGTCGCAACCAGCGTCGACCACGTCGTGCCGCGCAGCCGCGGGGGCACGCACGCCTGGGACAACGTGGTGGCGGCCTGCCGCCGCTGCAACCACGTGAAGGCCGACCGGCATCTGCGGGAGCTGGGCTGGCGCCTGCGCCATCAACCGGCGCCGCCGACGGGCCTGGCGTGGCGGATCATCGGCACCGGGCACCGGGACCCGCGCTGGCTGCCCTACCTCCAGCCGTACGGTGCCGACGACGTGATGGCCCGCATCGACGCCGTCTCGCACGCTCCCACGGGGGCGGTACGGACGGGCTGAGAGGGGCGGTCGGCGCGAGGTCGGGCGGTCGGCGTGCGGGGGCTACTCCCCGGGCCGCGGCGGCTCGTCGGGCTGCCGCGGCTCCTTCGGCTGTTCCGGCTGCCCCGGCTGTTCCGCCCCGCCGGGGACCGCCGGCTTCCCGGCCGGCTTCGGCGGGGCGACCGCGTAGGTCTCCACCGTCCAGAGGGAGTAGCCGTACTCCGTCGCCCGCGCGTCGCCCTGCACGCGCAGGAAGCGGGTGTCCGCCGCGTCCATGCGGACCGACTCGCGGCCCCCGCGCCCGTCGGCGACCGTGGCGGCGGTGCGCCAGCTCCGGCCGTCGGTGGAGACCTGGACGCGGTAGCGGGAGGCGTACGCGTCCTGCCAGTGCAGGACCACCTGTCCTATCCGGGCGGGCCGCGGCAGCTCCAGCTGCCACCAGGCTCCGTCCTCCGCTTCGGAGGACCAGCGGGTGGCCGGGTCGCCGTCCACGGCCGAGGCCGCCGGGAAGTCGGGCGTCTCGTCGCCCGAGGACGACGCCTTCGCCGTCCGCGCCAGATCGGGTCCCGTCGTGCGCGGGAAGGCGCGGACCGTGAGGACCCGCTCCTCGCCGGCGAAACTCACCGGCACCCGGTAGGAGCCCGCCGGCACGTCCGCCGCCACCGACACCCGCACCGGCACCGTCGCGCGCGTGCCGCGCGGCACCCGGATCTCCTTCGGCAGCCGCACCTCGACGCCCTTCGGCGCCTTCGCGGTCAGCGCCCCGCGCACCTCCCCGGCCCGCCGGGGAGCCAGCCGGATGTCGACCCGCTGCGCGGGACCGCCGATCTCGGCGTCCGTCTCGGCGCGGGCGAGCTCCAGTTCGGCGCGCGGTTCGTCGGCGAACCACGGCACCAGGGACCGGACCCGCGGAGCCGTACCGCTCCACGCGATCCGCACCGCGTCCGCCCGCAGCCCCTTGGGCTCCGTCTGCGTGTAGCCGGACGCGGACAGCGGGCCGAGCGTCCGCCAGCCCTCGCCGGGGACGTGCGCCTCCACGCGCGCGTCCCGCCCCGCGGCCGCGCCCGGCTCGGTCATCGCGGTCACGGTCTCCAGGGGCCGGGAACGGTCGAGCCGGACGGTGTACGAGTCCGGCGCCCGGTCCGCCGGCCGCCCGGCGCGCCCCGCCCGGTCCGCGCCGGTCCAGGCCGCCGACTCCGCCACCGCGCGCGTGAGGAAGGGATCGAGGACACCCTTGCCGACCGTCACCTCGCTCGACCTCAGAGCCTCGCGCAGCGGTTCCAGGCGCAGCTGGGACCGCCAGGCCGTCGCCCCGTCGCCACGGGCCTGGGCAAGCAGCATGTCGACCGCCGCCTCGCCGGCCAGGCCGTACCGCGACAGCTGCTCCAGCCACGGCCGCGCCTCGTCGTCCAGCGTGCCGCCGGCCGTCGAGGCCAACCGCCCGGGGGCCTCCCGCATCACCGTGAACGCCGCCCGCAGTTCCCGCGCCGCCTTCTCCCGCGCCGCCGGGTCGGAGGCTGTCCGGCTGCTCCAGAACGCGGCCATCAGCGGCTTGAGATACGCCGACTCGCCCTCCGGATCGAGGAGCGAGGAGGCGTCGTTCCCGGCCAGCGCCCACAGCGCGGCGCGCGCCGCCGGGTCCGGCCCGGCCAGCTCCGCGACGGCGGCCCGCCAGGACTCCTGCGGCCGGTAGCCCTTCGGGTTCCAGGCGTAGTCGGCGGCCGTGAACAGCGGGATGCGGGAGACCGCGGCCTGCTCCATGGCGTTGGTGAGGAGCGCGGCGGAACCGGCCGCCACGGCCGGCTCGCGTCCCGTGTAGGGGCCGAGGAAGAGCCGGTCCTGGGCGTAGTCGTTCACCGGGTAGTTGTCCATGGTCACCAGCGGATGACGGAACACCCCGCGCGCACCGGCCAGTTCGCGCCCGGTGATCGTGCGCGGGACGACCCCCACGCCCGTCCAGGCCACGCGTACCCGGTCGTCCAGCGCGGCCGCGAGGGCCGTGCGGTACTCCGTGGCGCCGTCCTGGTAGTACTCGGTCGGCATCAGGGTCAGCGGCTCGGCGTCCGGGTACCGCGCGGCCAGATGCCGGTCCACGGCCCCCGCCACGCGCGCGTGGGCGGTGGCGGCCGCCCGGGGCCCGCGTCCGAAGGTGTCCGCGTCCTTCCCGCAGTGCCACTCGCTGTAGCTGACGTCCTGGAACTGGAGCTGGAAGGAGCGGACACCGAGCGCCCACATCGCGTCGATCTTGCGCAGCAGCGCCGCGACGTCGTCGTCCGACGCCAGGCACATGGACTGGGCGGGCGCCACGGCCCAGGCGAGGGTCACATGGTTGGCGCGGGCCCGCTCGGCGAGCGCGCGGAACCCGGCGCGCTGGTCGGCCGGGTAGGGGTCGCGCCACTGCGTCTGGCGGTAGGGGTCGTCCCCCGGGGCGTAGAGGTAGCGGTTCTGCTTGGTGCGGCCCATGAAATCGAGGTGGGCCAGGCGCTGGTCCAGGCTCCACGGGCGCCCGTAGAAGCCCTCGGTGAGCCCGCGTACGGCGGTGCCGGGCCAGTCGCGGACGACCACGCCCGGGACCTCGCGCCCCTCGCCGACGAGCTGACGCAGCGTCTGGACGGCGTGGAAGAGGCCGTCCTCGCCGACACCGTCGAGCGCGACCGTGTCCCGGCCCTGGACCCGCCCGGTCGCGAGCCGGTAGCCGCCGCGCGGCAGATCGGCCCGCTCGGGCACGCGCAGCGCCCGCAAGGCCTCGCCGGAGGAGGCCGCGCCGGCGCGGATCACGGTCCCGCCGCCGGGCAGGGACGTGTGGACGGTCCGTACCCCCGCCGCCCGCAGCACCTCGCGCAGCGCCGCGACGGCGTACGGATCGGCGTCCGCGTCCGTGATCAGCGTCACCTGCTCGCCCAGCGGCACCGCGGGCCCCGCGCCCTTGAGCGACTGCGGACGCGGCCACACCGGGGGCACGGCCCGCCGCTCGTCGGGGGCGGTGAGGGGGGAGACCGGCGCGGCCTGGGCGAGACCCGGCATGCCGCCGCCGAGGAGACCACCGATCACCGCGGCGGCCACGGCCGACGCGGTCCGCTTCCTGCGCCCGAGGTGCACGTGGGACTCCTTTGGTCACGAGTGGGTTACGAGCCCACCACCCGTCCGGCTGAGGTGTCAATGCGCATGGTCGATGTGTCTGCTTTGCCCGGCGGGGTGGCACCCCTTCGCCAAGTCGGGCCGGTAAAACGGGACGGGCTGGGTAGGGCTCAGTCGTTGTCCCACCTGTCGAGACGCAACGGGAGCCCACATGTCCGTGTCCACCCCCCACCCCCGCCTGACGATCGTCCGCTCCAAACAGATACCCCTCCTGATCCCGGGTCCGCTGACCAGCGAACCCCCGCTCGCCGACGCCGCACCCCTCACCAGCGAGCCGCCCCTGACCGACGCGGCCCCCCTGACCAGCGAACCCACCGCCCCCGGCACCGCGGGCGGCACGGAGTCCCCCGGAGTGTGACTCCCCCTGGGCCTCGTGGCCCCAGAGCCCCCGGAGCGTGAAGTGACCCTGGCCCGCCTCGCCGCCCTCCACGGCGTCGCCACCGAGTACGAGCCCTCCGAGGGCGTCACCGTCCGGGTGCCCGACGCCACGGTCGTGGCCGTGCTCGGCGCTTTGGACGTCGACGCCTCCACGCCGGAGGCGCTCGACGCCGCGCTCGAGACGGCCCTGCGGGCCGAGCGGGAGCGCCTGCTGCCCGCCACCCTGGTGCGCTGGCGGGAGGACCCCGCGGGCCCGGTGCGCCCGCCGGAGGACCTGCCGCCCGGCACCCGGCTGCGGGTCACGACCGAGTCGGGCGACGTGGTGGAGGGCGAGGACTGGGACGGGCTGCCGCCCGGCGTCCACACGGTCGACGCCGTCGCCCCCGAGGGGCGCGGCGGACGGAGCACGCTGATCGTCGCCCCCGCGCGCGTGCCCCGCCCGGAGCGGCGGTCCTTCGGCCTGCTCGTCCAGCTGTACTCCGTGCTGTCCACCCGCTCCTGGGGCATGGGCGACCTCGGCGACCTGCGGGAGCTCGCCACCTGGGCGGGCCGGACGCACGGCGCCGGGTTCGTCCAGGTCAACCCGCTGCACGCGGCCGTGCCCGGGGCGCCCACCGACCCCTCCCCGTACCGCCCGTCCTCGCGCCGCTTCCCCGACCCCGTCCATCTGCGGATCGAGGACATCCCGGAGTACGCGCACGTGGCCCCCGAATACCGGGCCGAACTGGACTCCGTCCTCACCGACGCCGCCGAGCTGCGCGAACGGGTCCTGCGCAAGGGGGCCCTGATCGACCGGGACGCGGTATGGGAGGTCAAGCGGCGCGCCCTGGAGCTCATCAGGACCGTGGAGCTCGGCCCCGGCAGACGCGCCGACTACCGCGACTTCCTGGCCGAGCGCGGCCGGGCCCTGGAGGACCACGCGACCTATTGCGCGCTCGCCGAGCGCCACGGTCACCACTGGCGCACCTGGCCGGAGGAGCTGCGGGAGCCGCGCTCCGCCGAGGCGGCGGTCCGCGCGGGCGCGGGGCCGGGCGACGGGCTGCCCGACCGGATCGACTTCCACTGCTGGCTCGCCTGGCTGACGGACCGCCAGCTCGCCGCCGCGGGCGCGGCGGCGAGCGAGGCCGGCATGGACATCGGCGTCGTCCACGACCTCGCGGTGGGCGTCCATCCCGACGGTTCCGACGCCTGGGCCCAGCAGGACGCCTTCGCCGCGGGCATGTCGGTCGGCGCCCCGCCCGACGCCTTCAACGCCCTGGGCCAGGACTGGGGGCTGCCGCCCTGGCGTCCCGACGCCCTGGCCGCCTCCGGCCACGCCCCCTACCGCGGACTCCTGAAGGAGCTGCTGCGCCACGCGGGCGCCCTGCGCATCGACCATGTGATGGGCCTGTTCCGGCTCTGGTGGGTCCCCGAGGGGCGCGAGCCCACCGAGGGCACCTACGTCCGCTACGACGCCGAGGCCATGCTCGCCGTCCTCTGCCTGGAGGCCCATCGGGCCGGCGCCGTCGTGATCGGCGAGGATCTCGGCACGGTCGAGCCGGGCGTGCGCGAGCAACTGTCCCGGCGCGGGGTCCTCGGCACGTCCGTGCTCTGGTTCGAGCGGGACTGGGCCGGCACGGGCCGCCCGCTGCCGCCCGAGGCCTGGCGCGCCGACTGTGTGGCCACCGCCACCACGCACGACCTCCCCTCGACCGCCGCCCGCCTCAGCGGCGACCATGTGGCGCTGCGCCACCGGCTCGGTCTGCTCACCGGGGACCTGCAGCGAGAACGGAGCAGGGACGCGGCCGAGACCCGCGACTGGCTCCGCCTGCTGGAGCGGCTCGGGCTGCTCCCGGAGGGTCCGGGGGACGAGGAGGCGGAGATCAGGGCGGTGCACCGGTTCCTGCTGCGCACCCCGGCCCGGATGGTGGGGGTGTGGCTGCCGGACGCGGTGGGGGACCGGCGCCCGCAGAACCTGCCGGGGACCTGGGACCAGTACCCCAACTGGCGGCTGCCGGTCGCCGGTCCGGACGGCCAGCCGCTCAGCCTGGAGCAGCTCGCCGCCTCGCCGCGGCTGCACCGGCTGCTGAGCGTGTTCGGGCCCCGTACGGCACCCCCGGGCGCGCGGCCCGTTTAGGCGTTCGCTACGTTTGCACCGTGGACAAGAAGAACGCCCTGCGCGCCGGTGCTGTCGCGGCCGGTACGACGCTGATGATGCTGCTCATGTCGTCCCCCGCGCTCGCGCTCACCCGCGACGACGGTGACGACCCGGCCCCCAAGCTGAGTGTCGTCGAGACGCTCGGCCTGTACGTGGCGGCACCGATCGTGCTGTTCCTGGTGATCGCCGGTCTGGTCATGGTGCTCGACAAGTCCAAGAAGGCCTGACCGCCTCCTCGACGTTCCCCGCGAGGGCGCCGCACGGTACGCGATACCGTGCGGCGCCCTCGCGTGCTTTCCGGCCGTGCGGCGCCGTCGTGCGCGTCCGGGCCGCGGCGCCCTCGCGTGCGTTCACGGCCGTGGCGCCCCGCACGTGCGTTCAGGCCGTGGTCGCCAGCAGCTTGCGCAGCAGTCCGGCCAGCTGCTCCGCCTCCTCCTCGGTGAGCGCGGACTCCAGGGCCGCCCGCTGCTGGGCGAGACCGGCCCCGACGGCCTGGTCCACCAGCTCCCGGGCGTGCTCGCTCAGGGTGACCCGCAGCCCGCGCCGGTCGTTCGGGTCGGGGCTGCGGCTGAGCAGTCCCGCCTTCTCCAGCTTGTCCAGCCGGCCGGTCATCCCGCCGGTGGTGATCATCAGCGTGGCGGCCAGCTCACGCGGTGAGAGCGTGTACGGCTCCCCGGACCTGCGCAGGGTCCCCAGCACGTCGAACTCGCCGAGCCCCATGCCGTACGGCGCGTACGCCTTCTCCACCCGGCCGCGCATGGCGGCGGCCAGCCGGTAGATCCGCCCGAAGACGGCCATCGGGAGGGTCTCCAGATCGGGCCGGACAGCAGCCCACTGGTCGATGATCGCGTCGACGGGGTCGTGGGCGGGGCCGGGGCCCGGGGTGTGCTTCTCCATGGCGTCAGTCTCCTCCCTCTCTCCGCTCGATGACAAGAAAGCCACTTGCAAGTAAGTAGCTTATTGCTAAGTTAATTACCGTCAAGCCAAGTGGTCCGGGTCCCGCAGGGGCGCGAGCCCCGGCATTCCGGATCAGGGGGAACCGTCATGTCCCGCAAGGCCGCCGTCGTCGCACTCACCGCCCTCGCCCCGATCTCCTGGGGCTCCACCTATGTCGTCACCACCGAGTTCCTGCCGCCCGACCGGCCGCTCTTCACCGGACTGATGCGCGCCCTGCCCGCCGGGCTCCTGCTCCTGGCGGTCACCCGCAAGCTCCCGAGGGGTGCGTGGTGGTGGAAGGCGGCGGTCCTCGGCGGCCTCAACATCGGCGCCTTCTTCCCACTGCTCTTCCTCGCCGCGTACCGGCTCCCCGGCGGCGTCGCCGCGGTCGTCGCCTCCGTCGGCCCCCTCTTCGTCGTCGGCCTCGCCGCCCTCCTCCTGGGTGACAGGCCCACCGTGCGCTCCCTGCTCACGGCCGTTGCCGCCGCCTTCGGCGTCAGTCTCGTCGTGCTCAAGGCGGGCGCCGCCCTCGACCTCGTCGGCGTGGCCGCCGGGCTCCTCTCCGCCCTCTCGATGTCCGCGGGCGTCGTCCTCACCAAGCGCTGGGGCCGCCCCGAGGGGATCGGCGCCCTCGCGCTCACCGGCTGGCAGCTCACCGCGGGCGGCCTGATGATCCTGCCGATCGCGCTCCTGATCGAGGGCGCCCCGCCCGCCCTCACCGGGACCAACCTCGGCGGCTACGTCTACCTCGCGCTCGGCAACACCGCGATCTCCTACGTCCTCTGGTTCCGGGGCATCGAGCGGCTGGGCGCCTCCTCCGCCACCCTCCTCGGCCCGCTCTCGCCGATCACCGCGGCCGTCATCGGCTGGGCGGCGCTCGGCCAGGCCCTCGGCCCGGTGCAACTGCTCGGCATGGTGATCGCCTTCAGTGCCACGGTGACGGGCCAGCTGAGCCCCCGTACGCCGAAGCGTGGACCATTCAGTTCTGCTGAAATAATAAGTGAAAAACTTTCGATGGACCTGGATGGTCCGAGGGTGCGACGGTAGGGCCACGCAACAGAAAGGACCACCGTGGCACTCCTGGACCGCGTCCGGACCGCACCGAGGACGACCGACGAGCCGGCCACCGCGGAGAACCTCGCGCGGGGAGCCGGCCTCGGCCTTCTCCTCGCGCTCGTCGCCACGGTCGTCTGGTCCGGCAGCTTCGTCGCCACCCGGGACATGGCCGACTCCGTCCCGCCCGTGCAGGCCGTCTTCTGGCGCTGGATCATCGCCCTCCTCGCCGTCGCCCCGCTCGCCGCCCGGCGGACCTGGAGCCAACGAGCCCTCATCCGCCGCCACTTCGGCTTCGTCGCCCTCGCCTCGCTGTTCGGCATCGCCCTCTACAACACCCTCGTGCACCAGGCCGGACTGACCACCTCCGCCTCCAACATGGGCATGATCATGGCCGCGTCGCCGGTGATCATGGCGCTCTTCTCCCGCCTCGGCGGCGAACGTCTCGGCGCGCGCCGCACCGCCGGGATGCTGCTCGCCGCCCTCGGGGTGCTGCTGCTCGTCGGCAGGGGTTCGCTCACGATCGACCTCACCGCCGGCGACCTGTGGATGTTCGCGGCCGCCCTCTCCTTCGCCTCCTACAGCGCCCTGCTCAAGCGCAAGCCCACCGAGATCGACCCCCTCGCCTTCCTCCTCACCACCTTCGTGCTCGGCGCGCTGATGCTGCTGCCCGCGTACGCGATCAGCCTCGCCGTCCAAGGCGGCTTCGAGCCGGCCACCGGCACCGTGGGCCCCCTGCTCTACGTCGGCGTCCTCTCCTCCGCCGTCGCCTTCTTCGCCTGGAACAAGGCCATCGCCCTGATCGGCGCCGCCCGCGCCGGAGCCGTGTACTACCTCCAGCCGGTCTGCGTCGCCCTGCTCTCGTACGTGCTCCTCGGCGAGGAGCTGGGACTGCTCGGCGGGGCGTGCATGGCCCTCATCCTCGGCGGAGTCGCCCTGGCCTCGGCCCACCGGAAACGAACCGCCCGATAGGTTGCGCCCCATGACCGAGTGGGACATCAAGAAGCTCCAGATCCTCCGTACCCTCCGTGATCGCGGCACCGTCACCGCGACCGCGGAGGCTCTGCTCATGACCCCCTCGGCCGTCTCCCAGCAGCTGACCAACCTCGCCAGGCAACTCGGCGTCCAGCTCCTGGAGGCACAGGGCCGCCGGGTCCGGCTCACCGACGCCGCCCATCTGGTGCTCCGGCACGCGGAGGCCGTCTTCGCCCAACTCGAGCGGGCTGACGCCGAACTCGACGGGTATCTGCGCGGTGAGGCGGGCGAGGTGCGGGTCGCGGCGTTCTCCACGGCCGTGCCCGCGCTCGTCGTCCCCGCCGTCCAGCAGCTTCGGACCGCCCACCCCGGGCTCGGCGTCCGCGTCCGCGAGGCCGAGGCGGCGGAGGCGTACGAACTGCTCACCGCGGGCGAGGTCGACCTGGCACTCTCGCTCGCCGCCCACGCCCCCTCCGTACGCGACCCCAAGTTCAGCCGCGTCCCCCTGCTCGCCGACCCGCTCGACGTCGCCCTGCCCAGCGGGCACGCGCTCGCCGGCGCACCCGGGCTGCGGCTCGCGGACCTCTCCGCCGAGCCCTGGATCTTCGGCGGCTCCGGCCCCTGGTCCGAGATCACCACCGCCGCCTGCGAGGCCGCCG
This sequence comes from Streptomyces sp. NPDC093600, assembly GCF_044764755.1. Classification (NCBI taxonomy): domain Bacteria; kingdom Bacillati; phylum Actinomycetota; class Actinomycetes; order Kitasatosporales; family Streptomycetaceae; genus Streptomyces; species Streptomyces sp. NPDC093600. The sequence goes on from NZ_JBIWIU010000002.1 coordinate 42,456, forward strand.
GCTTCGTGCCCGAGCAGGCCCACAGCGCGGCGGGCTGGACCGCGATCCTCGCCATGGTCGAGGCCGGCATGGGGATCGCCCTCGTGCCCCGCATGGCCTCCGCCGAACGGCGCGCGGGCGTCGTGATGCGCGTCCTCTCCGCCGACCAGCCGCGCCGCCATGTCGTCGCGGCGGTACGGCGCGGGGCGGAGGAGGGCCCCGCCGTCGCCCGGGTCCTCACGGCGCTCCGGCAGGCCGCGGCAGCGCGCGAGACCGTTCAGTAGAACTGAAAACGTCCATCGAAAACATTCGATGGACCTGAGGGCTCCCGGCGCGGGAAGGTCGGGGCATGACCTTCCAGACGAGCCAGGACCAGGATCCGCACGCCAACGACGCCGCCCCCTACGGCGGCGGCGACCCGTACGCCGACTACCGCACCGGTGACTTCCCCTTCACCGAGCTGGTCGACCTGGCCGACCGCCGTCTCGGCGCCGGTGTCGTCGCCGCCAACGACGAGTTCTTCGCCGAGCGGGAGAACCTCCTCGTCCGCGAGCGCGCCGTCTTCGACCCGGAGCACTTCGGTCACAAGGGCAAGATCATGGACGGCTGGGAGACCCGCCGCCGCCGTGGCGCCGACGCCGAGAACGTCTTCCCCGCCCCCGAGGACCACGACTGGGCGATCGTCCGCCTCGGCGCCCCCGGCGTCATCCGGGGCATCGTCGTCGACACCGCCCACTTCCGCGGCAACTACCCCCAGCGCGTCTCCGTCCAGGCCACGGCCGTCGAAGGCTCGCCCAGCCCCGAGCAGCTCCTCGCCGACGACGTGAAGTGGGAGGAGATCGTCCCGCCCACCCCCGTCCGCGGCCACGCCGCCAACGGCTTCGCGATCGACAGCGAACGACGCTGGACCCACATCCGCCTCTGCCAGCACCCCGACGGCGGCATCGCCCGGCTCCGGGTCCACGGCGAGGTCGTGCCCGACCCCGAGTGGCTGGAGCTGCTCGGCACCCTCGACCTTGTCTCCGTACTCAACGGCGGGGTGTACGAGGACGCGTCGGACAGGTTCTACTCCTCACCGACCCAGATCATCCTGCCCGGCACCTCCCGCAAGATGGACGACGGCTGGGAGAACCGCCGCCGCCGGGTCCGCGGCACCAACGACTGGGTCCGCTTCCGGCTCGCCGCCCAGGGCGCCGTGCGCGCCGTCGAGATCGACACCGCCTACCTCAAGGGCAACTCGGCCGGCTGGATCGCCCTCCAAGGCCGCGACGGCGAGGCCGGCGAATGGTTCGAGATCATCCCCCGGACCAGGCTCCAGCCCGACACGTTGCACCGCTTCAAGCTCCCGGCCCAGGCCGTCGTCACCCATGTCCGCCTCGACGCCTTCCCCGACGGGGGCGTGGCCCGCATGCGGCTCCACGGCACCCTCACGGAGCAGGGCGCGGCCGACCTGCGCCGCCGCCACCAGCAGCTGAGCGGCTGACACCGGTTTCCGCCCGGCGGCGCGGCCGCGTGCCGACGCCCGCCCGCCGGGCGGACCTCAAGCCCACCGAAGGCACACCGAGAGCACACCGACAGGGGCGCCCCGCGGGGGAGGGCGCCCCTGTCGGCGTCTTCACCAGTCCCTAGCGAGCCGCGGCCGCGTCCGCCGCCTGGGCCTTCAGGGCGCGTTCCACGCCCGCGCGGCACTCCGTCACCAGCCGGCGCAGCGCCGGGGACGGGTCGTTCGCCTCGATCCACGCGTCGGTGGCGTCCAGGGTCTCCCGCGATACCTGGATCGTCGGGTAGAGGCCCACCACGATCTGCTGGACCATCTCGTGGCTGCGGGTCTCCGAGACGCCCTTGATGGAGGCGAAGTACTTCACCGTGTACGGCGCCAGCAGCTCGCGCTGGTCGGTCTGGACGAAGCCGCCGATCACCGCCTCCTGCACGGCGTTCGCCAGCTTGTCGGACTCCACGACCGACGCCCACGCCTCGGCCTTCGCCGCCTCCGTCGGACGGGCCGCCCGGGCGGTCGCCGCGTGGCGCTCGCCCGCCGCCGTCCTGTCGCGCGCCAGCTCGCCGGCGATCTCGGGCTCGTCGTACACCCCGGCCGCCGCGAGCCGCTGCACGAACACCCAGCGCAGCTCCGTGTCGACGGCCAGGCCCTCGATCGTCTCCCGGCCCTCCAGAAGACCGGCGAGCAGGTCGAGCTGCTGCGGCGTGCGGGCGGTCGCCGCGAACGCCCGCGCCCAGGCCAGCTGGTGGTCGCTGCCCGGCTCGGCCGCGCGCAGATGCGCCAGCGTCGCCTCGGTCCACCGGTTCAGGCCCGTCTCGCGCCACTCCGGCGCCGCGTACAGGTCCAGGGCCGCCTTCGTCTGCCCCTGGAGCGACTGGACGACGCCGATGTCGCTCTCCTTGCCGATGCCGGAGAGCACCAGCTCCAGGTAGTCGCGCGTGGCGAGTTCGCCGTCGCGGGTCATGTCCCAGGCCGAGGCCCAGCACAGGGCGCGCGGCAGCGACTCGGTGAAGTCCCCGAGGTGCGCGGTGACGTTCTTCAGCGACACCTCGTCGAGCCGGACCTTGGCGTACGACAGGTCGTCGTCGTTGAGCAGCACGACCGCCGGTCGGGCCTTGCCCGCCAGCTGCGGCACGGAGGTCAGCTCGGTGGCGGTGACGTCCAGCTCGACCCGCTCCGTACGGACCAGCTTGCCGGCCTCGTCCAGGTCGTAGAAGCCGATCGCGATCCGGTGCGGACGCAGGATCGACTCGCCCTTGGCGCCGGCGGGAAGCGCGGGCGCCTCCTGCCTGACCGCGAACGAGGTGATGACACCGGAGGCGTCCGTCTCGATCTCCGGGCGCAGGATGTTGATGCCGGCCGTCTCCAGCCACGCCTTCGACCAGGCCTTGAGGTCACGGCCGGAGGTCTTCTCCAGCGCGCCCAGCAGATCCGACAGGCGCGTGTTGCCGAAGGCGTGCGCCTTGAAGTACGCCTGCACGCCCTTGAAGAACTCGTCCTCACCGACGTACGCGACCAGCTGCTTCAGCACGCTGGCGCCCTTGGCGTACGTGATGCCGTCGAAGTTGACGAGCACGTCCTCCAGATCGTTGATCTCGGCCATGATCGGGTGCGTGGAGGGCAGCTGGTCCTGGCGGTACGCCCAGGTCTTCTCCGCGTTGGCGAAGGTGGTCCAGGCGTTCGGCCAGCGGGTGCCCGGCACCGAGGCCTGGCAGGCGACCGAGGTGTAGGTGGCGAACGACTCGTTCAGCCACAGGTCGTTCCACCACTCCATGGTGACCAGGTCGCCGAACCACATGTGCGCGAGCTCGTGCAGGATCGTCTCGGCCCGGCGCTCGTACGCCGCGTCCGTCACCTTCGAGCGGAAGACGTACTGGTCGCGGATGGTGACCGCGCCCGCGTTCTCCATCGCGCCCGCGTTGAACTCGGGCACGAAGAGCTGGTCGTACTTGGCGAAGGGGTAGTCGTACGCGAACTTCTCCTGGAACCAGTCGAAGCCCTGGCGCGTGACGTCGAAGATGTGGTCCGAGTCGAGGTACTCGGCCAGCGACGGGCGGCAGTAGATGCCCAGCGGGACCGTCTGCCCGTCCTTCTCGTAGGAGGAGTGCACCGAGTGGTACGGGCCGACGATCAGCGCGGTGATGTACGTCGAGATGCGCGGGGTCGGCTCGAAGACCCAGAGGTCGTCCTTGGGCTCTGGCGTCGGCGAGTTCGAGATCACCGTCCAGCCGCTCGGCGCCTTCACGGTGAACTGGAAGGTCGCCTTCAGGTCCGGCTGCTCGAAGGCCGCGAAGACCCGGCGGGCGTCCGGCACCTCGAACTGCGTGTACAGATAGGCCTGGTCGTCGACCGGGTCGACGAACCGGTGCAGGCCCTCACCGGTGTTGGTGTACGCGCAGTCGGCGACGACGTGCAGTTCGTTCGCGCCCTGGTGGAGATGGGCCAGTTTGATCCGCGAGTCCCGGAAGACGGCGGCCACGTCGAGCTCGCGGCCGTTCAGCACGACCTCGTGCACGGCGGGGGCGACGAGGTCGATGAAGGTCTCGGCGCCGGCCTCGGCGCAGTCGAAGCGGACGGTGGTGACGGACCGGTAGATGCCGCCCTCCTGCGCACCGGACAGGTCCAGTGCGACCTCGTACGCGTCCACGGTCAGCAGCTTCGCCCGCTGCCGCGCCTCTTCACGGGTCAGGTTTGTGCCAGGCACCCGGTCAACTCCTCGGTTTCGTGACGTTTGGCCCATCCTTCCACGGCGTACTCACCGGCGCACCGAGCATTTCCAGGGCCCGTCCCCGCTGATGCGCAGCAGTGCCGGCCCGGACACGGGAGCGCTGACCCGGACCTGCCCGACCTCCTTGACCAGGAGCTCCTGGTCCTCGGCGTCGTAGGCGGGCTCGGCGGGCGGGGTGTGCTGGTGGACGGTGAAGTCGGACCGGCCGTGGTGGACGAAGTCGAGGACGGCCGGCGGCCCGTCGTAGACGACGAGATCGTGCGCGACGCCCTCGATGCGGCCGTCGAAACGGCGTGCGTGGGTGAGCGGCAGGACCCGCAGGTTCCAGGGGGTGTCGGCCTCGACCCGCAGGGTCAGGGGCCGGCCGCGGGGGACGACGGCGACGGTGCGCGCCCGGACGTCGTCCTCGTACGCGGTGAGCAGGAACTCCGCGGCGCGGCCGTGCTCGTCGCAGGACTCGATGGTGGTGGAGATCGAGTGGGAGGTCTGGATCTCCAGGAGCGCCCAGCCGGGCGGGATGGCGGGGTCGCAGCGCACGGTCTCCTTGCCGCGGCCCTGGTGGGTGGAGGGGCGGAAGGGGACGGAGAAGGGATCGACGGGGGCGGCGGGCACGGCGGGCGGGTCGTCACCGGCGGCCGGGGGAGGGGGCGGGACGTAGCCGGGGCCGGGGAGGGGTTCCGGCGGGGCCTCCACCACGATGCCGAAGTCCGTCACCAGGCCCGCGAGCCCCGACACGTACCCCTGGCCCACGGCGCGGAACCTCCAGCCGCCGTCCCGGCGGAGGAACTCGCCGAAGAGGAACGCCGTCTCCGTCGTCGCGCCGCCGAGGGCGAAGTACGCGGCCGGGGCGCCCGCCGTGTCCGTGACCCGGATGTCCAGGGCCGGCACCTGGCCGAAGACGCCGCCGTCGGCGGAGGCGGCGATCAGGATCCGCTCGACGGACGGCTCCACCCGCGCGAGATCCAGCCACAGCCAGTCCGCGGCCGGGGAGCCCGGCTCCCCGGGCGCGGACCTGCCCAGGTGCCGTACGGCGCCCGAGGCGTGCTTGCCGTGGTTGTAGAAGACGAGGTCGGTGTCACCCCGCACCCGTCCGCCCGCGTCGAGCAGCAGGGCCGAGATGTCCACGTCGGGCACTCCGGGCCCGGTCCGCCAGGCGACCGCGACCTGGAGGGCCCGCTCCGGCACCGGGATGTCGGCGCCCTTCGGTAAGTGGGTCATGGTCGGATCCTGCCACCCGGCGGAGGGTATTCGAACGCGTTGTCCGAATTCCGCCGGAGGCAGGTTCCAGGCCGGTCGGCCAGGTTCCGGGCCGGTCGGCCGCGAGGAGGATCAGGCGCCCTTGAGCTCCTGGGCCACCAGCTCCGCGATCTGCACCGCGTTCAGGGCGGCCCCCTTGCGCAGGTTGTCGTTGGAGAGGAAGAGCGCGAGACCGTTCTCCACCGTCTCGTCCACGCGGATCCGGCCGACGTACGACGCGTCCTTGCCGGCCGCCTGGAGCGGGGTGGGGATCTCGGAGAGCTCGACGCCCTCGGCGTCCTTGAGCAGCTCGTACGCGCGCTCGACGCTGATCGGGCGGTCGAAGCGGGCGTTCACCTGGAGGGAGTGGCCGGAGAAGACCGGGACCCGGACGCAGGTGCCGGAGACCTTGAGCTCCGGGATCTCCAGGATCTTGCGGGACTCGTTGCGGAGCTTCTGCTCCTCGTCGGTCTCGAAGGTGCCGTCGTCGACGATCGAGCCGGCCAGCGGGACGACGTTGAAGGCGATCGGACGCTTGTAGACGGCGGGCTCGGGGAACTCGACGGCCTCGCCGTCGAAGGCCAGCTGGTCGGCGTTCTCCGCCACGGCGCACGCCTGCGTGCGCAGCTCGGCCACGCCCGCCACACCCGAGCCGGAGACGGCCTGGTAGGTGGTGGCGACGAGCGCGGTCAGGCCGGCCTCCTGGTGGAGCGGCTTGAGGACCGGCATCGCGGCCATCGTGGTGCAGTTCGGGTTGGCGATGATCCCCTTGGGGCGGTCCTTGATCGCGTGCGGGTTGACCTCGGAGACCACCAGCGGCACCTCGGGGTCGCGCCGCCAGGCGGAGGAGTTGTCGATCACCACGGCACCCTGGGAGGCGACCTTCTCCGCGAGCGCCTTGGAGGTGGCGCCGCCGGCGGAGAACAGCACGATGTCCAGGCCGGTGTAGTCGGCGGTGGAGGCGTCCTCGACCGTCACCCCGTCGAGGACCGTGCCCGCGGAGCGGGCGGAGGCGAAGAGCCGCAGCTCGTCGACCGGGAAGTTGCGCTCGGTCAGGATCTTGCGCATGACTGTGCCGACCTGACCGGTGGCTCCGACGATTCCGACCTTCACGGGGACTCCTCCGTACGTTTGTGCAGGGTGCTGCCGGTCCATGATGCGTATGGCACCGGGCGCCTTGTCCAATCCATTGTCCAAGGGTCGGGACATAGGAAGGGCGGGCGCCGGTTCCGGCGCCCGCCCCCTACCCGCTCAGCGGGTGTTCACCGCTGGTGCGGCGTGTGTCACGTCGTGGCCTGGGCGACCACGGCGTGACCTAGACGATCACGGCGTGACCTTGCCGATCACGACGCTGCCGGAGCCCGCGACCGTGCCGCGCGCGTTCAGCAGCTGGACCTCGCCGAAGAACTGCCGGCCCTCGGGCGCGGCACCGGCGACCAGCACCTCGGCGCCGACCTGGGCGCTCGCGCCGTTGGCCAGCGTCACCGGCTTCGACGCGTCGACCCGGACGCTGCCGAGCGAGGACGAGTAGTACACGTCCTTGTAGTCGAAGGTCGTGCCGCCCTCGGCCTGCACCGAGTAGCCGTCGATCACGATGGTGTAGGTACCGGCGGCCGGCTTGACCAGCGAGACGGCCTCCTCCGAGTCGCCGTCCGCGGCCTGGCCCACCTGCTTGCCGTCGAGCAGGACCGTCAGGTCCAGGTCGGCGGCCTTGTCCGAGGTGTTGCCGATCACGACATCGAGCCGCTCGACACCCTCACCGATGGTGACGGTCTTCGTCTGCTGCTCGTGGTGCTTGATGGTCGGGGTCTCGACCTTGGCCGAGCCGAGCGAGCCACCCTTCAGCGCGCCGTTGATCGCGGCGAACTTGTTGGTGACCTTCCACTCGACCGGCGCCGGGGTCCCGACCTTCGCCTCGGCGACGGTCTGCACCGCCGGGTCGAAGGCGGCGCCGAGCACCTGGACGTCCAGCTTGAACGGGTTGTCCAGGTCGGGCGAGGTGCGGCGCGACTCGACCTCGATCTCCCAGACGCCCGGCGTCGGGTTGGCGTACGAACGCAGGTCCGGACGGCAGGTGTTGGCCGGGTTGTAGTGCGGGTAGCACGCGGTGGACGCGGTGGACTCGATCGCCACGCCGTACGGGTGGATCGCGATGAACCGGGTCTGGCTCTTGTCCTTGAGACCGCCGAGGGCGACCTCCAGGGACTTGGCGCCCGCCGGGACGGTCACGAAGTACGACTTGTGGCTGTTGCGCTGCACCGAGCCGGTGGCGGAGGCGCCGAAGCCGGGTGCGACCAGGTCGTTCGCGACGACGACGGTCGACAGGATCTGCTTGTCGACGCCCTCGGTGCGCTCGTCGTCGGCCTCCAGGATCACGCTGTGCACACCGGCCGTGGTGGGCCGGGCCTGGACCTTGACGGTGACCGGCTTGTTCAGCGGCAGGTCGACCTCGTCGTCGCCGAGGATCCGGAAGGTGCCGTCGTTGTACTTCAGGTCCAGCTCGTGCTCGATGGTCCGGTTCGGGCCGCTCGTGCGCGTGATGGTGACGTCGTAGACCTTCTTCTGGCCGACCTTGAGGCCGCCCTCACGGTCGTACACACCGGTGCCGGTGCGCGGGGCCGGGAAGATCGTCGTGTCGACCGGGGCCTGGACCTTGTAGTCGTGCGCCGTGGCGCCGTCCTCGATCGACTCCCAGGCCTCGTTGATGTCGATCAGGCCGGAGCCCTGCTCGTGGGCCGCGACACCGGAGATCCGCTTGGCGGTCGAGGTGAGCGCCGTGCGCAGGGTGAGCGGGGAGAGCTCCACGCCCTTCTGCTTCGCGGCGGAGAGCAGCAGCGCGCTCGCGCCCGCGACCTGCGGGGAGGACATCGAGGTGCCGTTGAGCATCCCGTAACCGGCGGGCAGCGTGTAGCCGGCCTCGGCCACGCCCGAGCCCGCCTGCCAGGTCGGGATGGTGTTCACGGCCGAACCGGGACCGGAGATGGTCGGGGTGAAGCCGCCGTCCTCACGCGGGCCGCGCGAGGAGAAGGGGAACATGGCGTACTTCTTCTCGACGGCCGAGCCGTAGTTGGCGGCCCAGGTCTCCTTGGAGATGGCCGCGCCGACCGAGATGACCTTGTCGGCCAGGCCGGGGTCGCCGATCGTGTTGATGCCCGGGCCGGAGTTGCCGGCCGAGATGACCAGCTGGACACCGTGCTCGTCGATCAGACGGGTGTAGAGGCGGGCGCGGACGTTGTCGCCGTCGTTCTGCGCGGGCAGGCCGCCGATCGACATGTTGACGATGTCGACGCCGCGGTTGACGACGAGGTCCGTCATGCCCTCCATGAGGGCGGTGTTGGTGCAGCCGCCGGTCCAGGTGCAGGCGCGCGAGGAGACGAGCTTCGCGCCGGGCGCGGCGCCGTTCATCCTGCCGCCGAACAGGCCGTGGGCGGCGGTGATGCCGGCGACGTGCGTGCCGTGGGAGGACTCGACGATGCCGATGTTGACGAAGTCCCGCTTCTGGCCCACCCAGCTGCCGCCGAGCGGGTCCATCGCGACGTCCTTGCGGATCTCCACGACGAACGGGGTGCGCTCGACGACCTCGGTGGCCGGGTTGTCGGTACCGAAGTAGCCGATCTGGTACCCGTCCTTGTACGGCTTCATCGGCGCGTTGTCCGTGAAGTCGTTGTTCTGGTCGGAGTCCACGCGGACGGTCCCGGCGGCCGGGTCGTACAGCATGCCGAAGACGTCGGTCTTGTCGCCGTCGCGGTTGATGTCACCGGCCGGGTCGCCGCCCGCGGTGATCGACTCGCTGAAGCGGCTCCACTGGTACGAGCCCTCGGGGGCCTTCCAGCTCTGGCTCGCGGCGGTGAAGACGGGGCCCGCGACCGGGGTGACCTGGGCACGCCAGGTGGCGTCGCCCTCGGTCAGCGGGTCGGTGGCGGTGACCCAGTCGACGATCTTGCGCTCGCCGGTGGTGGTCTTCTGCAGGGCCGGGTGGCCGAGGTCGACACCGGAGTCGAGGATGCCGATGGTCACACCGCGGCCGTCGGCCTTGGGGTGCTCCTCGACGAACTCCACGGCGCCGGTCTCGTGGGCCGGGTTGTACGGGTTCTTCGCCGGGGTCTTCTTGCCGGGGGCCGGGTACGTCGAGGTGACGGTCGTGCCCTCGACGGAGCCCGCGACACCCGCGTCCGGGGTGGGGTCGTCCAGCTTGATCTCGGCCTGGAGGTCGATCGACTGGACGGAGGAGAGCTTGGCGGCCGCCTGGATGGCGGCCTCCGCCTTGGCGGTGGGGACGGTGGCGCGGACGTAGCCGAGCCCGTCCTCCCGCTTGCCGACCGAGGCGCCCTGGACGGCGTCGAGCTGGCCGGCGACCTGCTCGGTGGCGCCGGGGGCGGTGGCGACGAGGAGGGTGACGTTCTTCTCGCCGGTGGCCTCGGCCTCGGAGAGGCGCTGCGCGTCGGTCGCGCCGAGCTTGTCGGCGGAGTCGGAGGACTTGACCGGCGGAGTGGCCGCCGGGTCATCGGCGGCCAGGACCGGGGCGGCACCGGCCGCGATGAGCGCGGTCACGAGTCCGGCGGCGGCGGCGATGCGTGCCGCGCGTCTGTGCCCGGGGGCCGAGCGCCCGGGTATGGAGCTCTGAGTTTCGGGGGTGGTCATTTACATCCCTGGTGGTGAAAGAGAGGGTCCGGATTTCGGTACCGGATGACCGCTCAGCCTTTCGTAAGTGACAGGGGTTTGGGGAGAGTCCAGCGGTGGCGGGATGCGCGTGTGGCGCACATCCGCCACTGCGGGACATGCGCCACGAGGGATGAATCGTCCTCAACCGGGGCGAGCCGAAGGGCTCGGGCGGGGGGACCGGTTGTCTGCGGGGGGACTAGTTGTCTTTTGTACGGGCATAGTGCCGCGAGGCCTTGGCCCGGTTGCCGCAGACGGCCATGGAGCACCAGCGCCGGGTCCCGTTCCGCGAGGTGTCGAAGAAGTGCAGGACGCACGCCTCGTGGGCGCAGGCCCGGATCCGGTCGGGCGCCGTGCGCAGCAGGTCGAGGTAGTCCCGGGCGGCGGTCCAGCCGGGCCCCCAGGCGGCGTCCTCGAACTCGGCCTCCTCGCCCGGCCCCTCCGGGGTGAGGGTGGCCCGGATCCGGCCGTGCCCCAGAACCGCGTCGACGCGGGCGACGGCGGCCGGGTCGCCGGGCCGGTCCACGAGGCCGGCGAGTGCGTCACGGGCGGCGAGGGTGTGGCGGAGGGTGGCCGCGTCGGCGGCGAAGCGGTCGTCCAGCCCGTTGGCGGCGAGCCAGACGGCGAGGCCGTCGGTGCCGGTGAGCAGGTCCTGGCCGGTGCCGTCCTCGTTCCAGCGGGTGTTGAGCAGATCGAGGGAGACGGGCTCGCCGGTGAGCGGCCGGGGGTCGGAAACGGTCATGGCGGACGCCCTCCTCGTCGTGCTAACCCTTCAAGTTTACGTGACCGGTTGACGCTCCCGGCGGCTAACCCCTAAAGTCCCATTCAGCGGTTAGCCCGCCTCGGGCCGGCCATCGACGAAAAGGGGACCGCCATGTCGGCGATCGGAACGCTGCGCACCGGCCACGTCGGGCTCAACGTGACGGACCTGGAGCGCTCGATCGGCTTCTACGCCGACGTCCTCGGCTTCGAGGTGCTGCGGGAGGGCAAGGAGGAGGGCAGGCGGTACGCCTTCCTCGGTCAGGACGGACAGCTCGTCGTGACGCTCTGGGAGCAGGCGGAGGGTGCGTACGACCGCGGCCGCGCGGGCCTGCACCACCTCGCCTTCGAGGCCGAGTCGATCGAACGGGTCGCGGCGGCCGAGGCGGAACTGAAGGCGCGTGGCGCCTCGTTCGCGTACGAGGGCGTGGTCGCCCACGCCGAGGGCGCGGCGTCCGGCGGCATCTTCTTCCACGACCCGGACGGCACCCGTCTGGAGATCTACGCGCGCAAGGGCGCGGAGGGCGCGACGGCGCCGAACGAGACGGCCCCCACCTGCGGATTCTTCTGACCAACCACGGCGGCACCTGTCACCCGCACCACCCCGCCCGGACCGGGAAGGACCCCTCGAAGGACATGGACCCCTACAACTCCGGCGCCCTCGCCGTACAGGACCGCGTAGGCGTCCGCGACCGCGCCGCCCACGCCGCCCGCTCCATCCGCGACGGCGTCCCCACCATCGCCGCCGCGTTCCTCGGACAGCAGCCGATGCTGGTGATCGGCGCGGCGGACGGCGCCGGGCGGGTCTGGAGCTCGCTGCTCACCGGTGAGCCCGGTTTCGTGCGGGCGACCGGCCCGCACACCATCTCCGTGGCGGCCGCCCTCCCCGAGGGCACCGCCGCCGGAACCCCCGTCGGCACGATCGCCCTCGACCCGCGCACCCGCCGCCGGATGCGCCTGAACGGCATCGCCCGCCCCAGCCGGCGCGGGTTCGTCGTCGAGGCGGACCAGGTCTTCTCCAACTGCCCGAAGTACCTCCAGAAGCGGGACCTGTACGCACCCGACCTCACCACCCCCGCCGGTGCCGAGCGGCGCGGCGGGGCGCTCACCCCCGACCAGGAGCGGTTCGTCCGCGCCGCAGACACCTTCTTCGTCGCGACCGTCGCCCCGGACGGCGCGGACGCCAGCCACCGGGGCGGCAACCCCGGCTTCGTCCGGGTCGACTCGCCGACCGAGCTGAGCTGGCCGGACTACCCCGGCAACGCGATGTTCCTGACCCTCGGCAACCTGGAGGGCGACGACCGGGCCGGCCTGCTCTTCCTGGACTGGAGCACCGGCACGACGCTCCGGCTGACCGGCGTCGCCCACACCCAGTACGGCCCCGACGGCCGGCGCACCCGCTTCCGTATCGCCCAGGCGGTCGAGACCCCGTCCGCCAGCCCCCTGCGCTGGTCCGCCCCCGTCTACTCCCCGGCCAACCCGCCCCTGACCCAGGACCCTCTGACCCAGGACCCTTCATGACGACCGCCCCGGCCCCGGCGCCCGTCCCCGCCCGACCGCCCGCACGGCCCCGCCCCCAGGTCGTGGCCCTGGCCACCGCCGTCAGCGTCGTCGCCCTGCTCGTGCTCGTCGCCGTCGGCGCCGTCCTCCACGAGCCCCTGCTCATCCCGCCGCTCGCGGCGAGCATGGCACTCGTGGCCGGCGCGCCCGATCTGCCGCTCTCCCAGCCGCGCTCCGTCGTCGGCGGGCAACTGCTCTCCGCGCTCACCGGCTTCGCCGTCCTCGCCGTCGCCGGGCCGGGGGTCTGGGGCGGCGCCGTCGCCGGAGGGCTCGCGCTCGGCGTGATGATGATGGCGCGCACCCCGCACTCGCCCGCCGCCGCGACCGCCGTGATCGTCACCGTCGAGAATCCGCCGTTCCTCGCCTTCCTCGGACTGCTCGCCCTGGCCGGCCTCCTCCTCGTCGCCGTCGGCCTGGCCGGCGCCCGCGCCACCGGGCGCGCGTATCCGGCGTACTGGTTCTAATCTCTGCGCATGAAGACGGAGTTGAGGGTGGCGGCCTACGCCGTATGCGTACGCGACGACGAGATACTGCTCGCCCGCTGGGTGGCCGGCGACGGCACCAAGAAGTGGACGCTGCCCGGCGGCGGCATGGACCACGGCGAGGAACCGGTCCGAACCGTCGTCCGCGAGGTCGAGGAGGAGACCGGGTACCTCACCGAACCCACGGCCCTGCTCGGCATCGACTCGATCCGCCGCTCCTGGCTGCGCCGGCTCGGCGTCCCCGGCGACTTCCAGGGGCTGCGGATCATCTACGAGGCCCGCGTCACCGGCGGCTCCCTGCGCAACGAGGTCAACGGCTCCACCGATCTCGCCGCCTGGCATCCCCTCGCCGCCGTCCCCGGCCTCGCACGCGTCGAACTGGTCGACATCGGCCTTGAGTTGTGGCGCGAACGCCCCCCGGTCGGCCGCTCCCGGCGCGCCGATCCCGCGAACGGCTGATTTCCGCTCAACCGTTCGGGCCCCGCTCAACCGTCACCGCCCGTACCGCGGTCCCCTCCCGTGACCGCAGTACGCACGACAGGGGAGCCCGCGCATGCCGGCCGTACGCACCATGAACCGCACCATGACCCGCACCGTTCTCGCAGCCACCGCCGTGGCCGCGCTCACCGCCACCGCCCTCGCCGCGCCCGCCGCCGCGGCGACGGCGCCCACCGCGCCGAAGAAGCAGGACCACCACGCCACCCAGCAGGCCCTCGACGCGGCGGTCGAGGCGGGCGTTCCCGGAGCCGTCGCGCAGGCACGCACCGGCCGCGCCGGCTGGACCGGGACCGCGGGCGAGCGCCGTGGCAAGGACCACTACCGCGTCGGCTCCATCACCAAGACCTTCGTCGCCACCGTCCTCCTGCAGCTCCAGGCCGAAGGCCGCCTCGACCTCGACGACCCCGTCGAGAAGTGGCTGCCCGGCATGGTCCGGGGCAACGGCCACGACGGCCGGAAGATCACCGTCCGCCAGCTCCTCAACCACACCAGCGGCGTCTACAGCTTCACCTCGGACCCGGGATTCCAGGAGAAGGTCTTCGGGCCCGCGTTCCTGGAGCACCGCTACGACACCTGGACCCCGGAGCGGATCGTCGCCGTCGCGATGACGCACGAGCCGGACTTCGCCCCCGGCACCGGCTGGAACTACTCCAACACCAACTACGTTCTGGCCGGCCTGGTGATCGAGAAGGCCACCGGCCGTCCGTACGGCAAGGAGATCGAGCGCCGGATCATCAAGCCGCTGAAGCTGCGTGCCACCAGCGTCCCCGGCACCGACGTGACGATGCCGAAGCCGAGCTCACGGGCGTACTCGAAGCTCTCCCTCGATCCGAACGCCACCCGGGTCCACGACGTGACCGAGCTGAACCCGTCCCTCGCCCACGCGGCGGGCGAGATGATCTCCAACTCCAGTGATCTGCAGACGTTCTACCGGGCCCTGCTCAAGGGCAAGCTCCTGCCGAAGGCGGAACAGCGGGAGCTGACCGACACGGTCGCCACCGACCCGAGCGCTCCCGAGCTCCGTTACGGCCTCGGGCTCATGCAGGTCAAGCTGAGCTGCGGCAAGGAGGTCTGGGGCCACGGCGGCGGCATCCACGGTTCCTCCTCGCAGGCCGTCACCACCCGGGACGGCGAGCACACGCTCGCCATGAACTTCAACGCCGACTGGGCCGGCGAGAGCCACACCGTCGTCGAGGCCGAGTTCTGCGGCACGGTGCCGAAGAAGTAACCGCTACCGGGGGAGGACGACGACGTAGGCGGCGGGCTGCCGGTGCGTAGCGGCCATCAGGGCCGTGCGGACCACCGTGGCCTGCTGGTCCATCGCCTCGCGCAGCTTGCGCGGGGTGATGTGGACGACCGTGATGCCGAGCCGCTCCAGATGCTCGCGCTTACGGGTGTACTCGGACCACAGCGCGTCGTCGTCCTGTCTCGGCGCCCGGGTGTCCAGCTCCACCGCCACCGCCTGGTCCGGCCAGTAGGCGTCGAGGCCGCCGAGATGCGGGCCGCCCGGCAGCCGCAGATCGACGTTCCACATCGGGTCGGGCAGGGCGAACTCCCGCACCATCTCGTAGAGCCGTTCCTCGGCGATGGCCCGGCCCTCGGCGAGCAGCGAGTCGACGGCGTCCACCACATGCGGCCGGTTCAGCAGCCGCTCGCGGCTCAGCTCGCGTACCACCACGCCGGGTTCGCAGTGACCGGCGCGTACGGCCTCGGTGAGCAGCCGGCGCACCACGCCCGCGTCGCTGAGCGCCGAGACCGCGTCGGCCAGGGCCCGGGCGACCGGCGCGACGGGCACCCCGCCGATCTCCAGCGGCTCGGGGAGGTCCTGGGCGCGCACGACCCGCACCCGGCCGGTGGACCGCAGTCGGCGGGTGCGGGGCACCAGCACGTCGATCCGGTCGAGCGAGAGCAGCGGGGGAGCGGAGGCGAAGCGGTGCAGGACGAGCGCGGCGAGGCCGGTGACCATCGCCTCGGCACTCTGGGCCGGCACACCGCCGCGACGTCGGGTGTACTGGAGCGCCTCCTGGATCCGGTCGTCGCCGGTGCGGGGGAGGGGGCGGGGGGTGATGGGGGTGTTGTGGTTCATGCGGAAGGTCTTCCGCCGCCCGCGCTTCAGCTAACCGCTGTTACAAAGCCGTAGACATTCAGGGACAAGCTCGTCCTAAAGTACGCACGTTCGACTGCCGATCAGTCCCGGCACTCGCGAGTCCGGACCTGGGCCGCCATGGATCGGCCCCGGCCACGAGCCGAGCTCGTCGCCGGGGCCGATCCGCCGACCGGGCAGGCCTTAGGTCGTGTCCGGAAAGTCTCGCCTGGTGTGCGGCGCCCTCCCTACGCCGCCGCGCGATCGCACGCCTGGGCGCGCAGCGCCCGCGCCAGGTCGTCCCGTGACTCCAGGACCAGCCGGCGCAGCGCCGGCGGGGCCGACGCGTGCGCGGAGAGCCACGCGTCCGTCGCCGCCAGCGTCTCCTCGCTGTCCTGCAGGCCGGGGAACAGACCCCGCACCACGTCCATCGCGATCTGGATCGACCGGTCCGCCCACAGCCGTTCGATCACCGCGAAGTACTTCTCCGCGTACGGCGCGATCAGCTCGCGCTGCGAGGGCTGGACGAACCCCGCGATCGTCGCCTCCACCAGCGCGTTCGACAGCGCGTCCGACTCGACGACCTGCGCCCACGCCTGCGCCTTGACGGCGGCGGAGGGCCGGGCCGCCAGGCAGCGGACCTGGTGGCGCTTGCCCGTGGCGGTGTCGTCCCGGGCCAGCTCCGCGTCGATCCGCGCCTCGTCCGCACGGCCGTGCGCGGCCAGCGGTGCCAGGAACGACCAGCGCAGCTCCTGGTCGACGTCCAGCCCGTCGATCTTCGCCGTGCCGTCGAGGAGCCCCTCCAGGAGCTGGAAGTCGGCGTCCGACGAGGAGACCGCCGCGAAGAACCGCGCCCAGGTCAGCTGGTGTTCACTGCCCGGCTCGGCCAGCCGCAGCTCGCGCAGCCCGCCCTCCGCGAGCAGCCGGCCGCCCTCCTCGCGCCACTCCACCGCCGCGTAGTGCGTGACCGCCGCCTGCGTCCAGGCGTGCACCATCTGCAGCACACCGATGTCCGTCTCGCGGCCCGCGAACTCCAGCACCACCGCCACGAAGTCCCGGGCCGGCATCAGACCGTCCCGCGTCAGGTTCCACAGCGCCGACCAGCACAGCGCGCGCGCCAGCGGGTCGGTGATGTCGCCCAGATGCGCCCGGAGCGTGGTCAGCGACCGCTCGTCGAAGCGGATCTTGCAGTACGTGAGGTCGTCGTCGTTGACGAGGACGAGGTCCGGCCGCTCGGCGCCCGCCAGTTCGGCGACGACGGTCCGAGCCCCGGTGACGTCCGCCTCGGCCCGCGCGTACCGCACCAGTTCACCCGCGACCGACAGCCGGTAGAGACCCACGGCGGCCCGGTGCGGGCGCAGCTCGTCGCCGTCCTGGACGACGGCCAGCTCGGTGATCCGGCCCTCCGCGTCGTACGTCACCACCGGCGTCAGCGCGTTGACGCCGGAGGTCTGCAGCCAGGAGCGGGACCACGCCTTCATGTCACGGCCGGAGGTCTCCTCCAGTACGGACAGCAGATCGGCGAGGCGCGTGTTGCCGTACGCGTGCCGCTTGAAGTAGCGCCGCGCGCCCTCCAGGAACGCGTCCCGTCCGGCGTACGCCACCAGCTGCTTGAGGACGGACGCGCCCTTGGCGTACGTGATGCCGTCGAAGTTCAGCTTGGCGTCCTCCAGATCACGGATGTCGGCCGTGATCGGGTGCGTGGAGGGCAGCTGGTCGGCGCGGTAGGCCCACGCCTTGCGGTTGTTGGCGAAGGTCACCCAGCTGTTGGTGAAGCGGGTCGCCTCCGCCAGCGAGAACGAGCCCATGAAGTCGGCGAAGGACTCCTTCAGCCACAGGTCGTCCCACCACACCATGGTGACCAGGTCGCCGAACCACATGTGCGCCATCTCGTGCAGGATGACGTTCGCCCGGCGCTCGTACGCTGCCTGCGTCACCTTGCCGCGGTAGATGTACTCCTCGCGGAAGGTCACCATGCCGGGGTTCTCCATCGCGCCGAGGTTGTACTCGGGGACGAAGGCCTGGTCGTACTTCCCGAAGGGGTACGGGTAGTCGAAGTTGTCGTGGAAGAAGTCGAAGCCCTGCTTGGTGATCAGGAAGACGTCGTCCGCGTCGAAGTGCTTCGCGAGCCCCTTGCGGCACATCGCGCCGAGCGGGATCTCCAGCTCGGTCCCGTCGTCCAGCGTGCGCTTGTACGTGTCGGTGACGTAGTGGTACGGCCCCGCGACGACACAGGTGATGTACGTCGAGATGGGCGCCGTCTCCGCGAAGCGCCACACACCGTCCGCGCCCCGCTCGCCCACACCGTTCGACCAGACGGTCCAGCCCTCGGGCGCCGTCACCTCGAAGCGGTACGGAGCCTTGAGGTCCGGTTGCTCGAAGTTGGCGTGAACGCGCCGGGCGTCAGCCGGTTCGTACTGCGTGTAGAGGTAGACCTCGTCGTCCTCCGGGTCGACGAAGCGGTGCATGCCCTCGCCGGTCCGGCTGTAGGCGCACTGGGCGTCCACCACCAGAACGTTCTCGTCCGCCAGCCCGTCCAGCGCGATCCGCGAGCCGTCGAAGACGACGGCCGGGTCCAGCGCGCGGCCGTTCAGCTCCACCGAGTTCACGGCCGGGGCGATCAGGTCGACGAAGGTGGCCGAGCCCGTGCCCGTACGGCGGAAGCGGATCGTGGTCACCGAGCGGAAGGTGCGCACGCCCTCCCCGGACTCGCCGACCGCGGAGCGCAGATCGAGGGCGACCTGGTACCCGTCGACGGTCAGCAGCTCGGCCCGCTCGCGGGCCTCGTCGCGGGACAGATTCTCTCCGGGCACGGTCACTCCTTCGTGGCTCGTTGGAAACAGCACCGATCCTCCCATGTGCCGCTGACGCCCGGCACTCGGGAATGGCTCGCCCCCGCCGTGACGTTGCTCCGTCTGGCGCACCACATCCACTACAGACGCACGTCCATGAGGAGTGACATGTCCGAGAGCAGGACCACCGCCGACTTCTGGTTCGACCCGCTGTGCCCCTGGGCCTGGATGACCTCCCGCTGGATGCTGGAGGTGGAGAAGGTGCGCCCGGTCGACGTGCGCTGGAAGGTCATGAGCCTGGCGGTCCTCAACGAGAACCGTCTCGACGAGGTCCCTCCGCAGTACCGCGAGATGCTGGAGACCCAGGCGTGGGGCCCGGTCCGCGTGGTGATAGCCGCCCAGCAGCTGCACGGCGACGAGGTCGTCGGCAAGCTCTACACCGCGCTCGGCACCCGTTTCCACAACAACGGCGAGGGCCCCACGCGCGAGGCGATCGCCGCGGCCCTCAGCGAGGTGGGCCTGCCGGCCGACCTGGTCGAGTACGCCGACAAGGACACGTACGACACCGAGCTGCGCACCTCCCACAAGGAGGGCATCGACAAGGTCGGTCAGGACGTCGGCACCCCGGTGATCTCCGTACCGGGCGCGGACGGCGAGGAGGTCGCCTTCTTCGGCCCGGTGGTGACCCCGACGCCGCGCGGCGAGGCGGCGGCCCGGCTGTGGGACGGCACGCTCCTGGTGGCCTCGACGCCGGGCTTCTACGAGATCAAGCGCACCCGGACGGCGGAGCCTAGCTTCGAGTAGTCGCGATGCACCTTCGCTGACACGCCCTCCGCTGATGCAGACGACCCCCGCGAGTCACGTCCTCGCGGGGGTCGTCCTTCTTCCGCCTGCCGGTGAAGGTTGAGAAGACGATCACGAGCAGGGCGACGGGGGGCTGATCAGATGGAGATCAGCGGTACGGAGTTCTTGGCCGCCTGGTAGCGCCGGTTCACGTCCTGCCAGTTGACGACCTGCCACATGGCCTCGATGAAGTCGACCTTCTGGTTCTTGTACTGGAGGTAGAAGGCGTGCTCCCAGGCGTCGAAGACCAGGATCGGGACCGAGCCCTGGCCGACGTTGCCCTGGTGGTCGTAGACCTGCTCGACGATGAGCCGGCCGCTGATCGGCTCGTAGGCGAGCACACCCCAGCCCGAGCCCTGGGTGGTCGCGGAGGCCTTGGTCAGCTGCGACTTGAACTTGGCGAAGGAGCCGAAGGACTCGGCGATCGCGTCCGCGAGCTCACCGACACCGTCGGCGGCGAGCGGCTCGCCGCCGCCGCCGTCCTTCGGGCTGTCCATGTTGTTCCAGTAGATGGAGTGCAGGATGTGGCCGGAGAGGTGGAAGGCCAGGTTCTTCTCCAGGCCGTTGATCGCGCCCCACTGCTCCTTGTCGCGCGCCTCTGCCAGCTGCTCCAGGGTGTCGTTCGCCCCCTTGACGTAGGCGGCGTGGTGCTTGTCGTGGTGCAGCTCGATGATCTGCGGGTTGATCACCGGCTCCAGCGCCGCGTAGTCGTACGGCAGTTCCGGAAGGGTGTAGATCGCCATGTGCCGAGCCTCTCGCTGCTGGTGCTTATTGCAACCTCTATGCAAGTGCAGGCTAGCAGCAGGAGTGGGCGAAGTTGATCAGTCCTTGGGCCTAGGTCTCGCGTCGCGAAACCGTGACGGGAACGCGAGAACGCGAGAACCCCCGGACCGACCGGGTCCGGGGGTTCTCGTCGTACGGGTGGGTCGCGCGCCGGTTGTTCAGGCGTCCGGCGACACCGGCCGCCGCGCCTTCTGGAGCGCGAAGCCGATCGCGGCGAGCAGCACGGTCAGGCCGCCCGTCCAGTACAGCTGCACCCGGGTGCCCTCGTCGCGGGCCATCAGGAAGAAGATCGCCGCCATGCCGGCCAGCGCCACCCAGGTCAGCACCGGGTAGGCCCACATCTTCACGACCAGCTTCTCCGGCGCCTCGCGCTCGGTCCGGCGGCGCAGCAGCAGCTGCGAGACGGCGATGAAGAACCAGACGACGAGGATGATCGCGCCGATGGTGTTCAGGAGCCAGATGAAGATGTCGTCCGGACGCCAGTAGCTCAGCAGCACGCAGACGAAGCCGAAGACCGAGGAGACGAGCACCGCCGGGCGCGGGACGCCGCCGAACTTACGGCCCAGCGCCTTCGGGCCCTGGCCGCGGTCGACCAGCGAGCAGGCCATCCGGGAGGCGCCGTAGATGTTGGCGTTCATGGCGGACAGCAGGGCGATCAGCACGACCACGTTCATGATCTGGCCGGCCGCCGGGATGCCCAGGTGGTCGAGGGTGGCGACGTACGGGCCCTTCTCGACCACCGCCTTGTCGTCCCACGGGACGAGGGTGACGATGACGGCCATCGAGCCGATGTAGAAGAGCGCGATGCGCCACATCGCCGTACGGACCGCCTTGGCGACGCCCTGGACGGGGTGCTCGGACTCGGCCGCGGCGATGGTGACGGTCTCCAGACCGCCGTACGCGAAGACGGAGGCGAGCAGGCCGACGATCAGGCCCTCGGAGCCGTTGGGGAAGAAGCCGCCGTCCCCGGTGAGGTTCGTGGCGCCGGGGGCGTCCGCACCGGGCAGCACGCCGACGATGGCGAGCACGCCGATGCCGAGGAAGAGGACGATCGCGCCGACCTTGAGCGCGGCGAACCAGAACTCGAACTCGCCGAAGTTCTTCACCGCCGCCAGGTTGGTGCCGCAGAACACCAGCATGAAGAGGGCCACCCAGGCCCACTCCGGGGTGCCCGGGAACCAGCCCGTCATGATCTTGGCGGCGCCGATGCCCTCCAGGCCGACGGCCACGCAGAGCAGGAACCAGAAGGCCCAGCCCGCGGTGAAACCGGCCCAGGGGCCGATGGCCCGCTCGGCGTGGACGGAGAAGGAGCCGGAGGCGGGGTTGGCCGCCGACATCTCGCCGAGCATGCGCATCACGAGCATGACGAGCAGCCCGGAGATCGCGTAGGCGACCACGATCGAGGGCCCGGCGGCGGCGATGCCCGCACCGGAACCGACGAAGAGGCCGGCCCCGATGACGCCGCCCAGGGCGATCATCGAGAGGTGGCGCTGCTTGAGGCCGTGCGAGAGGCCGTGCGAGGCAGTCGCTCCGTCGTCCTTGCGGTCGACGGGCGTGGGCGCGGTGGTCCGGGACATGGGCCGCCCTGTTCATTGGCCGGTACGGGGGAACGCGCCACAGTCTGGGTGTGGGCACCGCTTACAGGGAACGGATGTCCGCTATACGGGCACGACCTTCACACAAGGTGAAGATTCACTTCCGCTTCGTGCGCGACTCCCGCACCCACGCCACCAGCAGGACGGCGCCGGTGGCCGCACCCGACCAGAGCACCTGCGGCCGCGCTCCGTCGTCGGTCAGCATCAGCACCAGTACGGCTCCCATGGCGGCCAGGGCCGCCCAGGTCAGCCACGGGAAACCCCACATGCGCAGCGTCAGGGTCTCCGGTGCCTCGCGCTCGATCCGGCGGCGCAGCCTCAGCTGCGAGACCGCGATCAGTCCCCAGACGAAGAGGAGGACGGCGCCGACCGCGTTGAGCATGTAGAGGAAGACCGAATCCGGCCACTTCAGATTGAGCAGGACGGAGACGAACCCGAACGCCACCGAGGCGAGCACGGCGCGCCGCGGCACCCCGCCCGCCGAGACCCTCAGCAGCCCCTTCGGCGCCTCCCCGCGCTCGGCCAGCGAGAAGACCATCCGGGACGACCCGTACAGATTCGCGTTGAGCGCCGAGAGCAGCGCCACGAACACCACGACGTTCATGATCTGGCCGGCCGACGGAACCCCGATCGCGTCCAGGACGGCGACGTACGGCGACTGCCCCGGCTCCATCGACGTCCACGGCAGCAGGGTCACGATGACCAGCATCGAACCGACGTAGAAGAAGAGGATCCGCCAGACCGCGCTGCGCACAGCCCGCGCCACGTTGCGGGCGGGGTCGTCCGACTCGGCGGCCGCGATCGTGACGACCTCCAGACCGCCGAAGGCGAAGACGACGGCGAGGACGCCGGAGACCACGCCCTCCCAGCCGCCCGGCAGGAATCCGCCCTGCCCCGTCAGATTCACCACGCCGACCGGGTCGGTGTCCGGAAGCAGTCCGGTGATCGCGAGGACCCCCAGGGCGAGGAAGAGGACGATCGCGCCGACCTTGAGCGCGGCGAACCAGAACTCGAACTCGCCGAAGTTGCGCACCGCCGCGAGGTTGGCCGCGGTGAACACGACCATGAAGAGCAGCACCCAGCCCCACTGCGGGATCCCCGGCACCCAGCCGTGCGCGATCCGCGCCGCGCCCGTCGCCTCGACGGCGAGCACCACCACCAGCAGGAACCAGTACAGCCAGCCGACCGAGAAGCCCGCCCAGCGGCCGAGGGCCCGCTCGGCGTGGACGGAGAAGGCGCCGGAGGCGGGCATCGCCGCCGACATCTCGCCGAGCATCCGCATGACCAGCATCGCCAGCGTGCCCGCGATCAGGTACGAGAGCACGATGCCGGGCCCGGCGACGGCGATGCCCGCCCCCGAACCGACGAAGAGCCCGGCGCCGATCACACCGCC
Source organism: Streptomyces sp. NPDC093600 (assembly GCF_044764755.1). Taxonomy (NCBI): domain Bacteria; kingdom Bacillati; phylum Actinomycetota; class Actinomycetes; order Kitasatosporales; family Streptomycetaceae; genus Streptomyces; species Streptomyces sp. NPDC093600. The sequence continues at coordinate 65,344 of NZ_JBIWIU010000002.1, forward strand.
GAGCCCGAGCATCGTCAGATGACGCTGCTTCAGCCCATGGGAGAGCGGCCCCGGTTCGGGAGCGAGGGGAGCCGGGGCGGCGGGCGGTGCGTCGTGCATATGAGGGGCCGTGCTCTCGAAAGCGTTTATGGAGACCCCACAGTCTCTCCGGTGATCGTCCCCTGACGCAAAAGGGGCCTCTCGGCGAGAGTGCCCAGTGACAAGCATCACGCGGCGCGAGGATTGGCCGCCCGCCTTTGTGTGATCTCCATGAAGCGTTCCCCCTCCGCTTTGTGGGCGGCTGACGGTGATCGAGCGTTCACTCCTCGACTACGGTCAACCTGTCCCTCCCGTCCTCACCCTCGCGGAGTACCGATGAGCACCGCCGCCGCCCCTGTCCGTTCCCTCCGCGCCGGAACGGTCCTGGCCGACCTGCTGCCGGCCAGCCGCGCCCGCGACATCGCGCTGGTCGTCGGCGGCGCCGCCCTCACCGGCATCGCCGCGCAGATCGCCGTCCCGGTCCCCGGCTCCCCGGTCCCGGTCTCCGGCCAGACCTTCGCCGCCCTGCTCGTCGGCACCTCGCTGGGCGCCCGCCGCGGCTTCCTCGCCCTGGCCGTGTACGCGGTCGCCGGCATGGCGGGCGTGCCGTGGTTCGCCCAGGCCACCTCCGGCTACGGCATGCCGTCCTTCGGCTACATCCTCGGCATGCTGCTCGCGGCGACCGTCGTCGGCGCCCTGGCCCGCCGCGGCGCCGACCGCTCCGTGCTCCGCACGGCGGGCACGATGGCGCTCGGCTCCCTGGTCATCTACGCGGTGGGCGCGCCGTACCTCGCCCTCGCCACCGGCATGACGCTGCCGCAGGCGATCGCGGCCGGCGTGACCCCGTTCCTCATCGGCGACGCGCTCAAGGCGGCCCTCGCGATGGGAGTGCTCCCCACCGCGTGGAAGCTCCTCGGCCACAAGGGCTGAGCCCGAGCGGACATGGGAAGGCTCTCCGTCGCCGAGCTGATCGGCGTACGGAGAGCCTTCCGTCGTTCCTGACCGTTCCGTCAGGCGGGGACGATCCGGATCAGTGCCCGATCTCCTCGCGCTCCTCGTGCGCGGCCTTCGCGAACCGGTCCTTGACCAGCGCGATCACCAGCACCAGGGCGGCCACCAGGAGCGAGAGCACGACCTGCTCCCGCGCGCTGCCGCCGTCGTAGACCATGTAGCCGAGGACGAAGACGATCATCGCGATGGTCGCCCAGGTCAGGTACGGGAAGAGCCACATCCGTACGACCAGCTTCTCCGGCGTCTCGCGCAGGATGATCCCGCGCATCCGCAGCTGGGTCACACAGATGACCAGCCAGACGAAGAGCGCGACCGCACCGGAGGAGTTGAGCAGGAAGGCGAAGACGTCGTCCGGCCGCCAGTAGTTGAAGAACACCGCGACGAAACCGAAGACCACCGAGGCGAGGATCGCCGCCGTCGGCACGCCCCGCGCGTTGGTGCGGGCGAACGACTTCGGCGCGTCACCGCGCCGGCCCAGCGAGAACGCCATGCGGGAGGCGGTGTAGAGGCCCGAGTTCAGGCAGGACAGCACGGCGGTCAGCACGATCACGTTCATGATCTGGCCGGCGTGCGGCAGGCCGATCGTGTCGAGCGCGGCGACGTACGAGCCCTTGTCGACGATCGACTTGTCGTTCCAAGGCAGCAGCGTCAGGACGACGAAGATCGAGCCGAGGTAGAAGACGCCGATCCGCCAGATCACGCTGTTGGTGGCCTTGGTGACGGCCTTCTGCGGGTTCTCGGACTCGCCGGCGGCGAGCGTGACGATCTCGCTGCCCATGAAGGAGAAGACGACCATCAGCACACCGGTGAGGATCGCGCCCGCGCCCATCGGGAAGAAGCCCCCGGTGTCGGTGAGGTGGGCGAAGCCCGCGCCCGGGTTGTCCGAGCCCGGCAGCACGCCGAAGACGGCGAGCAGGCCGACGACGACGAACGCGGCAATCGCGACGACCTTGATCCCGGCGAACCAGAACTCGAACTCGCCGTACGAGGAGACGGAGGCGAGGTTGGTGGCGGTCAGCACGACCATCACGATCAGCGCCCAGGCCCACTGCGGCACGGCCGGTATCCACGACTCCAGGATGACCGCGCCCGCCGTCGCCTCGACGGCCAGCACGACGACCCAGAAGAACCAGTACAGCCAGCCGATCGTGAAGCCGGCCCAGCGGCCCAGCGCCTGGTCGGCGTAGGCGGAGAAGGAACCGGAGGAGGGCCGGGCGGCCGCCATCTCGCCGAGCATCCGCATCACGAACACGACCATCGTGCCGACGAGCGCGTACGAGAGAAGGATGGCGGGACCGGCCGCGGCGATGCCGGAGCCGGAGCCGACGAAGAGACCGGCACCGATGACGCCACCGATGGCGATCATCGAGAGGTGGCGGTTCTTGAGACCGGCCTTGAGCCCGTCGGAATGCTGGGAATCACCGGGGTTGCCGGTGGTGCCGCCTTCCTTCGCAAGGGTCGGCTGCGTAGTCATGAACGCTTCCTTAGGTCTGGGGGCGCTCGGGTCGCGAGCAACGAGCATTGAAACCTGTGAGCCCGGGTGATCGGAAGACCCTATTCCGGATCGTTGCGCCAGAGGTGAGGGTCCGGACCCTCCCGGGTGGACGGTCCCGACCCCGCTGACCGCTACCCCGCCACGGCCGTGCCACACTCGGACCCATGCGCGTGTACCTCGGCTCCGACCATGCCGGCTTCGAACTGAAGAACCACCTCGTCGAGTGGCTGAAGGCCCATGGCCACGAGCCCGTCGACTGCGGTCCCCACATCTACGACGCCCTGGACGACTACCCGCCGTTCTGCCTGCGTGCCGCCGAGAAGACGGCCGCGGACCCGGACAGCCTGGGCATCGTCATCGGCGGCTCCGGCAACGGCGAGCAGATCGCCGCGAACAAGGTGAAGGGGGTGCGCGCGGCCCTCGCCTGGAGCGAGCAGACCGCCGCCCTCGGCCGCGAGCACAACAACGCCAACGTCGTCTCCATCGGCGGCCGGATGCACACCCGGGAAGAGGCGACGAAGTTCGTCGAGATCTTCCTGAACACGCCGTACTCGGGTGACGAGCGTCACACCCGCCGTATCGACATGCTCTCGGCGTACGAGACGACCGGCGAGCTGCCCCCGATCCCGGCCCACCACCCGCAGGAGCCCACCGCCTGATGCCCGAAGGGCACACGATCCACCGACTGGCCGCCGACTACCGCGAACGGTTCGGCGGCCGGTCCGTGCGCGTCTCCAGCCCCCAGGGCAAGTTCGCGGACTCCGCGGCCCTCCTGGACGGCACGGTCCTGGAGACCACCGAGGCCCACGGCAAGCACCTCTTCCTCGGCTTCGGCGGCCTGGGCGGCGAGTGGGTCCACATCCACCTTGGCCTCTTCGGCAAGGTGAACTTCGGGGACGCCCCCGCGCCGCCGCCCACCGACACCGTCCGCCTGCGCCTGGCCCACGACGGCGCGTACGTCGACCTGCGCGGCCCCACCACCTGCGCCCTGATCACGGACGCCGAGAAGCGCGCCATACACGACCGCCTCGGCCCCGACCCGCTCCGGGACGGCGACGTCACCGACGGAGCCGACAAGGCGTGGCGCCGGATCTCGACCTCGCGCACGACGATCGCGGCCCTGCTCATGGACCAGAAGGTCGTCGCGGGCGTCGGCAACGTCTACCGCGCCGAGGTCCTCTTCCGCCACGGCATCGACCCGTACCGCGCGGGCAGGGACCTGACGGCGGGGGAGTGGCGGGCGATCTGGACGGACCTCGTCCACCTGATGCGCGAAGGCGTCCGCCACAACCGCATCGACACCGTCCGCCCCGAGCACACCCCCGAGGCGATGGGCCGCCCGCCGCGCGTCGACGACCACGGCGGCGAGGTCTACGTCTACCGCCGGGCCCCCGGCCCCTGCCACATCTGCGCCGGCGAGATCCGCACGGCCACCCTCGCCGCCCGCAACCTCTTCTGGTGCCCGACCTGCCAGACGGCGTAGAGGCCCGGGACCGCGTCTCCGCGGGCCGCCCGAGGCGCCCGGCCCGCGGCCGTCAGCGCCGGACACTCCCTAGAAGCCGTGCGGCAACCACGGCGCCACGGGCCACCCGAAGGCCACGGACGCCTCCGTCAGCGCCCCTTCCCGAAGCTCGCGCACCCGCCCCGCCGCGGCCAGCGACGTCAGGCTCACGCCGCCCAGGTACGCCGCCCCCAACTCCCGTACGGACAGAGCGACGTCCGCCGCCTCCTCCGTACGCGCGCACACCGCCCCCTTGCGGTCCCCCGTGAGCCGCCAACGCCCCTCGTTCCACGGGCAGAACGCGTCCGCGACCTCGAACACCACGTCCACCGGCGCCTGATACGCCCGCGCCTCCAGCGCCGCGCCCAGCTCCACCAGACGCACATGCAGCGCGTCCCGCTGCGTCGGCGCACAGCGCCGGACATCGCTCACCAGATGCTGCCAGGCACTGTCCACCGGCCGGCTGTTGATCTGGACCGACGACGTCAGGTCGATCGAGCACAGGAACCGCCACAGCGCCGCCTCCGCCACCGGGTCCAGCGCCTCCAGGTCCTTGAGCACGACCGTGCCGTCGGCCCCGGCGTGCGTCCACTCCGGCTTGACCGCGTACAGCGCGTACCCGACGACCTCCCCGTCCCGCTCCGCCAGCACGCACTGCCGCGCCGACGCGTCGCCCCGCTCACCCGGCGGGTCGAGCAGCGGCAGCCGCTCCCACCCCGGCTGCCGGGCGAGCATCCCCGGCCGGGCCGCGACCCGCCGCGCGTACACCGACTCACACGCCTCCGCCGCCTTCGCCGGATCGGCCAGCCGCAGCCTCACCGCGTCCGTGCCCTCCGGCACCGAGAGCCGCACCCGGGTCGTGTCGATCACCGCCCGCGTCGTGTACGTGGCGATGCCGTAGCCGAACCGCCCGTAGATCTCCGGCTCCGAGGCCGTCAGCACGGCCAGGGACTCGCCACCCGCCCGGACGTCGTCGAGCTGGCGCCGCATCATCGAGGTGAGGATCCCGCGCCGCCGGTGCGTCGGGGCCACCCCGACCATCGTGACGCCCGCCGCCGGCACCACCGCCCCACCCGGTACGGACAGCCGGAAGCTGAACGCCCCCGCCGTGCCCACGCACTCCTCGCCGTCCCAGACCCCGATGGAGCGGTCGCACTCGGTCAACTCCTGCCACAGGGCCCGCTCCTCCGGTGACTCCGGAACACCACCGAACGCGAGCTCCAGCTTCCCGAACCAGTCGTCCCACTCGGCCGGGTCCAGCACCCGGAGTTCATAAGTCATATGCCATCGATATCAGCGCGCACCCGCCCGGGGCGACCCGATTTCACGCGCAATGTCTTCGGGGTCCCCCTGCGCGAGGTCCGGGCGGGTGGATAGGGTCCAGGCCAATGAGAGGTCGCGGGGAAGTGGACGCGTACGCGGCCCGGATGCGCAAGAGCGCCCACCGGGTCCGCGTCGCGCTGCGCAAATCCGGCGTCGACTACTTCCGCGGCGACGGTTCCGACTGGGTGGCGCTGGCCGGCCTGCTGCTCACCATTCCCGCGATCACGCTCGGCACGCTCACCAATCCGGTCTGGTGCGCGCCCGCCGCCCTCGTCCTGCCGATCGTGGCGGGCGGACTGCTGCTGCGCCCGGCGAGCCTGCTCGGCCTGTACGCGGCGGCGGCCGGCGCCCTGATCGTCGAGTCCTTCGTGCTCGGCCCGTACACCGAGGGCCCCGCCCGGGTCACCCCGGGAACGGTGCTGGTCGTCGCGGCCTGCGGCCTCTTCGGGCTGCTGATCGCGCAGTTCCGGGCCCGGGTCGGCGTGCCCTGGCGGCGCGGCGGGACCATGCTCTTCGACCTGCGCGAACGCATCCGGGTCCAGAGCGCCCTGCCCCGGCTCCCCCAGGGCTGGCACCGCGAGATGGCGCTGCGCCCGGCAGGCGGCCAGTCGTTCTCCGGCGACTTCGTCGTCGCGGCCCGCACCAACGGCGGCCGCACCCTCGAAGTGCTGCTCACCGACGTCTCGGGCAAGGGCATGGACGCGGGCTCCCGCGCCCTGCTGCTCTCCGGCGCCTTCGGCGGGCTCCTCGGCTCGCTGCCCCCGCACGCCTTCCTGCCGGCCGCCAACGGCTACCTGCTCCGCCAGGACTGGGACGAGGGCTTCGCCACCTCCATCCATCTCGTGCTCGACCTGGACTCCGGGGACTACGAACTCCTCTCCGCCGGCCATCTGCCCGCGCTCCAGCTGCACGCGGGCAGCGGCCGCTGGGAGGAGAAGACCGGCGAGGGCCCGCTCCTCGGCGTCTACGACGGCGCCGAGTTCCACCCGGTCAAGGGCTCGCTCCGGCCCGGCGACGTCCTGATGCTGTTCACCGACGGTCTGGTCGAGGCGGCGGACCGGGACATCGCCGAGGGCATCGACCGGCTGACGGGCGAGGCCGACCGCTATGTCGCCTCCGGCTTCGAGGGCGCCGCCTGGCACCTCATCGAGGCCTGCGCCAAGGACGTCAACGACGACCGGGCGCTCCTGCTGATCAGCCGCAAGACCTGAGAAACCTGAGAACCGGGCCCGAGCCCGCACCCGCCCCGTACAGTCGGCGCATGCCGCACCTCACGCTCGCCCAGGTCGAATCCCTCGCCGTCGCGGCCCATGAGGGCCAGACCGACAAGGCGGGGCGCCCGTACGCCGAACATCTGCGGGCAGTCGCCGACGGCGTGCGCGCCCGGGGCGGCAGCGAGGAACAGATCGCCGCGGCGTGGCTGCACGACGCCGTGGAGGACGACGCGCTCTCCGCCGACTGGCTGGAGCGCGCCGAACTCCCCCGCGCCGTCAAGGACATGGTCCTCGCGCTCACCAGGCACCCGGGCGAGGCACCGGAGGCGTACACCCGGCGTATTCTCGCCACCCCGGGCGCCCTCCTGGTCAAGGAGGCCGACCTCGCCCACAACGCCGACCCCACCCGCCTCGCCGCCCTCGACGCACCGACCCGGGCCCGGCTGACCGCCAAATACGCCCATGTCCGCGCGCTGCTCGGGCTCCCCACCCCGTAACGATCAAGACGAAATCTCGCGGGTTGGCTCGATTCGTACGTCGACGATTCCTCACCCGGCGTTCCGGGGCAGGAAGTTGGTGGCACGATGGATGCAGCGGGGGTGTTCTGTGACGCGCGCTCCCGGGCGGCAAGGTGGGACCGACCGAGGGTGTGATCAGTTGTGGCCATTTCACTGTCTGTGGTGCTGCTGTTGGCGATCATCCTGGTGGTGCTGATCCGCGGCGGAAACCTGAAGGCCGGCCCGGCCGTCGTCGCGGTGCTCTTCGGCTTCTTCCTTGCCTCCACGGGCATGGCCGACGACATCCAGCGCTTCCTGGACTCGATAACGCAGACGGTCAGCTCGATCAGGTTCTGACCGGACGCGAGAACGCCGCCGGCCCGGCCCCTCGGAGGGGGCCGGGCCGGCGGCGTATGGAGCGGGCGACGGGAATCGAACCCGCGTAGCTAGTTTGGAAGACTAGGGCTCTACCATTGAGCTACGCCCGCACAGATCGCGCCGCAGGTCACGAGGGCCGCGGCACGGACAGCATCGTAGCGGGTCCCGGGCGGTCCCCGCACGCCCCTTCCGGAGGGGGCGTCGCACTGTCTCCGTGCATGTACCCTACGTGTCGCACCGACGGGGTGTGGCGCAGCTTGGTAGCGCGTCCGCTTTGGGAGCGGAAGGCCGTGGGTTCAAATCCCGCCACCCCGACCAACATCACGCGATAGCAAGATCAAGCCGGGCGCACCGCCCCGCACAAGATCGCGTTGTGGGCCTCATCCCGCTTGCGGTTACTATGCAAGCTGCGTGCCCGTGTGTCTCTCTGACCGGGCCGATCGGCCGGGACCCGCCCTCAAGCGGCATCGGCAGAGACCAAGAATCAGCCACCAAGGAGACCGAACCGTGAAGAGCGCCGTGGAGACCCTGAACCCGACTCGGGTTCGGCTCACTGTCGAGGTGCCCTTCGAGGAGCTCAAGGACAGCCTCGACGCGGCGTACAAGAAGATCAACCAGCAGGTCACGGTCAAGGGCTTCCGTAAGGGCAAGATCCCGGCTCGTGTGATCGACCAGCGGTTCGGCCGTGGTGCGGTGCTGGAGGAGGCCGTCAACGACGCGCTCCCGAAGTTCTACACCGAGGCCGTCAACGAGGCCGAGGTCAACCCGCTGGGTCAGCCCGAGGTCGACATCACCGAGCTGAAGGACGGCGAGCTGCTGGCCTTCACCGCCGAGGTCGACATCCGCCCGACGATCGAGATCCCGGACTACTCCGGCATCGAGGTCACCGTCGACGCGGTCGAGGTCACCGACGAGGACGTCGAGAAGTCCGTGCAGCAGCTGCGCGAGCGCTTCGCCTCCACCAACCCGGTCGAGCGCGCCGCCGCCGACGGTGACGTCGTCACCATCGACCTCGAGGCCAAGGTCGACGGCGAGGTCCTGCCCGACGGTGTCGCCGAGGGCGTCTCGTACACCATCGGTTCCGGCGAGCTCCTCGACGGCATCGACGAGGCCGTCACCGGCCTGGAGGCCGGCGGCGAGGCCACCTTCACCTCGCAGCTGAAGGGCGGCTCCGCCGAGGGCAAGGACGCCGAGGTCACCGTCAAGGTCACCGCCGTCTCCGCCCGTGAGCTCCCCGAGCTGGACGACGAGTTCGCGCAGATGGCGTCGGAGTTCGACACCCTCGACGAGCTCAAGGCCGACAGCCGCAAGCGCCTCGAGAACATGAAGCAGTTCGACCAGGCCACCCAGGCCCAGGAGCGCGTCCTCGACGAGCTGCTGAAGCTGGCGGAGGTCCCGATCCCCGAGAAGCTCCTCGAGGACGAGATCAACACCCGCAAGCACAACCTGGAGCACCACCAGCTCGGCCAGATGGGCCTCACCCTCGAGAAGTACCTGGAGATCCAGGGCAAGACCGAGGAGGAGTTCCTGGCGGAGACCAAGGAGCAGGCCGAGAAGGGCATCAAGACGCAGTTCATCCTCGATGAGCTCGTCAACAAGGAGAAGCTCAACGTCAGCCAGGAGGAGCTCACCGAGCACCTCATGCGCCGCGCCGCCTCCTCCGGCATGAGCCCCGACCAGTTCGCCCAGGCCGTCGTCGAGGGCGGCCAGGTGCCGATGCTCGTCGGCGAGGTCGCCCGCGGCAAGGCCCTCGCGGTCGTCGTCGAGGCCGCCAAGGTCGTCGACACCAACGGCGAGACCGTCGACCTCGAGGACGAGGACGAGACCGAGGCCGCCGCCGCCGCGGTCGAGGCGACCGAGGCCGCCGAGGAGAAGAACGAGGCCTGAGCCTCGCGCTGAACCGGTCCACGGGCCCGGACGCACTGCGGTGCGCCCGGGCCCGTGACCGTATGCGGAACGTATGCGCGGTGCGTCCAACTACCTTGCGCTCCCAGCGAACAGTTCGGGAAGCGGGATGGTCTTGTCCGACCTGCGCGTTAGGGTCCATGAATACGAGGGCAGGGTCCTACCCCGTCCTCGGTACGAGAGACGCTGAGACGGCCGGAGCCGTCAGAGACGAGCAGGTGGATACGTGACGAATCTGATGCCTTACGCCGCGGGTGAGCCGTCCATCGGTGGTGGCCTCGGCGACCATGTCTACAACCGGCTGCTCGGCGAGCGCATCATCTTCCTCGGCCAGCAGGTCGACGACGAGATCGCCAACAAGATCACGGCGCAGATGCTGCTCCTTGCCGCCGACCCGGACAAGGACATCTACCTGTACATCAACAGCCCCGGTGGCTCGGTGACGGCCGGCATGGCCATCTACGACACCATGCAGTACATCCCCAACGACGTCGTCACCATCGGTATGGGCATGGCGGCCTCCATGGGCCAGTTCCTGCTCACCGGCGGCGCCGACGGCAAGCGCTTCGCGCTGCCGAACACCGACATCCTGATGCACCAGGGCTCCGCCGGCATCGGCGGTACGGCCTCGGACATCAAGATCCAGGCCGAGTACCTCCTTCGTACGAAGAGGCGCATGGCCGAGATCACCGCGCTGCATTCCGGCCAGACCGTCGAGACGATCATCCGCGACGGCGACCGCGACCGCTGGTTCACCGCGGAGGAGGCCAAGGACTACGGCCTCATCGACGAGATCATCTCCGCCGCTTCGGGCGTTCCGGGCGGCGGCGGCACGGGCGCCTGAGCGCCCCCCGCGCTACCGCATCGATCCCAGCCCGCTGAACGCCACCAGGATGGTGAACAATCCCATGAACGCGATGCCCCCGAACTTCTCCGCGAGCGGCCTCTACACCGGCCCCCAGGTGGACAACCGGTATGTCGTCCCGCGCTTCGTCGAGCGCACCTCGCAGGGCGTGCGCGAGTACGACCCGTACGCGAAGCTCTTCGAAGAGCGCGTGATCTTCCTCGGCGTCCAGATCGACGACGCGTCGGCCAACGACGTCATGGCGCAGCTGCTGTGCCTGGAGTCGATGGACCCCGACCGCGACATCTCCATCTACATCAACAGCCCCGGTGGCTCCTTCACCGCGCTGACGGCCATCTACGACACGATGCAGTTCGTGAAGCCGGACATCCAGACGGTCTGCATGGGCCAGGCGGCCTCCGCCGCGGCCGTGCTGCTCGCCGCCGGCACGCCCGGCAAGCGGATGGCCCTGCCGAACGCCCGCGTGCTGATCCACCAGCCGTCCGGCGGCACCGGCCGTGAGCAGCTCTCCGACCTGGAGATCGCGGCCAACGAGATCCTGCGCATGCGCACGCAGCTGGAGGAGATGCTGGCCAAGCACTCCTCGACGCCGATCGAGAAGATCCGCGACGACATCGAGCGCGACAAGATCCTGACCGCCGAGGACGCCCTGGCGTACGGCCTGGTCGACCAGATCGTCTCGACCCGCAAGAGCACGGCCGCCGCGGCAGCCTGACGCTCGACCTTCCCCTGGCACGGTCCGTGTGGCCGAATCCCGACCATGTGAACCGTGCCAAGGGGGGCCCGAACGGGGGGCCCGGCAAGGTACCGTCGAATATGAGGCACCAGGAGTCGCTGAACCAAGCGCTCCCAGGCGAAGGGGAAGCACCTCGTGGCACGCATCGGTGATGGCGGCGACCTGCTCAAGTGCTCGTTCTGCGGAAAGAGCCAGAAGCAGGTGAAGAAGCTCATCGCAGGACCCGGTGTGTACATCTGCGATGAGTGCATCGACCTCTGCAACGAGATCATCGAGGAAGAACTCGCGGAGACGAGCGAGGTGCGGTGGGAGGAACTCCCCAAGCCCCGCGAGATCTACGAGTTCCTCGAGGGGTACGTCGTCGGGCAGGAGCCCGCGAAGAAGGCCCTCTCGGTCGCGGTGTACAACCACTACAAGCGCGTCCAGGCCGGCGAGAACGGCGGCGGGGCGGGCCGTGACGACGCCATCGAGCTGGCGAAGTCCAACATCCTGCTGCTGGGGCCCACCGGGTCCGGCAAGACGCTGCTCGCGCAGACCCTGGCCCGGATGCTCAACGTCCCGTTCGCCATCGCCGACGCGACGGCGCTGACGGAGGCCGGCTATGTCGGCGAGGACGTCGAGAACATCCTGCTCAAGCTGATCCAGGCGGCCGACTACGACGTCAAGAAGGCCGAGACCGGGATCATCTACATCGACGAGATCGACAAGGTCGCCCGTAAGAGCGAAAACCCGTCGATCACGCGCGACGTCTCCGGTGAGGGCGTGCAGCAGGCCCTGCTGAAGATCCTGGAGGGCACCACCGCCTCCGTACCGCCGCAGGGCGGCCGGAAGCACCCGCACCAGGAGTTCATCCAGATCGACACGACGAACGTGCTCTTCATCGTGGGCGGCGCCTTCGCCGGCCTGGAGAAGATCATCGAGTCGCGGGCGGGCGCGAAGGGCATCGGCTTCGGGGCGACCATCCGCTCCAAGCGCGAGATCGAGGCGAGCGACCAGTTCCAGGAGGTCATGCCCGAGGACCTGGTGAAGTTCGGGATGATCCCCGAGTTCATCGGCCGCCTCCCGGTCATCACCTCGGTCCACAACCTCGACCGCGAGGCCCTGCTCAAGATCCTCGTCGAGCCGCGCAACGCGCTGGTGAAGCAGTACCAGCGCCTCTTCGAACTCGACGGCGTCGAGCTGGACTTCGACCGCCCGGCCCTGGAGGCCATCGCCGACCAGGCGATCCTGCGCGGCACGGGCGCGCGTGGCCTGCGGGCCATCATGGAAGAGGTCCTGATGTCGGTGATGTACGAGGTCCCGTCCCGCAAGGACGTGGCCCGCGTGGTCATCACGGCGGACGTGGTGCACAACAACGTGAACCCGACGCTGGTGCCGCGGATCGTGAAGAACGACGGCCGGCACGAGAAGTCGGCGTAGGTACGAGAACACCCAGGGGCGCCCGGCCGGTTGACGACAACCGCGCCGGGCGCCCTGTTGCGCCGACCAGCCAGTTCCGAACGATATTCGGTCAAGTGATCGAAAGTTGCGGAATGGAGTCGCTTCACTCGTGATTGCCTTGGTCTCGGCAACTGTGCTTGACCGGGAGGGACTCAATTGTCCAGGATCAAGCGCTCAGTGGGGATCATGGCAGCAACGGTGATGGCCGGCTTGGCCATCCCTATGGCTGCTGCTTCACCTGCGCAGGCTACGTACATGGACTGCACGATCTACTTGCGCAACATGGGCTACATCGTGGGGCCGAAGGTCTCGTCCGGATGTTCCCAGGGCGCAGGCATACATGCGCATTTGTGTCCGCCTGTGCTGATGTGGGCCGGGGTGAGGAATGACCACGCGAATACCGCGTGCCAGCAAGCTGCGAGGCCGGCGTGAGATAGGCCCACGGCGGCATAGGTGCGAGTCACCTATGCCGCCGTAGGGCGGATCAGAGCTTGACGCGGACTTCCTTGCGGAGCTTGGCGGTGATGGCGGCGGCCTCGTCGGCGGAGCCGGCCTTGCCCGTAGCCACGGAGGCCATGTCCATCGGCGTCACGAAGCCGACCGTGCTGTGGTCGGCCCACACGCAGAACGTCATGGTGAACGCCGGAGTGGAGGTGGCGGCGTCGCCCTTGGTCTTGGCCTGCTGGCACTTGAGGACCGCGCCGTCGAGTTCCGCCGGCTTGTACTCCTGCGGGCTGCCGACCAGTTCCGGCTCGTCGGCCTTGCCCTTGTCCTTCTCGGCCTCCGCCTTGATGTTGGCGAAAACGCTGTCGACCACCTTCTCTGGGTCGTCGATCTCGCCGTAGAGGCCACTGAAGGAGATCATCTTGGTGCCGAGTGGGTTGGTCGCATCCTTCACCTGGTACCCGGCGCTGACGTTCGTGGCGTTCTTGACACCGTTCTGCTGGGCCTCCTTGAGGGAGTCCTTGCTGCCCGAACCGTCGCTGCCAGGGTTCTTCTTGTACTCGCCGAGCACCGTCTCCGGGGTGATCAACTTGTGCGGGCCGTCGTCAGCGATCGAGGAGCCACCGCCCCCCACCGTGAAGTACCACGCGCCGCCGCCGACCAGCGCGAGCGCCACGATCGCGCCGACGACGACGAGGCCCGTCTTCTTCTTCGGGGCGCCCGGCGGGGGCGGCGGGTAGCCGCCGGGGCCCTGGGGGGCGCCGTACGGGGGCTGCTGGCCGTAGGGGGGCTGCTGGGGAGGCTGTCCGTAGGGGGCGGGCTGCTGGGGCTGCTGCTGCGGGTAGCCGTACGGCTGCTGCTGCGGCGGGACGCCCTGCGGGGCCTGCTGGGGGTAGCCGTAGCCGGGCTGGGCACCGTACGGGCCCGGCTGCTGCGGCGGCTGGCCGCCGTACGGGCCGGGCTGGCCGTAGGGACCCGGCTGCTGCGGCGGCTGGCCGCCGTACGGGCCCGGCTGGTTGTAGCTCATGGACAGGTTCCCCTCACAGGACGTTTATGCGTAGCGAACATCCTGACGGAACGGCCGCCCGCCCGGGGCGGCGGGGCCCACACCGTTACCGAACAATCGAGTTTCGGGAGCACCCCGCCGCACCCCTAAACTGACCCCGTGACCGAGAACACTCAGCAGCAGCCAGCAACCAACCCCGAACTGCCGACCCAGTACGCGCCGGCCGAAGTAGAGGGGAAGCTGTACGAGCGCTGGGTAGAGCGTGGTTACTTCGAGGCCGACGAGAAGAGCGAGAAGCCTCCGTACACCATCGTCATCCCCCCGCCGAACGTCACCGGCTCGCTCCACCTGGGCCACGCCTTCGAGCACACGCTGATCGACGCCCTCACCCGCCGCAAGCGCATGCAGGGGTACGAGACGCTGTGGCAGCCGGGCATGGACCACGCCGGTATCGCCACCCAGAACGTCGTCGAGCGCGAGCTCGCCAAGGAGGGCAAGTCCCGCCACGACCTGGGCCGTGAGGCGTTCGTCGAGCGTGTCTGGAAGTGGAAGGCCGAGTCCGGGGGCCAGATCTCCGGCCAGATGAAGCGCCTGGGTGACGGTGTCGCCTGGTCCCGTGAGCGCTTCACCATGGACGAGGGCCTCTCGCAGGCGGTGAAGACGCTCTTCAAGAAGCTCTACGACGACGAGCTGATCTACCGCGCCGAGCGCATCATCAACTGGTGCCCGCGCTGTCTGACGGCCATCTCGGACATCGAGGTGGAGTACCAGGACGACGACGGCGAGCTCGTCTCCATCCGGTACGGCTCCGGGGACACGGCGATCGTCGTCGCCACGACCCGCGCCGAGACGATGCTCGGTGACACGGCCGTCGCCGTCCACCCGGACGACGAGCGGTACAAGCACCTGGTCGGGACCGAGATCGAGCTGCCGCTGACCGGCCGCCGGATCCCGGTCGTCGCCGACGAGCACGTCGACCCCGAGTTCGGCACCGGTGCCGTCAAGGTCACCCCGGCGCACGACCCGAACGACTTCGAGATCGGTCAGCGCCACAACCTGCCGAACCTCGCGATCATGGACGAGCGCGCGGTCATCACCGCCCACGGCCCCTTCCAGGGCCTGGACCGCCTCGAAGCCCGTTCCGCCATCGTCGCCGCCCTGCGCGCCGACGGCCGGATCGTCGCCGAGAAGCGCCCGTACGTCCACTCCGTCGGGCACTGCTCGCGCTGCAAGACGACCATCGAGCCGCGCCTGTCGATGCAGTGGTGGGTCAAGGTCGGCCCGCTCGCCAAGGCCGCCGGTGACGCGGTCCGCGACGGCAAGGTCAAGATCCACCCGCAGGAGATGGAGAAGCGGTACTTCGACTGGGTCGACAACCTCCACGACTGGTGCATCTCGCGCCAGCTGTGGTGGGGCCACCGCATCCCGGTCTGGTACGGCCCGAACGGCGAGGTCGTCTGCGTCGGACCGGACGAGCAGCCGCCGTCGGGCGAGGGCTGGCACCAGGACACGGACGTCCTGGACACCTGGTTCTCCTCGGGCCTGTGGCCGTTCTCCACGCTCGGCTGGCCGGAGCGGACCGACAGCCTCGCGAAGTTCTATCCGAACTCCGTCCTGGTCACCGGCTACGACATCCTCTTCTTCTGGGTCGCCCGGATGATGATGTTCGGCCTGTACGCGATGGACGGCACCCCGCCGTTCCACACCATCGCCCTGCACGGCATGGTCCGCGACCAGTTCGGCAAGAAGATGTCGAAGTCCTTCGGCAACGCGGTCAACCCGCTGGACTGGATGGACGAGTACGGCTCCGACGCCGTCCGCTTCACCCTGGCCAACGGCGCCAACCCGGGTGTCGACGTCCCGATCGGCGAGGACTGGGTCAAGGCGTCCCGTAACTTCGCCAACAAGATCTGGAACGCGACCCGCTTCGCGCTGATGAACGGCGCGACGGTCGAGGGCCCGCTGCCGGACCCGTCGGAGATGTCCGCCACGGACCGGTGGATCCTCTCCCGTCTCAACAAGACGGTCGCCGAGGTCGACGCGTACTACGACGACTACCAGTTCGCGAAGCTCGCCGACGCCCTCTACCACTTCGCGTGGGACGAGGTCTTCGACTGGTACGTCGAGCTGTCGAAGACCACGTTCTTCGCGGGCGGCGAGCAGGCCAAGGTCTCCGGCCGGGTCCTCGGTGAGGTCCTGGACGTCATGCTGCGGCTGCTGCACCCGATCGTCCCGTTCGTCACCGAGACGCTCTGGACCACGCTCACCGGCAAGGAGTCCGTCGTCATCGCGGACTGGCCGGCCGACTCGGGCTTCCGCGACGAGGCCGCCGAGAAGGAGATCGAGCTGGTCCAGCAGGTCGTCACCGAGGTCCGCCGGTTCCGCTCCGACCAGGGCCTGCAGCCCGGCCAGAAGGTCCCGGCCCGCCTGGAGCTGACCGGCACCGCGCTCGCCCCGCACGAGGCCGCCATCCGCCAGCTGCTGCGTCTGCAGCCGGAGGGCGAGGGCTTCTCGCCCACCGCCTCCCTGCCGGTCGCCGGCGCCACGGTCGCGCTGGACCTGTCCGGCACGATCGACGTGGCGGCGGAGCGCAAGCGGCTCGCCAAGGACCTCGCCGCCGCCGAGAAGGAGAAGGCGCAGGCCAACGGGAAGCTCGGCAACGAGGCGTTCCTGGCCAAGGCGCCGGACAACGTGGTCGAGAAGATCCGGACGCGGCTCGCCAAGGCGGACGAGGACATCGCCCGCATCCAGGCCCAGCTGGAGCGGCTGCCGCAGGCGTGAGCACTGGTGAGGGGCCCGGAACCGGTCGGTTCCGGGCCTCTTGCCGTCGGGGCGCCCGCCGGATCGGGGCGCCCGGTGGATCGCGTACCGCGTGGGGCGAAAGTCCCGAAAGGGGTGGTCCCGGGTCCTGTCGGTCCCCCTCCGTAGACTGGGTCCGTGAGTGAGCCCCGCGACGAGTTCGACCAGTTCGACGACATCGTCGACGCCGAGACCGACCGTGACCCCGACCTGGCGGTGATCGAGGCCGGCAGCCGCACGCTGCGCGCGCAGGCCGGCCCGCCCCAGGGCGACCCCGTGCCCGCCCGGCCCTCCGATCCGGAGGTCGACAAGGCGCTGCGCGAGGTCGAGACAGAGCTCGCCTCCCGCTGGGGCGAGACCAAGCTGGAGCCGTCGGTGCGGCGGATCGCCGCCCTGATGGACGTGCTCGGCGAGCCGCAGCGCGCCTACCCCTCGATCCACATCACGGGCACGAACGGCAAGACGTCCACGGCCCGGATGATCGAGTCCCTGCTCACCGCCTTCGACCTGCGCACCGGGCGGTACACCTCGCCGCATGTGCAGACGATCACCGAGCGGATCAGCCTGGACGGCGCCCCGATCTCCGCGGAGCGGTTCATCGAGACGTACCAGGACATCAAGCCGTACGTGGAGCTGGTGGACGCCCGCGAGGAGTTCCGGCTCTCCTTCTTCGAGGTCATGACGGGGATGGCGTACGCCGCCTTCGCCGACGCCCCCGTGGACGTGGCCGTCGTCGAGGTCGGCATGGGCGGGACCTGGGACGCCACCAACGTCATCGACGCCTCGGTCGCCGTCGTCACCCCGATCGACCTCGACCACACCGACCGCCTCGGCGAGACACCCGGCGCCATCGCGGGCGAGAAGTCCGGGATCATCAAGCAGGGCGCGACGGTCGTCCTGGCGCAGCAGCCGGTGGACGCGGCGCAGGTCATGCTCAAGAAGGCCGTCGAGGTGGACGCCACGGTGGCCCGCGAGGGCATGGAGTTCGGTGTCGTGGAGCGGGAGGTCGCCGTCGGCGGCCAGCTGCTGACCCTGCGCGGCCTCGGCGGCGTCTACGACGACGTCTTCCTGCCGCTCCACGGTGCGCACCAGGCGCACAACGCGGCCGTCGCCCTCGCGGCGGTCGAGGCGTTCTTCGGCATCGGCGCCGACCACGCCCGCACGCTGGACATCGACACGGTCCGCCGGGCCTTCGCCGCGGCGTCCTCGCCGGGCCGGCTGGAGGTCGTGCGCAACTCCCCGACGGTCCTCCTGGACGCCGCCCACAACCCGGCGGGCGCCCGGGCCACGGCGGAGGGCGTCAGTGAGTCCTTCGGCTTCTCGCGGCTCATCGGTGTGGTCTCCACCAGCTCGGACAAGGACGCCAGGGGGCTCCTGGAGGCGTTCGAGCCGATCTTCGCGGAGGTCGTCGTCACGGCGAACTCCAGCCCGCGCGCCACGGACGTGGACGCGCTGGCCGCGATCGCGGTCGAGGTCTTCGGGGACGACCGGGTGGTCGTCGAGCCGCGCCTGGACGACGCCATCGAGGCGGCGATCACGCTCGCCGAGGAAGAGGGCGAGTACGCCGGCGCGGGTGTGCTGGTGACCGGTTCGATCTTCACGGTCGGGGACGCCCGGCTGCTCCTCGGAAGGCGCTGAATCCGATGCGTACGCTCTGTGCCTCGACGCTGATCGGCGAGTTCTTCGTGATCGGGTTCGCCGGGCTCGTCGCGATGAAGGACGACAGCCTCTCCCTGACCACGGTCTGGACGGTCTGCGGTGTCGCGATGCTGCTGTCGGTGCTGCTGTGCGGGCTGATCACCCGCCCGGGCGGCCTCCAGCTCGGCTGGGCGCTGCAGATCGCCCTGATCGCCAGCGGCTTCGTGGTGCCGGTGATGTTCTTCCTCGGCGCGACCTTCGCCGTGCTCTGGTGGGCCTCCCTCCACTACGGCCGGAAGATCGACGAGGCCAAGGCGCGCTGGGCCGCACAGGCGCAGGCGCGGGCGGCGGAAGCGGAGGCCGGTCAGCCCGGCTGACCGCCCCCGGGACCGCGGCGATCCGGGCTCGGCGCCCGGGTCTCCGTAGGGCCTGACGCTGCGTAATCGACGGCCGTGGGGGCCCTGTAGCCTCTGAGGTCCGCACACCGCATTCGTAAGGAGTCTCCACCGTGAGCCAGCGCACGCTCGTCCTGCTCAAGCCCGACGCCGTCCGCCGTGGGCTGATCGGCGAGATCATCGGCCGTATCGAGCGGAAGGCCGGCTGGACCATCACCGCCCTCGAACTGCGCGAGCTGAGCGAGGACACGCTGGAGCAGCACTACGGCGAGCACAAGGGCAAGCCCTTCTACGAGCCGCTGATGGGCTTCATGCAGTCCGGCCCCGTCGTCGCCATGGTCGTCGAGGGCGAGCGGGTCATCGAGGGCCTGCGGACCCTGGCCGGCCCGACCGACCCGATCGCCGCGGCCCCCGGCTCCATTCGGGGGGACTTCGGGACCATCGTCCGGGAGAACCTGATTCACGCCTCGGACTCCGAGGAGTCCGCCATTCGGGAAATGAAGATTTTCTTCCCCGGGGCGTGACCCGAGGCTGACCGCGTGTCAGCCATCCACCGCAACGACCTGGGGCGACCGATGGAATTTCGGTCGCCCCCGGGCATATGAACGACGCAACCGGGAACGCATCGCTGCGTCCTACCGTCACCTATACAGAGGTGGACCACCGCGCGGTATCCGTGCGGGCGGCACTACGATGGCAAAATCCACGCCGCACCACCGCACTCACCACCTCGCCGACCTGAGAAGCCGTCAAGCTCCAATTGGGAAGGCCCGACGCATCCTCATGGGAAACAAGGGGAACTCTATGTCGTTCATCGGCCGTGACATGGCTGTCGACCTCGGGACCGCCAACACGCTGGTGTACGTCAGGGGTCGAGGGATCGTTCTGAACGAGCCGTCCGTCGTCGCGATCAACACCAACACCGGCGGGATCCTCGCGGTCGGTGCCGAGGCGAAGAAGATGATCGGCCGGACGCCCGGCAACATCGTCGCCGTCCGGCCGCTGAAGGACGGCGTGATCGCCGACTTCGAGATCACCGAGCGGATGCTCCGCTACTTCATCCTCAAGATCCACAAGCGCCGCTATCTGGCCCGCCCCCGGGTCGTCGTGTGCGTTCCCTCCGGCATCACCGGAGTCGAGCGCCGCGCCGTCATCGAGGCATCGACCCAGGCCGGCGCCCGACAGGTGCACATCATCGAGGAGCCGATGGCCGCCGCCATCGGCGCGGGCCTCCCCGTGCACGAGGCGACCGGCAACATGGTCGTCGACATCGGCGGCGGCACGACCGAGGTCGCCGTGATCTCGCTCGGAGGAATCGTCACGGCACAGTCCATCCGGGTGGCCGGCGACGAGCTCGACAACGCGATCATCCAGCACATCAAGAAGGAGTACTCGCTCCTCCTCGGTGAGCGCACCGCCGAGCAGATCAAGATCACCATCGGTTCGGCGTACGACCTCGACAAGGACGAGCACACCGAGATCCGCGGCCGCGACCTCGTCTCCGGTCTGCCCAAGACCGTGGTCATCTCCGCCGCGGAGGTCCGCAAGGCGATCGAGGAGCCCGTCAACGCGATCGTCGACGCCGTGAAGACCACGCTCGACAAGTGTCCGCCGGAACTCTCCGGTGACGTGATGGACCGCGGCATCGTTCTCACGGGTGGCGGTGCGTTGCTGCGCGGCCTGGACGAGCGGCTGCGCCGCGAGACCGGGATGCCCATCCACATCGCCGAGGACCCGCTGGACTCGGTGGCCCTCGGCTCGGGCAAGTGCGTGGAGGAGTTCGAGGCGCTCCAGCAGGTCCTGGACGCCCAGCCCCGCCGGTAGGGGACCAAGGGACATCCGCTGTACGGGTGGCGACACCGCCACCCGTACAGCGGATCGTCGACACCACGGCTCACACCGCTCGGAACAACCGAACCAAGAGGAAAGGCACGGCCGCCGCACGTGAGGGACACACGAGAGAGCCGGCTGCTCCTGGTGCTGCTGATCGCCATCGCGTTCGCACTGATCACGGTGGACATCCGCGGCGGCGAGGAGTCACCGGTCGACGGCGCCCGGCAGGCCGCGGCCGCGGTCTTCGGACCGGTCGAGAACGGCGTCGCGGCCGCCGTCGACCCGATCGGCAACGCCATAGGAGCCGTACGCGACTCCGGCGAGCGGCACACCCGGATCGCCGCCCTGGAGCGCGAGAACGCCGCCCTCAAGGCCAAGCTCGGCAGCGACGACCGCAACCGCAGCCGCCTCCGCGAGCTCGACACCATGCTGAAGACGGCCGGTGCCGGGCAGTACGGCATCAAGGCCGCCGAGGTCGTCGCCATAGGAGCGGCCCAGGGCTTCTCCTGGACCGTCACCATCGACGCCGGCGCCGACGACGGCATCAGGCGCGACATGACCGTGCTCAACGGCTCCGGTCTCGTCGGCCGCGTCACCACGGTCGGCCCCTCCACCTCGACCGTGCTGCTCGCCAACGACCCCGACTTCACCGTGGGTACGCGCATGGAGAAGACGGACGAACTCGGCTTCGCCACCGGCCAGGGCGACCGCCCGCTGCTCGTACAGCTCCTCAACGGCAAGGCCAAGGTCAAGCCGGGGGACCGGCTCGTCACCTTCGGCTCGCAGGCCAACCGGCCCTTCGTGCCCGGCGTCCCGGTCGGCGAGGTCGTCCGCGTCGACCCGGCGGGCGGCGGCCTCACCCGCAACGTCTACGTCCGCCCGTACGTCGGCTTCACCAAGCTCGACATCGTGGGCATCGTCGTCCAGGCGCCGCGCACCGACCCGCGCGACATGGTCCTGCCGCCCAAGCCCAAGCCCGCGCCGACCGTCACCGTCACGGTCACCCCACCCGCACCCCAGGGTGAACAGGCGGGACAGCAGCCCGGGCAGCAGACGCAGGACGGACAGCAGCCGGGACAGCAGCCGGACGGTCAGCAGCCGGAACAGCAGGCGAGCCGGCCGCCGGTGCCGCCGGAACCGCAGGACGACGGACAGAACCAGCTGCAGGGGGACTGACACCATGAAGTTCAACCGCATCCTGCTCTCCACGGCGCTCGTCGTGGTCGCCCTCGTCATCCAGGTCTCCGTCCTCGCCCGCCTCCAGCTCCCCGGCGCCGTACCGGACCTCGTCCTGCTGACCGTCGTCGCTCTCGCCCTCGTGTACGGGCCCGTCAGCGGCTGCCTCGTCGGCTTCGGGGCCGGCCTGATCGCCGACCTCGCCCCGCCCGCCGACCACGCCGCCGGCCGCTACGCCCTGGTGCTCTGCCTCATCGGCTACCTCGCCGGACTCGCCCGCCCCGAGAACGGCCGGCTCAAGT
The DNA here is from genome assembly GCF_044764755.1 of Streptomyces sp. NPDC093600. NCBI lineage: Bacteria > Bacillati > Actinomycetota > Actinomycetes > Kitasatosporales > Streptomycetaceae > Streptomyces > Streptomyces sp. NPDC093600. The sequence goes on from NZ_JBIWIU010000002.1 coordinate 87,320, forward strand.
CCGCCAGCGGCCCGATGGCCGTCGTCGTCGCCGCCGCGATCGGCACCACCCTGCTGTACGCGGGGGTCGGCGCGCTCGTCGGGGACACCGCCGCCCGCCATGTCGGCCTGGGCTCCCTGCTCTTCACCGCGGTCGTCTACGACCTGCTCCTCGCGCCCTTCACCGTGCCGCTGATCATGGCGCTGGCCCGGCGTGTGGACAACGACCCGCTCGCCGAGACCACCGGAGGCACCGACGTCGCCTCCGGCTGGCTCGCCTCCGGCACCGGCCTGCGGATCGGATCCCAGCGCGGCGGACTGCTCGTCAAGGCGGCCCGCACCAGAGCCTCACGCGCCGGACGCATCAAGGGAGTCAAGCGACTGTGACCGAGGGGGCACCGGCAGTATGAGCAACATCCCGGAGACCGGGCGGACTCCCAGGGTCCAGATCCGGCTCGTCATCATCCAGGTCCTCGTCTTCTCCCTCCTCCTCACCCTCGGTGGACGCCTCTGGTACCTCCAGGTCCGCAACGGCAAGGAGTACACCGACGAGGCGAGGAGCAACCACGTCCAGCGGGTCGTCCAGCCCGCCGTCCGCGGCTCCATCCTCGACGCCCGCGGTGTCCCGCTCGCCGACAACGAGACCCGCCTCGTCGTCTCCGCGTCCCGCACCGCCCTGATGAAGATGAAGGACGACGGCAAGGGCGTCCTCACCCGCCTCGCCGGCGTCCTGGGCATGAAGCCCAAGGACGTCATGGACAAGGTCCGGCTCTGCGACTCCGAGACCCCGCAGCCCTGCTGGAACGGCTCGCCCTACCAGCCGATCCCGGTCACCGACGAGGCCACCCCGCAGCAGGCCCTCCAGATCCGCGAGCGCGCCGAGGACTTCCCCGGCATCACCGCCGAACCCACCGCCGTACGCCGCTACCCGGCGCCCGCCAAGGCCCGCACCGCGCAGGTGCTCGGCTACCTCTCGCCGGTCACCGACGAGGAGATCGAGAAGGCCAAGGACACCGACTCGCCGCATCTGCGCTCCGACCAGGTCGGCCGCTCGGGCCTGGAACGTACGTACGACAAGCAGTTGCGCGGCAAGGCGGGTGTCACCTCGTACGAGGTCGACAAGCTCGGCCGGGTCATGGGCCAGACGCAGTCCGACCCGGGTGTGCCCGGCTCCCACGTCGTCACCAGCATCGACGCCCGGGTCCAGTCGGTCGCCGAGTACGAGCTCCACGCGGCGATGAAGGCCGTCCGGCAGGAGACCGACAAGATCACCGGCCGCCCGTACGAGGCCGACGCGGGCGCCGTCGTCGTCATGGAGTCCAAGACCGGCCGGGTCGTCGCGATGGCCTCCCAGCCCGACTACGACCCCAACGCCTGGATCGGCGGCATCTCCGCCAAGGACTACACCCGGCTCACCGACAAGAACTCCAACTATCCGCTGCTCAACCGGGCCATCCAGGGCCAGGCACCGGCCGGCTCCGTCTTCAAGGTGGTGTCCGCGAGCGCCGCCGTGCGCGCCGGCTACCCCTTCAACGACCGCTACAACTGCAGCAGCTCGTACAGCATGGGCAACCGCAGCTTCGCGAACTTCGAGTCCAAGGGCCACGGCCCCATCACCCTCGGGGACGCACTCAAGTTCTCCTGCAACACCGTCTTCTACCGCCTCGGCCACCAGGAGTGGCAGCGTGACGGCGGAATAAAGCCGAAGAAGGACGCCAACGACTGGTTCTACCGGACCGCCCGTGACTACGGCTTCGGCTCCGAGACCGGTATCGACCTGCCGAACGAGGTCACCGGCCGCATCCCGGACCGCCAGTGGAAGCAGAGCTTCTGGGAGGCCAACAAGGACTCCTGGTGCAAGCAGGGCAAGAAGGGCGGCAGCTACGTCGAGCAGATCGCGTACGAGAGCTGCCTCGAAGGCAACCAGCTGAAGGCGTTCGACAGCATCAACTTCGCCATCGGCCAGGGTGACGTCCTCATCACCCCCGTCCAGCTGGCCACCGCCTACGCCGCCATCAGCAACGGCGGCACCCTCTACAACCCCACCATCGGCAAGGCCGTCATCAGCCCCGACGGCAAGAGGATCATCGAGATCAAGCCCAAGGCGCACGGCCGGCTGCCGGTCGACGCCCAGACCATCAGCGACCTCGACAAGGGCCTGCGCTCCGTCGTCGAGCCCGGCGGCACCGCCGCCTGGCGGTTCGGCGGCTGGCCGCAGGACAAGATCCCGATGCGGGCCAAGACCGGCACCGCCCAGGTCTACGGCAAGCAGACCACCTCGTGGTTCGCGACCTACACCGACGACTACACCATCGTCATGACGATCTCCCAGGGTGGCACCGGCTCCGGCGCCTCCGGCCCCGCCGTGCGCAACATCTACGACGCCCTCTACGGCCTCGACGACGAGGGCAACCAGGACCTCAAGCGCGCCCTGCTGCCCAAGCCGCAGCAGACGCTGCCGAAGATCCAGCCCGACGGTTCCATCGACGCGCCCGAGGTCAAGCCGTACGACCCCAAGTCGCAGCTGGTCGACCCGAACAAGAAGAGGGAAGGCGGGCAGGAGCCACTCGCGGGGCCGCCTCCCGTCTGGAGGGACTGACCCGATGACCGCAGCCCACGGCTTCTCCGTCTCCCGGTACGCCCCCGAGCGCGGGCCGCTCGCCAGACTCACCGCCCGCGACTCGGTGCTGCGCCGGCTCGACTGGCCGATCCTGCTCTCCAGCCTCGCCCTGTCCCTGCTCGGCGCGCTGCTCGTCTGGTCCGCCACCCGGAACCGCACCGAGCTCAACCAGGGCGACCCGGAGTACTTCCTCTGGCGGCACCTGCTCAACACCGGCATCGGCCTGGTCCTCATGCTCGGCACGGTCTGGCTCGGCCACCGCGCCCTGCGCGGCGCGGTGCCGGTGCTCTACGGCATCTCCCTCCTGCTGATCCTCGCCGTCCTCACCCCGCTCGGCGCGACCATCAACGGCGCGCACGCGTGGATCGTCATCGGTGGCGGCTTCTCCCTCCAGCCCAGCGAGTTCGTCAAGATCACGATCATCCTGATCATGGCGGTGCTGCTGGCGGCCAAGGTCGACGCCGGCGACCAGATCCACCCCGACCACGGCACCGTCGCCAAGGCGCTCGTCCTGGCCGCGCTCCCGATGGGCATCGTCATGCTGATGCCCGACCTCGGCTCGGTGATGGTCATGGTGGTGATCGTGCTCGGGGTGCTCCTCGCCTCCGGCGCCTCCAACCGCTGGGTCTTCGGCCTCATCGCCGCCGGAGTCACCGGCGCCCTCCTCGTCGCCGCGCTCGGCGTCCTCGACGAGTACCAGATCAACCGCTTCGCCGCCTTCGCCAACCCCGAACTCGACCCGGCGGGCGTCGGCTACAACACCAACCAGGCCCGCATCGCGATCGGCTCCGGCGGCCTGTACGGCGCGGGACTCTTCAACGGCCACCAGACCAGCGGCCAGTTCGTGCCCGAACAGCAGACCGACTTCATCTTCACCGTCGCGGGCGAGGAGCTCGGCTTCCTCGGCGCCGGACTGATCCTCGCGCTGCTCGGCCTCATCCTCTGGCGGGCCTGCCGGATCGCCCGCGAGACCACGGAGCTGTACGGCACGATCGTCGCCGCCGGCATCATCGCCTGGTTCGCCTTCCAGTCCTTCGAGAACATCGGCATGACGCTCGGCATCATGCCGGTCGCGGGACTCCCGCTGCCGTTCGTCTCCTACGGCGGCTCGTCGATGTTCGCGGTCTGGGTGGCGATCGGACTGCTCCAGTCCATCAGGGTCCAGCGGCCGATGACGGCATGACGGCATGGACCGGCGCTCCGCGGGCAATGAGATTCGAATGATGGCGGAGACGAAGCGCGAGATCGAGCGGAAGTACGAAGCCACCGACGAGACGACCCTGCCGGACCTCACCAAGGCCCCCGGCGTGGCCGCCGTCCTCGACCGGGGCGTCGCCGAACTGGACGCCGTCTACTACGACACCGCCGACCTGCGCCTGGCCGCCGACTCGCTCACCCTGCGCCGCCGCACCGGCGGCCAGGACGCCGGCTGGCACCTCAAGTTCCCGGTCGCCGCCGGGATCCGCGACGAGGTCAGGGCGCCGCTGGCCGACACCCTCCCGGCGCCCCTGGCGGAACTCCTGCGCTCCCACACCCTGGACGAGGACGTCGTCCCCGTCGTACGCCTCCTCTCCTCCCGGGACGTCCGCCACCTCGTGGACGGCGAGGGCACCCTGCTGGCCGAGGTGTCGGTCGACACGGTCCTCGCGGAGCGGCTGGACAACGACCCGGGGGCGACCGCCTCCTGGAAGGAGATCGAGGTCGAGCTGGCGGACGGCACCGACCCCGGCCTCCTCGACGCGGTCGAGAAGCGCCTGAAGAAGGCCGGCGTACGGCCCTCCGCCTCACCGTCCAAGCTGGCCAGGGCCCTGGCCGAGACGGCACCCGAGCCCGGCCCGGTCCGGCCGGAGCCCCTGGACGGGACCACCGCGGGCGCCGGCGTCCTCGCGTACGTACGGGAGCAGATCGAGACCATCGTCCGGTTCGACCCCGCCGTCCGCCGCGACCTGCCCGGCTCCGTCCACAAGATGCGCGTCGCCACCCGACGGCTCCGCAGCGCCTTCAAGACGTACCGCGGGATCCTCGACCGGACCGTCACCGACCCCATCGGCGACGAGCTCAAGTGGCTCGCGGGAGAGCTCGGCGTCGCCCGCGACCAGGAGGTCCTCGCCGCCCGCCTGAGCCGCCGGATCGACGACCTCCCCGACACCCTGCTCCTCGGCCCCGTCCGCGCCCGCCTGCAGGTCTGGGACGCCTCGCGGCGCACCGACGCCCGGCGCACGGTCCTCGCCGCCCTGGACTCCGACCGCCATCTGGTGCTCCTGAAGACCCTCGACCGGCTCCTCGCCGACCCGCCGCTGCGCAAGGCCGCCCACCGGGCCGCGCCGCCGGTCGTCGCCAAGGCCGTCCTGAAGGACTACGACCGCCTCGCCGGCCGCGTCGACCGGGCCCTCACCTTCCCTCCGGGGCCCGAGCGCGACCGCGCCATGCACGAGGCCCGCAAGGCCGCCAAGCGGGCCCGCTATGCCGCCGAGGCCGCCGTCCCCGCGCTCGGCAAGCCCGCCAAGCGCTTCGCCCGGCACCTCAAGGCCGTCCAGTCGGTCCTCGGCGACCACCAGGACAGCGTCGTCGCCCGCGAGACCCTGCGCACCCTCGGCATCCAGGCCCACGCGGCGGGGGAGTCCGCCTTCACCTGGGGACTCCTGCACGGCCGCGAGGAAGCGGAAGGGGCGGCCCGGGAACGCGCCTTCCCCGACGCCTGGGAGCGGGCCTCCGCGCCGAAGAAGAGGGCGGCACTCACCCGCTGAGCACCGGGTACGCTTGAGAGTCGCCCCCTGCCAGCTCACGAAGGTTCGAGATGTCTGCTGCCGAGTCTGTCTTCCCGCAGCTCGAAGCCCTGCTCCCGCACGTGCAGAAGCCGATCCAGTACGTCGGTGGAGAGCTGAACTCCACGGTCAAGCCGTGGGAGTCCGCCGACGTGCGCTGGGCGCTGATGTACCCCGACGCGTACGAGGTCGGTCTGCCCAACCAGGGCGTCATGATCCTCTACGAGGTGCTGAACGAGCGGGAGGGCGTCCTCGCCGAGCGCACCTACAGCGTCTGGCCGGACCTCGAAGAGCTGATGCGCGAGCACGGCGTCCCGCAGTTCACCGTGGACAGCCACCGCCCCGTCGGCGCCTTCGACGTCTTCGGCCTGAGCTTCTCCACCGAGCTCGGCTACACCAACATGCTCACCGCCCTCGACCTCGCGGGCATCCCGCTGGAGTCGAAGGACCGCACCGTCGACCACCCGATCGTGCTCGCCGGCGGCCACGCCGCCTTCAACCCCGAGCCGATCGCGGACTTCATCGACGCGGCGATCATCGGCGACGGCGAGCAGGCCGTCCTCGACATGACCGAGATCATCCGCGGCTGGAAGGCCGAGGGCCGCCCCGGCGGCCGCGAGGAGGTCCTCCTCCGGCTGGCGAAGACCGGCTCGGTCTACATCCCGGGCTTCTACGACGTCGAGTACCTCCCCGACGGCCGTATCGCCCGCGTCGTCCCCAACCGCTCCGGCGTTCCGTGGCGCGTGTCCAAGCACACCGTCATGGACCTCGACGAGTGGCCCTACCCCAAGCAGCCGCTGGTCCCGCTCGCCGAGACCGTCCACGAGCGGATGTCCGTCGAGATCTTCCGCGGCTGCACCCGCGGCTGCCGTTTCTGCCAGGCCGGCATGATCACGCGCCCCGTGCGGGAGCGAAGCATCACCGGCATCGGCGAGATGGTCGAGAAGGGTCTCAAGGCGACCGGCTTCGAGGAGGTCGGCCTCCTCTCGCTGTCCTCCGCGGACCACAGCGAGATCGGTGACATCGCCAAGGGGCTCGCCGACCGGTACGAGGAGGACAAGATCGGTCTGTCCCTCCCCTCGACCCGCGTGGACGCCTTCAACGTCGACCTCGCCAACGAGCTGACCAGGAACGGGCGCCGCTCCGGTCTCACGTTCGCCCCCGAGGGCGGCTCCGAGCGCATGCGCAAGGTCATCAACAAGATGGTCTCGGAGGAGGACCTGATCCGGACCGTCTCCACGGCGTACGGCAACGGCTGGCGCCAGGTGAAGCTGTACTTCATGTGCGGCCTGCCGACCGAGACGGACGAGGACGTCCTCCAGATCGGCGACATGGCGGTCAAGGTCATCGCCGAGGGCCGTAAGGTCTCCGGGCAGAACGACATCCGCTGCACGGTCTCCATCGGCGGCTTCGTGCCCAAGCCGCACACGCCGTTCCAGTGGGCGCCGCAGCTCTCCGCCGAGGAGACCGACGCGCGCCTGGAGAAGCTCCGGGACAAGATCCGCGGCGACAAGAAGTACGGCCGCTCGATCGGCTTCCGCTACCACGACGGCAAGCCCGGCATCGTCGAGGGCCTCCTCTCGCGCGGCGACCGCCGCGTCGGCGCGGTCATCCGCGCGGTGTACGAGGACGGCGGCCGCTTCGACGGCTGGCGCGAGCACTTCAGCTACGACCGCTGGATGGCGTGCGCCGAGAAGACCCTGCCGTCCATGGGCGTCGACGTCGACTGGTACACCACGCGCGAGCGCACGTACGAGGAGGTCCTGCCCTGGGACCACCTGGACTCCGGTCTCGACAAGGACTGGCTCTGGGAGGACTGGCAGGACGCGCTGGACGAGACCGAGGTCGAGGACTGCCGCTGGACGCCGTGCTTCGACTGCGGTGTCTGCCCCGCCATGCAGACCGAGATCCAGGTCGGCCCGACGGGCAAGAAGCTGCTGCCGCTGACGGTCGTCAAGTAGCGCCTTCTCCGTCACACTCCGACGACGGCCCGGCCGAGGGGAAACCTTCGGCCGGGCCGTCGCGTCATGTCCTGCATGAGCATGGAGAAGTCGCGGCCGCCCCGGCCCGAGGGCTGCCTCACGGCGTTCATCAGGGTCCCGGTCCGGATCGTGGTGCTGGTGGTCGTCGTGCCGGTCCGGATGGTCTGGGACGTCCTGGTCGTCTGCGGCCGGTTCGCCGAGCGGGTGCTGCTGCGGCCGCTGGCGCGATGGCTCGGCCGGCTCGGCCGACAGGTGGCCGCCCCTCTGGTCTGGCTGGGCAGGAACGTTCTGGCGCCGCTCTTCCGAGGACTGGCCGTCGCCGCCGGATGGCTGGGCCGGGCCGTGTTCGTGTGGCCGTGGGTCGGGCTCTGGCGCTATCTGCTGGTACCGGCCGTCCGCTACGGGATCGTCGTCCCCGCCCTCTGGGCGTACCGGTGGATCCTCACCCCGATCGGCCGCACGCTCACCCTCCTGGCCGACGCCTTGTGGCGGTACGGCGTCCTGCCGGTGGTCCGCTACGCCTTCGCGCTCCCCGCCCTCTGGCTGTACGGCACCGTCCTCGCGCCCCTCGGGCGCGGACTCGCCCGGGTGCTCGCCGGCCTCGGGCGCGGACTCGCCTGGCTGTTCACCGGGCTCGGGCGTGGTCTGGCCTGGGTGGGCCGGGCTGTTTTCGTGTGGCCGTGGGTGGCGCTCTGGCGGTACGTCGTCGTGCCGGTCGTCCATTACGGGGTGGTGGCACCGGCCCGCTGGCTGTGGCGGCGGGTGATCGTTCCCGTCTGCCGGGAGATCGGTGACGCCTTCCAGGTCTGCTGGCGGATCGCCGGTTTCGTCTCCCGGGCCGTCGGGCGGGCGCTCAGGTGGGTGGCCTGGCAGCTGGTCGGCCGGCCCGCCGTCTGGATCTACCGAAGCGTGTGCGTCCCCGTCGGCCACTGGGTCCGCGACCAGGTCTGGGCCCCGGCCCGGAAGGCCGCCCTCGAAGCGGGGCGCGCCGCCCGCGCCGCCCTCGCCTCCGCCCGCGCCACCGTGCGACAGGCCAGGCGGGACGCCTGGCACGCCCTGGTCGGCGGAGCCCGCCCGACCGAGCCTGGGGAACCGGTGGCGGCCTCTACGCGTACTCTGGGTAGTACAACAACCGCCTCCGGCGTGGCGCCCGCACCCGAGATCTCCCCGTTCCGGCGGGGGTGAGCCGGTCGGGACCCCCAGGGGCCACCCGCATTTCGTGGGCGGTGCGCCACCCGCGCCCGCCCCGCACCGAGGAGAAGAACCACTGGGCAAGCGACAGCCCGAAGGCCCGCCGCCCGCACCGGCGGTGCAGCGCATCCGACTGCGCTACACCAAGCGCGGCCGCCTCCGGTTCACCAGCCACCGTGACTTCCAGCGCGCGTTCGAGCGGGCGCTGCGCCGAGCCGAGGTGCCCATGGCGTACTCGGCCGGCTTCACCCCGCACCCCAAGGTGTCGTACGCCAACGCCGCCCCTACGGGTACGGGATCCGAGGCCGAGTACCTGGAGATCGCCCTCACCGAGGCGCGGGATCCGGAGACCCTGCGGGTCCTGCTCGACGAGTCGCTCCCGGCAGGCCTCGACATCACCGATGCCGTCGAGGCCCGGACCTCCGGGCTCGCCGACCGGCTCACCGCCTCCGTGTGGGAGCTGCGGCTCGACGGCGTCACCGTCGAGGACGCGCGGAAGGCCGTCGAAACCTTCCTCGCGGCCGAGACCGTGGAAGTGCGGCGCAAGACCAAGAACGGCATCCGCACCTTCGACGCCCGTTCCGCCGTCGCCGACCTCGTCGCCGACCGTCCACAGGCACGATCCGAAGCTGATAGGCCGCTGGACAATGCCTGTGCGATACTGCGGCTGGTTGTTCGGCACGTGACACCTGCCGTACGACCCGACGACGTCCTGTCCGGTCTCCGAGCTGTGGCCGACCTGGCGCCGCCGGTCCCCGCTGCGGTGACCAGGCTGGCGCAGGGGCTCTTCGACGAGGAGTCCGGCACGGTGACCGACCCGCTCGCGCCCGACCGCGAGGCGATCACGGCCGCTCCACCCACGGCCGCCGCGACCGCCTCAGCGACGGCGCCGGGTGCCGGTACCGCGTAGGGAGCGGTCGTTGTAGCGCAGCCCTGGCACTCGGGAGCCACCTGGGTCGGGCAGCGCACTGACCAGAAGACTTTCGCCAGGCCGTATGCACAGGGCGTACGGAACCGGCGAGCCAGACATCAGCTCCCGTGCGGCGCCCGCGCCCCGGACGGCGGTACCGCGCATCGCGCGCGATCGTGCCGCCGGACCGGAACAAGGCGCGGCGCCCGGGAGCGTGACGGGAGAACCCCGCATGCTCGAGCAGCACGAAGAAGACACAGAGAACAACAACGCTCCTGGTGACAGGCTGCCGCCCCGCCGCAGGCGCCGCGCGGCCTCCCGCCCGGCCGGACCCCCGGTCGCCGCAGACACCGCCGCCGAGGTCGTCGTGGAGACGCCCGTCGCCGAAGCGCCCGTAGAGGCCGCTCCGGCGGAGGAGTCGGCCGCGCCCGCGCCGCGTACTCGTCGTCGTGCGACCCGTAAGGCCACGTCGCCGGAGGCTCCGGCCGAGCAGGCTGCGGAGGCCCCGGCCGCGGAGGCGCCTGTAGAGGCTGCCCCCGCCGAGGCCGCTCCGGCGGAGGAGTCGGCCGCGCCCGCGCCGCGTACTCGTCGTCGTGCGACCCGTAAGGCCACGTCGCCGGAGGCTCCGGCCGAGCAGGCTGCGGAGGCCCCGGCCGTGGAGACGCCCGTGGAGGCGGCCCCCGCCGAGGAGTCGGCCGCGCCCGCGCCGCGTACTCGTCGTCGTGCGACCCGTAAGGCCACGTCGCCGGAGGCCCCGGCCGAGCAGGCTGCGGAGGCCCCGGCCGCGGAGGCGCCCGTGGAGGCGGCCCCCGCCGAGGCCGCTCCGGCGGAGGAGCCGGCCGCGCCCGCGCCGCGTACCCGTCGTCGTGCCACCCGCAAGGCCACCTCGCCCGAGGCCGCTCCGGCCGGTGAGAGCCTGCCGGAGGAGACCGTCGCGCAGATCACCGCCGACGAGAGCGAGCCCGAGGTCGCCGCCGCCGAGAAGGCCGCCACCCGCGGCCGTACCCGCCGCCGCGCCACCTCGCCGCAGTTCACCTCCGAGCCGACCGTCGCCCCCACGGCCCCGGCCGCCGAGGAGCCGCCGCGCCGCCGCCGCGCCACGCGCCCCGCCGTCGCCGTCTTCCAGGCCCCGGTCTTCACCGAGCCCATGTTCCAGACCCCGGAGACCGCGGCCGCCGCCGCTGCCGCCGAGGTCCAGGAGCCGGACGAGGAAGAGGAGACCGTCGAGACGGTCGAGGCCGTCCGGCCCGCAGAGCAGGCCGAGCCCACCGGCCGCCGTCGCCGTCGCCGTCGTGGCGAGGCCGCCGAGCCCGTCGCCGTCGAGCCCGTCCCGGCCACCGTGGCCGACGAGCCCGAGGTCGAGGCGGAGGAGCCCGAGGCCGTGGAGGCCGAGGAGTCCGACGAGTACGAGGACCGGCCGTCCCGCCGACGCCGCCGTGGCGGCCGTCGCCGTCGCCGCGGTGAGCTCACCGAGGCGGAGGAGGCCGAGGACGAGGAGTCCGAGGAGGCCGAGAAGCCGGGAGTCGCCCACGCCGAGGACGAGGAGTCCGAGGAGGAGGGCGAGGAGTCCGACGAGTACGAGGGCGGCACCCCGTCCGCCGCCGGCACCAGCAGCTCCCGGCGCCGCCGTCGCCGTCGCCGCCGCAGCGGTGACGCCTCCGCCGACACCGACACCGAGGCCGGCGAGGAGGAGGGCGTCCGTACGGTCGTCAAGGTCCGCGAGCCGCGCCCCGCCCGCGAGAAGGCCGAGCCGTCCGACGAGGTGCAGTCCATCAAGGGCTCCACGCGTCTGGAGGCGAAGAAGCAGCGTCGTCGCGAGGGCCGCGAGCAGGGCCGTCGCCGTGTGCCGATCATCACCGAGGCCGAGTTCCTGGCGCGCCGCGAGGCCGTCGAGCGCGTGATGGTCGTCCGCCAGAACGGCGAGCGCACCCAGATCGGCGTCCTGGAAGACAACGTGCTCGTCGAGCACTACGTCAACAAGGAGCAGGCCACCTCGTACGTCGGCAACGTCTACCTGGGCAAGGTCCAGAACGTCCTGCCGTCGATGGAGGCCGCCTTCGTCGACATCGGCAAGGGCCGCAACGCCGTCCTGTACGCCGGTGAGGTCAACTTCGAGGCGCTCGGCATGGCCAACGGGCCGCGCCGCATCGAGACCGCCCTCAAGTCCGGCCAGTCCGTCCTCGTCCAGGTGACGAAGGACCCGATCGGCCACAAGGGCGCGCGCCTCACCAGCCAGGTCTCCCTGCCGGGCCGCTACCTCGTGTACGTCCCCGAGGGCTCGATGACCGGCATCAGCCGCAAGCTCCCGGACACCGAGCGCGCCCGTCTGAAGACCATCCTCAAGAAGATCGTCCCCGAGGACGCGGGCGTCATCGTGCGCACCGCCGCCGAGGGCGCGAGCGAGGACGAGCTGCGCCGTGACGTCGAGCGTCTGCAGGCGCAGTGGGAGGAGATCCAGAAGAAGGCGAAGAGCGGCAACGCGCCGACCCTTCTCTACGGCGAGCCGGACATGACCGTCCGCGTCGTCCGCGACATCTTCAACGAGGACTTCTCGAAGGTCATCGTCAGCGGCGACGACGCCTGGGAGACCATCCACGGATACGTCTCCCATGTCGCGCCGGACCTGTCCGACCGCCTGTCCAGGTGGACGAGCGAGGTCGACGTCTTCGCGACGTACCGGATCGACGAGCAGCTGATGAAGGCGCTGGACCGCAAGGTCTGGCTGCCGAGCGGTGGCTCGCTGGTGATCGACAAGACCGAGGCGATGATCGTCGTCGACGTCAACACCGGCAAGTTCACCGGTCAGGGCGGCAACCTCGAAGAGACCGTCACGAGGAACAACCTCGAGGCGGCCGAGGAGATCGTGCGCCAGCTGCGCCTGCGCGACCTCGGCGGCATCGTCGTCATCGACTTCATCGACATGGTCCTGGAGTCCAACCGCGACCTGGTGCTGCGCCGCCTCCTGGAGTGCCTGGGCCGGGACCGGACCAAGCACCAGGTGGCGGAGGTCACCTCGCTGGGCCTGGTCCAGATGACCCGCAAGCGGGTCGGCCAGGGCCTCCTGGAGTCGTTCTCCGAGACCTGCGTCCACTGCAACGGCCGCGGCGTGATCGTGCACATGGAGCAGCCGACCGCGCCGGGTGGCGGCGGTGGCGGCAAGCGCGCGAAGAAGCGTGGCCGCGGCGGCGTCGAGCACGAGCACGTCGAGGACGCCGTGGCGGTGGAGACCGAGGAAGAGGCCGGCGAGACCGAGGCCGAGCTGGCCGCGGAGGTCGCCGCTCCGGTCGCCGTGGAGGAGCCCTTCCGCCCGGACGAGGAGCTCTACAGCAGCGCCGCCGAGGCCGAGGCCGCCGCGACGCGCGGACGTGGTCGTCGCCGGGCGACCCGCAAGGTCTCCGCGCCCGCCGGCCCGGCGGTCGTCGAGCCGCAGCCCGTCGTGGAGCCCGAGCCGGTCGTCGAGGCCGCGCCGGAGCCCGTCGCCGCGCCCGAGCCCGTCGTGGAGCCGGAGCCGGCGCCGGTCGTCGAGGAGGCCCCCGTGGCCGCCCCGCCGAGGGCCCGCCGCCGTGCCACCCGCAAGGCCACGGCCCCGGCCGGTTCCCCGGCCCCGGCGCCCGTCGTCGAGCCCGAGCCGGTCGTGGTGACCGCGCCCGAGCCGGTCGCCGCGCCCGAGCCCGTCGCGGAGCCGGAGCCGGCGCCGGTCGTCGAGGAGGCCCCCGTGGCCGCCCCGCCGAAGGCCCGCCGCCGTGTGGTCCGCAAGGTCACCGCTCCCGCCGGATCCCCGGCCGGTGCCGAGGAGGCCGCCGTCGTGGTGGTCGAGACCCCGGTCGCCGCCGAGCCCGCGAGCGAGGTGTCCGAGGAGGCGTCCGAGGCCGAGGCAGCCGCCCCGGCCAAGAAGACGGCGCGCAAGACGGCCAAGAAGGCCACCGCCAAGAAGGCCGCCACGAAGAAGACGGCGGCCGCCAAGAAGACGGCGGCGAAGAAGACGACGACCGCCAAGAAGGCTGCCAAGAAGACCGCGGCCCCCGCGCAGGACTGACGGGGCCCCGACGCAGCCGGCCCGTGTGGGCCGTCCTCGCCCGAGGACGGCCCACACGGCTTTGACACGAGATTCGGAAAACAGGAACCAGCCCGATGAACAACATCCCCACCACGCGTGTCCGCAAGGCGGTCATCCCCGCCGCCGGCCTGGGCACGAGGTTCTTGCCGGCGACGAAGGCCACTCCCAAGGAGATGCTGCCCGTCGTCGACAAGCCCGCCATCCAGTACGTGGTGGAGGAGGCGGTGTCGGCGGGTCTGTCGGACGTCCTCATGGTGACCGGGCGCAACAAGCGCCCCCTTGAGGACCACTTCGACCGGAACCACGAGCTGGAGTCCGCGCTCACCCGCAAGGGCGACGAGGAGCGGCTGGCGAAGGTGCAGGAGTCGAGCGAGCTCGCCACCATGCACTACGTCCGGCAGGGCGACCCCCGCGGCCTCGGGCACGCGGTGCTCTGCGCCGCCCCGCACGTCGGCGACGAGCCGTTCGCCGTCCTCCTGGGCGACGACCTGATCGACCCGCGCGACCCGCTGCTCGCCCGGATGCTGGAGGTCCTGACGCAGCGCGGCGGCAGCGTCATCGCCCTGATGGAGGTGGACCCGGCGCAGATCCATCTGTACGGGTGCGCCGCCGTCGAGCCGACCGAGGACGCCGACGTCGTACGGATCACCGGCCTGGTGGAGAAGCCGGACCCGGCCGAGGCGCCGAGCAGCTACGCCGTGATCGGCCGCTATGTCCTCGACCCGGCCGTCTTCGGCGTGCTGCGCGAGACCGAGCCGGGCCGGGGCGGGGAGATCCAGCTCACCGACGCCCTGGAGACGCTGGCGCGGGACGAGGCCGTGGGCGGCCCGGTGCACGGTGTCGTCTTCAAGGGGCGGCGCTACGACACGGGCGACCGCGGCGACTATCTGCGGGCGATCGTGCGTCTCGCGTGCGAGCGTGAGGACCTGGGCCCCGAGTTCCGCACCTGGCTGCGCGCTTTCGTCGCGGAGACCGCCGAAGCGTGACGGTCACCCGAATTTGACCCCCCGCCGCACCGGCCCGTAACCTTGACCGTCGGCGTGTCGTATGGCACGCCACCCCCCTGAGCACCCTCCTCCCGGTCCGCCGGGAGAGGCCGCTCGTCCACTTCCGGATCACCGCGGGCCCCGGCCCGTGTGAGCGGCTGGCATCAGGGGACCGTTCCCGAGTGAGAGAGAGATCCGCGTGTACGCCATCGTGCGCAGCGGTGGTCGCCAGCACAAGGTTGCTGTCGGCGACATCGTTGAGGTTGACAAGATTTCCACTGCCAAGGTTGGCGACACGGTCGAGCTCTCGACCCTGCTCGTTGTCGACGGCGACGCCGTGACCAGCGACCCGTGGGTCCTGGCCGGTATCAAGGTCACGGCCGAGGTCGTGGACCACCACAAGGGCGCGAAGATCGACATCCTTCGCTACAAGAACAAGACCGGCTACCGCCGTCGCCAGGGCCACCGCCAGCAGTACACGGCGATCAAGGTCACCGGCATCCCCACGGCTGCGAAGTAAGGGACTGAGGAGAGATGGCACACAAGAAGGGCGCATCGTCCACTCGGAACGGTCGCGACTCCAATGCTCAGCGGCTCGGCGTGAAGCGCTTCGGCGGTCAGGTCGTCAGCGCCGGTGAGATCCTGGTCCGCCAGCGTGGCACCCACTTCCACCCGGGCGCGGGCGTCGGCCGTGGCGGCGACGACACGCTGTTCGCGCTCGACGCCGGTGCGGTGCAGTTCGGCACCCACCGTGGCCGCAAGGTCGTGAACATCGTTCCGGTCGCCTGATCGGTTCTTTTGCGGAGGCGGACCTCACTTCCCGTAACGGGAAGCGGGTCCGCCTTTCGCGTGTTACTAGATAGACATTCCGCACGTAAGTAGATGGAGGCACACCCATGACCACCTTCGTGGACCGCGTCGAACTGCATGTCGCCGCGGGTAACGGAGGCCACGGCTGCGCCTCCGTCCACCGGGAGAAGTTCAAGCCGCTCGGCGGCCCGGACGGCGGCAACGGCGGCCGTGGCGGCGATGTGATCCTGGTCGTCGACCAGTCGATCACGACGCTGCTCGAATACCACCACTCCCCGCACCGCAAGGCGACCAACGGTCAGCCCGGCGCCGGCGACCACCGCTCCGGCAAGGACGGCCAGGACCTCGTCCTGACCGTGCCCGACGGCACCGTCGTCCTCGACAAGCAGGGCAACGTGCTGGCCGACCTCGTCGGGCAGGGCACCACCTTCATCGCGGGCCAGGGCGGCCGCGGCGGCCTCGGCAACGCCGCGCTCTCCTCCGCCCGGCGCAAGGCCCCCGGCTTCGCGCTCCTCGGCGAGCCCGGCGAGGCGCGGGACATCGTCCTGGAGCTGAAGACCGTCGCCGACGTGGCGCTGGTGGGCTACCCGAGCGCGGGCAAGTCCTCGCTCATCTCCGTCCTGTCGGCCGCCAAGCCGAAGATCGCGGACTACCCCTTCACCACCCTCGTCCCGAACCTGGGCGTCGTCACCGCCGGCTCGACCGTGTACACGATCGCCGACGTGCCGGGCCTGATCCCGGGCGCCAGCCAGGGCCGCGGCCTGGGCCTGGAGTTCCTGCGCCATGTGGAGCGCTGCTCGGTCCTCGTCCACGTCCTGGACACGGCGACGCTGGAGTCCGAGCGCGACCCGGTCACCGACCTCGACGTGATCGAGGAGGAGCTCAAGCAGTACGGCGGGCTCGACGACCGTCCCCGGATCGTCGTCCTCAACAAGATCGACATCCCGGACGGCCAGGACCTCGCGGACATGATCCGCCCGGACCTGGAGGCGCGCGGCTACAAGGTCTTCGAGGTGTCCGCCGTGGCGCGTACGGGCCTGAAGGAGCTGTCCTTCGCCCTCGCCGAGATCGTGGCGCAGGCGCGCGCGGCCAAGCCGAAGGAGGAGGCGACCCGGATCGTCATCCGCCCGAAGGCGGTCGACGACACGGGCTTCACCGTCACGTACGACGCGGACGAGGAGGTCTACCGCGTGCGCGGCGAGAAGCCGGAGCGCTGGGTCCGCCAGACCGACTTCAACAACGACGAGGCCGTCGGCTACCTCGCCGACCGCCTCAACCGCCTCGGCGTCGAGGACGCCCTGATGAAGGCGGGCGCCCGCGCGGGCGACGGCGTCGCGATCGGCTCCGAGGACAACGCGGTCGTCTTCGACTGGGAGCCCACGATGATGGCCGGCGCCGAGATGCTCGGCCGCCGCGGCGAGGACCACCGCCTCGAAGCCCCGCGCCCGGCGGCGCAGCGCCGCCGCGACCGCGATGCGGAGCGGGACGAGGCACAGCAGGAGTTCGACGAGTTCAACCCGTTCTAGCAGCACCGATGCGATCGGTGCCGTGGACAACGATCAGAAGCGGGTGCGAGGCTGTCGTGCGTTGATCACATCGCGCAACACGACAGAAAGAGGGGGGCCTCCTCGTGCACCGGTCCTTGCCCGGACGGTTCCTTCGAAGATGTCTCATCGCGGGAGGCGGCGTGATTCTCGCCGCCTCCCTGCTCGCGCCGCCGACGCCGGCCGTCGTGTCCGGCCGACTGGACGCGCAGCCGGCCGCCGCGGCGGCGACGCCCACGGTCTCGCCCATGACGCAGACCGGCCCCCGCAACATCATCAAGCGACTGCAGGACACCTACGTCAGCAGCACCAGCGGCGCGGACCACTCCCAGGGGCACATCCTGCGCGTCGGCACCCCCGACAACGGAGCGACGAAGTACCGCGGTTTCCTGAGCTTCGACGTCTCCAAGCTCCGGGGCGCGCCGATCAAGCGCGCTAGCCTGCGCCTCTACAACTCGTACGTGTCCGACTGCGCCGCGAAGGCGTGGATGGGCGTGTATCCCGTGACGTCCGCGTGGAACCAGTCCACCCTCACCTGGGCGAACCAGCCCGCGGTCGGGGCCGGCAAGGCCACCTGGTTCGGTCTCGGCCACGCGGACTGCCCCGACGTCCCCAACAGGACGAACCCCGCCGCGTCCAACGGCATCCAGCGCGTCGATGTCACCGACTGGGTCCACGGCTGGGCGAACGGCACCCTGGCCAACCACGGCATCCGCCTGAGCGCCGTCGAGGACAAGAGCACGGGTTACAAGGAGTTCTGCTCCATGAACCCGGTCGGCGGTGACTACGCCTGCCACGCCGCGTACAACGCGCCCACACTCGAAGTCGAGTTCAACGAGGGCTCCACCCCGGTCATCACCGGCAACGACCACGGCCCGGCGTACCCGAACAACTACCCCACCGCGCACCCGGCGCTCGAGTTCTACGACTCGACCAAGCCGTCCGTGTGGCCGAGCTCCGGGCCGTACCAGCGCTGGATCCCCGACGCGTACCACTCGGTCTTCGACACGACGCTGAAGGGCGACAGCTGGGAGGGCGGCACCTCGCACAAGCTGCGTCCCGGTGGCCCGTACGGCACCGAGACCGTCCTGGTCACCGGTGACGGCGCCAGCGGCTTCCTCGGGGTGATCCCGTACCCCTCGCTCGCGGGCTACCACTGGGCCATCAATGTGGGCAACACCACGAAGGACCTGCACGGCGTCGAGATGCTGCCCGACGGCACCGTCGTCGCCGCGTTCGCCGACAGGGTCTTCGGCGGCGAGGGGATCCACGGCGGGCTGGCGGTCTACTCCAAGGCGCAGGGGAGGCCGGGCGCCTGGAGCTCCACTCCCGTCCAGGAGACCTCACTCCTCGGCGCGCACGAGGTCGTCTTCGACCCGAGCACCAACTCGCTGTGGGCGATCGGCACCGAGTTGCTCGTCAGGTACGACTACGTCGACGGGCACCTCAGGTGGGGGACGTCCTACCCTCTCCCGAAGCAGGCGGGAAGCAAGCCGGCGTACGGGCACGACCTCAGCCCGGTCTACGGCAACACCGACCGCTTCTGGATCGGCGGCAACGGTGGCATCACCCAGTTCTCGAAGAGCGGCGCGGCCCTCTGCCACACGGGCACCAACCCGGGCCGCTGGCCCGAGTCCGGGCTTGTCACCGAGAAGAACCGCTGGTGCACGGACTATGCCAAGGAGCGCTTGGTCAACAACCGTGGCTTGGTGAAGAGCATCGGCAACGACCCGTCGTCGGGGGCCGTCCTCTCCACCTGCGCGCAGGACACCGCCGGGTGCCCCGAGGCGCAGACGACCTACCCCGTGTGGACCACGGCGTATCTGCGGTTCGTCGACCCCGGCGCCCCGGACACGAGCGCCGAGACGATCAGCGTCGCCTCCACCACGTCGGACCGGCACTACAAGGCCACGTGGGCCGTCCCCGCCTACCAGTAGCCGCGGGAGTGACGAAAGGGCCCGGCCCGACCCCTCGTGGGGTCGGGCCGGGCCCTTCACATGTGTGCCGCCGGCGTCAGGCGACCGGTGCCGGAACCGCTTCGGGCTCCGGCTCGCTCTCACGGTTCGGCGTGTTCCGGGTCTTCGGGTCCGTCTGCTTGCCGAAGCGGGGCTTCGCGCCCAGCAGCGGCAGGAGCAGGATGCCGATGAAGATCGGGCCGATCATGTAGCGCCATAGCGGCGCCGGGTTGGCCGCGAGCACCGTCAGCTGGAGGCCCAGCGAGATCGACAGCAGCGCGAACGTTCCGGGCAGCTTCGTACGGCGCCGGAACAGCAGCACGATCGCGTACGTGGCGTAGCACCAGATCGCCCCGCGGAAGAGCAGCCACTGCAGCTGCGGGACCTTGCTCGCCCGCCACGAGAAGTCGGCGACCTTGTGGAGCGGCTCCGACAGCGGGCGGATCTTCAGGATCGGGCGGTACTCGCTGTTCTTGATCTCCTCGTTCCACTTGAGGTAGCTGAACAGCGTCTTCGACGTCTGCGGGTCACTCAGCAGCGTGTTCGCCCGCAGCTCCTTGGGGCCGGGGAAGACCGCCCACGCGATGTGCGCCCGGCACACCCGCGCGCCGATGACCAGGTCCGGCGTCCGCTTCATGACGCGCTGCCACAGGGCCATCAGCTCGTCGTTGCGCTTCGCCGCCAGCGGCCGGTCCATCGGCGGCGACTCCATCGCCCAGTCGGCGTTGTAGCAGTTGCCGGCCCGGCCGCCCCAGTGGGACAGCGGCGCGATGTCCGACATCAGCGCCTTGTCCTCCTTGGTGAAGAAGCCGGGGCGCTGCTTGTACGCGACCGCGATGTCCGCGTAGAAGAACGCGTACACGGCGTCCTTCGGCGGGGACTTCACACCGGCCGCCGGGTAGATCACGGTGGTGAGCGTGAGCATGATCATCACCGGGACCGCCGTCGCGGCCACCACCCACCGGCGCATCTTCGGCAGCGCGAGCAGCAGGATCGGCGCGGCGACCACGGCGACGAGCAGGCCGTTGTTCCGGAACACGGCCAGGGCAAGGAAGCCCAGGAAGAGCAGCGCGACGTCGCGGTAGAACACGCGGTCCCGCTCGGCCTGCTCGCCGCGGGCGCGGCGCGCCGCGAGGCGGCCCGCCGCACCGAAGGCGAGGATCGCGCCGATGACGAACGGCACGTCCTTCCACACGAAGATCACGAAGACGGCCGTCGGCGGAGCCAGCGCGGGCACCACCGCGGCTATGGCCGCCCACCTCTGGCGCACCCCGAACTCCCGCAGGGTGCCGGCGCAGTAGGCGAGCGTCGCCGATATGGCGATCGTCTGGGCCAGCGTCAGGACCGCCAGATCACCCGTGACGTTGAGCGACAGCCACACCAGGCCGTCGTAGGCCACGGAGTGGTTCGACATCCAGTTGTCGGTGGTGACGTGCCAGACGTAGGTGATCGAGTCGTAGCTCAGGGCGCCGGGGTAGAACGCGGCCCACCACAGCAGGAACAGCGCCTGGGTCGTCGCGTAGACGGCGAGGGGCAGTCGGCGCTGTTGCGGGACCCTCTCCCATTGCTTGCTGAGGTAGGGGATGCGCGGGAGTTTCAACTCGGCTCCGCAGGGCTGATCGAGGGCGGACGGATGGACCAGTCGAACAGGTTAATCGGTCTAGACGGTCTCGCGGTCCCGGGGCTGCGGCGGCGCGGGCTGCTCCTGGCCCGGGCGCGGCGGCACCGGACGCTCGCCCAGGGGCAGCATCGGCGGGACTCCGTCCTGGCCGAGGAACACCTTGCGCACGACCCGCTCGGCCGCTCGTCCGTCGTCGAACTCGCAGAACTTCTTGCGGAACTCGGCGCGGGCCTTGTCGGACTCCTCGCTGTCCCAGCGGCCGGAGGTGAAGGCCTCGGTGAGCTCCTCCTCGGTCCGCAGCGTCAGACCGGGGGACTCGACCGTGATGTCGAAGTAGCTGCCGCGGGTGGTGCGGTACACCTCCCAGTCGTTTGCGTAGATCACGATCGGCCGGTCGAGGTTGGCGTAGTCGAACATCACCGAGGAGTAGTCGGTCAGCAGGCAGTCGGACGCGAGGTACAGCTCCTCGACGGACGGGTACGCGCTGACGTCCACCAGCCGGGCACTGCCGCTGGTCCCCCCGGCGAGCAGGCTCTGCTGGGAGTAGAAGTAGTGCGCCCGGACCAGGACGGTCCACTCCTCGCCCAGGGCCCCGGCGAACCGGTCCAGGTCCAGCATCTGCTGGGGGCCGTCGTGGTAGTCGCGGTGCGTCGGCGTGTAGAGGACCGCCTTGGCGCCCTCGGCGAGGCCGACCTTCTTGCGGGCCGCGGCCACGTCCTCGGCGGTGGCGTTCACCAGGATGTCGTTGCGCGGGTAGCCGTAGCCGAGCGGCTCGTAGTACGAGGGGTACGCGCGGTCCCAGATGGCGGTGGAGAAGCTGTTGGACGTCAGGCTGTAGTCCCAGCGGTCCACGCGGTCCATCAGACGCTGCAGGTTCATGCCGCGACGGCCGACCGGGTACTCCGCCAGGTCGACGCCCATCCGCTTGAGCGGGGTGCCGTGGTGCGTCTGGAGGTGGACCTGACCGGGGCGCTTGACCACGGAGGGCGCGAAGTTGACGTTGTTGACGAAGTACTTGCCGCGGGCCATCGCCTTCCAGAAGCCGAGCGAGCCCGGGTGGACGGTGACGGTGCCCTTCGGCGGGAGGGCGTCGGAGCCGTCCTTGATGACCCACACGGCACGCATGCCCGGGACGAGCTCACGCATCTTCTCGTCGATGGCCGCCGGGTTGCAGGCGTAGCGGGCACCCCAGTACGCGGAGAAGACCGCGACGTCCTTCTGGATCGGCAGCATCCGCTGGGCGCGGTAGTAGGCGGAGAGCACCCGCTTGCGGAGCTTCCGCTTCAGCCGCGCGCCCAGGGACTTCTGCTTGCGCAGCGCGTGGACGGTCTTGCGGGCCTTCGCCCGGTGCTTGGCCGGGATCAGCGCGCCCTTGGGCTTGATCTCGGCCAGCCCCTCCGGGCGGTGGGTGCGGTCCGCGACCTGCCAGCGCTCGCGGAACTCGGCGCGGGCGTCGTCCGGGAGACGGCCGGGGGAGGACTCGACCGCCCGGAAGTGGTTGATCATCCGCTCGTACATCGTCGCCCGCCACTCGTCGAACCGGGGGTTCTGGGCGAGGAACTCGAAGACGAGGTCGTACTGGTCGAACACGTCGAAGTGCTTGCGGCTGGTGGAGTGCAGGATGCTGCCCTGGCGCCGCTGGCGGTAGTAGACGCAGACCCGGTCGAGGACGGAGATCGACTCCGCCGCGATCATCACCGGGTAGGTCCAGGGGGTGTCCTCGTAGTAACCGCTCGGGTACTGGAAGCCCCACTGCTCGATGAACTCACGGCGGTACGCCTTGTTCCAGGCCACCTGGAGCAGCATCAGCAGCTCCGGCTGCTCCTTCAGGGTGAAGGAGCCGTGCTTCGCGGCCTCGGCCAGCACGTGGGCCAGGCTGTTGGGCGCGACGCGGCCGTCCCAGTGGGTGCGGGAGTAGTCGAAGACGACCAGGTCCGGGTCGCCGGTCTCCTCGATGCGCTGGGCGATGGCGGCCAGCGAACCGGGCAGCATCGTGTCGTCGCTGTCGAGGAAGAGCAGGTACGTGCCCTTCGCCTGGGCCATGCCGGCGTTGCGGGCCTTGCCGAGACCGACGTTCTTCTCCAGGTGCATCGCGACCACGCGGGAGTCCGCCCGCGCGTACTCGTCGATGATCTCCCCGCACCCGTCCGGAGAGCAGTCGTTGACGACGATCAGCTCGTAGTCCCGGAACGACTGCTCCAACACCGAGTCCAGGCAGTCCCGGAGGAACGCCTCGACCTTGAAGGTGGGCACGATGATGCTGAACCGCGGCGTCGCGGAGCTGAAGGAAGAATGCGTCTGTGTCATCTCAATACCGTGGAATCTGACGTGGGAGACAGGGCGTTGACAACCTGATCAGCGCTGACTCGAGGACAGGGCATAGCCGAGGAGGGTGCGTATCGTGTCGGTCCGGCGCTGCCGCAGCGCTCCGGGCAGCAGGGTCAGCGCGTGGAGTCGCATGGACAGGTGCCGACGCGCGGCCCGTGCGGCCTTCGGCCAGCCGTGCCGGTCGAGCTCCACGGCCACCTCGTTGAAGAACCGCACGGCCTCGCCGAAGCGGGCGCCGGTCACGGCCTCGGCCGAGGAGAGGCTGCCGGAGTGGCGCCGGTAGCGGAACGCCGTCACCGGCTCCACCACCAGCTTCTCCCCGCGCCGGATCAACTCGATGATCAGAGCCAGGTCCTGGATGACCGAGAGGTCCTCGCGGAAGCTGATCTCCTTGACGGCGTCGGCACGCCAGGCGATCGAGGGAAAGTACAGCCAGTTGCCGCCGAGCAGGTTCGCGGCCAGCGGCTCGCCGGACAGGACCAGCCGGCGGCTCTTGTCCTTCGGCGCGTACAGCCGCTTCTTGACCTCGTCGCCCAGCGTGGTGGATGGGTTGCCGTGCTCGTCGATGACCTCGACGCCCGGCTGGTAGATCGCCGCGTCGGGGACCGCCTCGATCGCGGCGCGGATCGTCGCCACATAGTCGGGCAGCAGCAGGTCGTCGCTGCCGAGCATGGTGAAGTGGGTGGACTCCACCAGCTCCACGCACTTGCGGAAGTTCTTGGTGATGCCGAGGTTCCGCTCGTTGCGCATGTAGCGCACCCGGCTGTCGCCGAGGGAGGCGAACCACTCGGGTACGCCCTCCTCGCGGCCGTCGTCGACGACGGTCAGCCGCCAGTCCTTGTCGGTCTGGTCGAGCACGCTGCGTACGGCGGCCTGGAGCAGACCGGTGTCGCCGTAGTGCGGCAGCATGATGTCGAGCGTGTCCACCGCGGTCACTTGCCCTTCCGCGCCGGGCCGAGGGCGGACCGTCGGCTCAGGGCGAGCAGCAGGATCATGCCGATGCGGCCGAGGTAGAGCGTGGCCTTCCAGGGCGACTGGCTGGGCGTACCGGTCGCGCGGGGCCGCATGGCCACCGGGACCTGCTCGATGCGGTAGCCCGCCCGGACGACGGCGATGGTGCTCTCCACGGTGTCGCCGAGGTACTCGACGGGGTACCAGTGCGCGAACACGTCGATCAGGTCGCGGTTGCAGGCACGGAAGCCGGAGGTCACGTCGGTGAGCTTGGACTTGGCCATGCGCGAGAGCCAGAAGGCGAGGACGAGCATGGCCCACTTGCGCGGGCCGCGGGTCTCGTAGTCGCCGGTGCCGGCGAAGCGCGCGCCGATGACCAGGTCCGAGTGGCCCAGGCGGGCGAGGAGTTCGGGAACGTTGCGCGGGTCGTGCTGCCCGTCCGCGTCGACCTGGATGGCGACGTCGTAGCCGCGGTCGTGGGCGTAGCGGTAACCGGCCCGCATCGCGCCGCCGACCCCGAGGTTGTACGGGAGGGTCATCACGGTCGCGCCGGCGGCCTTGGCCACCCGGGACGTGCCGTCGGCGGAGCCGTCGTCGACGACGAGGACGTCGACGCCCGGCAGCGTGGTGTGGACCTCCTTGATGACGTCGGCGACGCCGTCGGCCTCGTTCCACGCGGGCATGATGATCAGTACGCGCTTGCCGTCGATCACTTGCCGCCCCCTTGTTCGGCCGAGTCGGCCATCTCACCGGCCGGTTCCCGCTCGGCGGCCGATGCCTGCGCCCGCAGTTCCTGTACGTCTATCCGCAGCAGGGCGACCTCCTCCGACAGCGTCCGGCCCTCCTCCTCGAGGTGGCCGACCTCCCAGCTCAGCTGGAGGCAGACGATGAAGAGGAACGCCACACTGAGGAACAGAATGAGGCTGACGCCCGAGGCGACCCCCACCGCACGCGCGACCGAGTCGAGCAGGGAGGGGAAGAACCCGAGCGGGATGATCACCAGACCGGTGACCACCCAGAGGAACGCGTACTTCTCCTTGAGCTTGCGCCGACGCAGGAGCTCGACGATGCACGCGACCAGAATGACTCCGGTGACCGAAGTCAGCATCCACAACTTCATGCCGGACTCCGGTGTATCGGACGACTCATGGAAAGGGCCTGTCTACTCTTCCGGGCTGAGCGGCTGGGAGAAATGAGCCGCTTGAATTGCAGTCCACTGTCCGCCGCGATGGTTACGGAGAGTGAGGGAATGGTGATCATTCCTATGAGTGCACCGAACGGTAGCCTACACGAGAGCGAAGGGCGAGAATCATGCTGGTGACGACCGCGAGCGACCCCACGGCGTAAGCGATCTCGACCCTGGTACGCAGTTCGAGCGGACTGAGAGTAACCGCCACCAGCACGACCGTACCCACGATCCACGCCAGCAACTGCTGCCGCGCGCCACCGCTCGTGAGCAGTGCCTGCCCCAGCACCATGGCCAGCATGTACAGCGTCGTCCCGAGCGAGAGCCATGCGAAATCGACCGGTCCGAGCACGTCCGGGGCACCGAAGAAGACGGGCAGCAGGAGCGGTCCCACCGCCACCGCGCAGAGCCCCCCGGCCACCCCCAGGCCACCCGTTACCGACGCCGCCCGCAGGAGCAGCCGTCGGTAACCCTGCGTGTCGCCCTCGGCCGCGGCCGAGGAGAGGCCGGCGAGCAGCGACACCTGGAACGCCCCGAAGACGAACAACGGGACACGGGCGAGCACCAGCGCCGCCAGCAGCGCGGTGACCAGCTCGTTGTCGTCCGTCGCGATCAGCTTCGTACTGATCACCGCGATGTTGACCAGGAGTTGGGCGAGCAGCGTCGAACCCACAAGCAGGCCCAGGTGCTCTATCAGCTCGCGCCAGTGCGCCGCCGAGCCCTGGTGGGCCCCCCGGAACACCGGCCGCAGCGTGACGAGCACCGCGATCAGCGGAGCCACCGTCAGCACCGCCGCGAACGCGAAGGAGGAGCGGACACCCGCCAGCGCGAGCGCCAGCGACATCACGATCCGCAGGCCGCCGTCGAGCCCGAGCTGCAGCCCGTACGCCTGGAACCGGCCCAGACCCGCGAGCACGCCGCGGGTCACATGCGCCAGGGCCAGCGCCGCGAAGGCGCCGCCCATCGCGACCACCAGACCGACATCACCGTGGAAGAAGAGATCCGCCAGCTGTCGCCCGAACAGCGCCATCGGCAGCAGCACCGCCGCGAGCAGCCCGAACGACAGCGCCGCACCGCGGCGCAGCACCGGCAGCGCCCCGTCACCGGCCACGACCCGCGAGGCCACGACCCGGGTGATCTCCTGCTCGACCGGGAAGAAGAGGCCCAGACCGATGGAGAACACCACGGTCCACAGGACGGAGAAGCTCGCCATGTCGTCGACGGCGAGCGTGTGGCCCGCCGCGGCGAGATGGACGTAGCTGGCAACGCCGAGGACCGCGGTTCCGGCGCCGACGAACGCCGTGCCCTGGGGCAGTGCGGTGGTGATGCGATCGAGCAAGCTCACGCGTTCGGCCGCCCGCCGGAGGACATGACGCGCAGCGCCTCGGTGAGCTGGTCGCGCCAGTGCGGCTGCTCGGCGATGCCCGCCTCGGCCCACCGCTCGTGCGCCAGAACGCTGTACGAGGGGCGGCGCGCCGGACGGACGAACTTCTCCGACGTGGTCGGCCGCACCCGCTCCGGGTCGAGGCCGGACAGCTCGAAGGCGGCCCGCGCCAGGTCGAACCAGGTCGCCGTGGACGTCGCCGTGCCGTGGTAGACGCCGGCCGGGGCCCTGCCCGCCACCGCCGCCTCACCGAGATCGCGCAGCTGACGGGCGAGCGCGCCGGTCCAGGTCGGCTGGCCGCGCTGGTCGTCGACGACGTCGACGGTCTCGCGCTGCTCGGCGAGCTTCAGCATCGTCGAGACGAAGTTGCGGCCGTGCGCGCCGTACAGCCACGCCGTACGCACCACATAGCCGCGCTCGGGCAGCAGCTCGGTCACCGCCCGCTCGCCGGCCAGCTTGCTGCGGCCGTAGGCGTTCACCGGCGCGGTCGGGGCGTCGTGCGGGTACGGCCGGTCGGCGTCGCCCGGGAAGACGTAGTCCGTGGAGACCTGCAGCAGGACCGCGCCGTGCTCGGCGCAGGCCCCGGCCAGGACGCGCACGCCCTCGCCGTTGATCCGGGTCGCCGCGGCCTCGTCGGCCTCCGCGCCGTCGACATCGGTCCACGCGGCCGCGTTGACCACGACCTCATGACCGGCGACCGCCGCGCGGACCGCCTCCGGGTCGGTGATGTCCAGGTCCTGGCGGGTCAGCGCCGTGACGGACGCCCCGCTCTCCCGCAGGACCTCGGTCAGGTCGCGGCCGAGCATGCCGGCCGCACCCGTGATCAGCCAGCGCGTCATGCGGACAGCGCCGCCTTCGCCTTGAGCGGCTCCCACCAGTCGCGGTTGTCGCGGTACCAGGCGACCGTGTCGGCCAGGCCCTGCTCGAAGGAGACGAGCGGGGTGTAGCCGAGCTCCTCCTGGATCTTGGCGATCGACAGGGAGTAGCGAAGGTCGTGGCCCTTGCGGTCGGCGACGTGCTCGACCATGTCCCACCCGGCGCCGCAGGCGTCGAGCAGCATGCCGGTGAGCTCCTTGTTGGTCACCTCGGTGCCGCCGCCGATGTGGTAGACCTCACCGGCCCGGCCGCCGCGCAGCACCATCTCGATGCCGCGGCAGTGGTCCGAGACGTGCAGCCAGTCACGGATGTTCAGGCCCTCGCCGTACAGCGGCACCTTCTTCCCGTCCAGCAGGTTCGTGGTGAACAGCGGGATCATCTTCTCGGGGAAGTGGTACTGCCCGTAGTTGTTGGAGCAGCGCGTGACGACGACGTCCATGCCGTGCGTGCGGTGGTACGAGAGCGCCAGCAGGTCCGAGCCGGCCTTCGAGGCCGAGTACGGGGAGTTCGGGGCGAGGGGCCAGTCCTCGGTCCACGAGCCCTCGGCGATGGAGCCGTAGACCTCGTCCGTGGAGACGTGCACGAAGCGGCCGACGCCGTGGCGCTTCGCGGCGTCGAGGAGGACCTGGGTGCCCAGCACGTTCGTGGTCACGAACGGGGAGGCGTCCATGATCGAGCGGTCCACGTGGGACTCGGCGGCGAAGTGCACGACGGCGTCCTGGCCGCGCATCACGTCGTCGACCGTCGCGAAGTCGCGGATGTCGCCGTGGACGAAGGTGTAACCCGCCTTGTCGGCCACCGGCAGGAGGTTCGCCTCGTTGCCCGAATAGGTCAGGTTGTCCAGGACCGTGACGTGGGCGTCCTGGCCCGAGGGCAGTTCTCCCAGAAGGAGTGCCCGTACGAATTGAGAACCGATGAAGCCGGCGCCGCCGGTGACGAGAATCTTCATAAGGGGCGCCATTCTATGGTCTCCCCGTTGCCCGCCGTTCAGTGGCGGGTGTCACCCGTGCGGTGGCGGCGGGTACCCCGGGGCTGTCGTAGGGTGCAGGACCATGCGTGGAATTTTGCTTGCCGGTGGTACCGGCTCCCGGCTCTGGCCGATCACCCGTGCCGTGTCGAAGCAGCTGATGCCGGTCTTCGACAAGCCGATGATCTACTACCCGCTCTCGACCCTCGTGATGGCCGGGCTGCGGGACATCCTGGTCATCACCGGCCCGGAGGAGCGCCCCCAGTTCGAGCGGCTGCTCGGCGACGGCTCGGACTTCGGGCTGAACATCCAGTTCGCCACGCAGGAGCGCCCCGCGGGCATCGCCGAGGCGTTCGTCATCGGTGAGGAGTTCATCGGCGACGAGCCCGTCGCGCTGATCCTCGGCGACAACATCTTCCACGGCGTCGGCCTCGGCCGGCAGCTGGCCGACTTCCAGCGCCCGGACGGCGGTGTGGTCTTCGCCCACGCGGTCTCCGACCCGACGGCCTACGGCGTGGTCGACTTCGACGAGCAGGGCCGCGCCCGCTCCATCGAGGAGAAGCCGAAGAACCCCAAGTCCCGTTACGCCGTCCCCGGCCTCTACTTCTATGACAGCCGTGTCGTGGAGATCGCCAAGGGCCTCAAGCCGAGCGACCGGGGCGAGCTGGAGATCACCGACGTCAACAAGTACTACCTCGACCGCGGCGAGCTCCAGGTCTCCGTCCTGGACCGCGGCACCGTCTGGCTGGACACCGGGACCTTCCAGTCCCTCGTCCAGGCGTCCGAGTACGTGCGGGTCGTCGAGGAGCGCCAGGGCATGAAGATCGGCTGCCTCGAAGAGGCCGCCTGGCGGGCCGGATTCATCGACGACGACCAGCTGCGCGCCCTCGCGGAACCGCTGACCAAGAGCGGTTACGGCGACTATCTGCTGAATCTCCTCGCGTACGAGGCATAGCCGCTCCGTATTCGAGGCGTCACCGCACTGATATCGCACCGATATAAGGACTCCGCAATGAAGGTCAATCCCCTTGGTATCGAGGGTGCCTGGGAATTCGTCCCGCAGCAGCACGGGGACGCCCGTGGTCTCTTCCTCGAGTGGTACAAGGCGGACAGGCTCGCCGAGGCCGTCGGCCACCCGCTCGGTCTGAAGCAGGCCAACATGTCGGTCTCCGCGGCGGGCGTCCTGCGCGGCATCCACTTCGCCGACGTCCCGCCGGGGCAGGCCAAGTACGTGACCTGTGTGCGCGGTGCCGTGCTCGACGTGATCGTCGACGTCCGGGTCGGCTCGCCGACCTTCGGGCAGTGGGAGGCGGTGCGCCTCGACGAGAAGGAGCGCAACGCCGTCTACCTCTCCGAGGGGCTCGGCCACGGCTTCTGCGCGCTCACCGACGACGCGACCGTCGCCTACCTCTGCTCCGAGGGGTACGCCCCCGAGCGGGAGCGGACCGTGTACCCGCTCGACCCGGCGATCGGCATCGAGTGGCCGGTGACGGGCGAGCCCGAGCTGTCCGCCAAGGACGCCCAGGGGCCCACGCTGGCCGAGGCCCGCGAGGCCGGCATCCTGCCCGTCTACGAGGACTGCCTGGCGTTCCGCCGCTCGCTCGGCACCACCGCCGGCTGAGCCCGGTACCGCTGATCGATTACGTGTCCGCCGACGGCCCGGAGGTCCCCGCGAGGGACCGCCGGGCCGTCGGCGCACGGGTTAGGCTGCCCGGATGACGTGGCTCATCACCGGCGGTGCCGGTTACATCGGTTCCCATGTCGTCTCGGCCATGAAGGACGCCGGCGAGCGGGTCGTCGTCGTGGACGACCTCAGCGGCGGCGACGCCGCCCGGGTGCCCGACGGTGTCCCGCTGGAGCGGGGCACCGTCCTCGACCGCCCCTTCCTCGACCGCGTCCTGCGCGAGCACGGCGTCCGCGGCATCGTCCACCTCGCCGCGAAGAAGGCCGTCGGCGAGTCCGTCGAACGCCCCCTCTTCTACTACGAGCAGAACGTGACGGGTCTTCAGGTCCTGCTCGACGCCGCCGTCGACGCGGACGTCCGCCGCTTCGTCTTCTCCTCCTCGGCCTCCGTCTACGGCACGCCCGACGTCGAACTCGTCACCGAGGAGACGCCGTGCCTGCCGCTGAGCCCGTACGGCGAGACCAAGCTGGCCGGCGAATGGCTGGTCCGCGCGGCGGGCCGCGCCCACGGCATCGCCACCTCCTGCCTGCGCTACTTCAACGTCGCCGGCACGGCCGCGCCCGAACTCGCCGACACCGGCGTCCACAACCTGGTCCCGATGGTCTTCCAGCGGCTCGACACCGGTCTGCCGCCTCTGGTCTTCGGCGACGACTACGCGACGCCCGACGGCACCTGCGTCCGCGACTACATCCATGTCGCCGACATCGCCGACGCGCATCTGGCCGTCGCCCGCAGGCTCGACGAGCGCGCCGCGGCCGGCGAGTCCGGCGACCTCACCCTCAACGTCGGCCGCGGCGAAGGGGTTTCGGTACGGGAGATGATCGACCTCATCGGCGAGATCACCGGACTCGACGTCACCCCCGACATCGTCGAGCGCCGCCCCGGCGACCCGGCCAAGGTCGTCGCCTCCAGCGAGCGGATCTCCGCCGAGCTGGGCTGGAAGGCCCGCCACGACGTCCGTTCCATGATCGCCTCGGCCTGGCGGAGCCGCGTCCACCCAGCGGAATAGCCGGGCGGAGGCCGTCGCCGCTCGCGTAGATTGCCTGGCAGTCGCGGCAGGTGGGCGCGGCAGGCGTGCGGGGCCGGACGCGCCCGGCGCCGCGGGGAGAACCGAGTGAGGACGACGCAGGTGACAGTGGCCAGGCAGTACGTGACGGAAGCCCGCAGGATCGTCGTCAAGGTCGGGTCGTCCTCGCTGACCACCGCGTCCGGCGGGCTCGACGCCGACCGGGTCGACGCCCTCGTCGACGTCCTCGCCAAGGTCCGCAGCGGCGGCGAGAAGGAGATCGTGCTCGTCTCCTCCGGTGCCATCGCCGCCGGTCTCGCCCCGCTCGGCCTCACCCGCCGCCCGAAGGACCTCGCCCGCCAGCAGGCCGCCGCCAGCGTCGGCCAGGGCCTCCTCGTCGCCCGCTACACCGCCTCCTTCGCCCGCTACGGCGTCCGCGTCGGACAGGTGCTGCTCACCACCGACGACACCAGCCGCCGCGCCCACTACCGCAACGCCTACCGCACCCTCGACCAGCTGCTCGCCATGGGCGCCCTGCCGATCGTCAACGAGAACGACACCGTCGCCACGGACGAGATCCGCTTCGGCGACAACGACCGGCTCGCCGCCCTGGTCGCCCACCTCGTCCGGGCCGACCTGCTGGTGCTGCTCTCCGACGTCGACGGGCTCTACGACGGGGACCCGTCCAAGCCCGGCACGTCGAGGATCGCCGAGGTCACCGGGCCCGCCGACATCGCCCACGTCGAGATCGGCTCGGCCGGCAAGGCCGGGGTCGGCACCGGCGGCATGGTCACCAAGGTCGAGGCGGCCCGGATCGCGGCCGCCGCCGGCATCCCGGTCGTCCTCACCTCCGCCAGCCGCGCCGCCGACGCCCTGAGCGGCCGGGACACCGGCACGTACTTCCACCGCACCGGCCGCCGCTCGGCCGACCGGCTGCTCTGGCTCGCCCACGCCTCCACCCCGCAGGGCTCCCTGACCCTGGACGACGGAGCCGTACGGGCCGTCGTCGAGGGCAAGAAGTCGCTGCTTGCCGCCGGAATCGCCGCCGTCGAGGGCGAGTTCGTCGCCGGCGACCCGGTGGAGCTGAGGGACACCGAAGGCCGGCCGGTCGCCCGCGGGCTGGTCAACTTCGACGCCAAGGAGATCCCCCGGATGCTCGGCCGCTCCACCCCCGAACTCGCCAAGGAGCTCGGACCGGAGTACGAGCGGGAGGTCGTCCACCGCGACGACCTCGTGGTCGTCCGCCCCTGATTCCCAGGTGGTCCGCCCCTGATTCCGTGGGGATCTTGCGAGGAAACGGCCGAAAGTCCGGTCATCCGGTAGAGACCTTCACCAAAACCGCCCCATGTGCGGCCTCGGGCTGGTCAACTTTGTCTCGGGGGCAAGACAAGTCGGGGTACAGCACCACACGCATCAAACAGGAGGCCGCCGGTGAGACGAGCGCGCCCAGGGGCAGTGCCCCGCGGGACGGCCGAACGCGCCCTGACGAGTGTCGAGGCCGGAGCCGACTTCGACGTCGAGGAGAACGGAACCGGCGCCGAGACACGGGCCGCCGCGGCCCGTGAGACGCGCGCCGAGGAGCGGGAGGTGGTCGTGTCGAAGCTCTGGCACATCACCCTCTCCGTCTCCGGGGCCGAGGCCCCGCTGACGGAGGTCAGGAGAGGTCTCGAGCAGCTGGCCCACGACCACCCCTTCCTGCTGACCAGCCGCTACGCCAATGATCACGCGGAGATCCGGTACTGGGAAGAGGCCCGCGACCTGCACGACGCCGCCGCGGTCGCGCTCCGGCTGTGGGGCGAGCACCGGCAGAGCGCCAAGCTGCCGCCCTGGGAGATCGTCGGCCTGGAGGTCATCGACCGCGAGACCTACCACCAGCGGATCGCCGAGGGCTACGGCCCGCCGCCCGCCGCCCCGGTGGGGGTCCACCCCTACTGAGCCCTTCCTGGGTGTCCGGGGGTACGGAGCCCTCCCCGGGTGTCCGGGGTCTTTCGAGAGATGTCTCGGAGTGCGGGATACGGACGGGAAACGTGAGGGATGTCCGCAGCGGTGCCAGTACCCTGCGGACATGACCTCGCTCACGCCCCTCGACAATCTGTCCCCGGTCGCCCAGGCCGCCTACCGTGCCCGCTCCGCCGCCGCCGAAATCGCGCCACTTCCGCGCGCGGCCAAGGACGACGCCCTGCTGGCGATCGCGGACGCGCTCGAGGTCCGCACCGCCGAGATCGTCGAGGCCAACGCCGAGGACGTCGAGCGCGCCCGCGAGGCCGGCACCAGCGAGTCCGTCATCGACCGGCTCACCCTCACCCCCGAGCGCGTACGGGCCATCGCCGCCGACGTCCGCGACGTCGCGGCCCTGCCCGACCCGGTCGGTGAGGTCGTCCGCGGCTCGACCCTGCCCAACGGCATCGACCTGCGTCAGGTCCGCGTCCCGCTCGGTGTCGTCGGCATCATCTACGAAGCCCGCCCGAACGTGACGGTCGACGCGGCCGCCCTCTGCCTGAAGTCCGGCAACGCCGTCCTGCTGCGCGGCTCGTCCTCCGCGTACTCCTCCAACACCGCCCTGGTGAAGGTCCTGCGCGACGCCGTCGGAGGGGCGGGCCTGCCCGCCGACGCCATCCAGCTCGTCCCCGGCGAGTCCCGCGACTCGGTACGCGAGCTGATGCGCGCCCGCGGCCTGGTCGACGTCCTGATCCCGCGCGGCGGCGCCTCCCTCATCCGTACGGTCGTCGAGGAG
Organism: Streptomyces sp. NPDC093600; assembly: GCF_044764755.1. Lineage (NCBI taxonomy): Bacteria > Bacillati > Actinomycetota > Actinomycetes > Kitasatosporales > Streptomycetaceae > Streptomyces > Streptomyces sp. NPDC093600. Next base: position 120,855 of record NZ_JBIWIU010000002.1, read on the forward strand.
TCGACCGTCCCGGTCATCGAGACCGGCACCGGAAACTGCCACGTCTACGTCGACGCCCAGGCCGACCTCGACATGGCCGTCGACATCCTGGTCAACTCCAAGGCCCAGCGGGTCAGCGTCTGCAACGCCGCCGAGACCCTCCTGGTCCATCAGGACATCGCCGAAGCCTTCCTGCCCAAGGCTCTCGCCGCCCTCGCCGACGCCGGGGTGACCGTCCACGCCGACGAGCGGGTCCTCGCCCACGCCGAGGGCTCCAAGGCCACCGTCGTCCCCGCGACCACCGAGGACTGGGAGGCCGAGTACCTCTCGTACGACATCGCCGCCGCCGTCGTCGACTCGCTGGACGCGGCCGTCTCCCACATCCGGCTCTGGTCCTCGGGCCACACCGAGGCGATCGTCACCACCTCGCAGGCGGCGGCCCGCCGCTTCACCCAGCTGGTCGACTCCACCACCGTCGCCGTCAACGCCTCCACCCGTTTCACCGACGGCGGCCAGTTCGGCTTCGGCGCCGAGATCGGGATCTCGACCCAGAAGCTCCACGCGCGCGGGCCGATGGGCCTGCCGGAGCTGACCTCGACGAAGTACATCGTCACCGGCGATGGCCACACGCGGTAACCCCGATTTCGCCCGTTCGGCGCCACCCGCGCGGCGCCGAACGAGGCCGGAAAGAGGGCCGGACGGGCGGGGACGGTTCGCACTCTCCCTGCCCAAAACCACCTCCCAGGTCTACTCTGAAAAACGTGCCGGACGACGTGGGGGGCAAGCCGTTCCCGGACGGCGTGGACCCTGACGATGCTGACGACCGCGGGGGCGCGGACGAGGACCACGCCACCGTGGTCTTCGACGAGGACTTCGTCCGGGCCGCCGAGATCCATGAACCGACCGCCGTCGAGCGGCTGCTCGCGGCCGCGCAGGCGCGTGCCGAGGCCGAGGCCGCCCGCGCCAGGACGGTCGGCGTCCCGGACGAGCTCCGCGGCGACGACCCCGACGACCCCTACGGCGGCCGCTACGCCGACAGCTGGAACTCCGAGGACGCCGACGACGCCGACGACGACTGCGGGCCGTACGGCCCGCACGGCGGCGCCCTGCGCCCCTATCGGGGCAGCGCCCGCTGGCACCGGCCGGTCGCCTGGGTCCTCGCCCTCGTAATGGGCGTCGGCATGGTCGCCCTCGCCTTCACCGCCGTCTACCGCGGAGCCTCGGCCAACCGCCAGGACCGGATCCCCGCCCCGGCCACCACCGGCATCGACAAGCCGCGCGCCGTGCCCCCTGCCGTCACGGCGCCCTCCGCCTCCGCCGCCTACTCCCCGCCCCCGGTCCCGGCCGCCCCCCGGACGCCCTGATCGTTCGCACTTGTCGTGTACCTGGGCGTTTACCGGAGCTCCGGCGGACCTACCCTGAAGGTATGGCAGGGCGTGGCGACCCGCCTGAGGGGACGGCACCAGACCCCGGCGGTGGTGAGGACGAGTACCGATCCGTCGTCTTCGACGAATCGTTCGTCCGCGCTGCCCGGCTGCAGGAGTTCTCCGCCGCGGAGCGGATGGGCGAGCACGCACAGCCGGTCCGCACCCTCTCCGGCGTCCGGGAGACCAGGAGCGGCTCCCGTCAGGCCGTCCTGCTGGTGCTGCTGATCCTCCTGGCCTTCGGAACCGCCATCTACCTCGGCGTCCGCAACCCCTACATGCCACCCGGCGACCAGCGGGCCGAACCGCTGCGGACCACCGTGGTCCCCCTGGCCCCGCAGGGCCCCGTGGTCGGCGGCGAACCGGCTCGGCTGTTCGCCCGCAGCCCCGCCGCCGAGTACCGCGGCGGCCCCGCCGGGATCAACCTCCCGGACACCGGGCGCACCGGCCATTTCTCGGAGAGCCAGGTGGTCACGGCCCTCAGCATCGCCAAGGACTATCTCGTCGCCTCCTCGCTCGAAGCCGACGTGCTGACCGGGGTGACGGTGCGGCCCGTCCGTCTGCTGCTCGACCCGGACCAGCTGGAGCAGTTCGACCGGAGCGTCGAGTCGTCGAGGGACGACGGCCGGCACGCCGTCTCCGGCTGGCTGGTGCGCTTCGACCCCAAGAAGGTCGAGCTGGCCGACCCGACCCCCCGGGTCCAGGGCACCCTCCGCTTCGCGGAGACGACGACGGACATGCTGGAGGTGACCGCCGACCACACCTTCACCTATGCCGTACGCCCGGCCACCTCCGGCGCCGGTCCCACGGCTCAGGCGTCCCTCTTCGCGGTCCATCGCGAGCTGCACTTCCGCTTCGACCGGGAAAATCTGCGGATGCACCGCGCCGAGCTGGTGACCAGCGTCGTCCAGGCCGGCCCGCAGGCATGCGACGCCGCGGCCGCCGGAGCCCTGAAGCCGCTCCTGGCCGGCGAGCGGGTCTCCGCCTCCGGCGGTCCGGCGGTCACCGACCCGTACGCCACGGGCCGGCCCGCCGTCGCATCGCTCTGCGGGGCGCTGGCGCCCGGCGCTCAGCCCTCGCTCTGACCGCCCTTCCCGTCCTTCGGGGTGCCGCCCTCTCCGCTGCCGCCGCCCGCGCCACCGCCGGTCTCGCCGGGCGTCGGGCCCTCGCCGTCCGCCGCTCCGCCGCGCGGGGCCCCGCCGCCGAACCGGCTGCGCAGCTTCCCGCCCAGATCACCGGCCAGGTCGCCCGCGCCGCCCGCGATGTCGCCGACCAGCTTCATCAGCGGATCCTTGCTGGTGCGGACCGACTCGGCGTAGTGCCCGGCGGACTCGCGGAAGGAGTCGCTCACCGAGGTGTCCTTGTCCTCCGAGCGCCGCGGGTAGTGCCCGTCCATGATCCGCTGATAGTCACGGGACTCGGACCACTTCTTCAGCTCGGCGGCCCGGACGGTGGCGAAGGGGTGCGAGCGCGGCAGCACGTTCATGATCTTCAGCACGGAGTCGCGCAGATCGCCGGCCTTCTCGTACTCGTCCGCCTGGGCGAGGAACGCGTCCACGTTCATCTCGTGCAGATGGTTGCCGCCGGCGATCTTCATCAGACCGCGCATCGACGCCTGCAGGTCCTGGCCGACCAGCAGCCCCGCCCGGTCCGCCGACAGCTCCGACTTGCGGAACCACTCCCGCAGCGCGGTCACGATCGCCATGATCGCGACATTGCCCAGCGGGATCCAGGCCACCTTCAGCGCCAGGCTGGTGAGGAACAGCAGGATCGTGCGGTACACCGAGTGCCCGGAGAGCGCGTGGCCCACCTCGTGGCCCACGACCGCCCGCATCTCCTCCTCGTCGAGGAGCTCCACGAGCCCGGTGGTGACCACGATGACCGGCTCGTCGAGGCCGACGCACATAGCGTTCGGCTGCGGGTCCTGGGTGACGTACATCGGCGGGACCTTCTCCAGGTCCAGGATGTAACAGGCGTCCCTCAACATGTCGTTGAGGTGCGTGAACTGGGCGTCGCTCACCCGTACGGAGTCGGAGAGGAACAGCAGCCGCAGGCTGCGCTCCGGCAGCAGCCCGCTGAGGGCCTTGAAGACGGTGTCGAAGCCGGTCAGCCTGCGCAGGGCGACGAGGGCGGAGCGGTCGGCGGGATGCTCGTAGGCTCGTGAGGAGATGCCGGGGAAGCGTTTGCGCTGCCTGCTCGGCACGTTCCCCTGGTGGTTGTCGGACTTCTCGGTCATGGTGTGCCCCCTGCTCGTACGAGACCTTGCTCGTCCCCCTGACGCATCACAGCCTAGGCGCTGGGCCCGCGGTGCGCCCGAGCCTGTGGATATCGCCGGGCCTGTGGATATCGTCGGGACGACACCGTCGCCAACGACTGAGTCGGCGTGAGCGTGCCCGAAGGGCCCGCATACGATGTGGGCGAAGTCTCCGCTCCCATTCCCGATCGATAGGTCCTGTCGAAGATGAGCCTCCACAGCACCGCCGCCAACCTGGTCACGCTCGCCCAGGGCGAGCACGGCGGCAACCACGAAAGCCTCAGCCCTTACCTCACCGGTTTCGGCGCGCTCGGTGCGCTCCTCCTCCTGCTGTGGATCACCACCCGCTTCAACCGCGACCGCTGAGCCGGGGACCGCGGATCCGGCGGCCGCTGCCGTGCCAGTAGGCTCTGCACGCATGGGAGAGCAGGAAGTGCCTACTGGCAGCCGCGGCAAGCGCCGACTCGGCGTGATGGGCGGGACGTTCGACCCGATCCACCACGGACACCTGGTGGCCGCCAGTGAGGTGGCCGCCCTGTTCCACCTCGACGAGGTGGTGTTCGTACCGACCGGGCAGCCGTGGCAGAAGAGCCACAAGGCCGTCTCGGCGGCCGAGGACCGCTATCTGATGACGGTCATCGCCACCGCGTCCAACCCGCAGTTCTCGGTCAGCCGGATCGAGATCGACCGCGGCGGACCGACGTACACCATCGACACCCTGCGGGACCTGCGCTCCCTCAACAGCGACTCGGACCTCTTCTTCATCACCGGGGCCGACGCGCTGTCGCAGATCCTCACCTGGCGTGACGCCGAGGAACTCTTCTCACTCGCCCACTTCATCGGCGTCACCCGCCCGGGCCACGACCTGACGGACGACGGCCTGCCCAAGGGCGGGGTGTCGCTGGTCGAGGTGCCGGCGCTGGCGATCTCCTCCACGGACTGCCGGGCCAGGGTCGCCCAGGGCGACCCGGTCTGGTACCTGGTGCCGGACGGCGTGGTGCGCTACATCGACAAGCGCCAGTTGTACCGCGGCGAGTGAGCCTCGGAGAGGGGCACCGGTGAACGATCAGCACAACCCGTACGACCCGTACTACCCACCGTCGCAGCCGCAGATCATCGGCTATGACGAGTACGGGCAGCCGGTCTACCAGCAGGTTCCGCCGCAGGCGCAGCAGCAGTACGACCCGCACGCCCAGCAGCAGGCGCCGCAGCCGGGCTACGGCTACGGCTACGAAGGCTATGACGCCTACGGCCAGCCGCTCCAGGCGCAGGAGCAGCAGTACGACCCGTACGCGCAGCAGGCCCAGCAGTCCCATCAGGCCCAGCAGTCGCAGGAACCCCAGCAGCAGTCACAGCAGCCTCAGAGCTACGGCTACACCCCCTACGACTACGACACCGGCCCGCAGCAGACGGGCCAGCAGTGGGCCGCCCAGGCCGAGCCCGCCGCCGCCCCCGCCCCGGTGGCGGCCCCCGTCGCCGCGCCCGCCGGGGTCCCCGGCCAGCGCCCGGCGCCCCAGGAGGACCGCGACGGCGACGGCGACGGCGGTGACGAGCGCGCCTACCGCACCGAGCAGTTCTCGTTCATCGAGGAGCCCGACGAGGACTCCGAGGACGTCATCGACTGGCTGAAGTTCACCGAGAGCCGCTCCGAGCGGCGCGAGGAGGCCAGGCGCCGCGGCCGCAACCGGATCGTCGCCCTGGTCGTCGTCCTCGTCCTCGCCGCCGTCGGCGGTGTCGGCTACCTCTGGTCCGCGGGCATGCTCCCCGGCACGTCCGACGACGGACAGCCGCAGAACACCGCCACCGGCCCGCAGAAACGCGACACGATCGTCGTCCACCTCCACGACACCAAGGGCGGCGGCACCTCCACCGCCCTGCTGGTGGACAACACCACGACCAAGCAGGGCACCACCGTCCTCCTCCCCAACGCCCTCTCCGTCGCCGACGCCGAGGGCACCACCACCACGCTCGGCAAATCCGTCGAGGACGACGGCTCCAGCGGCACCCGTGAGGCGATCGGCAACCTCCTCGGCACCCGGATCACCGGAACATGGCGGCTCGACACCCCGTACCTGGAGAACCTCGTCGAGCTGGTCAGCAACATCGAGGTCAGCACCGACACCGAGGTGCCCGGCGAGAAGAAGGGCGACGCGCCGCTCGTCCTCAAGGGCGAGAACCAGACACTCAACGGCCGTGCCGCCGTCGCCTACGCCACCTACCGCGCGCCCGGCGAGGCCGAGGCCAAGCAGCTGCAGCGCTTCGGCCAGGTCATGTACGGCGTGCTGCGGAAGCTCTCCGACGACCCGAAGGCCGCCACGGTCACGATCGAGACGCTCGCCCAGATCCTCGACCCCTCGTTGCCGGAGAAGGACCTCGGCGCCTCCCTGGCCAAGCTGGCCGAGCACGCCAAGGTCGGCGACCACAAGACGGCGCTCCTCCCGGTGGAGCAGGACGGCTCGCTGAGCGAGGACGCCGCCGACAGCGTGGTCAAGGACATCCTCGGCGGCAAGGTCAGCGCCCCCGAGAAGGGAGCGGCGGCACGCGTCTCGATCCGCAACGCGACCGGAGACGACGGCGCCACCGAGGCCGCCCGGATCGTCCTGATCAACGGCGGCTTCGCCTTCGCCGGCGGCTCCGGGACGGACACCGAGAACAGGTCCGAGGTCCTCTACACCGACGACGCCCAGAAGGCGACCGCGGTCGAGGTCGCCAAGACGCTCGGGCTGCCGGCCGGCTCGGTGAAGAAGGGCAAGGCCGCCGGAAACGCTGAGGTCACGGTGGTGCTGGGCGAGGACTACAAGATCCCCGGCAGCAAGGGCTGACCGGCGGGTGACCTTCCCCTCGCCGTACCGCCCCGTAAAGGTTTACGGGGCGGTCGGTGGTACGTGAGACCCTTGAGGTGTCTCTGACCGCCGACGAAAGCCTGCTTGTGACCGCCACAGATCGCTCCATCGAGCTCGTCAACGCCGCCGCCCAGGCGGCGGCCGACCGGCTCGCGCACGACATCATCGCGTACGACGTCAGTGATGTGCTGTCGATCACCGACGCCTTCCTGGTCGCCTCCGCTCCCAACGACCGCCAGGTCAAGTCGATCGTCGACGAGATCGAGGAGCGCCTGAACAAGGAGCTCGGCGCCAAGCCGGTGCGCCGGGAGGGCGACCGCGACGCCCGCTGGATCCTCCTGGACTACGTCGACATCGTCGTCCACGTCCAGCACAGCGAGGAGCGGGTCTTCTACGCCCTGGAGCGGCTCTGGAAGGACTGTCCCGAGCTGTCCCTGCCCGAGGACGCCCTGAAGACGCGCGGCAAGGCGGCGGAGCACGCCCGCCTCACCGGCGCCGAGGGACCGGACGGTGAGCTGAGCTGAACGGCACCAAGGGCGGCAGGGGCCGCCGTATCGTCCTGTGGCGCCACGGCCAGACCTCATGGAACCTGGAGCGCCGTTTCCAGGGCTCCACGGACATCGAGCTGACCGAGACCGGTGTCGCCCAGGCCCGCCGGGCCGCCCGCCTCCTCGCCTCGCTGAAGCCGGACGCGATCATCGCCTCCGACCTGAAGCGGGCGGCGGCCACCGCGGGCGAGCTGGCCTCCCTCACCGGCCACCCCGTCGCGTACGACTCCGCGCTGCGCGAGACGTACGCGGGGGAGTGGCAGGGCCTGACCCACGACGAGATCGTCGCGCGGTACGGCGAGCAGTACGCCGCCTGGAAGCGCGGCGAGCCCGTGCGCCGGGGCGGCGGCGAACTGGAGACCGAGGTGGCCGACCGTGCCGCCCCGGTGGTCCTGGAGCACGTCGACAAGCTGCCCGAGGACGGCACGCTGGTCGTCGTCAGCCACGGCGGCACCATCCGCACCACCATCGGCCGTCTCCTCGACCTGGAGGCGCGCCACTGGGAGAGCCTGGGCGGGCTCTCCAACTGCTGCTGGTCGGTCCTCGGCGAGGGGGCCCGCGGCTGGCGTCTGCTCGAGCACAACGCCGGCACGCTGCCCGAACCCGTCCTCGGCGACGACGACTGACCGACGACGACCGACCGGCCGCGGCACCCCCCGAAGCCCGGATTTCACTTTCCGGCAGGTCACAGGCTAAAGTTCTTCTTGTTCGCAGCGCGGAGCGCGAAGAACACGAGGGGCTATAGCTCAGTTGGTAGAGCGCCTGCATGGCATGCAGGAGGTCAGGAGTTCAATTCTCCTTAGCTCCACAGTCACCGAATCCCGTCCCCAGCAGGGGGCGGGATTCGTCGTTCCCCTCCCCTGCGCGCCCTCCTCCTCCGTATCGGCCCAGCGCGCTGCCCCCTCTTGCGGCGCCATGGCAGAATCGGCACGGCCGGAGGGGACGAGGGTCCGGACGGGAGGGAGTGTGCGCATGGCCGCGAGCGGTTCCGAAGGTGCCGAGTGTGCCGAGGTCGATACCGTCGCGGAGCCCGTCGAGGACCACCCCGGGGCCGAGGACGGCGCCCGGGCCCGGCTCGACTGCCCCTCGTGCGGCTCCGCCCGGGTCGCCCAAGTGCTCGGCGACAACGGCGGAGTGTCCTATGTGTGCACGTCCTGCGGCCACAGCTGGAGCTGAGTGATGGGTGCACACAGGCGGAAGTGCGACTGGTGCGGCAGTGGTACGCCCATCGTCCGCGACATGGACCCGGTCAACACCGAGTACCAGTACTGGTGCGAGGAGTGCGCGCGGGCGCTGATCATAAAAGGCGACCCCATCGAGACCTACCGCGAGCTCGAGGGCGAGCCGATCTACGGACGGCTCCTCGACGAGCACTGCACCCTCAAGCGGTTCTACTCCTTCGCCACCGCCTGACGCCGTACCCGACGAACAGCGCCGTCACCGTCAGCGGATAGACGGCCGAGAGCACCATCTGACCGGCGTTCTGGTCGAGTTCGGGGCGACCCGGGTCGTGCGGCACCCACCACAGCGCGAACGAGGCGAACGCCAGCGCCACCGGCACCAGCACCGGCCACACCGGCTTCACCCGGTCCGCGATCAGGAGCAGCAGCGGCACGCACCACACCCAGTGGTGCGACCAGGAGATGGGGCTGATCATCAGCGCCGTGACCGCGCAGACCACCACCGCCAGGGCCTTGTCCCCGCGCAGCGCGGCCCGTATCGCGAGCACCATCGCCGCACCGCCGCAGACGGCCGCGGTGACCGCCCACCACATGCCCGGATCGTCGGTGTGCATCAGCCGGGCGAGCACCCCGCGCAGGGACTGGTTGGCGGTCTCCTCGGCGAAGCCCACCCGGCCGCTCTCGAAGAGCGTCCCGGTCCAGAAGCGCCGGGAGTCGTACGGCAGGACCAGGGCGCTGAGCAGGGTCGCGGTGAGGAACGTCGCTGTCGCCGTGGCGGCCGTGCGCAGCCACGGGTTCCAGCCCTTGTCGCGCCGGAGGATCAGCAGACCGGCGGCGAGGAGGAGGACGACGAAGAGTCCGGGTGTGAGCTTCACCGCAGTGGCGAGACCGATGCCGACACCGGCCCAGCGGTGTCCCGTACGCCGGGTGAGGTCCCAGAGCACGGCGACGGCGATGAGCAGATTGATCTGGCCGTACCGCAGCGTCGTCCACACCGGCTCGCACCAGACCACGACGGCGGCCACCCAGAACGTCCTGCGCCACAACTCCTCGCGCGCCAGGGCCGGGCGGACCAGTTGGAGCGAGAGCTGGACCAGCGCGATCACCAGGAGGAGGTTCCCCGCGGTGGCCAGCGTCCGCATCAGCGGGACCCCGACCAGCGTCAGCGGGACGAACAGCAGCCCGGCGAACGGCGGGTAGGTCATGGCGAGGTTCGCCGAGGTGGCGCGCATCGCGTAGAGATCGCCGCCGGCCCGGACCGTCTCGCCCTCGGCCCGGTAGACCATCACGTCGAGCATGTTCACGTGGGCGAGGCGCTGGGCCACCCAGAAGGCGATGAAGGAGAGCAGGCACACCGCCGCGGCGGTGGCGAGGGGCCACTGGCGGGCGCGGGCTCGGGCGAGGACGGACACGGTCACAGAGGGGGACCCTACCTGCCGTCCTCCGGCCGCCAGGGAAACGATTTGGTGATCCCCCGGAGGGCCGGTTAATGTTCTGTCTGTCGCCGCGGGGGAAACCCGGAACGGGGCGGACAGTACGGGGCTATAGCTCAGTTGGTAGAGCGCCTGCATGGCATGCAGGAGGTCAGGAGTTCAATTCTCCTTAGCTCCACAGAAGAGAAGCGGGTCATCCGGATCGGATGACCCGCTTCTTCGTGTGTCGGGGTGTGCCGTGCCGGGTGTGCCGGCGTCAACCCAGGCCGGTTCCCAGCGCCTTGCGGCCCGTGACCGGCGGCAGGACGGGCCGTTCCGCGGGCGGCGCCTCCACCCGGAGCGCCAGCGCGGGACAGCGGCGTACGGCCCGCTGCGCGCGTCCTCGCAGATGCACCGGTACGGAAGCGTCGGCCAGGGCCGGATAACCGTCCGGGCCCAGCCTGATCAGCTCCGGCACGATGTCGGCGCACAGTCCGTGCCCCTGGCACAGGGTCCAGTCCACGGCCAGCTTCTCGCCGCTCGGGATCGACTCCTCCTGGTCCTGGTAGCCGGGGCCGGGCAGCGGCAGCACCCCTGTCGTCGGGCGGCCGCAGCCGCCGTCGAGGACATGGGCGGCCAGATCGTCCGTGAACGCCGACAGCGTGGAGGCGAGGAAGCGGGCCGAGCCGTCGGGATGCTTGCACGCGCCGCGTCCCTTCACCGCCTGCGTCACCGCCCGCAGCGCCTCCAGCGCGGCCGGGCCGCCGCCGTTCAGCACGTCCGAAAGACCGCCGGCCGCCGCGGGCAGACCGAGCCGGCACGGTCCGCACTGGCCGGCCGTCTCCGCCGCCAGCCAGTTCGCCACCCGCAGCGATTCGCCGAGCGGACACGTCTCGGGACCGATCGGCAGGATCGCCCCGGCGCCCAGGGCGCCGCCGACGGCCGCCAGGGATGCGCGCGAGACGACGGCGTTGTGGACGGCGGTCGAGTCGATCCAGTTGCCGTGGTAGCCGCCGGTGAGAACGCCCTGCGGCAGCGGCGGGGCACCTGCCAGCTGGAGCACGTACCGCAGGGGGACGCCCGTCGGGACCTCGACCACCATGGGGCGCGCGACCGCCCCCGAGATCGTCAGGAGGACCGTGCCGGGCTCGGAGTCCAGGCCGGTGTGGCCGAAGCGGCGCGGGCCGATCCGGGCGGCGACGGCCAGCTGGGCGAACGTCTCGGCGTTGGAGAGCAGGGTCGGCGCGCCGCCCACCCCCGACTCCGCCGCGCGCTCACGGCGGCCGAGGGGCAGAGCGGGGCCCCCGCCCGCCGCGCGGACGACCGCCGACGCCTCGCCGGAGACCATCCGCTCGGGAGTACGGACGACACGCGCGCGTAGTGCCTGCCCGCGCCGGTCGGAGAGACCGCGTTCGGCCAGGGCGGCCCGGACGGAGATCTCCGTGGAGTTACGGGTGACGGCGACAACCAGGGTCCGGGCGCCGAGCGCCTCGGCGGCCAGCAGGGCGCCGTCCAGGATCAGGTGCGGAGCGCGGTTGAGGAGCACCGTGTCCTTGCGGCAGGCCGGCTCCCCCTCGCTGCCGTTGATCACCACGACGGGGCGCACACCGCGGCGGATCGCCGCCTGCGCGACCGCCCTCAGCTTGCGGCCGAAGGGAAAACCGGCGCCACCGCGCCCGTGCAGGGATATCTCGTCCGTGAGCTGGGCGAGCCGCTCGCCGCTCATCGGCTCCAGCGGTCCGTGCACCTTCAGGTGCATGGCGAGGCCCAGCCGCTCCACCAGGTCGAAGCCCTGGGTGAGCTGCGGCAGACCGACCACGCGGACCTCGGGGACGTCGGGGAGGGGTCGGTTCACGGGCGGTCCCCTCCGGGCGCGGTCCAGGGCTCACCCGCGGGCGGCGGGCTCGCGTGGGTCGGTATCGGCATCGGGGGCGAGGGTGTGGGCCAGTAGCCGGGTCGGGACGAAGGCGGACGGGGAGAGGGGTCGGGGACGACGGGAAGCTCCTCGGTCATGGGGACGCGCTCGGCGAGCGGGGCGCCGGGATCGACGGGGGCGGGCGGGTTCGGGGCGGGAAACGGGCTGCGTGAGACGGCGCGATAGGCGGCGGAGAAACCCGCGCCGGGGCGCGGGGGCGGTGGCGCCGTCTCGTACAACTGGGGTACGGGGGGAGGCGGCGGCGCGTTCATCGGGGGCCGGGCGACGGGTCGATCCAGCCATTCGGCGGACAGCGTGGGGGGCTCGTCGGGGGGCGGCGGCGGCTCCTCCTCGTCCCGCCGCTGGGGCCCGGCGGTCCGCCCGGCGGCCGGTCGACCGCGGCGGCCCCGGCGGCCGCGGCCCTCCAGGGAGGTCAGGAACGCGGCCAGCCGGTCGGCGAACTCGCGCTGTGCGGGGGCGGGCAACTGGCGCAGCGCGACGGCCGCGGCCACCGCCGCGAGCGCCAGGCAGTACATGACCACGACCCAGTCGGCCGCCGGCCGGCCCGCGTACAGGCCGTGGATCAGGGCGAAGCACCACGCGGGGTAGGCCAGCATGTGCAGCGGGCGCCAGTGGGCGGCGAACCGGCTCCGGCAGGCCAGGGTGGAGCGCAGGGCACCGGTCGCGGCGGTGATCACCATCAGCAGACCGGCGAGCGAGCCGAAGCCGATGAGACCGGCGGCGCCGGTGATGCCGAGGCCGAAGGGGATCAGCGCCCCGATCGGCTCGACATGGCCGAGGGAGACCTTGATCGTGCCGTGCAGCAGCAGAAAGCCGAGGGAGGCGACGGCGGTGGCGCGGTGGACGCCCTGGGCGAGCAGCCGGTGACGCGCGGAGAGCAGCAGCCGGTCGGTGGCGACCAGGCCCCACGCGACCGAGGCGGTCAGCGCCACCAGCGCCAGCACACCGGTGGTGAAGTCGAGCGCGGCCCGGAAACCGTCACTGCCGCCTATCGCGAGCAGCGGAATGATCACCAGTCCCGCGATCGAAAGCCCGCCCCGGACCGGCCGGCTCAAACCGGTGCGCAGGGCGGGAGAAGAACGGATCTTGCGATGAGGGTTCATGGGGGCGACTCCGGAATGGTGCGGATAAGCGGTCCCGTTGCCGCATGCTAAGTCGCTGCATACCGACCGGTAGGTGGTTTGCTCGTTTACGCGGGGCGCAACGCGTAACTGACTCTGGGGTTGCCCTGGATAGGGGCGATACGCGGAGTAACCCGGGCGGCTCGGGCGCCCCGCGGCCCAGCGGGCGGAACGTCGGTGCGGGTCGCTCGGGCCCTGCGGTACCCTGACGCCATGCGTGCCGTACGCCTTCTGCTTAGCGAGCCGCGCTGATCAGTCCCGACGGATGAAAGATCCGGTCGGAATCGGCGCGGCGTCCCCTCCTGTGCGAGGGGATTTTTCATTTCGTGGCATTTCGTGGCAGTGGGCAGAGACGATCGATGGAGCTTCAAGGATCATGAGCGAGATGAATTCGGCTGCCGAGACGGCGGCCCCGCATCGTTATACGGCGGCGATGGCCGCCGACATCGAGGCACGCTGGCAGGACTTCTGGGACGCCGAAGGCACGTACGAGGCACCGAACCCCACCGGTGACCTGGCGGGCGATCCCGAGATCGCCGCCCGGCCCAAGAAGTTCATCATGGACATGTTCCCGTACCCCTCGGGTGCGGGTCTGCACGTCGGTCACCCGCTGGGCTACATCGCCACCGATGTCTTCGCCCGCCACCAGCGCATGACCGGGCACAACGTGCTGCACACCCTGGGCTTCGACGCCTTCGGGCTGCCGGCCGAGCAGTACGCCGTGCAGACGGGCACGCACCCGCGCGTGTCCACCGAGGCCAACATGGAGAACATGAAGGTCCAGCTGCGCCGGCTGGGCCTGGGCCACGACAAGCGCCGGTCGTTCGCCACGATCGACCCGGAGTACTACAAGTGGACCCAGTGGATCTTCCTGCAGATCTTCAACTCCTGGTACGACGACGAGGCCGGTAGGGCCCGCCCGATCGCCGAACTGGTCGAGCAGTTCGAGAACGGCACGCGTGAGGTCCCCGGCACGCGCGCGTGGAGCGAGCTGACGGCCGCCGAGCGCGCCGACGTCCTGGGCGACTTCCGCCTGGCGTACGCCTCCGACGCGCCCGTGAACTGGTGCCCCGGCCTGGGCACGGTCCTGGCCAACGAGGAGGTCACCGCCGACGGACGCTCCGAGCGCGGCAACTTCCCCGTCTTCAAGGCCAAGCTGCGCCAGTGGAACATGCGCATCACCGCCTACGCGGACCGCCTGCTGGACGACCTGGACGCGCTGGACTGGCCCGAGGCCATCAAGCTGCAGCAGCGGAACTGGATCGGCCGCTCCGAGGGCGCCCGCGTCGACTTCCAGGTCGGCGACTCCGACGCCATCACCGTCTTCACCACCCGCCAGGACACCCTGTTCGGCGCCACCTACATGGTCCTGGCCCCCGAGCACCCCCTGGTCGACGGCGCCGCGAAGATCATCCCGGCCGCCTGGCCCGAGGGCACCCACGACGTGTGGACCGGCGGCCACGCCACCCCCGCCGAGGCCGTCGACGCCTACCGCAAGCAGGCCGCCTCCAAGTCCGACGTCGAGCGGCAGGCCGAGGCCAAGGACAAGACCGGCGTCTTCACCGGTGTGTTCGCCACCAACCCGGTCAGCGGCGAGCGGGTCCCCGTCTTCATCGCCGACTACGTCCTGATGGGCTACGGCACCGGCGCGATCATGGCCGTCCCGGCGCACGACTCCCGGGACTTCGCCTTCGCGCGCGCCTTCGAGCTGCCGATGCGCTGCGTCGTCGAGCCGAGCGACGGCCGCGGCACCGACCCGTCCACCTGGGACGACGCCTTCTCCTCGTACGAGGCGAAGCTGATCAACTCCTCGAACGACGACGTCACGCTGGACGGCCTGGGCGTCGTCGAGGCCAAGGCGAGGATCACCGCCTGGCTGGCCGACCGCGGCATCGGCGAGGGCACCGTCAACTTCCGGCTGCGCGACTGGCTGTTCAGCCGCCAGCGCTACTGGGGTGAGCCCTTCCCGATCGTGTACGACGAGGACGGCGTCGCGCACCCGCTGCCCGAGTCGATGCTGCCGCTGGAACTGCCGGAGGTCGACGACTACTCGCCGCGCACCTTCGACCCGGACGACGCCGACACCGAGCCGGAGACGCCGCTGTCGCGCAACGAGGACTGGGTCAACGTCACCCTGGACCTGGGCGACGGGCCGAAGAAGTACCGCCGCGAGACCAACACCATGCCCAACTGGGCCGGTTCCTGCTGGTACGAGCTGCGCTATCTGGACCCGCACAACGACCAGAAGCTGGTCGACCCCGCCATCGAGCAGTACTGGATGGGCCCCCGCGAGGGCATGCCGACCGGTGGCGTCGACCTGTACGTCGGCGGCGCCGAGCACGCCGTACTGCACCTGCTGTACGCGCGGTTCTGGTCCAAGGTGCTGTTCGACCTGGGCCACATCTCCTCCGCCGAGCCGTTCCACAAGCTGTACAACCAGGGCATGATCCAGGCCTTCGTCTACCGCGACGCGCGCGGGATCGCGGTGCCGGCGGCCGAGGTCGAGGAGCGCGACGGCGGCTTCTGGTACCAGGGCGAGAAGGTCAGCCGCGTTCTGGGCAAGATGGGCAAGTCGCTGAAGAACGCGGTCACCCCCGACGAGATCTGCGCCGAGTACGGCGCCGACACCCTGCGCCTGTACGAGATGGCGATGGGCCCGCTGGACGTCTCCCGCCCCTGGGACACGCGCGCGGTGGTCGGCCAGTACCGGCTGCTGCAGCGGCTGTGGCGCAACATCGTCGACGAGTCGACCGGCGAGGTCACGGTCGTCGACACCGCCCCCGACGAGGACACGCTGCGCGCCCTGCACAAGGCGATCGACGGCGTCTCGCAGGACATGGCGGCCATGCGCTTCAACACCGCCATCGCCAAGGTCACCGAGCTGAACAACCACCTGACCAAGGCGGGCGGAGCGGTGTCGCGGCCGGTCGCCGAGCAGCTGGTGCTGCTGGTCGCCCCGCTGGCCCCGCACATCGCCGAGGAGCTGTGGCGCAAGCTGGGCCACACCGACTCGGTCGTCCACCAGGACTTCCCCGTCGCCGACCCGGCGTACGTCGTCGACGAGACGGTGACCTGCGTCGTGCAGATCAAGGGCAAGGTCAAGGCGCGTCTGGAGGTGTCGCCGTCGATCAGCGACGCGGAGCTGGAGGCGCTGGCCCTGGGTGACGCGACCGTGGTCGCGGCGCTGGGCGGCGCGCAGATCCGCAAGGTGATCGTGCGCGCGCCGAAGCTGGTCAACATCGTGGCCGGCTGACGACGAGGCATGGGGACTTTCCCCTACGGGCAGGTTGGGGGTTCCGATGGAACCCACAGCCTGCCCGCTCCGTTTACCGTGGAGAACGACAGCTGAGGAGATCCGGCGCGCGAGGCGACTCGCGAGCCGAGGAACTCGACCGACGCCGGAGGGGCGCACATGGAAGCCGCGATTGTGATCATGGCGCTGCTCTTCTTCGCCTTCGTGGCGCTGGGGGTGTACGCCACCGTGAAGGTCGCCAAGGCCGCCAAGCGCGGTGTCGACCGCACGATCACACAGGCCCGGCGCACGGTCGAGGACACCACACTCCGCGCCAAGAGCTACGGCCAGATCGGGGTCGCCGGCGAACTGGCCCAGCTGAGGCTGTCGCTGCGCACCTCGATGCGGGCCACGCAGGAGGCCCTGCGGGCAGGTGTCGCCGAGGACGCGTCGCTGAAGGAGACCCTGGACCTCTTCCACCGGCTGAGCGCCCACGGCCAGGAGCTGGACGAGGAGCTCAAGCGGCTGGAGCGGGAGCCGGACCGGGCCAGGGTGTCCGGTCATCTTCCCGAGCTGCGGCAGCGTACGGAACAGATCACGCGGTCGGCGGACTCGCTGCGCTGGGCCGCCCGGGACCGGGCACGCCGATTCGCCGAGGACGACCTGTCCTCGCTGAGCGCGCAGATCGACCTGGAGGCGGGCGCGCTGCGCCACTGGGCGGTGACCGACACCCAGGGACGTGACACGGCCGACTTCTCGTGGCCCGAGGCAGGCGCCGCCGCGCCCGGTGCCGACCCGGGGCAGGTGTGGCCGGCGGAAGCCGATGCGGAGCCGGAGAGGGCCTCGGGCGCTTCCGGGGCCACCGCCCCCAAGGGTGATGAAGGGAAGCGGACTCCGCCCGCGATCACGCCCCGCGATCCTCGGCAGACGGCCTATCCCTGGGAGAAGTCCGCCCGGCCCGAGACCACCAACTGACGCTCTGCTGACACGCGTTGACCGGGAGCCAGGACCGGAGACCCGTCCGGCGCGGTGACATGGGCCGTTTCCGTGCGGGGGCCGGGCTGCCGCGGGGCGGTCTTGGCGGGTAACCTCCCGCTCATGTCCCGGCATGTCGCGATCGTCACCGATTCCACGGCCTACCTGCCACCGCAGACGATGGAGCGGCACGGCATCACAGCGGTACCGCTGACCGTCGTCATCGGCGACCAGGCCCTTGAAGAGGGCACCGAGATCTCGGCGCGGTCCCTGGCACAGGCGCTCCAGAAACGGCGGCCGGTGACCACCTCGCGTCCCAGCCCCGAGGTGTTCGCGGCGACCTATCGTGCCGCGGCCGAGGCCGGCGCGCGGAGCATCGTCTCGCTCCACCTCTCCGCCGAGGTCTCCGGCACGTACGACGCCGCCGTGCTGGCGGCGAAGGACGCGCCCGTGCCCGTACGGGTGGTGGACACCCGGATGATGGGGATGGCGCTCGGGTTCTGCGCACTGGCGGCGGCCGAGGTCGCGGAGGCGGGTGGATCGCTCGACGAGGCGGTCGCCGCGGCCGAGAAGAAAGCCGCGGGCACCTCCGCCTTCTTCTACGTCGACACGCTCGAGTACCTCCGCAGGGGCGGGCGCATCGGGGCGGCGCAGGCTCTGCTGGGCTCCGCGCTCGCTGTGAAGCCGCTCCTCGAACTGGAGGGGGGCCGGATCGAACTGCGCGAGAAGGTGCGCACGGCGTCGAGGGCCATCGCCCGGCTGGAGGAGATCGCCGTCGAGCGGGCGGGCTCCGGACCGGTGGATGTCGCCGTGCACCACCTCTCCGCGCCCGAGCGGGCCGCCGTGCTGGCCGAGCGCCTGCGCGAGCGCCTGACGGGCGTGGAGGCGTTGCAGGTCAGTGAGGTGGGAGCGGTGATCGGCGCGCACACGGGCCCCGGCTTGCTCGCGGTCGTCGTCTCGCCCCGCTGAGGTGTTCTGTCCCCCGTGTGAGTGACGGGTTTTTCCACAACCGGTCAGTATTCCACCGGAATTGAGGCGTCTCAGCGGGTTCCCGCCGATGTGCCTACCGTCTCGTGCATGGCTCTTCACACACGTTCCGCGTCACGTCAGGCACTCCACTCATCCGCCTCCGACTCATCCCCCGCCGAGACGACCGTGGCCCCGGTGAGGACACCGAGGGCGACCAGCGGCCCCGGTCGCGCGCCGGGATCGGACGGGCGCGCCCGGCGGCGGTCCCGGGGGCGACACGCGGTCGCGGCGACCCGCGCCACCGTCAGGCGCCGGGGCGACGCCCTCTTCCCACCCGCCGACGCCGGCATCGCGGCCGTTACGTCCGCTGCTTACGGCACACCCGTCACTTCCGGCAGGTCCGCCGCCGGGCCAGAACCACCGGGCGACCGGGTACGGGAAGAGGGGTCCGGGCCCCGGCGGTGGGAGCGGCTGGGGCTCGCGCTCAGGGAACGGCTGCCGATGTGGGTGCAGTCGAGGTGCGGTCTCGAACCGAGGACGCTGGCCGCACTCGCCGTGATCCTGGTGGTGGCGGCGGGCTTCGCCGGACGCTACTTCTGGACCGGGCGGCCGGAGGCGGTGCGGGCACCGGAGATCGTGCGCGCCGCGCCGTCGCCGGAGAGCGGGGCCTCCCCGTCGGCCCCGCAACCGCTCGCTCCGGCCACGGGAACGCCGCCACCGGCGGTGGTGGTCGACGTGAGCGGCAAGGTACGGCGGCCCGGGGTGCTGACGCTGCCGCCGGGATCGAGGGTGGCGGACGCCCTGCGCGCGGCCGGAGGGGTCCGGCCGGGTACGGACGTGACCGGCCTCAACCGGGCCAGGGTCCTCATGGACGGCGAACAGGTGCTCGTCGGCCTGCCGATGCCGGCCGCGGCCAGCAGCGCGTCCGGCAGCGGCTCGGGCATCGGTGGAGGCGCGGCGGCAGGCGGGCGGGCGATGCCGCTCAGCCTCAACGCGGCGACCGTGGAGCAGCTCGACACCCTGCCCGGCGTCGGGCCGGTCCTGGCCCAGCACATCGTGGACCATCGCACCGAGCACGGCGGGTTCCGGTCGGTCGCCGAGCTGCGTGAGGTCAACGGCATCGGCGAACGCAGGTTCGCGGACCTCGAACCGCTGGTCCGGCCATGAACCCGAGCGACGAGGGGCCGGTCGATCTCCGGCTGGTGCCACCGGCGTTGGCCGCCTGGGGGGCGGCGGCGATCGCCGTGGGCGTCCCCGGGCGGTGGACGTTCACGGGGGTGCTGCTGTGTGTCGCGGGGGCGGGGTTGCTGTTGCTTCCCGTGGTGGCGCGGGCGGGGCGGGGGAGGGCCTGGCGGCTCAGGGTCACGGCCGGGGCGGCGGCGCTGCTCTGCGCCGGGGCCGGCGCGGCGTCGGGCGGACTGCACGCGGCCGACCTGGGCCGAGGGCCGGTACCGGGACTCGCCGCGAAGTACGCCCGGGCGAGCGCGGAGGTGACGGTCACCTCCGATCCACGGCTCACCCGGCCCCGGATCCGAGGCGACCACGCGGCCCCGGTCTCCGTCGTCCTGCACGGCGAGGTCACTCGCGTCGAGGCGACCGACGGTTCGGCACACCGCACCAGGACGCCGGTGCTCGTGATCGTGCCGGCGGGCGGCTCCCAGGCGCGGTGGCTGGGTCTGCTGCCCTCCACCCGGCTGTGGGTCGACGGACGGCTCGCCCCGACGACCCGTCAGGGCGACCCGTTCGCGGCGGTGCTCCGGGTCGACCGGGAGCTGCCACCACGGATCACCGGACCGCCGAGTGCCCTGCAGCGGACGGCGGGAGACCTCCGCGCCGGGCTACGGCGCGCGACCGAGGATCTCGGGCCGGACGCCCGGGCGCTGCTGCCGGGGCTGGTCGTCGGGGACACCTCCCGGATCGACCCCGAGTTGAGCGACGCCTTCCGGGCCACCGATCTCACCCACCTTCTCGCGGTCTCGGGTTCCAACCTCACCATCGTCCTGCTGCTCCTGGTCGGCAGGCCGGGCAACGCGCTGCGCGCGGAGCGCGGCGGGCTCGCTCCGCGCCTCGGTATTCCGCTGCGGTCCACCGCGCTGATCGGGGGCGGTCTCACCCTGGCCTTCGTCATCGTCTGCCGGCCCGATCCGAGCGTGCTGCGAGCGGCGGCCTGCGGCCTGGTGGCCCTGCTCGCCATCGGCACCGGGCGGCGCAGATCGCTGCTGCCCGCGCTCGCCGCGGCGGTGCTGCTGCTGGTGCTGTACGACCCGTGGCTGGCGCGAAGCCATGGGTTCCTGCTCTCCGTGCTCGCGACCGGGGCGCTGCTCACGATCGCGCCGCGCTGGAGCGAGGCGCTGCGGCGGCGCGGCATGCCGGAGAGGCCGGCCGAGGCGCTGGCCGCCGCGCTGGCGGCGCAGGCGGTGTGCGCGCCGGTGGTGGCGGTCTTCGCGGCCCGGGTGAGCCTGGTCGCGATCCCGTGCAATCTTCTCGCCGAGCCGGCGGTCGCTCCAGCGACGGTTCTCGGGTTCGCCGTGCTCGCCCTGGCGCCGGTCTCTCTCCCGGCCGCCGAGCTTGTCGCCCGGATCGCGGCCTGGCCCGCCGAGTGGGTCGCCGAAGTCGCCCGCGCCGGGGCGGCGCTGCCGGGGGCGGAGGCGGTGTGGCCCGGTGGCTGGTGGGGCGGGCTGTTCCTCGCGGTCCTCTTCGGTCTGCTGGTGCTCGGTGCCCGGAAGCTGCCCGGCCGGCGGGTGATCGGTGCCGGGTGTGCCGTCCTGCTGCTGCTCGCGGTGGTGCGGCCCGCGCCGCTGACCCGGCTGGTCACCGGATGGCCGCCACCGGGCTGGGCGTTCGCCATGTGCCAGGTCGGGCAGGGGGACGCGACCGTGCTCGCGGCCGGAGGGGACGCGGCCGTCGTGGTGGACGCCGGGCCCGATCCGGCGCTGGTGGACCGCTGCCTGCGCGACCTCGGGGTCCGACGGGTCCCCCTGGTGGTGCTCACGCATTTCCACGCGGACCATGTCGCCGGTCTCGCGGGCGTGCTGCGCGGGCGGGCCGTCGGTGCGATCCAGACGACAGGGCTGGAAGAGCCGCCCGGGCAGGCGGCGTTCGTACGGTGGCAGGCGGCGGCGGCCGGGATCCCCGTCGTCCGGGCGTGGCCCGGGGAGCGACGGCGCCTGGGGCCGCTGGAGTGGCAGGTGCTGTGGCCCCGGGCGGCGCCCGGGGCGGTGGAGGCGGCGGAGTCCGGGCCGAACGACGCCAGCGTCACCCTGCTCGTCCGGACGGCGGGCGGGATGACCCTGCTCCTCCTCGGGGACCTCGAACCTCCCGCCCAGCAGGGCCTGGCGCGGGCCTACCCCGCCCTGCGGCCGGTGGACGTGCTCAAGGTCGCCCACCACGGCTCCGCCCACCAGGATCCCGGGCTGATACGCGCCGTGCGGCCGAGGCTGGCGCTGGTGTCGACCGGTCGTGACAACCCGTACGGGCACCCGTCGGCCCGGACCGTCGAAGCGCTGCGGGCCGGGGGAGCGGAGGTGCTCAGGACGGACCGGGACGGAGCGATCGCGGTGGCAGGGGCGGGCCCGAGCCTCCGGGCGCTGCCGAGAGGAGACGGCTGGTGAGCGCCCTGAACGAGAGGCTTTGGGAGGAGCCGCCAGCCTTGTAAAGGAGTCTTTCTAAAGATAGCTTTCCATCATGGAGGAGAAGGAGCACCCTCAGCCCCGCAGCATTCACCTCACGGACCCCCGGGCCCTGCGGGCGTACGCCCACCCGACACGGATCGCCCTCGTCGGCCTGCTGCGGAGCAGCGGACCGTTCACCGCCACCCGGGCCGCCGAGCTCACCGGGGAATCGGTGGCCAGTTGCTCGTACCACCTGCGGATACTCGCGAAGTACGGACTGGTGGAGGAGGCGCCGGGCGGGCGGGGCCGGGAGAAGCCCTGGCGGGCCACGGCCCGGTACACGGACTGGCCCGGGCACAGCGAGGACGCGTCGGTCGCGGAGGCGGCGGACGCGCTGAGCGTCGCCGTCGCCGAGCGGTACTTCGAGCGGGTGCTGCGTGCCATGAAGGACCGGCACCGGCTGCCCAGGGAGTGGCGGGAGGCGGAGCAGTTCGCCGACTCCCTCCTCTACCTCACCCCGGCCGAGCTGACCGCCTTCGGGGAGCGGATCGAAGAACTGCTGCGGCCCTACGAGAACCGCCAGTCCGATCCGTCGCTGCGGCCGGAGGGGGCGAGGCCCGTCAGCGTGTTCCGGATCGCGTACCTGGACCGCGAGGTCCCCGACGCGGGCTTCGGCGAGAGCTCCACCGAGAGCTCCGACGAGAGTTCCGACGACGAGAGGGGTGAGGGGTGAGGGCCGTGGAACGCATACCCGCGCTCCTGCGTGAGCGGCCCTTCCGGCGCTACTGGACCGGACAGACCGTCTCCCCCGTCGGGGACCAGATCTCCCTCATCGCGATCCCGCTCGCCGCCGTCCTCGTCCTCGGGGCCGACGCCGCCGAGATGGGGTGGCTCAAGACCGCCGAACTGCTGCCCGCGTTGCTGCTCAACCTTCCCCTCGGCGCCTGGGCCGACCGGCAGGCCCGCCGCCGCCGCGCCATGATCGCCGCCGATCTGGGCCGCGCGGCGCTGCTGGTGACCCTCCCGGTCGCGTATGTCCTCGACGCCCTCACCCTCGGGCAGCTCTACGCGGTCGCCTTCGGCGTCGGCGCGCTGACCGTGCTCTTCGAGGCGTGCAACGCCACGCTGTTCGTGGCGATGGTCCCGACCGAGCGCTACGTTCAGGCCAACTCGCTGGTCAACGGCAGCCGTTCGATGTCCTGGCTGGCCGGCCCCGGTGTCGGCGGCGTGCTGGTGCAGTTGCTCACCGCCCCCTTCGCGCTGCTCGCCGACGCCCTCACCTATCTGCTCTCGGCCGGCTTCCTGGCCCGGATCAGACCCGTCGAACCCCCGCCCTCCCCGGTCGGCAAGGGCCACTTCACCGAGGGCCTGCGCTGGGTCGTGCGGAACTCGTCCATGCGGGCGCTGTTCTCTGCCGCCGGGACGATCCAGTTCTTCAACTACATGTTCCACACGTTGTTCGTGCTGTACGCCACGGCCGAACTCGGTCTGAGCGCGGGCGTTCTGGGCGCGGTGCTCGGCGCCGGAGCCGTCGGGGGACTGATCGGCGCCATGTGCGCGGGTCGCGTCGTGCGCCGGTTCGGCATCGGCCCCTCCATCGTCGCCGGCTCCCTGGGGTTCACCCTGCCCCTGCTGCTGATCCCGCTCGCCGAAGGCCCGACAGCCCTGGTCGTCGCCCTGCTTTTCGGCGCGGAGTTCCTCTCCTGCGTGGGCGTGATGGTCCTGGACATCGCCGCGGGTTCCTTCCAGATGGCGCTGATACCCGAGGGCATCCGGGCCCGCGTGATGGGCGCGTTCCGCACCCTGAACCACGGCTTCCGCCCCCTCGGAGCGCTGGCCGGAGGTGCCCTCGGCACCGCGATCGGGCTGCGCCCGACGCTGTGGATCGCGACCGCCGGAGCGGTGTTCGCCGTCCTGTGGCTGCTGCCCTCGCCACTGCCCCGCACCCGCGAACTGCCCGCGCCCGCCGAGGAACCCGTACCGGCCTCGTAGGCCGCCCGCGACCCGCGCCCCGCCGCCCCTACGGCGCTTCCAGCCAGCCCTCGTGCTCGGCGGCGAGCGCGTCGAGCGCCGCTGAGTCGAGCCGGCCCTCCGGGTCCTCCACGACGACCAGCCACTGGGCGTCCTCCGCGTCGTCCTCGCCCGCCAGGGCGTCCCTGACGAGCTTGGGCTCCTCGGTGACGCCGAAGCGGGCGGGCAGTTCCTCGGCGACCTCCTCGGCGGCGTCGCGGTCCGGCAGTACGAGTACGTGTCGTTCGCTCACCAGGACATTCTCCGGTACGGGAGGGAGTGTCGGTGGCCCGTGGGATGCTGGGACGCGATGGCCACCAGAAAGACTTCGACCGACGACCTGCTCGCCCCCGTCACGCTCGCCGTGGGCCAGGAGGACCTGCTCCTCGACCGCGTGGTCCAGGAGGTGGTGGCGGCCGCCCGCGCCGCCGACGCCGACACGGACGTGCGCGATCTCACCCCCGAGCAGCTCCAGCCCGGCACGCTGGCGGAGCTGACCAGTCCGTCGCTCTTCGCCGAGCGCAAGGTCCTCGTCGTGCGCAATGCCCAGGACCTGTCCGCGGAGACGATCAAGGACCTCAAGGCGTACGTCGACGCGCCCATCGAGGACATCTCGCTCGTCCTGCTCCACGCGGGCGGCGCCAAGGGCAAGGGTCTGCTCGACGCGGCGCGCAAGGCGGGCGCGCGGGAGGTGGCCTGCCCGAAGACGACGAAGCCGGCGGAGCGCCTGACGTTCGTACGGCAGGAGTTCCGCTCGCTGGGGCGGTCGGCCACGCCCGAGGCGTGCCAGGCGCTGGTCGACTCGATCGGCAGCGATCTGCGGGAGCTCGCCTCGGCGGTGTCGCAGCTGACCGCGGACGTGGAGGGCACGATCGACGAGGCGATCGTCGGGCGGTACTACACGGGCCGCGCGGAGGCGTCCTCGTTCAACGTCGCGGACCGCGCGGTGGAGGGACGTGCCGCGGAGGCGTTGGAGGCGCTGCGCTGGTCGCTCTCGACCGGCGTCCCCGCGGTCCTGATCACCAGCGCGCTGGCGCAGGGCGTCCGGGCGATCGGCAAGCTGTCGGCGGCGCGGGGCGGGCGGCCGGCGGATCTGGCGCGGGAGCTGGGGATGCCGCCGTGGAAGATCGACCGGGTGCGTCAGCAGATGCGGGGCTGGACACCGGACGGGGTGTCGCTGGCGCTGCGGGCGGTGGCGGAGGCGGACGCGGGCGTGAAGGGCGGCGGGGACGACCCGGAGTACGCCTTGGAGAAGGCGGTGGTCGCGGTGGCGAGGGCGGCGCGGCTGCGACGGTAAGCGGGGCGCGCTGCGCGGGCGGCTGGGCTGAGGGGCGGTTGCATTCCCCCACCCCACCCCTTCCCGGAACCCTGCCGGGGGCGGTGGGGGCGGTGGGGGCTGCGAGGAGACGTGCGGGGCGCGGCCCCTCGCCCCCGTGCCAGTGCGGCGGCTTCGCGCCGCGGGTCCTGTGCCGGGTGCGGCGGCTTCGCGCCGCGGGTCCTGTGCCGGGTGCGGCGGCTTCGCGCCGCGGGTTGTGTGCCGGCTGCGGCAGCTTGCGCGAAGCATGCACCACGAGGACGGCGAAGGCCCCGCCGTTCTCGCGCCGCATGCCCCAGGAGAACGGCGAAGGCCCCGCCCTTCTCCTGGGGAAGGAGAGTGGCGGGGCCTTCGGCGTGAGGCTGGTGGGCTCGCGCACGCGTGGCGAACGCGTGTCGCGCGCGAGTCCGGGGTGCCGGGTGGGAGCGGAAGAGAGGGCCCGCTGGGTCCCGTCCGGCGTTACATCAGAGCTCAGCCCTGCAGAGCGGCAACCTTGGTGGCCAGCGCCGACTTCTTGTTGGCGGCGGCGTTCTTGTGGATGACACCCTTCGAGACAGCCTTGTCGAGCGCGCGGGAGGCGGCGCGAGAAGCCACGACGGCCTTCTCGACGTCACCCGCGGCGACGGCCTCGCGGGCCTTGCGGATCGCGGTCTTGAGCGAGGACTTGACGGCCTTGTTGCGCAGGCGCGCCTTCTCGTTCGTCTTGTTCCGCTTGATCTGGGACTTGATGTTCGCCACGAAAAGAGCCTTTTCAGGTTCGATGATGTTTCAGAGGGTGCGTCCCGTAGCTGAGAGGGCACACGAGACACAGCTGTCCACGGTATCAGGCGCTCTCAGTGCCGCCCAAACCGAGCACAGCGCCGCGGTCGTGGGACCATGGAGCCTACGTATCGATCCGACATCGCCCCGAGACGAGACCCTGCGTGCCCGCGACTCCTACCCACGTGCCCGAGCCGAGCCGTACCGACCCGGCGCTGATCCGCAACTTCTGCATCATCGCGCACATCGACCACGGCAAGTCGACCCTTGCCGACCGGATGCTCCAGCTGACCGGTGTCGTCGACCAACGGCAGATGCGCGCCCAGTACCTCGACCGGATGGACATCGAGCGCGAGCGCGGCATCACGATCAAGTCCCAGGCGGTCCGGCTGCCCTGGGCGCCCACCGAGGGCACGGGCCAGGGCAAGACCCACATCCTGAACATGATCGACACCCCCGGGCACGTCGACTTCACCTACGAGGTGTCGCGCTCCCTCGCCGCCTGTGAAGGCACGATCCTGCTCGTGGACGCGGCCCAGGGCATCGAGGCGCAGACCCTGGCCAACCTCTACCTGGCGATGGAGAACGACCTCACCATCGTTCCCGTACTGAACAAGATCGACCTGCCGGCCGCACAGCCGGAGAAGTTCTCCGAGGAGCTCGCCAACCTCATCGGCTGCCAGCCCGAGGACGTGCTCAAGGTCTCCGCCAAGACGGGTCTCGGCGTCGAGGCGCTGCTCGACCGGGTCGTGGAGAACGTGCCGGCTCCCGTCGGTGTGGCCGACGCGCCCGCCCGCGCGATGATCTTCGACTCGGTCTACGACTCCTACCGCGGTGTCGTGACGTACGTACGAGTCGTCGACGGCCAGCTCAACAAGCGCGAGCGCATCAAGATGATGTCGACCGGCGCCACCCACGAGCTGCTGGAGATCGGCGTCTCGTCCCCGGAGATGACCCCCGCCGACGGCATCGGCGTCGGCGAGGTCGGCTACATCATCACCGGCGTGAAGGACGTCCGTCAGTCCAAGGTCGGTGACACGATCACCTCGCTGCACAAGGGCGCCACCGAGGCCCTCGGCGGTTACAAGGACCCCAAGCCGATGGTGTTCTCGGGCCTCTACCCGCTGGACGGGTCGGAGTACCCGGACCTCCGCGAGGCCCTCGACAAGCTGCAGCTCAACGACGCCGCGCTGGTCTACGAGCCGGAGACCTCCGCCGCCCTCGGCTTCGGCTTCCGCGTCGGCTTCCTCGGTCTGCTGCACCTGGACGTGATCCGGGAGCGCCTGGAGCGCGAGTTCGGCCTCGACCTGATCGCCACCGCCCCCAACGTGGTCTACCGCGTGGTCATGGAGGACGGCAGCGAGCACACGGTCACCAACCCGAGCGAGTTCCCCGAGGGCAAGATCAGCGACGTGTACGAGCCCGTCGTACGCGCCACGATCCTCGCCCCCAGCGAGTTCATCGGCGCGATCATGGAGCTGTGCCAGACCCGCCGCGGCACCCTCCTCGGCATGGACTACCTCTCCGAGGACCGGGTGGAGATCCGTTACACCCTCCCCCTCGCCGAGATCGTCTTCGACTTCTTCGACCAGCTGAAGTCCAAGACGCGCGGTTACGCCTCCCTCGACTACGAGCCCACCGGCGAGCAGGCCTCCAGCCTGGTCAAGGTCGACATCCTGCTGCACGGCGACAAGGTCGACGCGTTCTCCGCCGTCACCCACAAGGACGCGGCGTACGCGTACGGCGTGCGGCTCGTCGCCAAGCTGCGCGAGCTGATCCCGCGGCAGGCGTTCGAGGTCCCGATCCAGGCAGCCATCGGCTCGCGGGTCATCGCCCGTGAGACCATCCGCGCCATCCGCAAGGACGTCCTCGCCAAGTGCTACGGCGGTGACATCTCCCGTAAGCGGAAGCTGCTGGAGAAGCAGAAGGAAGGCAAGAAGCGGATGAAGATGGTCGGCTCCGTGGAGGTCCCCCAGGAGGCCTTCATCGCCGTCCTGTCGAGTGACGACTCCGCGGGCGGCAAGGGCAAGAAGTGATCCGCCAGTCGGCGGACGCGTAGCTGACTGATACACCGAACGGGCCCCCGCACGGACTGTGCGCGGGCCCGTTCGGCGTTCGTTCTGTTATCAACCGGGTATCAAGCGGCGGCCCGCAGGGCCTTACGCGGTGGACTTCGGCCATCTACTCTGATCCCGGCTCGAAGGTTACTCGCCAGTTAGAAACGCACGCCGGATCAGTTAGACACGCCTGATCAGTTAGAAACGCACGCCAAGATCGCACCACCAGCAGGCACCGCCGCCGCCCGGAGGACGTCGTGAGCGACACACAGACCCTGATCGAGAACCGGCCGCCCTCCGTGGCAGCCCTCTTCCTTGAGCGCGTGGAGCGGACTCCCGACGCGGAGGCCTATCGCTACCCGGTCCCGGCCGCCTCCGGCCAGGGCCCCGACGACTGGAAGTCGCTCAGCTGGGGGCAGGCGGCCGAACGGGTCTACGCCATCGCCGCCGGTCTGATCGACCTCGGCGTCCAGCCCGAGGAGCGGGTCGCCCTGGCCTCGTCCACCCGGGTCGAGTGGATCCTCGCCGACCTCGGTGTGATGTGCGCGGGCGCCGCGACCACCACCGTCTACCCGCAGACCAACGCCGAGGAGTCGGCGTTCATCCTCTCCGACTCCGACTCGAAGGTCCTGATCGCGGAGGACGCGGCCCAGCTGGCCAAGGCCCGCGAGCGCCGCGCCGACCTGCCGGGACTCCACCATGTCGTCGTCATCGACCCCACGGGCGTCGAGACCGACGAGTGGGTGCTGACCCTGGCCGACCTGGAGGCGCGCGGCAAGGCGTACCTGGAGAAGAACCCCGACGCGGTCAAGGAGCGCGTCGCGGCCATCACCTCCCGCCAGCTCGCCACCCTCATCTACACCTCGGGCACCACCGGCCGCCCCAAGGGCGTCCGCCTCCCGCACGACAACTGGTCGTACATGGCCAAGGCCATCGCCGCGACCGGCCTGGTCACCAAGGACGACGTCCAGTACCTCTGGCTGCCGCTCGCCCACGTCTTCGGCAAGGTGCTGACCTCCGGCCAGATCGAGGTCGGGCACGTCACCGCCGTCGACGGCCGCGTCGACAAGATCATCGAGAATCTGCCGGTGGTCCAGCCGACCTACATGGCCGCCGTGCCCCGCATCTTCGAGAAGGTCTACAACGGAGTCGCCGCCAAGGCCCGGGCCGGCGGCGGCGCCAAGTACAAGATCTTCCAGTGGGCGGCGGGCGTCGCCCGGGAGTACGCCAAGGTCACCCAGGACAACTTCCGGCGCACCGGCACCGCCTCGGCCCCCTTCGGCCTCACCGCCAAGCACAAGGTCGCCGACGCGCTCGTCTACTCCAAGCTCCGCGAGGCGTTCGGCGGCCGGCTGCGCGCCGCCGTCTCCGGCTCCGCCGCCCTCTCGCCGGAGATCGGCTACTTCTTCGCCGGTGCCGGCATCCACATCCTGGAGGGGTACGGCCTGACGGAGACCAGCGCGGCCTCCTTCGTCAATCCGGGCGAGGCGTACCGCACCGGCACCGTCGGCAAGCCGCTCCCCGGCTGCGAGGTGCGCATCGCCGACGACGGCGAGATCCTGCTGCGCGGCCCCGGTGTCATGGAGGGTTACCACGGCCTGCCCGAGAAGACGGCGGAGGTCCTGGAGTCCGACGGCTGGTTCCACACCGGCGACATCGGCGAGCTCTCCGCCGACGGCTACCTCCGCATCACCGACCGCAAGAAGGACCTGATCAAGACCTCGGGCGGCAAGTACATCGCCCCCGCCGAGGTCGAGGGGCAGTTCAAGGCCGTCTGCCCGTTCGTCTCCAACATCCTCGTCCACGGCGCCGACCGGAACTACTGCACGGCGCTGATCGCCCTCGACGAGCCCACCATCCTCGGCTGGGCCGCCGACAACGGCCTCGAAGGCAGGAGCTACGCCGAGGTCGTCGCCTCCCCGCAGGTCGAGAAGCTGATCCAGGGGTACGTCGACCGCCTCAACGAGGGCCTCCAGCGCTGGCAGACGATCAAGAAGTTCCGCCTCCTGCCGCGCGACCTCGACATCGAGCACGGCGAGCTGACCCCGTCCCTGAAGCTGAAGCGGCCGGTGGTCGAGCGGACGTACAAGCACCTGATCGACGAGATGTACGCAGGCGCGCGCGAGGCGTGACGGACGGGGGCGCGCGAGGTGTGATGCGCGGCGCGGCCGGGTTTTCCACAGGCAGGACGGTCACCTCGGGCGGTACGGGACAATGGGCTCATGCCTTCCGTACTGCCCGATGGTGAGCCCATGCCCGAGACCGGGGCGCTGCCCGCGCACGCCCTGGAAGGGGCGGCCGAGCGGCCCCTCGGGTTCTATCTGCACGTGCCGTACTGCGCGACGCGCTGCGGCTACTGCGACTTCAACACGTACACCGCGAGCGAGCTGCGCGGCAGCGGAGGCGTGCTCGCCTCCCGGGACAACTACGCCGAGCAGGTCGCCGAGGAGATCCGGCTCGCCCGGAAGGTGCTCGGCGACGACCCTCGGCCGGTGCGGACCGTGTTCGTGGGCGGCGGGACGCCGACCCTGCTCGCCGCCGGGGATCTCGTACGCATGCTGGCGGCGATCCGGGACGAGTTCGGGCTCGCGGACGACGCCGAGGTGACGACGGAGGCGAACCCGGAGTCGGTGGACCCGGCGTACCTCGCGGAGCTGCGGGCGGGCGGGTTCAACCGGATCTCGTTCGGGATGCAGAGCGCGCGGCAGCACGTCCTGAAGGTCCTGGACCGCACGCACACGCCGGGGCGCCCCGAGGCGTGCGTGGCGGAGGCGCGGGCTGCGGGCTTCGACCACGTCAACCTGGACCTCATCTACGGCACGCCGGGGGAGTCCGACGACGACTGGCGGGCCTCGCTCGACGCGGCGATCGGCGCCGGCCCCGACCATGTCAGCGCGTACGCGCTGATCGTGGAGGAGGGGACGCAGCTGGCGCGGCGGATCCGGCGGGGCGAGGTGCCGATGACCGACGACGACGTGCACGCGGACCGGTATCTGATCGCCGACTCCGTCTTCGCGGAGGCCGGCTTCGAGTGGTACGAGGTGTCGAACTGGGCCACCACGGAGGCCGGGCGCTGCCTGCACAACGAGCTGTACTGGCGCGGCGCCGACTGGTGGGGCGCGGGGCCGGGCGCGCACAGCCACGTGGGCGGTGTGCGCTGGTGGAACGTGAAGCATCCGGGGGCGTACGCGGCGGCGCTGGCGTCGGGGAGGTCGCCGGGCGCGGGGCGGGAGATCCTGTCGGCGGAGGACCGGCGCGTGGAGCGGGTGCTCCTCGAACTCCGGCTCCGTGAGGGCTGCCCGCTGGACCTCCTGCGCCCCGAGGGCCTGTCCGCGTCGCTGCGCGCCCGCGACGAGGGGCTCCTCGACCCGGCCGCGTACGCGGCGGGGCGCGCCGTCCTGACGCTCCGGGGGCGCCTGCTGGCGGACGCGGTGGTGAGGGAGCTGGTGGACTAGGACCGGCCCCCGCCGGGGGAAAAGGCGCCGCTCCCCGGGGCGGGGCCTGGAAGGGCACCGCCCCCGTGGGTTGTGCCCACCCGTTCCGCCCCAGCGGAACAGATGCCCACAAGGGGCTTCCGCCGGTCAGGTCCCTACGGCGCCGTCACGAAGTCGATCAGTTCTTCCACCCGGCCCAGCAGGGCCGGTTCCAGGTCCTTGTAGGAGCGGACCTTCGACAGGATGTGCTGCCAGGCCGCGCCCGTGTTCTCCGGCCAGCCGAGCGCGCGGCAGACGCCCGTCTTCCAGTCCTGGCCGCGCGGGACGGTCGGCCAGGCCGGGATGCCGACGGAGGACGGCTTCACCGCCTCCCACACGTCGATGTAGGGGTGGCCGACGACCAGGACGTCCGGGGAGGAGATCCGGGCCGCGATGCGGGACTCCTTCGACCCCTCCACCAGGTGGTCGACCAGCACACCGAGCCGCGCGTCCGGCGCCGGGGCGAAGTCGGCCACGATGGACGGCAGGTCGTCGACGCCCTCCAGGTACTCCACCACGACGCCCTCGATGCGCAGGTCGTCGCCCCACACCCGCTCCACCAGCTCGGCGTCGTGGCGGCCCTCCACATAGATGCGGCCCGCCCGGGCGACCCGGGCCCGCGCGCCAGGGACCGCGATCGAGCCCGAGGCCGTACGGGCGGGGCGGGAGGGCGCCGCCGCCGCGGGACGCACCAGGGTCACCACACGGCCCTCCAGGAGGAAGCCCCGCGGCTCCATCGGGAAGACCCGGTGCTTGCCGAATCGGTCCTCCAGGGTCACCGTGCCCGCCTCACAGCGGATCACCGCCCCGCAGAAGCCCGTCGAGACCTCCTCCACCACGAGGTCGGCGTCCGCCGGGACCTCGGGCACCGGGGCCGACTTCTTCCAAGGGGGCGTCAGGTCCGGGTTGTAGCTCCGCATTCGCGCGACGTTATGACACTCCGAAGCGCCGTGCCAGCTCTTCCCGCTGCCTCCGTACGAACGTGGCGTCGACGACCGCCCCGTGCCCCGGCACGTACACCGCGTCCTCGCCGCCCAGCGCCACCAGCCGGTCGAGCGCCGCCGGCCAGTGCGTGCCGATCGCGTCCGGCCCGGCCTGCGGCTCCCCGGACTCCTCGACCAGATCGCCGCAGAAGACGACCTCCGGGGCGCCGGGTACCAGAAGCACCAGGTCGTGACCCGTGTGACCGGGCCCCACATTGGCGAGCAGCACCTGCCGGCCGCCCAGCTCCAGCGTCCACTCGCCGGACACCGTGTGGCGCGGCGCCACCAGCACGTCGGTCGCCTCCGTCGCGGCGGCCTCGTCGACCCCGTGCCGTACCGCGTCCGCCCGCAACGCGTGCCGCTCCCGGCGCATCAGCTCGTCGACGCCCACCGCGCCGTACACCTCCGCCCCCGAGAACGCCGCCGTGCCCAGCACATGGTCGAAGTGCGGGTGGCTCAGTGCGATGTGCGTCACCTTGCGGCCGGTCATCGCCTCCACCTGCGTCCGGAGCTCGGCGCCCTCGCGGAGCGTGGCGCCCGTGTCGTACAGCAGCACCGCCCTCTCACCGAGCACCAGGCCCACCGTGGCGTCCCAGCCGGGCAGTCGCCGCCGCCCGACCCCGTCCGCGAGCCGCTCCCAGCCGAACTCTTCCCAAGCGACATCCATGCGGCGACGCTATCCGCTGACGCGGGGGTGAGGAGCGACTCCCTCGCCTCCGCCTTGCCAGGAACGACGACCACCGCCGTACACTGGCCGGGGGTTTCCTGGCACTCGGACAGGGCGAGTGCCAAACACGGAGCAACCGGAACGACAGCTGGAGGTGTGCGCCCATGCTCAGCGAACGCAGACTCGAGGTGCTGCGCGCCATCGTCCAGGACTATGTGGGGACGGAGGAGCCCGTGGGCTCCAAGGCGCTCACGGAGCGTCACCAGCTCGGCGTCTCGCCCGCCACCGTTCGCAACGACATGGCCGTCCTCGAGGACGAGGGCTATATCGCCCAGCCCCACACCAGCGCCGGACGAATCCCGACCGACAAGGGCTACCGCCTGTTCGTCGACCGGCTGGCCGGTGTCAAGCCGCTGTCGACGCCCGAGCGGCGTGCCATCCACAACTTCCTCGACGGTGCCGTGGACCTCGACGACGTCGTCGGGCGTACGGTCCGGCTGCTCGCGCAGCTGACCCGCCAGGTCGCCGTCGTGCAGTACCCGTCGCTGACCCGCTCGACGGTCCGTCACGTGGAGCTGCTCTCACTGGCCCCCGCCCGGCTGATGCTCGTCCTGATCACGGACACCGGCCGGGTCGAGCAGCGGATGATCGACTGCCCGGCGCCGTTCGGCGAGACCTCGCTGGCGGATCTGCGGGCCCGGCTGAACAGCCGGGTCGTCGGCCGCCGTTTCGCGGACGTGCCCCAGCTGGTGCAGGATCTCCCGGAGTCCTTCGAGACGGAGGACCGCGGCACGGTCTCGACGGTTCTCGCGACCCTGCTGGAAACCCTGGTGGAAGAGCACGAGGAACGGCTGATGATCGGCGGCACCGCCAATCTCACCCGCTTCGGGCACGACTTCCCCCTCACGATCAGGCCCGTCCTGGAGGCTCTGGAGGAGCAGGTCGTGCTCCTCAAGCTGCTCGGCGAGGCCAAGGACTCGGGCATGACCGTACGGATCGGGCACGAGAACGCCCACGAGGGACTCACCTCCACGTCCGTCGTCGCGGTCGGCTACGGTTCGGGCGACGAGGCAGTCGCCAAACTCGGCGTGGTCGGACCGACCCGCATGGACTACCCCGGAACGATGGGAGCGGTACGCGCAGTGGCACGTTACGTCGGACAGATCCTGGCGGAGTCGTAAGTGGCCACGGACTACTACGCCGTACTCGGCGTGCGCCGCGACGCGTCCCAGGACGAGATCAAGAAGGCATTCCGGCGGCTCGCCCGCGAGCTGCACCCGGATGTCAATCCCGATCCGAAGACGCAGGAGCGGTTCAAGGAGATCAACGCCGCCTACGAGGTGTTGTCGGACCCGCAGAAGAAGCAGGTCTACGACCTCGGCGGCGACCCGCTCTCGGCCTCCGGCGGTGCCGGTGGCGCCGGTGGCTTCGGCCAGGGCGGCTTCGGGAACTTCTCGGACATCATGGACGCGTTCTTCGGTACGGCGTCGCAGCGCGGGCCCCGCTCGCGGACGCGCCGCGGCCAGGACGCGATGATCCGGCTGGAGATCGACCTCAACGAGGCCGCCTTCGGTACGACCAAGGACATCCAGGTCGACACGGCCGTCGTCTGCACCACCTGCTCCGGAGAGGGCGCCGCACCCGGCACCTCCGCGCAGACCTGTGACATGTGCCGCGGCCGCGGCGAGGTGTCCCAGGTGACGCGGTCCTTCCTGGGCCAGGTCATGACCTCCCGCCCCTGCCCCCAGTGCCAGGGCTTCGGAACCGTCGTCCCGACCCCGTGCCCCGAGTGCGCGGGCGACGGCCGGGTCCGCTCGCGTCGCACGCTGACCGTGAAGATCCCGGCCGGTGTCGACAACGGCACCCGCATCCAGCTCGCCGGCGAGGGCGAGGTCGGCCCGGGCGGCGGTCCGGCGGGCGACCTGTACGTCGAGATCCACGAGGTCCCGCACGAGACCTTCCAGCGGCGCGGCGACGACCTGCACTGCACGGTCACGATCCCGATGACGGCGGGCGCGCTCGGCACCAAGGTGCCGCTGCAGACGCTCGACGGCGTCGAGGAGGTCGACATCCGTCCGGGCACGCAGTCGGGCCAGTCGATCCCGCTGCACGGGCGCGGCATCACGCATCTGCGCGGTGGCGGGCGCGGTGACCTGATCGTGCACGTCGAGGTCATG
This sequence comes from Streptomyces sp. NPDC093600, assembly GCF_044764755.1. Lineage (NCBI taxonomy): Bacteria > Bacillati > Actinomycetota > Actinomycetes > Kitasatosporales > Streptomycetaceae > Streptomyces > Streptomyces sp. NPDC093600. Next base: position 155,781 of record NZ_JBIWIU010000002.1, read on the forward strand.
ACGCCGTCGAAGCTGGACCCGGAGCAGGAGCGCCTGCTGCGGGAGCTGGCGAAGCTGCGCGGCGAGGAACGGCCGACCGGCCAGTTCCAGCCGGGGCAGCAGGGCCTGTTCTCCCGTCTCAAGGACGCGTTCAACGGCCGGTAGACGCCGGCCCGCAGAAGCCCGTACGAGGGCGCCCTCCGCCGACCGCGGAGGGCGCCCTCGGCGTTTCGGACGCGGTACCCGCTCATGACACGATGCCTGCATGTCCACCGCACTGAACGATCTCTCCCGATACCCGATCGTGCAGGCCCCCATGGCGGGTGGCGCCTCCTGTCCGCAGCTCGTCGGAGCCGTCTGCGAGGCCGGAGGCCTCGGTTTCCTGGCCGGCGGCTACAAGACCGCCGGCGGCATGTACCAGGAGATCAAGCAGGTCCGCGGGCTGACCGGGCAGCCCTTCGGCGTCAACCTCTTCATGCCGCAGAGCGGGCAGCCCGCCGACCCCGCCGCCGTCGAGATGTACGGTCACCAGCTCGCCGGCGAAGCCACCTGGTACGACACCGCCCTCGGCGACCCGGACAGCGGACGCGACGACGCCTTCGACGCCAAGGTCGCCATCCTGCTGGAGGACCCGGTCCCCGTCGTCTCCTTCACCTTCGGCTGCCCCGGCCGCGACACCCTCGAAGCCTTCGCCCGCGCCGGTACGTTCACCGTCGTCACCGTCACCTCCGCCGAGGAGGCCCAGGCCGCCCAGCGGGCAGGGGCCGACGCCGTCTGCACCCAGGGCGTCGAGGCCGGCGGGCACCAGGGGACCCACCGCGACGACCAGGAGGCCGGCGACGGGACCGGGCTCCTGACGCTGGTCACCCAGGTCCGGGAGGCCGTGCAGCTGCCGATCGTCGCGACCGGCGGGCTCATGCGCGGGGCGCAGATCGCCGCCGTGCTCGCCGCCGGGGCGGACGCCGCCCAGCTCGGCACCGCCTTCCTCGTCACCCCGGAATCGGGCGCCCATCCGCTGCACAAGCGGGCCATGACCCAGCCGCTCTTCACCCGCACCGAACTCACCCGGGCCTTCTCCGGCCGCCCGGCGCGCGGCCTCGTCAACCGCTTCATGCGCGAGCACGGCCCGTACGCCCCCGCCGGATACCCCGAGATCCACCACCTCACGGCCCCGCTGCGCAAGGCCGCCGCCACCGCGGGCGACGCACAGGGCATGGCCCTGTGGGCCGGCCAGGGGCACCGGCTCGCCCGCGAACTCCCGGCGGGACAGCTCGTCGAGGTGCTGGCCGCCGAACTCGACACCGCGCTCTCCGCGCTCGCCCAGAGGAACCTGACATGACCGCACCCGTCTTCGTCGTCGACGCCGTCCCCGGCACCGGGAGCTTCGTCCTGGACGGCTCCGAGGGCCGCCACGCCGTCTCCGTGAAGCGCCTGCGCGCGGGGGAGGAGCTCGTCCTCACGGACGGGCGCGGCACCTGGGCCGACTGCGTCGTCCTCGCCGCCGAGGGCAAGGACCGGCTGACCGTCGAGGTCTCGGGGACGTACGAGGAGCCGGAGCCCACGCCCCGTATCACCGTCGTCCAGGCGCTGCCCAAGGGCGACCGGGGCGAACTCGCCGTCGAGATCATGACCGAGACCGGTGTCGACGCGATCGTGCCGTGGGCCGCGTCCCGCTGCATCACCCAGTGGAAGGGCGACCGGGGCCTGAAGGCGCTCGCCAAATGGCGGGCCACCGCGCGCGAGGCCGGCAAGCAGTCGCGTCGTACGCGCTTCCCCGACGTCGCCGACGCGATGACCACCAAGCAGGTGGCGGCGCTCCTCGCGGGGGCGGACTTCGCGGCCGTCCTGCACGAGGACCGGGCCCATCCCAGCGGCGCGCTCGCCGACGCGCCACTCCCCGCGGAGGGCGAGATCGTGCTGGTCGTGGGGCCGGAAGGGGGAGTGGCCCCGGAGGAGTTGGCGCTCTTCGAGGAGGCGGGCGCGAAGCCGTACCGGCTTGGCCACAGCGTCCTGCGCACCTCCACGGCCGGCACGGCGGCGACCGCGCTGCTGCTCGGCCGCACGGGCCGCTGGTCCTGAGCTTCCTGTCCGAGGCGCCGCGCCCGCACACGGCGACTCCCGGCCCCGGCGTGGCCGATACGATGCCCGTGTACTGATCATCGAAGGCGAGGAGGCCCGGGCCATGGCCGGAGAGCCGCAGAGCGACTGCCTGTTCTGCAAGATCGCGGAGGGGGAGGTCCCGGCGACGATCGTCCGCGAGACGGAGACGACCCTCGCCTTCCGGGACATCAACCCGCAGGCGCCCACGCACGTCCTCGTCATCCCGCGCCTCCACTACCCCGACGCCTCCTCCCTCGCCGCCGCCGCGCCGACCGTCGCCGCCGACGTGCTGCGCGAGGCCGGCGAGATCGCCGCGCAGGAGAAGGTCGACGACAGCGGCTTCCGGATCATCTTCAACACGGGCGCCGGCGCGGGCCAGACCGTCTTCCACGCCCACGCGCACGTGCTGGGCGGCCGCGGCCTCAACTGGCCCCCTGGATAAGAGGAAAGAACCGGTCGTGTCCGTACGTGAACTGGTCGTCCTCGGCACCGCCAGCCAGGTGCCCACCCGGCACCGCAACCACAACGGCTATCTGCTGCGCTGGGACGGCCAGGGCATCCTCTTCGACCCCGGCGAGGGCACCCAGCGCCAGATGCTGCGGGCCGGTGTCGCGGCCCACGACCTCGACCGGATATGTGTCACGCACTTCCACGGCGACCACTCGCTCGGCCTGGCCGGGGTGATCCAGCGGATCAACCTCGACCAGGTCCCGCACCCGGTCACCGCGCACTATCCGGCGAGCGGACAGCGCTTCTTCGAGCGGCTGCGGTACGCGACGGCCTACCGCGAGACCGTACGGCTGACGGAGGCCCCGGTCGCCGCCGACGGCCCCCTCGCCGTCACCGACGCGTACACCCTCGACGCGTACCGGCTCTCGCACCCCGTCGAGTCGTTCGGCTACCGGCTGACCGAGCCCGACGGGCGCCGCATCCTCCCCGAGAAGCTCGCCGCCTACGGGATCAAGGGCCCGGACGTCGGCCGGCTCCAGCGCGAGGGCGTCCTCGACGGGGTCACGCTCGACGAGGTCAGCGAGATCCGGCGCGGGCAGCGGTTCGCGTTCGTCATGGACACCCGGCTCTGCGACGGCGTGCACGCGCTCGCCGACGGCGCCGACATGCTCGTCATCGAGTCGACCTTCCTCGACGAGGACGTCCGGCTCGCCGTGGACCACGGCCATCTGACGGCCGGACAGGCGGCGTCGGTAGCGCGCGACGCGGGCGTACGGCATCTCGTGCTGACGCACTTCTCGCAGCGCTACAGCGACCCGGCGGAGTTCGAGCGCCAGGCGCGGGCGGCCGGGTTCGAGGGCGAGCTGAGCATCGCCCAGGACCTCATGAGGGTCCCCCTACCGAAAAGATAGAGCCATGCCCCAGCCTCTCCCCAAGGCCGAACTTCACCTCCACATCGAGGGCACCCTCGAGCCCGAGCTCGCCTTCGCGCTCGCCGCCCGCAACGGCGTCACCCTGCCGTTCGCGGACACCGAGGAGCTGCGCGAGGCGTACCTCTTCAGCGATCTGCAGTCCTTCCTCGACCTGTACTACGGCCTCATGGCCGTCCTGCGCACGGCGGAGGACTTCACCGAGCTCACCGACGCGTATCTGGCACGGGCCGCCGAACAGGGCGTCCGGCACGCGGAGATCTTCTTCGACCCGCAGGCGCACACGGCACGCGGGGTGGCCATCGGCACCGTGATCGAGGGCCTGGCCCGGGCGCTGGACGGGGCCGAGGAGCGGTACGGCGTCTCCACCCGGCTGATCATGTGCTTCCTGCGCGACGAGCCCGCCGAGTCGGCGATGGCGACCCTGGAGGCGGCCAAGCCGTATCTGCACCGGATCACGGGCGTCGGCCTGGACTCGGCGGAGGTGGGGCACCCGCCGTCGAAGTTCCGCGAGGTGTACGCGGCGGCCGAGGCGCTCGGCCTGCGCAAGGTCGCCCACGCGGGCGAGGAGGGCCCGCCGGCCTACATCCGCGAGGCCCTGGACGTGCTCGGCGTGGAGCGGATCGACCACGGCCTGCGCGCGATGGAGGACCCGGAGCTGGTGGAGCGGCTCGCCCGCGAGCGGGTGCCGCTCACGCTGTGCCCGCTGTCGAACGTACGGCTGAGGGCGATCGACGTCCTGGAGGACCATCCGCTGGTTCCGATGATGGACGCGGGCCTGATGGTGACGGTCAACTCCGACGACCCCGCCTACTTCGGCGGCTACGTCGGCGACACGTTCGAGGCGGTGCGCGGCGCGCTCGGGCTGAGCCGCGACCGGCTGCGGACGCTGGCGCGCAACTCCTTCGAGGCGTCGTTCCTCGACGACGACGAGGGGCGCAGGGCGCGGTACCTCGCCGAGGTCGAGGCGTACGACTTCGACGCGGAGTAGCGCGGGGCGAGGACGGTCCGACGGCGTGCGTACGGGGCTGGGCGGGGCATGGCCCGTCCCGGCCCCGTCGGGTTTTCGCGCAGCCGGCACCGGCCCCGACCTGTCCGTTCCCGGCTGCCCGGCCGTCCCGTTCCACCCTTCCAGGGCGGCGCGTCTGCGCAGGTCAGATGCCCTGGAACGTTCCGGCTTCCCGCGTCGGCGGCCGGCCCTGGCGGCGGCCGCCGGGCTCCGGTCAGTGTCGTGTCCAGCACCGCCGGGCCACCTGGCGGCGCACCGACAGAACCACCGACACTCACGGGGGAAACACCCATGCGTACGTTCCGCAACCGCACCACCGTCCTCGCCGCGGCCGCCACCGCCGTGCTCACCCTGACCGTCACCGCCTGCGGCGGGGATGGTTCCGGCGTCAGGTCGGCGGGCTCCGCGGCCGACAGCTCCGCACCGGCTCCGGCCTCGTCGGCGCCCGCCGCGGAGTCTGCGGAGTCGGCGTCACCGAGCACCGGTACGCCGGGGAGCACCGGCACCGGCACCGGCACGGGGAAGAACGCCGGCGCCACGCGGGGCGCCGGCACCGGGAAGGCAGCCACCTCGCCCACGGCCGCGAGCACCCCGGTCTGCACTCCGAAGTCCATCGCCATCAGCGCCGCCCGGCAGGACGGGCCGCCCTACACCCACATCGTCCTGACGGCGAAGAACACCTCGCGGCACAGCTGCCGGCTGACGGGCTTCCCGGAGATCCAGTTCCTGGAGAGCCACCGGGAGAACGTGCCGGCGGTCGCCAAGAGCAGGCCCGCCGCACCCGTCGTCCTGGCCGCGGGCGCCCCCGCGTACGCACGGGTGAAGCTCTCGGACGGCGGAGTGGACGAGCACACCGAGCCGGTGACGGACTTCGCGGTGACGCTCCGGGGCAGCGACGAGGTGATCGCGGTGCGTGCTCCCGGCGAGGGCGGCATCGCCGTCGATCCGGCGAAGTGGGCGACCGGCTACTGGACGCCCCAGCTGCGCAACGGCGCCGACGACTTCTGAGCGGTCGGCCCGCGTCCGCGGTGGATCATCCGGCACCGGATCACCCGGAACCGGATCAGACGATCCGGGTGATCCACCGCTGGAGCGCGATGTGGGTGGCGTCGTCCAGCCTGCACAGCGCCTCGATGGCGGCGAGGTCGCCCGGCAGGGGCGCGATGCCCGCCGTGGTGAGCGCGGCGTGCAGATCCAGGCGCCGGCGGTCCTCCGGCTCCAGCGGCAGCGGCAGCCGGCTGGCCGGTGCGGGCGCGGGCAGCGTGTAGTCGCCGGAGTCCATGTCCATGTCTCCGTGGGCCGTGCGCGGCTCCTCGGGAAGGTCGTGGTCGAACATGGCGGGGAAGCGGTAGGGGTCGAGGTCCGACAGCGCGGTCGGGACCGTGGTGAACGTCTGGAGCGCGGTCATGGGTGCCTCCTCAGTTGTCGTGCGACTGAACAGGAAGAGGGCGCGGCACCCGGCGGCGGTTGCGGTACGTCCCGTTCACCACCCGAATGTCCCCTATCCCATCTCGTCACACAAAGACCGGCCCCGTTCCGGGAGACAGACCGGGACACACGGCCTAACCGCGGTCGTTGGGGCGGGCGAGGCGGAAGGAGCGCTGCGCGACGCGGGGGTTGGCGGGCACCGGGACCTCTGTGACCTGCTGTTCCGGGGCGCCCATCTGGGGGAGCAGGCCCGTGGAGGCGGTCGTGGTGCCCGCGACCACCGCCGCCGGGGCGCCGCCGCGGCGGCGGACGGAGCCCGGGACCAGGGGGCGGCCGGAGGTGTGCAGGGCGACCGCGGTCATCGGGACCGCGAGCACCAGGAGCACGGCGCACAGGACCAGGCCCATGCCCGGGTACCCGGCGGCCTCCGAGAGGACGCTGCCGACGACCGGGCCGCAGGCCACGCCGAGGGAGGACGCCGAGCCGACCAGGACGGCCCAGCGGCCGCGGGGGTCGAGGGAGGCGGCGAGGCCCAGCAGGTACGACAGCACCACCGGGTAGCAGAGGTTCCAGAGGATCTCGCCGGTCGCGAAGGCGGGCAGGCTCCCGGCCGCCGAACTCAGCAGCACGCAGCAGGCGATGACCGCCGTGCCGGCCCCGATCGGCACGGCCCGGCCCAGGCGGGCGCCGAGCGCGCCCGCCGCGGTGACCCCGAGGAGACCGGCGCCGAGCGCCGCGGCGAAGACGGCGCCGACGGTGACCTCGGTCAGCCCGGCCTGGGTCAGACCGATCCGGCCGCTCACGCCCCACAGGGCGTTCTGGGCCATCGACCAGAGGAGGATCGCCGCGGCGAGCACGATGCCCGAGCGCCGGTGGGGCATCGGGGACGACCCGGCGGCTGGACCGTCCGGCAGCGAGGAGGCGCCGATGTCCGGCGTGCGCGCCGCCGAGGAGGAACCGGCGTCCGACGTCCGCGCCGCCGAGGCGGCGGCGGCCCGGCCGATGCGGCCGATGCGGCCCCGGTGGATCGTCGAGCCGGCCCGGTGACCGCCCCGCCCGTCCGGCAGGCCGGCCGTCAGCGGCCACACCAGCGCCGCCGTCAGGGCGATCGCGGCGAACGGCAGCGCGTGGCCCCCGCCGAGGTGCGGCAGCGTCAGATACAGCGCGCCGGCGGCCGCCGAGACCGACAGGAGGCCGAGCGTCGAGGCCCGGTGCGGATCGCGCTGCGCGGCGATGCCGGTCGCGGCCACCGCCGTCGCGGTACCGGAGCCGAAACCGCCGACCACCGCGCCGCCGACGACCAGCGGCACGGCCGCGGTCAGCGCCGCCGTGCCGTAACCGGCGCACATGGCCAGCAGACCGATCCGCGCGACCCGGCGCGGGCCGAGCCGCTCCACGCGCGCGGCCAGCGTGAAACCGGCGGAGGCGGAGGCGAGCAGCAGGACCGAGCCCACCAGACCCGCCTGGGCGGGGGTGAGGCCGAGTCCGGCGGAGAGCCGGCCGACGACGGTCGGCAGCAGGTACGGGGCGACATAACCGGCCGTGAACAGGGCGACGAGAGGCGCCAGGGCGCGCGGGCGCGACGACATGGGCGTTCCAGGGAAAGGAAGAAGAGGGGGTGGAGCGCCCGGTGTTGCACGGGATCGCGGTCATATGTAATCAAGGCATGGAGCCCTCGGAGAAGCCGCTACCCCTCTCTGCGACTGTGATCTAGGACACTTTTGGTTTGGGATCGGAATCGCCGGGTAACACCGCTCGTCTCCCAGCTGCGCCAACCCCGTCACGCCACCCCCATCAGGCACACTGAGCTGATCCGCACCACGTTCGGGGAGGCCGCCGTGACCACAGCAAGGGGAGACCAGCAACACGACGCCGGGGTCGACCCTTTGGTGCGCCTCCGGGAGCCGACCGACCCCCGCTGCGACGTCTTCCTCACCGGCACGGTCTTCCTCGACATCATCTTCACCGGACTCGACAGCGCCCCCGTGCGCGGCACCGAGTCCTGGGCGCGGGGCATGGGCTCCAGCCCCGGCGGCGTCGCCAACATGGCCACCGCGCTCGCCCGCCTCGGGCTGCGCACCTCGCTCGCCGCCGCCTTCGGCGACGACCACTACGGCGAGTACTGCTGGGACGCCCTCGAACAGGGCGAGGGCATCGACCTCTCGCTCTCCCGGACCGTGCCCGGCTGGCACTCCCCGGTCACCGTCTCCATGGCGTACGAGGGTGAGCGCACGATGGTCTCCCACGGCCACGAGGCCCCGCCCCTGGACGGCGCCCTGCCCGCCTACCCCCCGCACGCGCGCGCCGCCGTCGCCTCCCTCGTGCCCGGGCGCCGCGAGGAGTGGGTGGCCCGGGCCGCGCGGGGCGGGGCCAAGGTCTTCGCCGACGTCGGCTGGGACGACACCGGACGCTGGGACCTGGCCGGGCTTGCCGACCTGGAGCACTGCGAGGCGTTCCTGCCCAACGCGCAGGAGGCGATGCGCTACACCCGTACCGACTGCCCCCGCGCCGCCGCCCGCGCCCTCGCCGACAAGGTCCGTTACGCCGTGGTCACGCTGGGTTCCGAGGGGGCCTACGCGGTCGACGGCGGCACCGGCGAGACCGCCGAGGTCCCGGCCATCCAGGTCTCCGCCCTGGACCCCACCGGCGCCGGGGACGTGTTCGTGGCCGGATTCGTCACCGGAACCCTCGCCGACTGGCCGCTCGCCGACCGGCTGGCCTTCGCCGGGCTGACGGCCGCACTGTCGGTGCAGGAGTTCGGCGGCTCGCTCTCCGCCCCAGGCTGGGGTGAGGTCGCCGCCTGGTGGCAGCACGTCCAGGGGCACGTCTGCCAGGACCCGGAGGCCCTGCGCGGCCGCTACGCCTTCCTGGAGCCGCTGCTCCCGGCCGAGGCCCGGCCCTGGCCGCTGCGCCGGGCCGTGCCCACGATCGGCTTCGGAGCACCGCGCTCGTAAAAGGCTTCGGCCTTGTCACCGCCAGGTCGTAGGCTTGTATCCAGAGGTTGTCGAGCGGCGAGAACCCTGCAACGGGAGGTATGTGCAGGCCAAGTGCCGGCCCATGACTCAGACACCCACAGCCCCCAATGGCGCACCGGGCGAGACCCGCGCCCACTTCACCGTCCCCGCCAAGCACCCGATGGTGACCGTTCTCGGTTCCGGTGACGCGTTGCTGCGCGTGATCGAGAAGGCGTTCCCCGCGACCGACATCCATGTCCGGGGGAACCAGGTCAGCGCGGTGGGCGAGGCGACGGAAGTCGCACTGATCCAGCGCTTGTTCGACGAGATGATGCTGGTGCTCCGCACCGGGCAGCCGATGACGGAGGACGCAGTGGAACGCTCGATCGCCATGCTCAGGGCGAGCGAGAACGGCAAGGCGGAGGCAGGCCAGGAGACCCCGGCCGAGGTGCTCACCCAGAACATCCTCTCCAGCCGGGGCCGCACCATCCGCCCCAAGACCCTCAACCAGAAGCGCTATGTCGACGCGATCGACAAGCACACGGTCGTCTTCGGCATCGGCCCCGCCGGTACCGGCAAGACGTATCTGGCCATGGCCAAGGCGGTCCAGGCCCTGCAGTCCAAGCAGGTCACCCGGATCATCCTGACCCGGCCGGCCGTCGAGGCGGGTGAGCGGCTCGGCTTCCTGCCGGGCACCCTGTACGAGAAGATCGACCCGTATCTGCGGCCGCTGTACGACGCGCTGCACGACATGCTCGACCCGGACTCGATCCCGAAGCTGATGGCCTCGGGCACGATCGAGGTCGCGCCGCTCGCGTACATGCGGGGACGGACGCTGAACGACGCGTTCATCATCCTCGACGAGGCGCAGAACACCAGTCCGGAGCAGATGAAGATGTTCCTGACGAGGCTCGGCTTCGACTCGAAGATCGTCATCACCGGTGACATCACCCAGGTCGACCTCCCCGGCGGCACCAAGAGCGGCCTGCGCCAGGTCCAGGAGATCCTGGAGGGCCTGGACGACGTCCACTTCTCCCGGCTCACGTCCCACGATGTCGTACGGCACAAGCTCGTCGGCCGTATCGTCGACGCGTACGAGAAGTACGACAGCCGCAACGGGAAGTAGACCAGCCGCACCATGTCGATCGACGTCAACAACGAGTCCGGAACCGAGGTCGACGAGCAGGCGATCCTCGACATCGCCCGCTACGCCCTCGCGCGGATGCGCATCCACCCGCTCTCCGAGCTGTCGGTGATCGTCGTGGACGAGGAGGCCATGGAGCAGCTGCACATCCAGTGGATGGACCTGCCCGGCCCGACGGACGTCATGTCCTTCCCGATGGACGAGCTGCGTCCGCCGGCGAAGGACACCGAGGAGCCCCCGCAGGGGCTCCTCGGCGACATCGTGCTCTGCCCCGAGGTCGCCAAGAAGCAGGGCGAGGACGCGCCCACGCAGCACTCCATGGACGAGGAGCTCCAGCTCCTGACCGTCCACGGCGTGCTGCACCTCCTCGGCTACGACCACGAGGAGCCGGACGAGAAGGCCGAGATGTTCGGCCTCCAGGCGGCCATCGTCGACGGCTGGCGCGCGGAGAAGGGCCTGACCGGCCCCTCCCCGGCGCCGACCGTCTCCTGAACCCCCGCAGCAGCCGATGAACGCATCGCTGATCTTCGGCGTGGTCGCCCTCGTCGTCGTCGCCTGGCTCGGCGCCTGCGCCGAGGCCGGCATCGCCCGCGTCTCCAGCTTCCGCGCCGCCGAGGCCGTACGGTCGGGGCGGCGCGGCGCCGACAGGCTGGTCCAGGTCGCCTCCGACCCGACCCGCTACCTCAACCTGGCGCTGCTCGTCCGCGTCTCCTGCGAGACGGCGGCCGGGGTCCTCGTCACCTACGCCTGCCTGGAGGAGTTCCCGGAGACCTGGGAGGCGCTCCTCATCGCCATCGCGGTGATGGTGCTCGTCAGCTACGTCGCCGTCGGCGTCTCCCCGCGCACCATCGGCCGCCAGCACCCGCTGAACACGGCCACCGTCGCCGCGTACGTCCTGCTGCCGCTGGCCCGGGTCATGGGCCCGATCCCGCAGCTGCTGATCCTCATCGGCAACGCCCTCACCCCCGGCAAGGGCTTCCGCAAGGGCCCCTTCGCCTCCGAGGCCGAGCTGCGCGCCATGGTCGACCTCGCCGAGCAGGAGTCGCTGATCGAGGACGAGGAGCGCCGTATGGTGCACTCCGTCTTCGAGCTCGGCGACACGCTCGTACGGGAGGTGATGGTGCCCCGGACCGACCTGGTCTGCATCGAGCGGTTCAAGACCGTGCGCCAGGCCCTCACCCTGGCGCTGCGCTCCGGCTTCTCGCGCATCCCGGTCACGGGCGAGAACGAGGACGACATCGTCGGCATCGTCTATCTGAAGGACCTGGTCCGCAGGACGCACATCAACCGGGACGCCGAGAACGACCTGGTCTCGACGGCGATGCGGGCGGCCGCGTTCGTACCGGACACCAAGAACGCCGGCGACCTGCTGCGGGAGATGCAGCGGGAGCGCAACCACGTCGCCGTCGTCATCGACGAGTACGGCGGCACGGCCGGGATCGTCACCATCGAGGACATCCTGGAGGAGATCGTCGGCGAGATCACCGACGAGTACGACCGCGAGCTGCCCCCGGTCCAGGAGCTCGGCGAGGACCGCTACCGCGTCACGGCCCGCCTGGACATCGGCGACCTCGGCGAGCTGTACGGCCTCGGCGCCGACGAGTACGACGACGAGGACGTCGAGACCGTCGGCGGACTGCTCGCCAAGGCGCTCGGCCGGGTGCCGATCGCGGGCGCCGAGGCGGCCGTGGAGCTCCCGGACGGGCGCGCGCTGCGCCTGACGGCCGAGTCCCCGGCCGGCCGCCGGAACAAGATCGTCACCGTCCTCGTGGAACCGGTCGCGCGACCGGAGGAGGCACCGGAATGACCCCCGACGAGCTGCGCGCCTTCTGCCTGGACTTCAACGACGCGACGGAGGAGTTCCCGTTCGGCCCGGAGACCTCCGTCTTCAAGGTCGCCGGGAAGATGTTCGCGCTCTCGGCGCTGGACGCCGAGCCGCTGCGGATCAACCTCAAGTGCGAACCGCAGGAGGCGGTACGGCTCCGGGAGGAACACCCGGCCGTCGCCCCCGGCTACCACATGAACAAGCGCCACTGGAACACGGTGACGGTCGCCGGGCTCCCGGACCGGATGGTCCGGGAGCTCATCGAGGACTCGTACGACCTGGTGGTCGCCGGCCTCCCCCGCGCCGTGCGCCTCAGGCTCGACCACCCTTAGGGCTGCGCTCGCGCAGCCCGACGGCGAGGAGCAGGGCCGTCGCCAGCACGATCGCCGCATCGACGGCGAGAACGGTGCGCACACCGCCGTACAGCTCCCCGCCGGTGGTCGCGAGGACCCCGAGCAGCGGGATGCCGACGGTGATGCCGACCTGCTGGGTCGTCGTCACCAGACCGGTGGCCAGGCCCTGTTCGGAGTCCGGGACGCCGGACGTGACGGTCAGACCGTACGAGATGATCGCGCCCAGGTGGCACATGGACGCCAGCGAGACGGCGACTCCCGCCAGGAGCGCGCCCGACTCCTCTCCGATGCCGAGCAGCGCGGCGACGAACAGGCCCTGCCCCGCGAGCGCGTACACCAGCGTGCGGCGGGCGCCGAACCGGCCGATCAGCCGGGGCGCGACCGACCCCGCGAAGACGGACACGACGCCCTGCACACCGAAGACCAGACCGGTGGCGAGCGCGGACAGGCGGAGCGTCTCCTGCAGGTACAGGGTCAGCACGAAGACGACCGTGGACATCATGGAGAACGTCACGAGCCCGCCCAGGTTGCCGAGGGCGACCGTACGCCGCCGCAGCATCGGCAGGGAGACCAGCGGCGCCCGGTGCCGCGACTCCACGATCGCGAAGACCACGAGCAGCACCACGCCCGCCACCAGGGACACCAGCACGTCCGCGCCGCCGAAGCCGCGCTCGGCCGCCGTCGACAGGGCGTAGATCACCGCGAGCAGCCCGCCGGTCACCGTCACCGCGCCCGGCACGTCCAGCCGTGGCCGGTCCGGGGTCCTGGACTCCGGCAGCAGGCCCGGCGCCAGCGGCAGCACGATCAGGCTGAAGAGCGCCAGCAGGCCCATGGTGGAGCGCCAGCCGAGCGTGTCGGTCATGACACCGCCGAGCACCATGCCGATGGTGAAGCCCAGGGAGAGCAGGGTGCCGGAGATGCCCAGCGCCCGGTCGCGCTGCGGCCCCTCGGGGAAGGTGGTGGTCAGCAGGGACATCCCGGTCGGCACGATCGCCGCCGCGCCGACGCCCTGCAGGGCCCGCGCCGCGAGGAAGGACGCCGGATCCCAGGCGAAGGTCGCGAGCACGGAGGCCGTCCCGAAGAGCGCCAGTCCGGCGAGGAAGAGCTTCCTGCGCCCGTACAGGTCGCCGATCCGCCCGAAAAGCAGCAGGAAGCCGCCCGAGGGCAGCGCGAAGGCCGTGACCGCCCACTGGAGCGCCGAGTGCCCGAGGCCGAGGTCCGCGCCGAGCACCGGCAGCGCCACGTTCAGGACGGAGAAGTCGAGCGCCACCATGAACTGGGCCGCGCACAGCACGAAGAGGACCAGCCGGGCACGGCCGGTCAGCGCCGGGGGAGCGGCGGGGGTGGTCGGAGGAGAGGTCAGGGTTGCCATGGCCCCACCCTCGGCGCACGGGAACAAGCCTGGGGAGCGGGTACTTATCCTGTTGGTCGTACCACCAGACATCCCCGGGGGAGGAGCGCACGTGGCCACTGCGGTCGAGAACACCGACGCCAAGGCGCATCGACTGGCCGAACTGCGCGAGTTCCTGATGAGCCGTCGGGCCCGGGTCACCCCCGCAGAGGCGGGCCTTCCCGACGGCGGGGCACGCCGCCGCACCCCCGGACTGCGCCGCGAGGAGGTCGCGGTCCTGGCCGGTGTCGGCGTCTCCTGGTACCAGTGGCTTGAGCAGGGCCGGGACATCAAGGTCTCCCCGCAGGTGCTCGACTCGGTGACGCGGGTGCTGCGGCTCAGCCCGGCCGAGCGGCGCCATCTGTACGTGCTCGCCGGCCTCAACCCGCCCGCACCCGAAGTCGACCCCGAGGCGCTCGACATGTGCGCGGGGCTGCGCCGGCTGATCGACGCCTGGATGCCGTTCCCCGCGCACATCATGGACGCGTACTGGAACACGGTCATGTACAACGAGTCGGCGTCGATCGTGCTGGGCATGCGGCCCGAGGCCCCCCGGAACTGCCTCCTCTCCTTCTTCACCGACCCGCTCTACCGCTCCCGGGCCGGGGACTGGGAGGAGCTCGCGCCCCAGGTCGTCGCCCAGTTCCGGGCCGCCTGCTCGGAGTGCCCGGACGACGAGGGCTTCCGCGCGGTGGTCGAGGAGGCGAAGGCGGCCAGCCCGGAGTTCGCCGCGCTGTGGGAGCGACGGGACATCAAGCCGGGCGGCCAGCACCGCAAGACCGTGGAACACCCGGTGGCGGGCCCGCTGGTGCTCGAAGCGACGCAGCTCAGGGTCCCCGCCCGGCCGGACCTGGTGATCGTGCTGCACACGCCGCTGGCGGAGGCGGACACGGCGGCGAAGCTGGAGTGGCTGGTCTCCCCGGAGGGGCGGCGGGGAGCGATGTTCCCGGTGGCCGGATGAACAAGGCTCAAATCCCCTACGACGTTGTCAGTGGGCCCGTATAGGCTCCTCGCGATCGGGCCGTCCCCCACCGGTACCGGGCAGTTCCCCACCCTCGTACCGCAAAGGGCTCATTCATCATGCGTACCCGCGTTCGTCACGGCCTGGCCGCCGTCGTCACCGTCTCCGCGCTCTCCCTGACCGCCGCGTGCGGTGGCGGCGACGCCGCCGACACCACGAAGAAGGGCGCCGACAAGCCGGCCGCCGGGCAGACGACGTCGGCGGCCCCGGCGCCGGCGACGCCGCTGACGGCGGCTCAGATGAAGGCGGCCACGCTGGAGCTGAAGGACCTGCCCTCCGGCTGGAAGACCTCCACCGGGCCGGACACCCCGAATCCGACGGCCGACAAGCCCGAGTGCCAGCCGCTCGCCGGCATCGTCGCCAAGAAGATCAACGGCGCGACCATGGGCCCGTCCGCGCACTTCGAGCGCGGCAACGCCGAGAGCGTGCTCAGCACGGACGTCTTCACCTACCCGGCCGCCGGCGCCACGGACTTCGTCAAGGCGCTGGGCACCTCGCTGGACACCTGCAAGGGGTTCGCCGCCGACCTCCAGGGCATGAAGATGACCGTCACGGCCGAGAGGCTCACCGGCCCGAAGGCGGGCGAGGAGTCGCACGCCTTCCGGCTGAAGATGAAGCTGGCGCAGATGTCCATGAACATCGAGTCGAACATGATGGTCGTGCGGCAGGGCACCGGTGTCGCCAAGATCGTCCACGTGCCGGCGAACGCCTCCGGCCACAAGGACTTCGACGCCCTCGCCAAGCTCGCCGCCGACAAGTTCGTCAAGGGCGCGCAGAGCTGATCCGTGCCCCGACCTATGCTCGGGGCATGACACTCAACCGCGAGCACGGCGACCTCGGCGCCGAGGACCTCAAGATCATCACGCTGGCGCGCAGCGCCCGCGCCCGCAACGGTGTGCCGGAGGGCGCGGCGGTACGGGACGAGACCGGGCGGACGTACGTGGCCGGGACCGTGGCCCTGGAGTCGCTCCGGCTGAGCGCGCTGCAGACCGCGGTCGCCATGGCCGTCGCCAGCGGCGCCCGGTCGCTGGAGGCGGCGGCCGTCGTCTCCACCGCCGACGCGGCGTCGGACGCGGACCGCGCCGCGGTACGGGACCTCGGCGGCCCCGAGACCCCGGTCCTGCTCGCCGGCCCCGACGGGCAGCTGCGGGCGGCGGTCACGGCGGGCTGAACCCGTCCGAGCAGCACGAAGGGGGCCCGGCCATGTGCCGGGCCCCCTTCGCGCGCCCACCCCGGCCGGCCGCCGAGCGGGCCGCGCGTACGGCGCCGCGGGGCACTGAGTACGTGACGGGGTCCCGCATCGGGGAGAATGGCCCCCATGAGCGCTCGTAACCAAGATTCCGAAGCCGTCCACCGGGCCGGCTTCGCCTGCTTCGTCGGCCGCCCCAACGCGGGCAAGTCCACTCTCACGAACGCTCTGGTCGGCCAGAAGGTGGCGATCACCTCCAACCGGCCCCAGACCACCCGGCACACCGTCCGAGGCATCGTGCACCGCCCGGAGGCGCAGCTGATCCTGGTGGACACGCCGGGCCTCCACAAGCCGCGCACGCTCCTCGGTGAGCGGCTCAACGACGTCGTGCGCACGACGTGGGCCGAGGTCGACGTGATCGGCTTCTGCCTGCCCGCCGACCAGAAGCTCGGCCCCGGCGACCGCTTCATCGCCAAGGAGCTCGCCGGGATCAAGAAGACCCCGAAGGTCGCGATCGTCACCAAGACGGACCTCGTCGACTCCAAGACCCTCGCCGAGCAGCTCATCGCCATCGATCAGCTCGGCAAGGAGCTGGGCTTCGAGTGGCAGGAGATCGTCCCGGTCTCGGCCGTCGGCGGCCAGCAGGTCCAGCTCGTCGCGGACCTGCTGATCCCGCTCCTGCCCGAGTCCCCGCCGCTCTACCCGGAGGGCGACCTCACCGACGAGCCGGAGCAGGTCATGGTCGCGGAGCTGATCCGCGAGGCCGCGCTGGAAGGCGTACGCGACGAGCTGCCGCACTCGATCGCCGTGGTGGTCGAGGAGATGCTGCCCCGCGAGGGCCGCCCGGCGGACCGGCCGCTGCTCGACATCCACGCGAACGTCTACATCGAGCGCCCCAGCCAGAAGGGGATCATCATCGGCCCGAAGGGCAGCCGCCTGAAGGAGGTCGGGATGAAGTCCCGCAAGCACATCGAGGCGCTGCTCGGCACCCCGGTCTTCCTCGACCTGCACGTGAAGGTCGCGAAGGACTGGCAGCGGGACCCCAAGCAGCTCCGCAAGCTCGGCTTCTAGGCTCTTTCGGGAGGGCGCCTAGGCGCCCTCCTTGAGGACCTTTCTGATCAGGGCCCGCTGTACCCGCGTCAGGCGAGGGTCCGCGCAGTGGACCGTCGCGCCGTCGATCGTGATCTCGTACGAGAAGCCGTCCGGCACCTCCGGGCCGTCGTCCTCGCCGTCTCTGAGGACGGCGTCGGCCAGGGTGTGCCATTCCACGGCGTCCTCCTGGTCGGAGGTCTCCACCTCGGCCGACCGTTCGATGCCCGCGAAGCCGCCGGTGCGCCGCACTCGAATACGCATGGGCCCTGTCTACCAGTCCGCCGTCCGTCAGTCCGTCGGTAGGCCCACGGTCGCCCAGGCCTTCATCACGGCCTGGATCTCCGCCCCGTCGCCGTACCGCGCCTTCGCCGCCGCCACCGTGGCCTTGGCGAACTCGTCGAACCGGGTCCCGGGGGTGAGCGTCCCCCCGGTCATCACGTCGTACCAGATCTGCCCCGGCCGCTCCCAGGCGTTGCCGCCCAGCTCGGTCGCCGCCAGATAGAACGCGTGGTTGGGGATGCCGGAGTTGATGTGCACGCCGCCGTTGTCCTGGCTGGTGCGGACGTAGTCGTCCATGTGGCCGGGCTGCGGGTCCTTGCCCAGGACGTCGTCGTCGTACGCCGTGCCCGGAGCCTTCATCGAGCGCAGCGCCGTCCCCTGGACGTTCGGGTGGAACAGGCCCTCGCCGATCAGCCAGTCGGCGTCCGCGGCGCTCTGGCCCAGCGCGTACTGCTTCACCAGCGAGCCGAAGACGTCCGAGACGGACTCGTTGAGGGCGCCGGACTGGCTGAAGTACTCCAGGTTCGCGGTGTGCTGTGTGAAGCCGTGCGTCAGCTCGTGGCCGATGACGTCCACGGGGAGGGTGAAGTCGAGGAAGATCTCGTCGTCGCCGTCGCCGAACACCATCTGCTCGCCGTTCCAGAAGGCGTTGCCGTAGTTCTCGTCGTAGTGGACGGTCGCCAGGAGCGGCAGGCCGGCGCCGTCGATCGAGTCGCGGCCGTAGGCGTTCAGGAAGAGGTCGAAGGTGGCGCCGAGCCCGGCGTAGGCGCGGTTGACGGTGGCGTCGCCGGTCGCCTCGTCGCCCTCGCCGCGGACCTCGACGCCCGGCAGCTCGGTCCGGCGCTGGGCGTCGTACACGGTGCGCCGCGGGCGGGCCGGGTCGGCGGGCGCCGGAGCCGTGGCGGAGGTGGAGGCGGCGTGCGGGAGCGTGCGGGCCGTCCGGGTGGCGGCGTCCGCGACCAGGGTCCGGCGGGCCACGGCCGCGATCGCCGGGTCGGCGGACCGGGCCAGGTGCTCCAGCAGGTGAGGCGGCACGATCGAGCAGAAGACAGGGTGGTGCGCGGGGGAGGTCATCCCAGCAATGTCGCACTGAGTCATGGGGCTGTCACGAGATGCGACGAGGATCCGCGAAATGGAGTGATTCGTCACTTTTTCACATTGGTGAGTTGGTCGTCCCGCATACTGAAACAGGACGTCCGGACTCCGCCGTCCTGAGCTAGGCTGCGGCACATCATGCGTTTCGGGCTGCTTCTCCTTAGCTGCCGCGGCGAGGGCCTGTAGTCGTAGGCCGACCCCCTCCCCGCGGGACCTGGTGTTGCGTTCGACAGTCGGCCGTCCCTCCCCAGCTGGACCCGAGGAGCCCTACGCAATGTCCCAGCCCGTTGGCCGCCCCACGCCCATCACCAACGCCACCCAGATGCAGAAGCCGTCCGGGATGCCGATCCACAAGTACGGCCGGTACGAGGCCGTGCACATCCCCGACCGGACCTGGCCCGAGCAGCGCATCACCAAGGCGCCCCGCTGGCTGTCCACGGACCTGCGCGACGGCAACCAGGCCCTGATCGACCCGATGAGCCCCGCCCGCAAGCGCGAGATGTTCGACCTGCTGGTGCGCATGGGCTACAAGGAGATCGAGGTCGGCTTCCCCTCCTCCGGCGAGACCGACTTCAACTTCGTGCGCTCCATCATCGAAGAGGGCGCGGTCCCGGACGACGTCACCATCTCCGTACTGACCCAGGCCCGCGAGGACCTGATCGAGCGGACCGTGGAGTCCCTGGTCGGCGCCAAGCGCGCCACCGTCCACCTGTACAACGCCACCGCACCCACCTTCCGCCGGGTCGTCTTCCGCGGCTCGAAGGAGGACATCAAGCAGATCGCCGTCGACGGCACGCGGCTGGTCATGGAGTACGCGGACAAGCTGCTGGGCGACGAGACGATCTTCGGCTACCAGTACAGCCCGGAGATCTTCACCGACACCGAGCTGGACTTCGCCCTGGAGGTCTGCGAGGCGGTCTGCGACGTCTGGCAGCCCGAGGAGGGCCGCGAGATCATCCTCAACCTGCCCGCCACCGTGGAGCGTTCGACGCCGTCCACGCACGCGGACCGGTTCGAGTGGATGTCCCGCCACCTGACCCGCCGCGAGTACATCTGCCTGTCCGTGCACCCGCACAACGACCGCGGTACGGCGGTGGCGGCCGCCGAGCTGGCCATCATGGCCGGCGCCGACCGTATCGAGGGCTGCCTGTTCGGGCAGGGCGAGCGGACCGGCAACGTCGACCTGGTGACCCTGGGCATGAACCTGTTCTCGCAGGGCGTGGACCCGCAGATCGACTTCTCGCAGATCGACGAGATCCGCCGCACCTCCGAGTACTGCAACCAGATGGAGGTCCACCCGCGCCACCCCTACGCGGGCGACCTGGTCTACACCGCCTTCTCCGGCTCCCACCAGGACGCCATCAAGAAGGGCTTCGACGCCATGGAGGCCGACGCGGCCGCCGCGGGCAAGACCGTCGACGAGATCGAGTGGGCCGTTCCGTACCTGCCGATCGACCCGAAGGACGTCGGCCGCTCCTACGAGGCCGTGATCCGGGTCAACTCCCAGTCCGGCAAGGGCGGTATCGCCTACGTCCTGAAGAACGACCACAAGCTGGACCTGCCGCGCCGGATGCAGATCGAGTTCTCGAAGATCATCCAGCAGAAGACGGACACCGAGGGCGGCGAGGTCACCCCGGCCGCGATCTGGTCCGTCTTCCAGGACGAGTACCTGCCGAACCCGGAGAACGCCTGGGGACGCATCCAGCTGCGTTCCGGCCAGACCACCTCCGACACGGACGGCACCGACACCCTGACCGTCGAGGCGGTCGTGGACGGCGTCGAGACCGTGCTGAGCGGTACCGGCAACGGCCCGATCTCGGCCTTCTTCGACGCCCTGCAGTCCATCGGCGTCGACGCGCGGCTGCTGGACTACCAGGAGCACACGATGAGCGAGGGCGCCTCCGCGCAGGCCGCCTCGTACATCGAGTGCGCCATCGACGGCAAGGTCCTGTGGGGCATCGGCATCGACGCCAACACCACCCGCGCCTCGCTGAAGGCCGTCATCTCGGCCGTCAACCGGGCCGCACGCTGACGCTCCGTACGGGCATCGGTTCCGGTCGGTGACGAACCCGTCACCCACATGGTTCACCACCGCCGCACCCGCCCCTTCTGACGCGCTGACCGCGTCTTTCGGCCCCCGGCCGCCTCGATGAGGCGACTGGGGGCCGTGGCGGGTCTCGGCCATGTCGATGGCGATCTGACGACGAGGTGCTGACGCCACATCACAGATGTGGTTAACATCACGCCCACGTCGGCAGTGTTGCCGTGTCGTTAAGGGAGGTGCGACGTGCGGTCTGCCCGAGAGTCACGTTGTCGAAAAGTGGGCGTCTGCGGCATTCGTACTTCCTGGAACACCGTCGGAGACGGTGAGTTCTTCTGCGAGGAGTGCGGCGGCGACCGCAACTACCGGCGCCGGACCGGCCGCCGGCGGTTCGCCGTCCTGGGAGTGCCGGTCCTGCCCCGCGGAGCCGCCGGGCCGGTCATCGAATGCGCCGCGTGCCACACCCACTTCGGTACGGACGTGCTCGACCACCCGACGACGAGCCGTTTCTCCGCGATGCTGCGGGACGCCGTGCACACCGTCGCCCTCGCCGTGCTCGCGGCGGGCGGCGCCTCCTCCCGTACGGCGGTGGACACCGCGGTCACGGCGGTCCGGGCGGCCGGCTTCGCCGAGTGCACCGCCACCCAGTTGACCGACCTCGTCGAGGCGCTGGCGGCCGACACCGGCCGCTTCCTTCCCGACGTGGGCGGCGGCGGCGCCGCCCTCGCCATCGAGCTGCACGAGGCCCTGGAGCCGCTCACCCCGCACCTGGCCGCCTCCGGACGGGAGTCGATCCTGCTCCAGGGAGCCCGGATCGCCCTCGCCGACGGTCCGTACAGCGCGGCCGAGCGGGACGTGCTGAGCACCGTCGGCAACGCCCTGGCGCTCTGCGCCGACGACACCGCCCGGCTGCTCACCACCGCGAGGACGCTGCTCTGAGCCGTACCCCCTACGGCGCGTGCCCCTACGGCGCGATGTTGTGGTTGAGGCGGAAGACGTTGTCGGGGTCGTAGCGTCGCTTGACCGCCCGCAAGCGGTCGTAGTTCTGCCGGTAGTTGACGCGTACCCGGCTCTGGTCGTCGGTGTCCATGAAGTTGACGTAGCCGGCCTCCTGGGTGTGCGGGCGCAGCGCGGCGTCGTACGCCCGGGTCCAGGCGATGTTCCGCTCCGTGTCGGCGGGATCGGTGTAGCTGGCGCCGAACGAGGCGGAGAAGGCCGCGTCGCGGTAGGCGAACGCCGTGTCCTCGGCGCCGACCCGGTGGCACGCCCCGTCGATCGGGAAGATCGCGGTGTCGGACTGCATCGACGGCATCGTCTGCCCGAACTCCATGTGGACGTCGATGGCGCCGTCGGTCAGTTCACGGCTGAAGTTGCCCTTCCAGTAGTGGTAGAGGCCCGGTGGCAGGTCCTCGTCGAAGAGCGTGTTGATCGCCGGGTACGGCACCCGGTCGACGGCCTGCCCGAGGACCGGCCCGAGCGCGGCGAGACGGGCGCGGACCTTCTCGTCCTCCTCGGCGGGGCCGCTGAAGCAGACGGCGACGCCGCAGACCGGGCGGCCCTGCCAGCGCTCCGGCAGGAACGGGAGCTGCGGCCCGAGCATCGTCACGAGGAGCGTGTTCAGCTCCTCCGGCGCCTCGGCGTTCATCTCCCGCCAGCGGCGGGCGACCTCGGCGTTCGGCGGGAAGAGCACGACTCCGCCGAGGACGTCCGAGACCGGGTGCAGCCGGAACTCGAACGAGGTGACGACGCCGTAGTTGCCGCCGCCGCCGCGCAGCGCCCAGAACAGGTCGGGGTGCCGCTCGGCGTCGCAGGTGATCAGCGTGCCGTCGGCGGTGACGACATCGGCCGACAGGAGGTTGTCGCAGCTCAGGCCGTAGCGGCGGGTGAGGTGGCCCATGCCGCCGCCGAGGGTGAGACCGCCGACGCCGGTGGTGGAGATGACGCCGCCGGTGGTGGCGAGGCCGAAGGCGTGCGTGGCGTGGTCGAAGTCGCCCCAGGTGCAGCCGCCCTCGACGCGGGCGGTGCGGGCCGCGGGGTCCACCCGCACCCCGCGCATCCGGGACAGGTCGACGACGAGACCGTCGTCGACGGTGCCGTGACCGGCGACGGAGTGGCTGCCGCCGCGGACCGCGAGGGGCAGTCCGTTGTCACGGGCGAAGAGGAGGCCGGCGATCACGTCGCCGGCGTCGACGGCCCGTACGACGACGGCCGGACGGCGGTCGTGCAGGGCGTTGTAGACGCGGCGGGCCTCGTCGTACGACGGGTCGCCGGGGGCGACGACGTCGCCGCGGACGGCACCGCGCAGCAGGTCGAGCGAGAGATCAGCGGTCAGGGTGTTCATGGACCCGTTGTAGGCCGGCGGGCCCGGCACGGGCATCGGTCGAACCGCCCATATCGGGCGTGGGCCGCCAGTGGGTGGATCTGCCCAGGGGGAGCCGGGGGGCCTGATCTGCTCGGCGGGGTCTACGCCAGGCCGTGGGCGTAGGCGTACGCCGTGGCGGCGGTGCGGGAGGCCACGTCCAGCTTGGCGAAGATGTTGTTGAGGTGGCGGGCGACCGTGTGCTCGCTGATGGTCAGCGCCCGCGCGATGTCCCGGTTGGAGCCGCCCGCCGCGACCAGCCGCAGCACCTCGGCCTCCCGTTCGGTCAGCCCGCCGGGCAGGGTACGGCGGCGGTTGCCGGCCAGCAGGGCGGTCGCCCGCCGGGCGTCGGGCAGCGCGCCGAGCCGTTCGAACGTGGACCGTGCGGCGGCGAGTTCCAGCCGGGCCGCCTCGTCGTCGCCCTCGGCCCGGTCGGCGGCGGCGAGCAGCATCCGTACCTGCGCGGCCTCGTACGGCACGCGCAGCGCCAGCCAGCCGGCCAGCGCCCGGCGCAGGGGGCGGTGCGCCGGTTCGTGCCGGGCCAGCGCGAGGGCGCCGCGGGCGGTGTCGGCCATGGCGCCCAGGAGGGGCGCCCCGGGGGCCAGAGTCTCCAGCTCCGCGACCGCCGCCGCGGCACCGTCCACGTCCCGGACGGCCAGGGCCACCTCGCTCTGCGCGGCGAGCAGCCGCGCCCGGCCCAGAAGGTCGTGGCGGTCGCTCTGACAGGCCAGGGCCAGCTTCAGCCCGGCCACGGCGGCGTCGGCCTTGCCCTGGGCCAGCCGTAGCAGCGCGAGGCCGGGCTGCGGGATCCTGCCGAGTTCGTGGGCGTGTCCGTACGAGACGGCGGCGGCGTCGAGCCGCCCCTGCCTGCGCCGGATCTCCCCGGCCTTGTAGTGCGCCTCGGCGGCGGCCTCCAGGCTGTCCGGAAGGACCTCCTCGCAGACGCGGGCGGCCTCTGCCTCGGCGAGCTCCCACACCCCGAGCAGATCGAGGACCTCGACGTGGTGGATCCGGCACAGCCCCCGGAAGGGGTTGTCGGTGACCGGCGCGGGCGCGCCCGCCGGGAGAGGCGACGGTGCGCCACCGGGCGCGGGCCCGGCGGAGCGCGTCCCGCCCATGGTGCCGTCATCGACCGGCGTCCCCGGGGCGTCGGGTCGGCGGACGTGCTGTGCCCAGGGAGCCTCGCACCAGGTCATCGCCGCGGAGGTCCATTCGACCGCCCGGCCGAGGTCCGCGGCCTCCATGCACTCGGTGAGCGCCAGGCAGTAGAGCCAGCCGGTGAACATGCCGCTCAGTTCGCCCGCCGTCACCGCGCACATCGCGTCGTCGAGGAGGGCGAGCCCCTCCGCCCGGCGCCCGTTCGCCAGCAGGACGGCCGCGTGCGCCTGGCGGCTCAGGGCGACGAGGTCCGGGTTGCCGGAGTGGCGGGCGATGCGGTTCATGCGCAGCACGGCGGCGAGGGCCGCGTCCGGGTCGCGGTGCTCCAGGGCCTCCTCCGCGTTGCTCCAGGCGAGGTAGCACTGCTCGGGGCACTCGGGCTCCCGCTCCAGGTGGTGGCGGGCCCGGTGCAGCCAGCCCGACGCGGCCGCCGGCCGCCCCATGCAGCGGTACTCGAAGGCCAGCCACCACGCGGCGTGTCCGGCCCCCCGGTGGTCGTCGGCCGCCGCGTGCGCGGCGTGGGAGCGCAGCCGGGCGGCGACCGACTCGTCGATGTGGCCCGCCCACCAGGCGGCGTCGGCGAGGATGTCCAGGTCTTCGGGCGTGAGGGCGTGCGAGGGATGCAGGTCGAAGTCGCGCAGCAGGAAGTACGCCTCGGCCCAGGACTCACGTGAAGCCGCGTCCCGTGCCCGCCGCACGGCAGGGGCAGCCTCTTCGACGGGGACGGCCATGGCGGCTCACTTCCCTTCCCGGCCCTTCCAGAATATGAGCGCGGGAGGCAGCCGTCGAAGCGGTGCGGTGCGGTGCGGTGCGGCGCGGGGAACGGGCCGGGCCCGACTCGTACGCCGCTGCGTACGCATCGGGCCCGGGCCGTCGGCCGTGGGTGCTAGCTCGGAGTGACCGCGTTGCTGGCCTTCAGCATCTCGTCACGCTCGACGATCTTCACCCGCTCACGGCCCTGCGGCTCGCCCAGCGCCTTCTCGGCGGCGTCCAGGGCGTACCAGCCCTCCCAGGTCGTGTACGTGACGCCCTTGGACTCCAGGAAGGAGACGACGGCCTCGGTCTCCGGGGTCTCGGGCGTCAGCAGCCGGCCGTGGGCGAAGTCGTCGAGGAGGTTGGCGACGGTCTCGTTGGCGTCGCCCTTGGTGTGGCCGATGAGGCCGACCGGACCGCGCCGGATCCAGCCGGTGACGTACGTCGAGGCCAGGTGCTCGCCGCTCTCCTCGATCACGCGGCCGCCCTGGTCGGGGACGGTGCCGGAGGCGGTGTCCCAGGGCAGCTTGGGCAGTTCGTCGGAGAGGTAGCCGACGGCGCGGTAGACGGCCTGCACGTCCCAGTCGGTGGTCTTGCCGGTGCCGTTGACGTTCCCGGTGCCGTCGAGCTCGGTGCGCTCGGTGCGCAGGCCGACGACCTTGCCGTCCTCGCCGAGGATCTCGGCCGGCGACTCGAAGAAGTGCAGGAAGAGCTTGTGCGGGCGGTCGCCGACATCGCGGATCGCCCAGTTCTCCAGGGTCTTGGCGACCATGTCGGTCTGCTTGTTCTTGCGGCGCTCGGCGATCGAGCCCTCGTCGTAGTCGATGTCCTCGGGGTTGACGATGACCTCGATCGTCGGCGAGTGGTCCAGCTCGCGCAGCTCCATGGGGCTGAACTTCGCCTGCGCCGGGCCGCGGCGGCCGAAGACGTGGATCTCCACGGCCTTGTTGGCCTTGAGGCCGTCGTAGACGTTCGGCGGGATCTCGGTCGGCAGCAGCTCGTCCGCCGTCTTGGCGAGGATGCGCGCGATGTCGAGGGCCACGTTGCCGACGCCGAGCACGGCGACCTTCTCGGCGTGCAGCGGCCAGGTGCGGGGCACGTCGGGGTGCCCGTCGTACCAGGAGGCGAAGTCGGCGGCGCCGTACGAGCCGTCGAGCTCGACGCCGGGGATGCGGAGCTCGCGGTCGGCCATGGCGCCGGTGGAGAAGACGACGGCGTCGTAGAAGGCGCGCAGATCGTCCAGGTGGATGTCGGCGCCGTACTCGACGTTGCCGAAGAGGCGGACCTGCGGCTTGTCGAGCACCTGGTGCAGGGCGGTGATGATGCCCTTGATCCGGGGGTGGTCGGGCGCCACGCCGTACCGGATCAGGCCGAAGGGAGCCGGCATCCGCTCGAAGATGTCGATCGACACGCCCGGCTCGGCGGCGGCCTCGGACTTCAGCAGCGCATCGGCGGCATAGATTCCGGCGGGGCCGGCGCCGACGATCGCGACCCGGAGAGGGCGGGGCATGTCTGGGTTCCCTTCGCAAGCGACGTGACGGCGAATGCTGCCGTCACTTAGGCCACCCTAATTAACGCCCTTCGGGAAGCGGTACCCGCCCCCGGTCTATGACCTCATAAGCCAGGCTTATGAGGTCCATAAGCGCGCCTAAGTGACTTGGTGCCCGGCAAGATCCGAAAGACACGCCCTAGCGGCCGAAGGCGGGGAGCCCGAGCTGGATCGCCCCGTAGAGGACGGGAGCCGCGATGGCGAGGATGACCACGCCGCCGATCAGCTCCTTGACCGGCTGGCCCCACCCCATGCAGCGGACCGCGCTGTCGGGCCTGCGCGGGTGGTAGGCGACCCGGATCACGTCGCCCGCGGGCGAGCTGGAGACGGCGTGCAGCTTGCCGCTGCTGTCCGCGTACGCGTACGTGGTCCTGCCCTCAAGGAAGACCTGCCGCGCCTCGACGGTGACGCCGTAGCGGGGCAGGTACCAGTTCTCCCACGCCGTCCACATCATCGCGTACGCGGCGAGGGCGATCGCCAGGCCGAGGCCACCGAGCAGCAGCGTCGCGATCCCGCGGCTCACATGGATCTCGATGCCGACGGCCCCGGAGAAGGCGAGAAGTGCGATGCCGATGACGATCCCCGCCCACTTGGCGAAGGTCAGCCCCGGGCCCGGGTCCCGGGCCTCGTCTTCCTCCTCCTCGACCTCCTCACCCGGATTCCTCAGGTCACGGGTGATGACGAGCGCCGATCCGTCGACCGCTTCCGCTCCCTCTGTGCGGGCCGGCAGAGAGCCGTTCACCGTGTCGGCGAAGACGGTGGCGGCGGCACCGCTCACGTCCGCGATCCGGTACACGGTCGGCTCGTTGCCCGCCGGGGCCGTCAACTCGACGGCCACCCGGCGCCCTTCGGCCCGGATGCGCGCGATGGCCGCGAGCGGGATGCGCACCTCCTCGTAGGGGTGGCGCAGCAGCAGTTCTTCGCCCTCGGAGCGGAGTTCGCTGCCCTCGTTGTTCTGGAGAACGGGTATGGGCGAAGTGATCGACATGGCGTGATCGTAGGGGCGGACCGGGGGCCGGTGAAGGGGGCGGCGGGGGTTACGGGCGGGTCCTGTGCTGCCGTACGGTCCGCCCATGGTCATTTCAGTGCTCATCGGCTTCGTCGTCCTGTCCGTGCCGGCTCTCGCCTTCAGCCTCCTGCTGATCAGCGGCGAGCGGCGGGAGCTGAAGAGGATGAGGGAGCTGGACGAGACCGGCATCGAGGTCCAGGCGCGCCTGACACGCGTCATGCCGGTCGGCACGAAGGGCTACGGCCGGGTGCTGTACGAGTTCGACGTACCGGACGGTGAGACCGTCCGGTACGAGAAGCCCGACAGCCTCGCCCCCCTGCACGTGGTGGGCGCCACCTTCCCGCTCGTCCACCACCCCCGGAACACCAAGAGCCTTCACATGGGGACGAAGGCGGTCGTCCGCAAGGAGCGCAAGAGCCGCGAGAGCTCAGTGAAGCTCGCGTACGGGTTCACGTCCGTGTCCGCCGCCGTGTGCGCCCTCGCGATCGTGGGCCTCGTCCTCAGCCCTTGAGCGCGGAGACGAAGGAAGCCCAGGCGGCGGCGGGGAGGATGAGGGCGGGGCCGGCGGGGTTCTTGGAGTCGCGGACGGGGACGACGCCGGGGATGTCGTCGAGGACTTCGACGCAGTCGCCGCCCGAAGCGTTGCTGTACGAGCTCTTGAACCAGCATGCCTTGCTCAGGTCGTACTCGCGCATCGTCTGTAGTCCTCCGCCGCCGACTCGATCAGGGCCAGGGACGCCTCCGGCGACAGCGTGGCGACCCTGAGCAGATCGTAGGCGCGCTGTGCGTGCTTCACCGCTGCCGGATCATCAAGCAACGTCCCCGAAAACTCCGTCTCTGTATAGGCGGTTGGAGGCGCGTCCTCGAAATCCATGAGCTTGTGCGTGCCGCTCATGTGCGCGTGCGCACCCACAGCGCGGGGGAGCACCATGACCAGCACCACCCGCTCGCGCGCCAGCGCCGTCAGGTGCTCCAGCTGCGCCGCCATCACCGGCGCGCCACCTACCGGCGTCAGCAGGGCGTTCTCGTGCACGATCACCCAATATTCGGGCCGTGTAGCGTCCTTGAGGATTCTTGCCCTTTGGAGGCGGGCGGTGAGCTTCTCCTCGACGTACTCCTCCGTGGCGAACGGGTACAACGCGAGCGTCTGCGCCCGCGCGTACTCCGCCGTCTGCAGCAGCCCCGGCATCACCGTCGGCGCGAACTCGCAGATCTTCGTCGCCAGCGCCTCCAGTTCCACCACCGGCTCGAAGTAGGACGCGTACGGTGATGCGTTGATCAGTCGCCTACACGTCCGTTCGAAAAACCGCCGGTTTGTAGGACCTCGTCGATTCGCCGGGCCACATCCGGCTGCGGCTTCCGAATTCCCTGTTCGAACTGGCCGATGTATCCGCCGGAAACGAACACCCGCTCGCCCAGTTCCCCTTGCGTCATCCCCTTCTCTTCCCGCTGGGCCTTCAGCTCCTGGCCGAAGAACCGCCACGTGTCCAGCCGTCGAGCTTTGGCCATAGATTAACTCCCCCTCGCTACGCCGCAGTTGTAGGACCTGCGCATCTCCCGATGCTACGGATCCGGTACCACCCTGGGTGCGGTAAGCGGGAAATGGATTCGGAAAAGGATGCGTTGGTGAAGGAACACGACATGCGGTCGATCAAGGGGTCAGTCGAAGAAGCGAGCGAGGCGGTGGCGGAATTGCGCGAGGCGCTCGTACGGGCGGGAATCGTGCTGCCGTCCCTCGGGCTCGACGCCGTCACCCTCGCCTCCGACAACCCCCGGCCGCTCATCGAATTGGGACGCTGCACGGTGGAAACGGCGCGCCGGCTGGCCGCCGCCGTACTGCCGGTGGAAGAAGGGGGCCGGTCATGAAACTGCCCATCGGGTCGTACGTCATCGAGATCCGCACCGGGCGTGTGGGAACGGTCATGGGTCACGAGGGCCCCTACGTCCAGCTGCGGCCGCTCGGCGGCGGGCGGGAGTGGGACGCGGAGCCGGACGGGGTCCGGGAGGCGACCTCGGCGGAGCGGATCAGCGCGGCGACTGCGCACGCGAACGCGCGCAGTCGCGGCGAGGTGCCGTGAGGGGCCTACTGGACCAGTGAAGCATCCACCCGCACACGCTTGCCGGGCGCGCCCAGCTGGTCCAGCAGTTGGCGGATGTCGTCGGGGTCGGACGTCACGATGACGGCAGCGGACTCGGCGGCAAGCGCGGCAACCGCACCATCCACCGGGTCCGACGTGCCGGCGCGTCCCAGCAACTCTCCGACGGACCGGGCGAGCCTGTCGTCCAGGGCGGCGATCGCGCAGCCGTTCAGGACCCGCGCCACCATCGCCTGGCGGCCGCCGTTGCGCCACACCTGCGCGACGACAGGTGCTGGAACGACCGGCACTCCGCCCGCCGTGAGGTAGGAGCGGTGAGCCCGCCAGAACGTCGTCCGGTTCTGTTCTGCCGCGATCAGCGCGCCTGCGTCGTACACCACGGTTCGGAGGGTGCCCATAGTTACGCCGCCCTTCCGGTGGAGGCCGCGTCATCCGCAGGGATCTCGGGGATCGGGCGGGTCACCAGCTCCATGAACTCGTCCACAACGGCCTGCTCCTCCGGGGTCGGGGGCGGGAACCCCGCCATCGCCTCCTCCGCCGCCGCCAGGCCCGCCTCGATCTTCGCCGCTCTCTCGGCTGCACGGGACAGCCACGCGGATACGCTCAGTCCCTCCCGTTCGGCCGCGATCTTGGCCGCTTCCAGCGTCTCGCCCGGGATCGTGATGGTGACTCGCTCAAGGCTCATACGATGAGTGTTACTGACGGCATATGCCCGCCGCCAGGCGTCCGGCGGGCCTTCATCACAAGGAGTGAGTCCCGTCTCCCGGCCCTGGCGCCCCCGCCAGTACGGGAGAATGGGCCCATGAGCCTGTTCCGCGACGACGGCATCGTGCTGCGCACCCAGAAGCTGGGTGAAGCGGACCGCATCATCACGCTGCTCACGCGCGGTCACGGACGCGTACGCGCCGTGGCGCGCGGGGTGCGGCGGACGAAGTCGAAGTTCGGGGCCAGGCTGGAGCCCTTCTCCCACGTCGATGTGCAGTTCTTCGCGCGGGGGAGCGATCTCGTCGGGCGCGGCCTGCCGCTCTGCACCCAGAGCGAGACCATCGCCGCGTACGGGAGCGGGATCGTCACCGACTACGCCCGCTACACCGCCGGTACGGCGATGCTGGAGACCGCCGAGCGGTTCACGGACAACGAGGGCGAGCCGGCCGTGCAGCAGTATCTGCTGCTCGTCGGGGGCCTGCGCACGCTCGCGAACGCGGAGCACGCCCCCCACCTGATCCTCGACGCCTTCCTGCTGCGCTCCCTCGCCGTCAACGGGTACGCGCCCAGTTTCCAGGACTGCGCGAAGTGCGGCCTCCACGGGCCCAACCGTTTCTTCTCGGTCGCGGCGGGTGGAGTCATATGCGGCGACTGCCGTGTGCCGGGCAGCGTCGTACCCTCTCCGGAGGCCATCGGCCTGCTCAGCGCGCTGCTGACCGGCGACTGGGCGACGGCGGACGCGTGCGAGCCGCGTCACGTCAGGGAGGGCAGCGGACTGGTGTCCGCCTATCTGCACTGGCACCTGGAGCGCGGTCTGCGCTCGCTGCGGTACGTAGAGAAGAGCTAGGAGAATCCATCGCATGGCCATCGCACGACGCGGAATCCTCGGACGGAACCGGCGTGAGTACAAGGTCCCCGAGCCGCACCCGTCCGGTGCCCGCCCGCCGAAGCTCCCCGGTGAGCTGGTGCCGAACCACGTCGCGTGCGTCATGGACGGCAACGGCCGCTGGGCACAGGAGCGCGGGCTGCCGCGCACCGAGGGGCACAAGGTCGGCGAGGGCGTGGTCCTGGACGTGCTGAAGGGCTGCCTGGAGCTCGGGGTGAAGAACCTGTCGCTCTACGCCTTCTCCACGGAGAACTGGAAGCGGTCGCCGGAGGAGGTCCGCTTCCTGATGAACTTCAACCGGGACGTGATCCGTCGCCGGCGTGACGAGATGGACGAGCTGGGCATCCGTATCCGCTGGGTCGGCCGCATGCCGAAGATGTGGAAGTCGGTCGTCCAGGAGCTGCAGGTCGCGCAGGAGCAGACGGTCGACAACGACGCGATGACGCTGTACTTCTGCGTGAACTACGGCGGCCGCGCGGAGGTCGCCGACGCGGCGAAGAAGATCGCGGAGGATGTGGCGGCGGGGCGGCTGGACCCGTCGAAGGTCAACGAGAAGACCTTCCAGAAGTACCTCTACTACCCGGACATGCCGGACGTCGACCTCTTCCTGCGCCCCAGCGGCGAGCAGCGCACCTCCAACTACCTGATCTGGCAGAGCAGCTACGCGGAGATGGTCTTCCAGGACGTGCTGTGGCCGGACTTCGACCGCCGGGACCTGTGGCGGGCGTGCGTCGAGTACGCCTCCCGCGACCGCCGCTTCGGCGCGATCCCGGCCGAGGACCGCGCGGCGATGGGCAACGGCACGGTGCCACCCCAGGGCCCGGCGGATGCCGCGGCTTCCCCCAAGGCGTGATGTGAGGGACGTGGGGGCGGACGAGAGAGTCCAGCTGTTCTACGAACCGACGCCCGCCGACGCGAGAGAGGCCGTCCGGTTCCGGCTGCGGGACAGCCCCTCCGGTCGTCGCATGCGGTGGCTGATGTCGGCCACCGCCGTCGTGGCCTTCCTCGTCATCGTGCTGAAGCTGACGGGTTCGGTGGCGTCGGACGGGATCACCGTGCCGTTGCTGGGCGGCCTGCTCGTGTACGCCCTGCTCCTGGGGCCGCTCCAGCCGTGGTGGGCCGGGCGGCGGATGTACCGGGCGTCCAGGCCGCAGGGGGAGTTGTGGGCCGTCGTGAACGACCGTGGGGTCCGCTGGACCGGCCGGGATCACGAGAGCTTCCGTCCGTGGTCGACGGTGCTCAGGTACGCGGAGACCGGCTCGTTCTTCGCTCTCCTGACGGCCGACTCGGTCGCCCTCCTGCCCAAGCGTGGCCTGGTCGACCCCGCCGACGTCGACCGTCTGCGGGAGCTGCTCGACCGGCGCCTCACTCGCGTCTGAGACCCGCGCGTCTGCCGCACCGCGTCTGACGCACGCGCACGTGAAAGGGCCCGCCCCCCTTGCCGGGGGCGGGCCCTTCTGGCGTTTCAGGTCACTTCAGCGCGCACTCCGCGCAGGTGCCGAAGATCTCGACCGTGTGGGCCACGTTCACGAAGCCGTGTTCCGCCGCGATCGTGTCCGCCCATTTCTCCACCGCCGGGCCCTCGACCTCGACCGCCTTGCCGCAGACGCGGCAGACGAGGTGGTGGTGGTGGTCGCCGGTCGAGCAGCGGCGGTAGACCGTCTCGCCGTCGCTGGTGCGCAGCGCGTCGACCTCGCCCGCGTCCGCCAGGGACTGCAGCGTGCGGTAGACCGTGGTCAGGCCGACCGAGTCGCCGCGGTGCTTGAGCATGTCGTGCAGCTCCTGGGCGCTGCGGAACTCGTCCACCTCGTTCAGTGCGGCCGAGACAGCGGCCCGCTGTTTGGTCGAGCGGCCGCGTACGGGGGGTCCTGCCGTCGCCACAGGGGCCTCCTTGGAATCTTCGTTGCCCCCGCCATTCTGCCAGGCCCCTAGACCGGGACGTCGTCCGTCGGCCGCCGGGTGGCCGGGACGGCCATGTCGCACTCCGCGGAGGCCGCCTCCGCCGCCCGGGCCCGCCGTCTCGCCAGCGGCGTCGCGAGGAGCGTGAGGGCGATGAAGACGCCGATCGCGAGCAGCACGATCGTCGCGCCCGGCGGCACGTCCTGGTAGTACGTCGTGATGGTGCCGGACAGGGTGACGCCGACGCCGATCACGACCGCGAGCACGAACGTCGTACGGAACGACTTGGACAACTGCTGGGCCGCTGCCACCGGCACCACCATCAGCGCACTGACCAGCAGCAGGCCGACGACGCGCATGGCGACCGTGACGGTCACCGCGGCGGTGACCGCGACGAGCAGGTTCAGGGCGCGCACCGGAAGACCGGTGACGCGGGCGAACTCCTCGTCCTGGCTGACCGCGAACAGCTGGCGGCGCAGGCCCACCGTGACGAGGATCACGAAGGCCGCCAGGACGGCGATCGCGGTGACGTCCGCGTCCGACACGGTCGACAGCGATCCGAAGAGGTAGGAGAGCAGGTTTGCGTTGGAGCCGTCGGCGATGCTCATCAGCATGACGCCGCCCGCCATGCCTCCGTAGAAGAGGAGCGCCAGCGCGATGTCGCCGCGGGTCCTGCCGTAGGCCCGGATCAGTTCCATCAGGACGGCGCCGACCACGGCGACCAGGGTCGCCATCCACACCGGGCTGGAGCTCAGCAGGAAGCCGAGGCCCACGCCGGTCATGGCGACATGGCCGATGCCGTCGCCCATCAGCGCCTGGCGGCGCTGGACGAGGTAGATCCCGACGGCGGGGGCGGTGATGCCGACGAGGACGGCCGCGAGAAGCGATCGCTGCATGAAGGCGGGCTCGAGGAATTCCATGATCAGATCAACTTCCTCAGGTCAGCAGTCCCGTGCGGAGCGGCTCGTCGGCCGCGTGCGGATGTACGTGGTCGTGGCCGGGCAGCGCGTGCTGGCCGACGGCCTTCGGCGGCGGGCCGTCGTGCACCACGCAGCCGTCACGGAGCACCACGGCCCGGTCGATCAGCGGCTCCAGCGGGCCCAGCTCGTGCAGGACGAGGAGGACGGAGGTGCCGCCCGCGACCTGCTCGCGCAGGGTCGCGGCGAGGATCTCCTGGCTGGCGAGGTCGACGCCGGCCATCGGCTCGTCCATGATCAGCAGCTCGGGATCCGAGGCGAGGGCGCGGGCGATCAGAACGCGCTGGTGCTGGCCGCCGGAGAGGGCGGAGACGGAGTCCTTGGCGCGGTCGGTCAGGCCGACGAGCGCGATGGCCCGCTCGACGGCGGCCCGGTCGGCCTTGGTCAGCCAGCCCAGCCGCTTCCGGGAGAGCCGGCCCGAGGAGACGACCTCGCGGATCGTGGCGGGCACGCCGCTCGCGGCGGTGGTGCGCTGCGGTACGTAACCGATCCGGGACCAGGCGCGGAATCGCTTCTGCTCCGTACCGAACAGGGATATGGAGCCGTCGGTCAGCGGCACCTGGCCGATGACGGCGCGGACGGCGGTCGACTTGCCGGAGCCGTTGGCGCCGAGTAGCGCGACGACCTCACCGTGCTGGACGGTGAGGTCGACGCCGCGCAGTACGGGGCGCGAGCCGAGGGCCGCCGTGGCTCCGCGGACGGAAAGAACGGGGTCGATGGCCATGGCTCGTGCCTCCGATACGTGCGTGGGTGTCACTTGGCGCCGAGGGCCTTCTTCAGCGCGGTGAGGTTGGACCGCATGACCTCGATGTAGTCATCGCCCTTGGACCGGTCCGTGATTCCCTCCAGCGGGTCGAGCACGTCGGTCTTCAGACCGGTGTCGGTGGCGAGGGTCTTCGCGGTCTTGTCGCTGGCGAGGGTCTCGAAGAAGACGGTGGAGACCTTCTCCTTCGCCGCGATGTCCTGGAGCTCCTTGATCCGGGCGGGGCTCGGCTCGGACTCGGGGTCCATGCCGGAGATGCCCTCCTGGTCCAGGCCGTAGCGCTCGGCGAGGTAGCCGAAGGCGGAGTGGGTGGTGATGAACGTCTTGGTGGTGGTGTTCTTCAGGCCGGTCTCGAACGCGGTGTCCAGGTCGCCGAGCTTCTTCACCAGGGCGTCGGTGTTCTTGCGGTAGTCGGCGGCGTGGCCCGGGTCGGCCTTCGCCAGGGAGGCGCCGACGCCCTTGGCGACCTCGGCGTACTTCACGGGGTCGAGCCAGATGTGCGGGTCGGCGCCGGCCTCGGACTCGTGGCCCTCGTGGCCGTGCTCGTCGGCGTGTGCCTCGCCCTCGTGGGCGGCGTGCTCCTCGGCGGTCTCGCCGGCGTGGTCGTGGCCGGTCTCGGTACCGTGTTCCTCGAGCTTCGTGAGGGTGGCGGCGTCGACCGTGTTCTTGACGCCGGCCTGCTTGATCGCCTCGTCGACGGCGGGCTGGATGCCCTTGAGGTAGAGGATGTAGTCGGCCTCGCCGAGCTCGCCTATCTGCTTGGGCTTGAGCTCCAGGTCGTGCGGCTCGACGCCCGGCTTGGTGAGCGTGCTGACGGAGACGTGGTCGCCGCCGATCTGCTCGGCCAGGTACTGCATGGGGTAGAACGACGCCACCACGCTCAGCTTGCCGTCGCTCGGCCGGTCGGCGGCGTCGGAGGTACCGGAGCAGGCGGACAGCGTGACGAGCCCGAGGGAGACGGCTCCGGCGACGGCGGCGGTGGGTATCAGGCGGCGTACGTTCATGACACTCATTTTCAACAAAATTGGAAACGATTGTCAATTGTCCTACTTGTGTTCCCGGCCACGCCCGTACGGCGCGGGCCGCGGCCGGACCGATTTGATACGGGGGGCACGCGCGCCGGTAATCTGAGGCATTCGCACTTCGTCGTCGTAATGAAGAGAGCACCGTGGCCGCCGACAAGATCGACACCATCGTCAGCCTGAGCAAGCGCCGTGGCTTCGTCTACCCCTGCAGTGAGATCTACGGCGGCCAGAAGGCCGCCTGGGACTACGGGCCGCTGGGTGTCGAGCTGAAGGAGAACATCAAGCGTCAGTGGTGGCGTTACATGGTCACCTCGCGCGAGGACGTCGTCGGCATCGACTCGTCGGTGATCCTGGCCACCGAGGTCTGGGAGGCCTCCGGTCACGTCGCCACGTTCACGGACCCGCTGACCGAGTGCACCTCCTGCCACAAGCGCTACCGCGCGGACCACCTGGAGGAGGCGTACGAGGAGAAGCACGGCCGCCTCCCCGAGAACGGCCTCGCCGACCTCAACTGCCCCAACTGCGGCAACAAGGGCACCTTCACCGAGCCCAAGCAGTTCTCGGGTCTGCTCTCCACCCATCTCGGCCCGACCCAGGACTCCGGCTCCGTCGCCTACCTGCGCCCCGAGACCGCCCAGGGCATCTTCACCAACTTCGGCCAGGTGCA
The DNA here is from genome assembly GCF_044764755.1 of Streptomyces sp. NPDC093600. Lineage (NCBI taxonomy): Bacteria > Bacillati > Actinomycetota > Actinomycetes > Kitasatosporales > Streptomycetaceae > Streptomyces > Streptomyces sp. NPDC093600. The sequence continues at coordinate 191,905 of NZ_JBIWIU010000002.1, forward strand.
GCAGACTTCGCGCAAGAAGCCGCCGTTCGGCATCGCCCAGATGGGCAAGTCCTTCCGGAACGAGATCACTCCGGGCAACTTCATCTTCCGCACCCGCGAGTTCGAGCAGATGGAGATGGAGTTCTTCGTCAAGCCGGGCGAGGACGAGCAGTGGCACGAGTACTGGATGGAGCAGCGCTGGAACTGGTACACCGGCCTGGGTCTCCGTGAGGAGAACATGCGCTGGTTCGAGCACCCGAAGGAGAAGCTCTCCCACTACTCCAAGCGGACCGCCGACATCGAGTACCGCTTCCAGTTCGGCGGCAGCGAGTGGGGCGAGCTCGAGGGCGTCGCCAACCGCACCGACTACGACCTGAAGGCGCACTCCAAGGCGTCCGGCAACGAGCTGTTCTTCTTCGACCAGGAGGCCAACGAGCGCTGGACTCCGTACGTCATCGAGCCGGCGGCCGGTGTCGGCCGGACGATGCTGGCGTTCATGCTCGACGCGTTCAACGAGGACGAGGCCCCGAACGCCAAGGGCGTCATGGAGAAGCGCACCGTGATGCGCTTCGACCACCGCATCGCGCCGGTCAAGGTCGCCGTCCTGCCGCTGTCGCGGAACCCGCAGCTGTCGCCGAAGGCCAAGGGCCTCGCCGCCGACCTGCGGCAGAACTGGAACATCGAGTTCGACGACGCGGGTGCCATCGGCCGCCGCTACCGTCGCCAGGACGAGATCGGTACGCCGTTCTGCGTCACCGTCGACTTCGACACCCTCGACGACAACGCGGTGACCGTGCGCGAGCGCGACACCATGAAGCAGGAGCGCGTCTCCCTCGACCAGATCCAGGGCTACTTGGGCAGCCGCCTGCTGGGCTGCTGACCCCCGGATCACGGACACGCCGAAGCCCCCGGTTCCCGCTGCGGAACCGGGGGCTTCGGCGTACGTCGTCAGGCGCGCAGGCCGCGCAGCAGCAGGTCCAGCACCGCGTCGAACTCGGCCTCGATCGTGGGGCGCCGCCACTCGGGGGCGTAGGCCGGGTCGTGGAAGCGGCACGTCGCGTCGAACAGCGCGCGAGCCGTCGCGTCGGCGTCGGCGGCGGTGAACTCCCCGCCCCGGACGCCCTCTTCGACGATCGCACGGACCTGGCTGATCAGGACGTCGATGTGCTGCTCCACGACGCCGCTGCTCTCGTCGATCAGCACGCCGTAGGTGGCGAAGAGCTCGGGGTCGTCGCCCGCCTTGTGGCGCTTGGCCTCGAAGAGGCCGGCGAACCAGGCGCGCAGCCGCTCCGCCGCCGGCCGGTCCGGTGCCTCGATCAGCTCGGCCAGGGCGACCTCGGCGCGGGTCAGCCAGCGGTGGGTGACCGCCTCGCGCAGCGCCGCCTTCGTACGGAAATGGCGGTAGACGCTGCCGTGGCTCACGCCGAGCACCCGGGCCACGTCGACGACGGTGGCCTTCGCCGGGCCGTAGCGCCGCAGCACCTCTTCGGTGGCTTCGAGGATGCGCTCTGCGGTGAGGGTCTCGGTGGGCATGGGTTGACAGTACCTGTCAGCCGAACGACAGGTCGCCGGGCAGGTCAGCGCTCGCTGTCGAGGTGCGCCATCTGGGCCGCGGGGTAGCGCTCACCGGCCGCCGCGCCCACCGGCACGGCCCGCTCGATCGCGGCGAGGTCGGCCGCGTCCAGCGTCACGTCCAGGGCCCCGAGCGCCTCGGCGAGACGGTCCCGGCGGCGGGCGCCGATCAGCGGGACGATGTCGACGCCGTGCCGGGGGCCCTGGGCGAGCACCCAGGCGATCGCGGTCTGCGCGACCGTCGCACCCTTGGTCTCGGCTATGGCTCGCAGCTGGTCCACGAGGTCCAGGTTGCGGTGGAGGTTGTCGCCCTGGAAGCGCGGGCTCATCCCCCGGAAGTCGCCCGGCGCCAGCTCGCGGTCCCGGGTGAAGTGGCCGCTGATCAGACCGCGGGAGAGCACGCCGTACGCCGTGACGCCGATGCCCAGCTCGCGGGCGGCCGGCAGGATCTTCTCCTCGATGCCCCGGGATATGAGGGAGTACTCGATCTGCAGGTCGGCGATCGGGGCGACCGCCGCCGCGCGCCGCAGGGTGTCCGCCCCGACCTCGGAGAGGCCGATGTGCCGGACGTGCCCGGCCTCGACCAGCTCCGCGATGGCGCCGACGGTCTCCTCGATCGGGACGTCCGGGTCGACACGGGCGATCCGGTAGATGTCGATGTGGTCCGTGCCCAGGCGCTGCAGGGAGTACGCGGCGAAGTTCCGCACCGCCGCCGGACGGCCGTCATAGCCGGTGAAGCCGCCCTCGACCGTGCGCAGGGCGCCGAACTTCACGCTGGTCAGCACCTTCTCGCGGGCTGCGGCGGGAGCGGTGCGCAGGGCTTCGTCGATCAGCAGTTCGTTGTGCCCCATGCCGTAGAAGTCACCGGTGTCCAGGAGCGTGACGCCCGCGTCGAGCGCGGCGTGGATGGTCGCGATCGATTCGGCGCGGTCGCTCTCGCCGTACAGCGCGGACATGCCCATGCAGCCGAGGCCGAGGGCGGAGACCTCGGGGCCGGTGGTGCCGAGGGAGCGGGTCGGGAGGGGGCGGGCGGGGAGGGAGGTCATGAGGGTCTCCTCGGAAGAAGGGTCGGAGAGTGACGCATGGCAACCATGGCATGATGACTGACAGATTTCAATGTCTGTCAGTCGCGAGGGGGGCGCGGCCGGAAACCCGTGTGCCGACGCCCGGTCGGCCGGGGTAGCGTCTACGCCATGTCCTCGTTCTTCCAGATCTACGAGTGAGAGCGCCGCGGGTTCGACTCCCGCGCAGCGCCAGCCGACTCACCACCGCATTTCTCACTGATGGGAGAACCCCATGGCCAAGGGCCGCAACAACCTTCTCGGCGTCGGCGGACAGCGCAAGAAGCTGTCCCGCGCCGACCAGCAGGGCGCCGTTCAGAGCAGCAACGCCGACCGCAGGAGCGCTGACGACCAGAAGCAGGAGCTGCTGAGGAAGATGCGCGAGCGCGCGGCGGGAACCGAGGGCACGGAAGGCGCCGAGACCGCCACGGCCGGCCAGGAGTAAGCACCGGCGCGTACGACGAAGGGCCCGGGTCACCACGGTGACCCGGGCCCTTCGTCGTACGCGATCCGCGGAAGGGTCGACGGGCTGTCGGCGCGGTGCGGGACAATAGCTCAATGACCGCGTTCTCCCCTCTCGCCATCGGGCCGCACATCGTGCAGCCGCCGGTGGTGCTCGCGCCGATGGCCGGCATCACCAACGCCCCCTTCCGCACCCTCTGCCGCGAGTTCAGCGGCGGCAAGGGACTGTTCGTCAGTGAGATGATCACGACGCGGGCGCTGGTCGAGCGCAACGAGAAGACCATGCAGCTCATCCGCTTCGACGACAGCGAGAAGCCGCGGTCGATCCAGCTGTACGGAGTCGACCCCGTGACGGTCGGCAAGGCCGTGCGGATGATCGTGGACGAGGACCTGGCCGACCACATCGACCTGAACTTCGGCTGCCCCGTCCCCAAGGTCACCCGCAAGGGCGGCGGCTCCGCCCTCCCGTACAAGCGGCCCCTGCTGCGGGCGATCCTGCACGAGGCCGTGACGAACGCGGGCGACCTGCCGGTCACCATGAAGATGCGCAAGGGCATCGACGACGACCACATCACCTTCCTCGACGCGGGCCGGATCGCGGTCGAGGAGGGCGTCACGGCGATAGCCCTGCACGGGCGGACGGCGGCCCAGCACTACGGCGGCACGGCCGACTGGGACGCGATCGCGCGCCTCAAGGAGCATGTGCCGGAGATCCCGGTGCTGGGCAACGGCGACATCTGGTCGGCGGACGACGCGCTGCGGATGATGCGCGAGACCGGCTGCGACGGCGTGGTCGTGGGCCGTGGCTGTCTGGGCCGGCCGTGGCTCTTCGCCGATCTGGTGGCGGGTTTCGAGGGCACGGGCGCCTACGCCCAGCCGGGGCTGCGCGAGGTCGCGGACGCGATGGTGCGGCACGCCCGGCTGCTCGGCGAATGGCTCGGGGACGAGTCGCGCGGTGTCATCGACTTCCGTAAGCACGTGGCCTGGTACCTGAAGGGCTTCTCGGTCGGCTCGGAGATGCGCAAGAAGCTGGCGATCACCTCGTCCCTGGACGAACTGAGCGCTCAGTTGAGCGAGCTTGATCTGGACCAGCCGTGGCCGACGGGCGCGGACGGCCCGCGCGGCCGTACGTCGGGCAACAACCGGGTCGTGCTGCCGGACGGCTGGCTCAAGGATCCGTACGACTGCGCCGGTGTGGGCGAGGAAGCCGAACTCGACACGTCAGGCGGCTGACGGGGCTCCGGACGGAGCGGACGGACGGACTCCGGTGGAGTGTTCCGACCCTCGTGATCAGGTCCGGATCGTGGGAATCCAGTCATTTTCGCAGCGTGATCCTCACCACCCTTGATAGAGGGTGTGCTCAGATGAGCGGATTACGAGGCATTGGACTTCTGGAAGGGTGGCACTGGGTGCCACCCTTCTTGCGTTCAAGAGTTGAACGCAAATGCTCTGCAAGTCGCTCATGTGAGCGTGTAAGCTCTGGTTTGAGTCAAGCGGGCTTCGGAGTCTGAAAGCGGAAGCTACTCGTCGGTTACTTTCGATCTGCTGGCGGACGGGTGGTTAAGCCCCGGCGACCGCTAGGCGTACCTCCCCAGAAGCCTTCGATCTGGGTATGTTCCTCGCCGTCAGGGCAGCCACCGAGTCGTCGAGGAGTCGAGACCCGTGTCGGAAAACAAAGATCAGAAGTTCGTGTACGACTTCACCGAGGGCAACAGGGACCTGAAGGACCTCCTCGGCGGTAAGGGCGCGAACCTGGCCGAGATGACCAACCTCGGCCTGCCGGTACCTCCCGGCTTCACGATCACCACCGAGGCGTGCAAGGTCTACCTCGACAGCGGCTCCGAGCCGGTCGAGCTCCGCGACGAGGTGAGCCGTCACCTCGACGCCCTTGAGCAGAAGATGGGCAAGAAGCTCGGCCAGGCCGACAACCCGCTGCTCGTCTCCGTACGCTCCGGCGCCAAGTTCTCCATGCCCGGCATGATGGACACGGTTCTCAACATCGGCCTGTCCGACGAGTCCGTCGCCGGTCTCGCCACCCAGGCCGGCGACGAGCGCTTCGCCTGGGACTCGTACCGCCGTCTCATCCAGATGTTCGGCAAGACCGTCCTCGGCGTCGAGGGCGAGCTCTTCGAGGACGCGCTCGACGAGGCCAAGGCCGCCAAGAAGGTCACCGTCGACACCGACCTCGACGCCGCCGACCTGAAGAAGCTCGTCAAGCAGTTCAAGAAGATCGTGAAGGCCCACGCCGGCCGCGACTTCCCGCAGGACCCGCGCGAGCAGATGGACCTCGCCATCGAGGCCGTCTTCAACTCCTGGAACACCGACCGCGCCAAGCTGTACCGCCGCCAGGAGCGCATCCCGCACGACCTCGGCACCGCCGTCAACGTGTGCTCGATGGTCTTCGGCAACCTCGGCCCGGACTCCGGCACCGGCGTCGCCTTCACCCGCGACCCCGCCTCCGGCCACCAGGGCGTCTACGGCGACTACCTGCAGAACGCGCAGGGCGAGGACGTCGTCGCGGGCATCCGCAACACCGTGCCGCTCGCCGAGCTTGAGTCGATCGACAAGAAGTCGTACGACCAGCTGATGCAGATCATGGAGACGCTGGAGACCCACTACAAGGACCTCTGCGACATCGAGTTCACGATCGAGCGCGGCCAGCTGTGGATGCTGCAGACCCGCGTCGGCAAGCGCACCGCCGGTGCCGCCTTCCGGATCGCCACCCAGCTCGTGGACCAGGGCCTGATCGACGAGGCCGAGGCGCTCCAGCGCGTCAACGGCGCCCAGCTCGCGCAGCTGATGTTCCCCAAGTTCGACGAGAACGCCAAGGTCGAGCAGATCGGGCGCGGCATCGCCGCCTCCCCGGGCGCCGCCGTCGGCAAGGCCGTCTTCGACTCGTACACGGCCGTCAAGTGGTCGCGCTCCGGCGAGAAGGTCATCCTGATCCGCCGCGAGACCAACCCGGACGACCTGGACGGCATGATCGCCTCCGAGGGCATCCTGACCTCACGCGGCGGCAAGACCTCGCACGCCGCCGTGGTCGCGCGCGGCATGGGCAAGACCTGTGTCTGCGGCGCCGAGGAGCTCGAGGTCGACACCAAGCGCCGCCGGATGACCACCACCTCGGGCCAGGTCATCGAGGAGGGCGACGTCGTCTCCATCGACGGCTCCACCGGCAAGGTGTACCTCGGTGAGGTACCCGTCGTACCGTCGCCTGTCGTCGAGTACTTCGAGGGCCGGATGCACGCCGGCGCCGACGACGCCGACGAGCTGGTCGCCGCCGTGCACCGGATCATGGCCTACGCCGACCGCGTCCGCCGGCTGCGCGTCCGCGCCAACGCCGACAACGCCGAGGACGCGCTGCGCGCCCGCCGCTTCGGCGCGCAGGGCATCGGTCTGTGCCGCACCGAGCACATGTTCCTCGGTGAGCGCCGCGAGATGGTCGAGAAGCTGATCCTCGCCGACACCGACGAGGAACGCGAGGAGGCCCTCCAGGCCCTCCTGCCGCAGCAGAAGCAGGACTTCGTCGAGCTGTTCGAGGCGATGGACGGCCTGCCCGTCACGGTCCGCCTGCTCGACCCGCCGCTGCACGAGTTCCTCCCCGACATCACCGAGCTGTCGGTGCGCGTCGCCCTCGCCGAGGCCCGCAAGGACCCCAACGAGAACGACCTGCGCCTGCTGCAGGCCGTGCACCGGCTGCACGAGCAGAACCCGATGCTGGGTCTGCGCGGTGTCCGCCTCGGCCTGGTCATCCCCGGCCTGTTCACCATGCAGGTCCGGGCGATCGCCGAGGCCGCGGCCGAGCGCATCGACGCCAAGGGCGACCCGCGCGCCGAGATCATGATCCCGCTGGTGGGCACGGTCCAGGAGCTGGAGATCGTCCGCGACGAGGCCGAGCAGGTCATCGCCGAGGTGCAGGCGCGGACCGGCGTCGAGCTGAAGCTCGCGCTCGGCACCATGATCGAGCTGCCGCGCGCCGCCGTGACCGCCGGTCAGATCGCCGAGGCCGCCGAGTTCTTCTCCTTCGGCACCAACGACCTCACCCAGACGGTGTGGGGCTTCTCCCGGGACGACGTGGAGGCCAGCTTCTTCACCGCGTACCTGGAGAAGGGCATCTTCGGTGTCTCCCCGTTCGAGACCATCGACAAGGACGGCGTCGGCGCGCTCGTACGCACCGCCGTCGAGGCCGGCCGGGCCACCCGCCCCGACATCAAGCTCGGCGTCTGCGGTGAGCACGGCGGCGACCCGGAGTCGGTGCACTTCTTCCACGAGGTCGGCCTCGACTACGTCTCCTGCTCGCCGTTCCGGATCCCGGTGGCGCGCCTGGAGGCGGGCCGCGCGGCCGCGCAGTCGAGCGGCAGCGACAGCCGCTGACCATCCGTTCAGTAGCAAAGACCACCGGAGCCGCCGTCGGTCAACTCGACCCTCACCGACGGGCGGCGGCTCCGGGTCGCAAGAGAGACGGGGCGGACACCTTGTGCGGAGGTGTCCGCCCCGTCGTATTTCGTCCGTGCGCATGGTGCCGGTTCGTCCCGCACCCGGATGTCGGCGCCCTGTGAGTTCCTGTTCAATTTCGCGCGATTGAATTATTCGCCGTTGAACCTTTTCACGATTGGGACCGCAAAGAACGAGGCGGGCGCGGCCACCGGATCCCCACCCGGTGACCGCGCCCATTACCCATGCCGGGCAGGTGAGCCGCAACCCTCGCCGACCGCCGCCGGACGTGAGAAGCCCCCCACGGTCTTCGTCACGTCACCTCGGTCCTGAAGGTTTCCTGCCCGACACGCACAGCTTTTCGTTTCGCCCCCGTCCACCGCGATGCTTTTCAAGTGTGGCTGAAACACCCTGGTAACGTGCTGTGATGCTGTGCATACTCTTCGGGAGGGGGTGGTTGCGGGTGCACAGGTGGGGGTTCCATGCTGCGGATTCATTTCACAGGAAACGACTTGGCCGGGGTGCGGATGGCCGCCCGGCCGGACGTTCTGTGGGAAACGATTCTCAGTTTTCATCGTTTAAGGGACCGGCGCGGTCCGGTGGTCTACGGAGAATGGCGCTCGGAAACCCGCACGCGGCTCAACGGTGAGACACGTCTGCTCGCCGCCCTCGTTCCCAGCCGCGGCTACTTCCCGGACTTCCTGACCCCCGCCGAGGGCGTCCACGGCCTCGACGAGGGCCTCCAGGCGGTCCGCGCGACCCCGCCCGCCCGGCTCCACACGGAACTGGCGCAGCTGGGCGCCGACCGGGTCGGCGGCCGGACCGTGCCCCACTCGCTGCGCGCCCTCGCCGACGGCGGCGCGGAACCGTTCAGCCGGCTCATCGGGGCGCTGCGCAGCTACCACCGTGCGGCCATCGAGCCGTACTGGCCGCACGTCCGCGCCTGCGTCGAGGCCGACCGCGCCGTGCGCGGCCGGGCGCTGCTCGACGGCGGCGCCGAGGAGCTGCTCGCCTCGCTGCCGCGCATGTTCCGCTGGCGTGCCCCGGTCCTGGAGGCGGACTATCCCGTCGACCGCGACCTGCGTCTCGACGGCAGGGGGCTGCTGCTCCAGCCCTCGTACTTCTGCCGCGGAACGCCGGTCGTGCTGCGCGACCCCGCCCTGCCGCCGGTGCTCGTCTACCCGATCACCCACTGCGAGGCGCCGACCCTCCACGCTCCGGGCGGCTCCTCGCTGGCCAAGCTCGTCGGCAACACCCGCTCCGCCGTGCTGCACGCCATCGGCGACGGCGGCACGACCAGCGAACTGGCCCGCAGGGCGGGGGTGTCCCTCGCCTCGGCCAGCCAGCACGCGGGCGTGCTGCGCGAGGCGGGGCTTGTCGCCACCCTGCGCCACGGCAACGCGGTCCTGCACACGCTGACGCCGCTGGGCGCCGCCCTGCTGGGCGGCGCCCACCGGCGCGCGGAGGAGCCGTGTTACGCGCGGAACGGGCCGGTCACCTCGTAGGTGATACCGCCCGAGGAGCTGCCGGTCGTGCCGCGCTGGCTGGAGAAGTACAGCCGCTTGCCGTCGGGGGAGAAGGCCGGTCCGCAGATCTCGGAGCCGGACTGGCCGTTGATCCGCAGGAAGGGGGCGACGACGTCGTCCGGCGTGATGACGCAGATCTCCATGTTGCCGCCGTCCTCGGCGACGAACAGGTCGCCGGAGGACGAGCCGGTGACGTTGTCGACACCGGTCAGCGGGGCACCGCCGCCGCTGACCAGGGAGTCGTCATAGGCCAGTTCGTAGGTGCTGTTCGCCAGGTTGAGCTGCCAGAGGCGGTTGTCGCCCTTGGTGGTGAACCAGACGGTGTCGTTGGCGTAGTGGCAGCCCTCGCCGCCGCTGAACCGCTTGGCGCCGGACACCTGGTCGCGCGTGGCGGTGGGATAGCCGTCCGGATCGGGGACGTTGGCCCAGGTGAAGCTGCCGGAGGTGGCGGTGCCGGCCTTCAGCACCTGGAGCGTGCCGGTGGACAGGTCGCCCCAGGTGGACGGGACGAACCGGTAGAGGCAGCCGTTCGACTCGTCCTCGGTCAGGTAGATCACCTTGCGGACCGGGTCGGCGGCGGCGGCCTCGTGGTTGAACCGGCCCATCGCGGCCCGGCGGACGGCCGCGTTCACGCCGTACGGGTCGGTCTCGTAGACGTAGCCGCGGCTGACCTCCTCGCAGGAGAGCCAGGTGTTCCATGGCGTCTTGCCGCCCGCGCAGTTGCGGTTGGTGTTGGACAGGATGCGGTACGCGCCGGTGATCGTGCCGGACGAGTCGAACTTCACCGCGCTCGCGCCACCGGTCGAGGAGATCTCCGAGTTGGAGACGTAGATCCAGCCGGTGCCGTCGACGAAGCAGGCGCCTCCGTCGGGGGCGTTGTGCCAGGTGTACGAGGTGCTGCCGACCTTCTGGCCGGACCGGGCGATCACCCGGCTGGTGAAGCCGCTGGGCAGCTGGATGCCGTTGGCATCGGCCGCGCCCAGGGCCCCGTAGGGGCCGGCGCCGGGCTGGGCGGGTGCCGCGTAGGCGGCACCGCGCATCAGGGTGCCGCCGAAGGCGGCGGCCGACGTGCCGATGACCGCTCCACGCAGGAAACTGCGTCGCTCCACGTCTCACTCCAGAGGGGGTGGTGGTGACCGCCCCGCCGCCCGGTCGGCGGCGGGGTCGCGCGCTTCCGGAACCTAGAACTACGGAGTTGACTGTGCAGCAACAGCCGATGAAGGGGAAGCGGCGGGGGCCGGTCGGGTGACCTTCCGGTCCCGTCGGCCGGTGGGTTCAGGTCCGTCGGCCGTCGGGTCCGCGGTGGTCCCAGGTCCGTCGGCCGGTTGCGTCCGTGGTGGTCCCGGCCCTCCGTCGGCCGGTGGGTCCGTGGTGGTTGCGGGCTGCCGTCGGCCGGTGGGTCCGCGGTGCTCCCGGGCTGCCGACGGCCGGGGCGGCTGGCTAGGCTCTCGCGCCATGACACGTACAGGGATGACTCGCTGGAGAATCCGGATCGCCGTGCTCGGCTCCGCGCTCGCCACCCTCGCCGGTGGCCTCGCCGTCGTGACGGCGGGGGCGGGGGAGGCGCAGGCGGCGATGCCGTTCGGACGCGTCGACCCGGCGGCCGTCGCGGAGTTCCAGCTCCACGCCGGGACCACGTTCGCCGACCACGACAGGGCCATCAAGGCGGTCGAGTCCCAGGGCGCCGTCTCCGTACGGAACGCCACCGAGGTCCTCACCTCCGGGGGCCGCACCGGCATCGACGGCCTGTGCCACCGCACCGGTCTCGCCACCGGCCTCAACCCCGACGGCTTCTGCTGGGACAAGGGCGACGACACCTCCAACTCCTGGACCGACGCGGGCGGCTGGACCCCTCAGGGCATCACCGGCTCGTACGACGCCCAGCCCGGGGGCACCGTGGACGGCCGCTCGGCCCACCTCGCCTCCTGGCACTTCAGCCGAGGCCTGCAGGGCCCCAACCCCGTCCGTGACGAGTTCGCCCGGGTCAGCCTGGTCAACACCGAGGGCGGGCAGGTCCGGTACAACCACCTGCTGCTGGTCAAGCCGACCCTCGACGCGAACGGCAAGGGCGGTTTCACGCGCGTGAGCAGCCACGCCGACGGCGTGGTCTGGTACGGCAACCGCGTCTTCGTCGCGAACGGCCGCTGGCTCCAGGTCTTCGACCTCCGGCACATCTGGAAGGTCAACTCCAGCACCGAGGCCGTCGGCATCACCGGCACCACCTCCTCGGCCCGCTGGAGCAACTACGCCCTGCCGATGATCGGCCAGTACGTCACCACCGCCGACGGCGGCGCCTGCTCGACCGGCACCGGCGACCGCCCCTGCCTCAACTCCCTCAGTCTCGACCGCTCGGGCCAGGACGGCCTGGTCTCCGCCGAGTTCAAGCCGGGAGCCGCGGGCGGCCGCGTCATCCGCTGGGCGCTCGACGCCACCTCCGCGCTGCCCTACGGGCACGCCACCGTCGCCTACTCCTCCCCGATCTGGGCCATGCAGGGCGCGGCGACCGACGGCACCGCGTGGTACCTCGCGGGCGACTGCCCGTCAGGGGTCGGCGGCGGCTCGGGGGACCCGTCCGGCGCCCGTTACTCCTGCATCCACAAAACCCTGGCCGACGCGGCACCCCGCGTCCTGACGACCTCGCCGGTCTATACGCAGAACCTCGGCTACTCGCCGTCCACCGGGCGGATCTGGGGACTGAACGAGCGGATCAACTCCACGGAAGGGGTTCGGGTGGTCTTCTCCATCGACCGCTGACCGGGGCGGAGAACGTCAGTCCGGTACGGCAAGGGTGAGCCGGACGCTCAGCCGCTGGGGTCCCGGTCGTCGGGCTCCGGCGGCGTACCGGGGTCCTGGCTCTCGGACTCCAGCAGGGTCTTGAGCGCACCGAGGCGCTCGCGCCAGAAATCCTTGTAGGCGGCCACCGCGTCCGCGTCCGGGAGCCTGGTGTGGCCGATGCCGACCTGGGTCTTCGCCGGGCCCTTCGCGGTGAGATAGACCGCGATCCGGCTGGTGCCGCCGTCCCAGTCCGCCGTGACCGAGACTCCCGGACGGTGCGTGCGCACCTCCAGCTCGCCGTCCGGGAGCCAGCGGCGGCGCAGACCTTCGTCGGCGAAGGCGGCCGTGCAGCGCTCGGCCGGGGCGTTCACCGTCCTGCTCGCGCTCGCCTGCCAGTCGCCGCCGCTGGACTGGCCGACCTGGCGCATCCCGCGCTCCTGCTCGTAGCCGACCGTGATCGACTGCGCGTGCCAGCCGCTGACGCCCTCGGCGTCGACGAGGTGGCGGGCGATCTCGGTGTGCCCGCGCTCCGTCGCGCCCCAGGCGTCGAGCAGGGCGAACCACTCGGCCCAGCCCTTGCCGGTCGCACCGGCCAGGGCCTCGTCCGACAGCTTCTCGGTGATCTTCTTCCCTGCGGGGCTCATTCTCCGACGCTATCCGGAGCGGAGAACTTCGGCATTGGATGGACGCCGCACATGCGGGCAGACTGGGGGAGATGAGCACCATCCGCGCCCGGGACCTCGGCGACCGCCACGACCTCGACGTCCTCCTCCGGCGCTTCTACACGGCGGCCTTCGCGGACCCGCTGATCGGCCCGTACTTCACCCGGATCGCCGGCACGGACCCGGAGGTCCATCTGCCCCGGATCGCCGACTTCTGGGAACGCGCGCTCTTCCGCACGGCCGGCTACGACCGTGACGCGTTCACCCCGCACGCGGCCCTGGACGCGGCCCGCCCGCTCACCGCCGCCCACTTCGGGCGCTGGGTCCAGCTCTGGCGCGCCGCCGTCGACGGCCTCCACCGGGGGCCGGTCGCCGAGCGGGCCAAGGCGCAGGGCGAGCGGATCGCCCTCGCGATGCTCCACCGGCTCGCGGGCCGGGACGCCGGTACCAGCGGCGAGGGCCCCGGCTTCGTCCCGCTGGCGGCGCTGGAACTGCGCTTCCCCACGTAAGGCCCTTGAGAATGCCGCCGGAGAAAAATCCTCCGGCGGCGATGAGTTCCGTGCGCCCCCGCCGTCTTACCTCTTGAAAGCGCCCCTACGGAGCGCATCCCCGAGAGCACGCCAGAGGAGAGACGACCATGACTCAGATGATCTTCGTGAACCTGCCCGTGAAGGACCTGGAGACCTCGAAGAGCTTCTGGAGCAAGCTCGGCTACTCCTTCAACCCGCAGTTCAGCGACGAGAGCACAGCGTGCCTGGTCATCAGCGACACGATCTTCGCGATGCTGCTGACCGAGCCCCGCTTCCGGGAGTTCACCAAGCCCGGCAAGGAGATCGCCGACTCCACGAAGAGCACCGAGGTGCTGCTCGCGCTGAGCGCCGACAGCCGGGAGAAGGTCGACGAGCTGGCCGACGCGGCCCTGGCCGCCGGCGGGTCCCCGGCGAAGGAGCCGCAGGACCACGGCTTCATGTACGGCCGCTCCTTCACGGACCCCGACGGCCACCACTGGGAGCTGATCTGGATGGACCCCGCCGCCGTGGAGGGCTGACCCGCCCCGGCAGGTGTGTCGTCAGGCCGAGACGCCCCCGTCGATCACGAGGTCCGTGCCGACGACCGAGCCCGACTCCTCCGAGGCGAGGTAGAGGACCGCGGCCGCGACCTCCGAGGCGGCCGAGATGCGGCCGAGCGGCGACTGCTCCTTCATGCGGATCTCCCGCTCGGCCTCGGTCTCGCCCGGCAGCAGCGACATCGTGGAGTCCGAGCTGCCCGGGCTGACCGCGTTGATCCGGACGCCGTCGGCGATGTGGTCGCGGGCGGCGGCGCGGGTGAGCGCCGAGACCGCTGCCTTGGAGACCTGGTAGCCGAAGACACCCGGGACACGGACGTGCGGGCCGAGGTTGGACGAGATGTTGACGATGGCCCCGCCGCCGTTGGCGCGCATGTGGGCGACCTCGGCTTGCAGGGAGTGCAGGACACCGGTGACGTTGATGTCCATCAGCGTCTGCCAGTCCTCCAGGGGGAAGTCGGCGGCCGCGTGGCCGCCCCGGAAGACGCCGGCGTTGTTCACGGCGACGTCGAGGCCGCCGAAGAGCTCGACGGTCCGGCGCACCAGCGCGCGGACGTCCTCCGCGCGGGACACATCGGCGGTGACGGCGGCCGCCGTGCCGCCGTCGGCCTTGATCAGGGACACGGTCTCGTCCAGGGTGCCGGCGGTGCGGCCCGAGACGACGACCTTCGCCCCCTCGGCGGCGAAGGCGAGCGCGATGGCCCGCCCCAGACCGGTCCCGCCGCCGGTGACCAGGACGGTCCTGTCGGTGAAGCGTGCGGACGTGCGCGGGGACGGGGACGTGCGTGCGGACATGCGGTGACAACTCCCTGAGAAGAAAATACTTGAACGTACGTTCCAATATCTGGGCCGAAAAGAAGGGCGCCCACCGGCGCCCGTCCCGCCCCTGACTCAGTCCAGCAGAGCCAGTGCCTGCTCCGCGGCGTCCCTGACCCTGGTCGGGTCCGACGAGGCCTTGCCGACCAGGCGGATGCCCTGCATCAGCACCAGGAGCATCCGGGCCATCGCCCGCGGATCACGGTCCGCGGGCAGCTCGCCCTGGGCGCGCGCCCGGACGAGCGCGGCGTGCAGCAGGGTCTCTATCTGCTCCCAGTTCAGCTCCACCCGGCGCGCCACGGCGCCGTCGTGCGGACCCAGCTCCGCCGCCGAGTTGGTGATGAAACACCCGGCCAGGCGGGTCTCGTCGGCCCCCGCCTCGACCGCGAACCGGCGTACGAGAGCGCGTATGGCGGGCAGGGCCGGCCCCGGCTGGGACAGCTCCTCGGTCATCTGCGGGTCGCGCGTCGTGGAGTAGCGCTCCAGCGCCTTCATGTAGAGCTGGCGCTTGTTGCCGAAGGTGGCGTAGATGCTGGCGCGGCCGATCCCGAGATGCTCCACGAGGTCCGACATCGTCGTCGCCTCGTAGCCGCGCCGCCAGAACAGGTCGAGAGCTGACTGGAGCGCGGCCTCCGGGTCGAATTCCTTGGGCCTGGCCACGACCAGGACCCTAGAGCGATCTGGAACGTACGGTCAAGTCGACGGCCGAGTCAGTCGCGGGGGGTCGTACGGACCGGATACACCGCCACCGCCACCTCGTCGTCGTCCAGGCACCGGCCCGTCTCCAGGTCGAAGCGCTGCTTCAGCAGCGGCGAGGCCACGAACGGCCGCCCGCCGGCCGAGCCGAGCAGCCCCCGGGACAGCACCTGCGCCCCGGTGAAGGGATCACGGTTGTCGATCGCGTACGCACGGCCCGCGCGGTCCTTGAACAGCGCCGCCTGCCGGCCGTCGGGCAGCAGCGCCGCCACGCCCCGGCCGGGCGTGAGCCGGGCCTCGTCGCAGATCACCGTCCAGGCGTCGGCCTCGACGTCGTGGGAGAGTTCGAGCTTCATCGGGCTTCAGACCCCTTCCAGAGTTCCGATGGTGAGGACCGTCAGGTCCGGCTTGATCTGGTCGCGCTCCGGTACGAACTTCACCGACGGGTCCGGCGCGTCCGGCGCGTTGACGAAGGAGACGAAGCGGCGCAGCCGCTCCGGGTCGTCCAGGGTCTGCGCCCACTCGTCCTGGTAGTCCTCGACGTGCGCGGCCATCAGGGACTCCAGCTCGTCGCACAGCCCCAGCGAGTCGTGCACCACCACGTCCTTCAGGTGGTCGAGCCCGCCCTCCAGGCGCTCCAGCCAGGTCGAGGTGCGCTCCAGACGGTCGGCCGTCCTGATGTAGAACATCAGGAACCGGTCGATCAGGCGCACCAGTTCGGCGTCCGAGAGATCCTGGGCCAGCAGATCCGCGTGGCGCGGGGTCGCGCCGCCGTTGCCGCCCACGTACAGGTTCCAGCCGCTCGCCGTCGCGATGACGCCGAAGTCCTTCGACTGCGCCTCCGCGCACTCGCGGGCGCAGCCGGAGACCGCCGACTTCAGCTTGTGCGGGGAGCGCAGGCCGCGGTAGCGCAGCTCCAGCTGGATCGCCATCTTCACCGAGTCCTGGACGCCGTAGCGGCACCAGGTCTGCCCCACGCAGGACTTCACCGTCCGCAGCGACTTGCCGTACGCGTGACCGGACTCGAAGCCCGCGTCGACGAGCCGGGTCCAGATCGCCGGGAGCTGCTCGACGCGGGCGCCGAACATGTCGATCCGCTGCCCGCCGGTGATCTTGGTGTAGAGCCCGAAGTCCCGGGCCACCTCGCCGATCACGATCAGCTTCTCCGGCGTCACCTCGCCGCCCGGGATCCGGGGCACCACCGAGTACGAGCCGTTGCGCTGCATGTTGGCGAGGAAGTGGTCGTTGGTGTCCTGGAGGGAGGCCTGCTCGCCGTCGAGGATGTAGCCGCCCAGCTCCAGTGCCGGAGCGAGGGACGCCAGGATCGAGGCGACGGTCGGCTTGCAGACCTCGCAGCCGTCACCGCCGCGCGCCTCAGGCCGCCCGTGCGAGTCGATCAGCTCGGCGAAGGAGGTCAGCCGCAGGGTGCGGGTGATCTCGTACAGCTCGCTGCGGGTGTACGAGAAGCAGCCGCACAGCCCCTTGTCGGTGGCGGCCGGCAGCAGCTGGCCGATCAGCTTCACGCAACTGCCGCAGCCCGTACCGGCCTTGGTGCACTTCTTCACCTCGGGCAGCGTCGAACACTGGGTGATCGCGTGCTTGGTGACGTTGTGGCAGGAGCAGATCACGGCGTCGTCCGGCAGCGCCGACGGGCCGAGCGCGACCGGCGCCCCTGCGCCCGCCGGCAGTACCAGCTGCTCGGGGGAGACGGGCGGCACGGAGCCGGTGAGCGGCCGCAGCATGCCGTACGAATCCGCGTCGCCGACCAGCACACCGCCGAGCAGCACGCCCTCGCCGTCGACCACGAGCTTCTTGTAGACGCCGGAGCGGGAGTCGGAGTAGACCACGTCGAGACAGCCCTCGGCGGTGCCGTGCGCGTCGCCGAACGAGGCCACGTCCACACCGAGCAGCTTCAGCTTCGTCGACATGTCGGCGCCGGTGAAGCCCGCCGTGTCCTCGTCGGCTTCCTCGGCGATCGTTGCCGCCGCCGTCAGCGCCATCTCGTAGCCGGGCGCCACCAGGCCGTACACCTTGCCGTCCGACGCCAGCGCGCACTCACCGATCGCGTACACGGCGGGGTCGGAGGTACGGCACCGCTCGTCGACCGCGATACCGCCGCGCTCGCCGACCGCGAGGCCGCAGTCGCGGGCGAGCTGGTCCCGGGGCCGTACGCCCGCGGAGAACACCACCATGTCGACGGCCAGTTCGGAGCCGTCCGACAGGCGCATCCCGGTGACCGCGCCGTCCTCGGTCACGACCTCCTGGGTGCCGGTGCCCGTGTGGACGCTCAGCCCCATCTGCTCGATCGTGCGCAGCAGCGCGGCGCCGCCGCCCTCGTCGACCTGCACCGGCATCAGCCGCGGCGCGAACTCGACGATGTGGGTGTCGAGGCCGAGCCCCTTGAGCGCGCCGGCCGCCTCCAGACCGAGCAGACCGCCGCCGACGACCGCGCCGGTCGTCGAGGTCTTGGCGTACTCCTCGATGGCGAGGAGGTCCTCGATCGTCCGGTAGACGAAGCAGCCACGCGCGTCCCTGCCGGGGACGGGCGGGACGAACGGGTACGAGCCGGTGGCCAGGACCAGCGTGTCGTACGGGAAGACCTGCCCGGAGCGCGCGGTGACCGTACGGGCCTCGCGGTCGATCGTCTCGGCCGGGTCACCGACGTACAGCTCGATGCCGTGCTTCGCCATGAAGCCGTCCTCGACCATCGACAGATCGTCGGGGGTGCGGCCGTTGAAGTAGGAGGTCAGCTGGACCCGGTCGTAGGCGGGGCGGGGCTCCTCGCAGAGCACCACGACACGCGCGCGCTCGGTGACGCCCCGGTCCGCCAGCGCCTCCAGGAAGCGCTGGCCGACCATTCCGTGGCCGACCAGGACGACGGTGGGGGTGTGCACGGGCTTGGTCGACATCTCAGGAGCCTCCGTCATGGGTGAGCAGGTGGAGCAGGGGAGCGGGCGGAAGGGCCTCGTCGCCCTCCCAGGCCCGGGCGAGCGCCCCGACCGCGGCGAGATCGCCGAGGAGTACGCCGCCGACCAGTCGGTCGCCGCGGACGACGACCTTGCGGTAGGCGCGGCGGGTGGCGTCGGTCAGCTGGACGACGTCGTCGCCCGGCCGGGGGGTGGCCTCGCCGAAGGACGCCAGGTCGAGCGAGACCGGACCGCCGAGCGTGAGCCGGGTCAGGGCCCGGGTGCCGGTGTAGTGGGGCCGGGCAGATCCGGGGACCGTCGTCGTGGGTACCGAACCGCCTGGGGCGGAGGCGCCCGCAAGGGCGCCGTCCGTTGTGCCCACCCTCCCCCAGACTCCGTCCGGGGGGACCCCCCTCGCCCCAGCGGAACGATTGCCCACAACGGAAGGCACGGCGGCCTGCGTGTGCAGGACGCCCGCCAGGGCGTCCGCCTGTTCCAGGGCCGGGCCCGCCAGGCCGTAGACCCGGCCGTCGTGCTCCGCGCAGTCGCCGATGGCGTGGATGAACGGATCGGAGGTCCGCAGCTCGTCGTCGACGACGATGCCGGTACGGACCTTGAGGCCGGCGTCCCGGGCGAGCCCGATGCGCGGCCTGACCCCGCAGGCCAGCACCACGACCTGGGCGTCGAGCACGAAGCCGTCGGCGAGTTCGACGGCCGTCACCGCGCCGCCCTCCTGGCGCAGACCGCTGACCCGGCACTCCGTGTGGACCTCGACCCCGAGGGACTCCACGTGCTCGCGGAGGAGCTCGGAGGCGTGGGCGTCCAGCTGCCGTTCCATCAGGCGTTCGCCCTGCTGGGTCAGCACCACCTCGGCGCCCAGCGCGGCCAGCGCGCGGGCGGCGGAGACCCCGAGGAGCCCGCCGCCGATGACGACCGCGCGGACACCGGGCCGTACCAGCGCGCGCAGCTCCAGACAGTCGTCGAGCGTACGGAACGGGTGGACGCCCGACGGCAGCCGCGAGCCGCGCAGTCCGCGCAGCGGCGGCAGCACCGGGTTGGAGCCGGTCGCCAGGACCAGCCGGTCGTAGCCGACCGCCGTCCCGTCCTCGCACTCCACGGTCCGGGCCGCGCGGTCGATCCGCACCGCCCGCACCCCGCGCCGCACCGGCTCCAGGGGAGCGGGCAGCGCGATCACCTCGGGCTCGTACCGCCCGGCGAGGACGTCCGCGAGCAGCACCCTGTTGTAGGGCGCGTGCGGCTCTTCGCCGAGGAGGGTGACCGGCAGGCGCTGGGCGAGCCGGGCGCCCGCCGTTCCGCCTCCGACCACCACGATCCGTGTACTCATGTCTCGAAGAGTGCGGGGCGGGTGTTACCCGTCGGCATCCCGACTGTTTCCCGTACGGAACGCTGATCTCAGCTCCGGCGGGAGCGCGCTGTGAGGCGCGCGCCCCTCACGGGGGCGGGGGCGGGAGGTGAGGCCCGGCCGCCGGCCGGCGGCGGCCGCTCGTATACCGGCGATCACGGCACAACCTCAGATGTAGCTCAGCACTCCAGGGATCGATGGACGGCACAACCATCCCCTCCCTTAGGCTCGCGGCCATGCCTGACATATCCCTGACCACTCTCGTCCTGCTCTGCGCGGCCGCTCTCGTGGCCGGCTGGATCGATGCCGTGGTCGGCGGAGGAGGGCTGCTCCTGCTGCCCGCGCTGCTGCTCGGGCTCCCGCAGGTCCCGGCCGCGCACATCCTCGGCACCAACAAGGCCGTCGCGATCGTCGGCACGTCCGGCGCCGCCGTCACCTACGTCCGCAAGGCGCCGGTGCGGGTGGCGACGGCGGTACGGATCGGGCTCGCGGCGCTCGCCGGGTCGATGGGCGGGGCCTTCTTCGCCGCCGGGATCAGCAGCGACGTCCTGCGCCCGGTGATCATGGTCGTGCTGCTGGGCGTGGCCGCCTTCGTGATGCTGCGGCCCGCCTTCGGCACCCAGGGCGAGAACAGGGCGCCCGTCGGCCGGGCCAGGATCGTCGCCGCGATCGTGCTCGTCGGCGGGGGCATCGGCTTCTACGACGGCCTGTTCGGCCCGGGGACCGGCACCTTCCTGGTCCTGGCGCTCACCGCCGTACTCCATCTCGACCTGGTGACCGCCTCCGCCACCGCCAAGATCGTGAACGTCTGCACCAACGCGGGCGCGCTCGCGATGTTCGCCTACCAGGGCACGGTGCTCTGGCAGCTGGCCGCGATCATGGCCGTGTTCAATCTGGCGGGCGGGATGATCGGCGCGCGGATGGCGCTCCGCAAGGGCGCCGAGTTCGTCCGCGGGGTGCTGCTGTTCGTGGTCTTCTCACTGGTCGCGAAGCTCGCCTTCGACCAGTGGTCATGAGGCCGCCTCGCGTACGCCGATGAGATGGCCGAAGGCCACCACGTTCCCCTGGTAACCGGACTTCGCGGAGAACCCGCCGCCGCAGGTGATCACTCGCAGCTCGGCCCGGTCCCGCTCCCCGTAGACCTTCTCGTCAGGGAAGTCCTTGTTGTCGTAGACCTCGACGGCGTCGATGGTGAAGACCGCGGTGCGGCCGTCCTGGCGGTCCACCTCGATCCTGTTCCCCTTCTTGAGCGCGCCCAGCGCGTAGAAGACGGCGGGCCCCCGTGCGTTGTCGACGTGGCCGGCGACGATCGCGGTGCCCTTGGCGCCGGGCGGGGTGCCTTCCTCGTACCAGCCGGCGATGTTGCGGTCGCCCTCCGGCGGCACGTCGAGCGAACCGCCCGCGCCCAGGCCGAGCCCCATCACCGGGGCGTCCACGTCGATCTCGGGGATCCGCAGCCGGACCGGCGCCGAGGGCGGCAGCGGATCGGCGGCGGCGTCGGTGTGCTGATTGGGCCCGGCGGCGAACGCCTGGGCGGCGGAGGGGACGGGCGGGGTGACGTTCTCCGAGCCGTTCTGGACGAGCCAGATGCCGACGCACGCGGCGACCGCTATGCCCCAGCCCTTGCTCTTGGTGCTCACGCGGCTCCTTCTCCGGGGTACGAGGTACAGGACCGGACGGGGCCCTGCTCCGGGGTACGAGGATGTGGCCCTGCCCCCGCCGGGCCGTATGCGGGCGCGCGGCGGGGGCAGGACGTGCGGTACGGCCGGGGGAGTCCGGCGGATCTCGGGCCGGGGGCCAGGGGCCGGTCCGGCCCTGATCCGTCGGTCGGTCCCGGCGGGCCTACGTGCCGCTCGCCCGGCGACGCAGGAGCCACGTACCGCCGACGGCAGCCGCGGCCAGCACCGCCGCGCCCGCCGTGATCTGGGCGGTGTCGGGGCCGACGCTGCCCCCGACACCGGTCTTCACATGCCCGCTCGGGCCCCGGTGCTTGACGACGAGGTCGCCGCGGGCCGTCTTGCCGTTGTCGCAGGCGACACTGATGCCGTAGGTGCCCGGCTTGGCGTGCTGCGGCACCGTGAACTGCCCGACCACGACCTCCTTGTGCGTGCTCGGGTTCAGCCGGAACTCGCCCGCGCCCAGGGACTGGGCGTCACCGATGCCGTGCCCCTTCGGCCCGCAGGCGAGGGTGTTGACGGTGACGGTGGTGCCCGGTGTCGCGGAGGACGGATAGACCTCCAGGGTCTGGTAGTCCCCGGCGTACGCCGTCGGCGCGGCGAGAGCGCCGATCGCGACGACCGACAGCACGGTACCGGTGAGCGGGCGGGCAGGGTTGCGCATGGGTCCTCCGTGGCGCGCGAGCGGTCTTCCGAGCGGCCGTTCCGAGCCGTCTCCTAGGACCGAGGTAAGAGCCATGGCGCGCCACGCGCCTGCTGATGGACGGTCAGAATTACGCCGTCCGGTGCGGTGTGTCGCCTTGCCTCACCATTGTTTACGCAGGTCAGCGCGGTTTACGGGGCGTCGGTCGGCGACTCGTGCCGAACGGGTGACACTGGGCGTGCCCCCCGGGGCCCCTGGCGGTCGCTGATCAGACGAGGCCGGTCAGACCCTCGATCGCCGCCCGGGCCCACTCCTGCGCCCCCACCGCCGTACCGGCCACGACGCCCGTCGCGACCGGGGCCAGCGCTCCCTTGAGCGCGGTGACCGCGCGGCGCACCCTGCCCGGCTCGGGGTCGTCCGGCCGGGTGATCGTCGCGAGGACCTCGTTGGCCGCCGCCTCGGTGTCCTCGCGGTCCCGGTCGGTGAGACCGGCCCGGGGCAGCTGCCGGAGCAGGTCGGTGACCAGCGCGGCGAGCGCCTCGTAGCCGGGCGCGACCGTGCTGTTGTCCTGTTGGTTCTGGGTGACGTTCTCGTTGTTCCACGCGAACTGCGCATGGGAGACGGCGGCGTTGAACACCGGGCCCTCATGGTTGTGCCTGTTCTGCGGATCGCTCATGAGCCGGAACCGTCCCCTTCGGTCTGCTGCTGGACGACGTGGTCGTTGTTCCACGCCAGTTGGACACCGTGGACCGGGCCGTGGAAGACCGGTCCGTCGTACTGGTGGATGATCGTCGGGGCCACCTCGACCGTGCGTACGGTCTTCCTGACGACCGGCAGCGACGTACGGAGCGAGACGAGGTCGACGCGGCCGTTGTGCAGCACGCCGGTCCCCCCTGTTCCGCTCACGGAGCACTCCACCAGGCGCCCGGCGCTCTCGTCGGCGAAGACGGCTCCCGCGGTCGCGCAGTCGGTGAACGCGCCGTCGGTGACGTCCAGGTATGCGGAGTGGGAGCCGCACAGGCCGGTACCCGCCGTCCCGTCCACGGTGAGGTTCCTCGCGACGAGCCGCGCCGTGCCGTACGCGACGGCCCCACCGGCCCTGACCGCTGTGACGTGACCGTCGTGGATCAGCAGCTGCGCCTCCTCGCCGACACCGAAGCCGGCCGTCCCCCGTTCCGCCGTCACGTTCCTGAGGGTGACCCTGGACTGGCCGAGGGCGGTCACCGCGGCGATGCCGAAGTCGCGGAACACCACGTCGGAGAGGTCGGCCGTGGTGCCGCCGTCACCGGCGGTGTCCAGGCCCGACGGGCAGCGGTCCACCTGGACCTGCTCGAACACGCCCCTGGATCCGGACCGGACCCGCAGCGCCGTGCCCGTCAGGTCCTGGATCCCGATGCGGGTGAAGCGGCCCCTGCCGCCCTCGGTGACGGCGATGCCGACGTTGCCTCCCGTGATGCGGCCGCCGTGGACCTCGGGGGCGCCGCCCCTGGTCGAGAACACGGCGACGTTGCCCGCGTCGACGACCTGGCAGTCCTCGAACCTGCCCCGGGCCGACGACTGGACGTTGATGCCGGTGTCGCGGCACTGGGTGAACACGCAGCGGCGCACCACGGGGTCGGCACCGCTCGCCGCACCGATCCCGTGCTGCGCGTCGGTGACACGCGTGTCGTCCACGGATCCCCGGGACTGTTCGATGAACATGATCCCCTCCCCGTGCACGCCGCCGATCGCGCACTCCGTCACGATGAGCTCCGCCCGGGTGTCGGCCATGAGGGCCGCCTTCCCGGTGCCTGTCAGCTCGCAGCCGGTGACCTCGGCGTGCGCGTCGCGCACCCGCACTCCGTGGATCCGGCTGTCCTCGATCCGGCTGCCGCGGACGGTGAGGTGGGCCCCGTCGATCGCGGCGATCGCGTTGTCGGCGGCCCCGGTGAACCGGCACCGTTCGACGAGCCCGCCGCTCCCGGTGAAGAGGGTGCGGCCGTGCAGGACCACGCTGTCCCGGAGTGTGACGAAGGTGTTCGGCCTCGCGTTCAGGGCGACGCCGTTGTGCGCCCGGATCTCGCAGTGCTCCAGAGTGAGCGTTCCCGCGTGGCACTCGACGACGTCGCCGTCCCGGCCGGTCAGTGTGAGGCCGTGGACATGAACCGACCCGAAGGTGTCCAGTGCGGCACCGCGAGGCCGGCTCACCACCACGGAGCCCGGGCCCTCGATCGCGACCAACCGGACCTCGCCCTGGACGGTGAGCGCCTCCTCGTAACGGCCGGCGGCGATCTCGATCAGCGCCGCCCGGCCTCGTCCGGCGGTGGCGCGGAGAGCGGACGTGATGTCGGGGTGGGCGCGACGACCGCCGTGCGGCGAGACGAAGAACCTCGCGACCATTCCGGACCCCCATGCCGCTCCCCTGGAGCGGTCGATGGTACCGGAGCGGGTGAACGGCCGCGGCTCCCCGGGGAGTTGCCCGCACACCCATGTCCTACACCTCGTCCCAGGGCACCGACTCGTACGCCCCGTACACCCGCCCCATCAGCTCCTCGCCCCCGGCGAAGGTGACGTCGTCGATCCGGGCCACTGGGGCGATCCCGCGGGAGTTCGTCACGAACGCGGCGCGGAACCCTGGCAGGTCCCCCAGCGTGACCCGGCGCCGCACGGACGGCAGGCGCGGCTCCAGCAGGGCCATCGTGACCCCGGTCAGGCACGGGGCGGACGGCCAGACCACCGAAGCGCCGTCCCAGAAGGCGATGTTGGTGACCGCGCCCTCCGCGATCTCGCCGTACGGAGAGGTCAGCAGGGCCTCGTCGAATCCGGCCCGCCGGACCGCCTCGCCGTGGTAGCTCTGGCCGAAGCCGCCCACGTGCTTGATGTGGGCGGCCGGGCGCCAGTAGTCGACGGTCTTCAGGCTCTGCGGCGCGGAGGGCATCGAGGCCGGCTCCCGCACGGACACGACGACGCGCACACCCTCGTACACATACGCGCGGGCCGCCGCGTCCCGACGTCCCGCCGCCTCCAGGGCGCCGGTGAGCAGCGACCGGACATGCCCAGGGTCGAGCCCCCGGCCGAAGAGCTCGCGGGTCGAGCGGTCGAGCCGTTCGAGATGGAGACCCAGGCCCCGCACCCGCCCGTCGCGTACCTGCATCGCGGTGAAGTGGCCGTACCCGCCCGTCAGGGTGGCGAGCAGCTCGGGGTCGGGGGCGGGGGAGCCGTCGATCTCCACATGGAGCGGTGCCGTCGTCATGGCTCCACGGTATGCCCGCGGCGCGTCACCGAAACGGCTCCACCGTACGCCCGCGGCGCGTCCCCGAAATCCGGGCTTGACCTCAAGTTAAGTCGAGGTACCACGATCATCGGCATGGACCTCACGAACTCCGCGAACTCCACGCCTTCCGCCTACCCCGTCGCCGCCGGTGCCTCCGCGCCGCTGAAGCTCGCCCTCATCGTCGCCTCCAACCGCGAGGGCCGGTTCGGCCCCGTCATCGCCGACTGGTTCCTCGGCCGGACCGCCGTCCGCGACGACTTCACCGTCGACGTCGTCGACCTGGCCGAGATCGACCTGCCCACCTCCCTCTCCCACCACCCCGACGCCGCCGTCCGCGCCGAACTCGCCAAGGTCTCCCCGGTCCTCGCCGCCGCCGACGCCTTCGTCGTCCTCACCCCCGAGTACAACCACTCCTTCCCCGCCTCCCTCAAGAGCCTCATCGACTGGCACTTCACCGAATGGCAGGCCAAGCCCGTCGGCTTCGTCTCCTACGGAGGGATCTCCGGCGGTCTGCGCGCCGTCGAGCAGCTGCGCCAGGTCTACGCCGAGGTGCACGCCACGACCGTCCGGGACACCGTCTCCTTCCACCACGTGCACGGCCAGTTCGGGGAGGACGGCCGCCACAAGGACCCCACCGGAGCCGACGCCGCCGCCAAGACGATGCTCGACCAGATCGCCTGGTGGGCGCGGGCCCTGCGGGACGCCAAGGCCGTCCGCGCCTACGCGGCTTGAGAGGGATCCGCACCCATGCTCCTGAGACTCGTCGCCGGCCGGCTGCGGCCCCACCGGCGCACCCTCGCCCTGGTCGTCCTCCTCCAGCTCCTGCAGTCCCTCGCCTCCCTCACCCTGCCCACCCTCAACGCCGACGTCATCGACAACGGCGTCCTGCGCGGCGACTCCGCCCACGTCCTGTCCGGCGGCGGCCTGATGGCCGCCGTCACCCTCCTCCAGGCGGCCGCTGCGGCGGCCGCCACCTACTTCGGCGCCCGGATCGCCATGGGGATCGGCCGGGACCTGCGCGCCACCGCCTTCCGCCGCGTCCAGGACTTCTCCGCGCGGGAGATGAGCCGCTTCGGCACCGCCTCCCTCATCACCCGCACCACCAACGACGTCCAGCAGGTGCAGACGTTCACCGTCCTCGTCCTGACGATGCTCGTGGCCGCGCCCCTGATGTGCGTCGGCGGCATCGTCATGGCCTTCCAACAGGACACCCCGCTCGCCCTGCTCCTGCTGCTCTTCGTCCCGCTGATCGGCGGCGCCGTCGGCGCGGTCGTCCTGCGCATGCGCCCCCTCTTCCGCGGCATGCAGGAGCGCGTCGACCGGGTCAACCGGATCATGCGCGAACAGATCACCGGCATCCGGGTCGTCCGCGCCTTCGTCCGCGACCGGCACGAGCAGCGCCGGTTCGCGGCCGCCAACGACGAACTGTTCGCGGTCGGACTGCGCTCCGGCCGCCTCCAGGCCCTGATGTTCCCGATCGTCCTGATCATCTGGGAGCTGGCCACCATCGGCATCATCTGGGTCGGCGCCCACCGGCTCGACTCCGGTGCCCTGCAGGCCGGTTCGCTGATCGCCTTCCTCGGCTACCTGCTCCAGATCTTCATGTCGGTGATGATGGTGCTCTTCCTGCTCATGCACATGCCCCGCGCCGAGGTCAGCGCCGAACGCATCCAGGAGATCCTCGACACCCGGCCCTCCGTCGCCCCGCCCCTCGCACCCGTCCGCGCACTGCACGGCCCCGGCCGGCTCGACATCACCGGCGCCGACTTCAGCTACCCCGGCGCCGAGGAACCCGTCCTGCGCGGAGTGGACCTCACCGCCCTCCCCGGCCGCACCACCGCCGTCATCGGCTCCACCGGCAGCGGCAAGAGCACCCTCCTCGGCCTCGTCCCGCGCCTCTTCGACGCGACCGGCGGCGAGGTCCGCGTCGGCGGCGTCGACGTACGCGCCATGGACCGGACCCTGCTCGCCCGCACCGTCGGCCTCGTCCCGCAGAAGCCGTACCTCTTCTCCGGCACGGTGGCGACCAATCTGCGGTACGGAAGGCCCGAGGCGAGCGACGCGGAGCTGTGGCACGCCCTGGAGGTCGCCCAGGCCGCCGACTTCGTCCGGGCCCTCCCGGAAGGCCTCGACGCGCCCGTCGCGCAAGGCGGCACCAACCTCTCCGGCGGACAGCGCCAGCGCCTCGCGATCGCCCGGGTCCTGGTCGCCCGCCCCCGGGTCTACCTCTTCGACGACTCCTTCTCCGCCCTCGACCACACGACCGACGCACGGCTCAGGGAGGCGCTCGCACGGGAGACGGCGCAGGCGACCGTCGTCATCGTCGCCCAGCGCGTCTCCACCATCCGCGGCGCCGACCGGATCGTCGTCCTGGATCAGGGCCGCGCCGTCGGCAGCGGCACCCACGAGGAACTCATGCGCGACAACCCCACCTACCGGGAAATCGTCCTCTCCCAGCTCACCGAGGAGGAAGCGGCATGAGCGACACACGCCGCGAGGAGCGGCACGAGGAGGAGGGGCACGGGAAGGAGGGGCACGGGAAGGAGCGGCACGGGAAGGAGCTGTACGGCTCCCAGCGCCGAGGTCTCCCCGTCCCGCGGCGCGCTCCCGAGCGCCGAGGCCCCGCCGTCCCGCAGCGCGGGCCCGGTCTGAGCACCCCCGCCCTCGAACGGTCGCTGGACTTCCGCTCCTCCGGACTGCGGCTGCTGCGCACCATGGCACCCGAGCGTGCCCGGCTCCTCGCCGTGCTGGTCGCCGCCACGGCCGCCGTCACCCTCGCCGTCCTCAGCCCCCTGATCCTCGGGCACGCCACCGACCTCGTCGTCTCCGGCGCCGGCAGCCCGGCAGGCGTCGACTTCCCCGCGCTCGCCAGGGCCCTGGCCCTCGCCTTCTCGCTCGTCGCCTGCTCCGCCGCGCTGAACTGGCTGCAGCAGCGGCTCGCGACGACCGTCGTCCAGCGGGCCGGCCACCGGCTGCGCGAGCGCGCCCAGGGAAAGCTCGCCCGGCTGCCCCTGTCCTACTTCGACAAGCAGCCGCGCGGCGAGGTCCTCAGCCGCACCACCAACGACATCGACAACATCACCCAGACCCTCCAGCAGGCGTTCAGCCAGATGATCCGGGCGCTGCTCACCCTGGTCGGCGTCCTGGTGATGATGTTCTGGATCTCGCCGCTGCTCGCCCTCGTCGCGCTGGCGACCGTGCCGCTGTCCGTCGTCGTGGCGGCCAGGATCGGCAAGCGGGCCCAGCCGCAGTTCGTCCGGCAGTGGGCCGTCACCGGCCGCCTCAACAGCCACGTCGAGGAGATGTTCACCGGCCACGCCGAGGTCGTCGCCTTCGGGCGGCGCGAGGAGGCCGTGGCCCGCTTCGACGAGCTCGGCGACGAGCTGTACGCGGCGAGCTTCCGCGCCCAGTTCATGTCCGGCTTCATCCAGCCGGCCCTCACGTTCGTCGGCAACCTCAACTACGTCCTCATCGCTGTCGTCGGCGGACTGCGGGTGGCCTCCGGCACCCTGTCGATCGGGGACGTCCAGGCGTTCATCCAGTACTCGTACGACTTCAACGGACCGGTCACCCAGGTCGCCGCCATGGCCAACCTGCTCCAGTCCGGCGTCGCCTCCGCCGAGCGCGTCTTCGACCTCCTCGACGCCGACGAGGAGTCCGCAGGCCCGGCCGTGTCCCGGCGCCCCGACCAGGTCACCGGCCGGGTCTCCTTCGAGAAGGCGGCCTTCCGCTACGAGCCGGAGAAGCCGCTCATCGAGGATCTGTCGCTGACGGTGGAGCCGGGCCAGACGGTCGCGATCGTCGGCCCGACGGGCGCGGGCAAGACCACGCTGGTCAATCTGCTGATGCGGTTCTACGAGACGACCGGTGGCCGGATCACGCTCGACGGCGTCGACATCGCCGAGATGTCCCGCGCCGACCTGCGGAGCGGGATCGGCATGGTCCTCCAGGACACCTGGCTGTTCGGCGGGACGATCGCCGACAACATCGCCTACGGAGTCCCCGGTGACGTCCCCCGCGAACGGATCGTCGAGGCCGCCATGGCCACCCACGCCGACCGGTTCATCCGCACGCTTCCCGACGGGTACGACACCGTCCTCGACGAGGACGGCGCCGGTCTCAGCGCCGGCGAGAAGCAGCTCGTCACGATCGCCCGGGCGTTCCTGTCCGAGCCGGTGATCCTGGTCCTCGACGAGGCGACCAGCTCCGTCGACACCCGCACGGAGGTCCTCATCCAGCGGGCCATGTCCTCCCTGCGCCGGGGCAGGACCAGCTTCGTCATCGCGCACCGGCTCTCCACCATCCGCGACGCGGACGTGATCCTGGCGATGGAGAACGGCTCGATCGTCGAACAGGGCACGCACGACGAGCTGCTGGCGGCGGGCGGGGCCTACGCCCTGCTGTACGCCGCCCAGTTCGCGCCCGCGGCCTGACGGGCCGACGACGGCCTGACGGCCTGACGGCCTGACGGGCTGACGGGCGCGGAGCCGGCGCGCGGATGGGTACGGTGAGGAGCGTGACCCTCGCACTCACCGTACTCACCACCACCGACAGCGCCGAGAAGGCCGAGGCGCTCGCCCGCGGCGCCGTCGAAGCGCGCCTCGCGGCCTGTGCCCAGGTCTCCGGGCCGGTGACCTCCGTCTACCACTGGCAGCAGGCGATCGAGACGAGCGAGGAGTGGCAGGTCGTGTTCAAGACGACGGAGGCCGCCTACGCCGCCCTGGAGGCCCACCTCCTGGCCGCGCACGACTACGACACCCCCGAGATCATCGCCACCCCCGTCGTCCGCGGCTCCGCCGGCTATCTGGCGTGGCTCGCGGCCGAGACCGTCGCACCGTGAGCACCATGAGCACCGCGGCGCGGGAGCTGCCGTTCTTCGTGTACGGCACCCTGCGCCCGGGCGCGTACAACCACGACCGGTTCCTCCTCGGCCGCACGGTCGCCGAGGAATCCGCCCGGCTCACGGGCGCGCTGCTGTACGACGGGCCCGGCTATCCGTACGCCGTACCGGCCGAGGGCCGGACTGCCGGCACGGCGGGCGGGATCGGGGCCGGGATCGCGGGCGACCTGGTGACCGCGGCGCCCGGCGCGTACGGCGAACTGCTCGCCGTACTGGACCGGCTGGAGGAGTACCGGGGGCCCGGCCATCCGCGCAACCTGTACGAGCGGGTGGAGCGGGAGGTGGTCCGGGCCCGGGACGGGGCCGCCGTACGGGCCTGGGTCTACCTCGCCGCGCCGGGGGTCCCGCTGGGGCCGCTCGTCGCCGGTGGCGACTGGTTCACGCGGTCGGTTCCACCGCTTCGAGGCGCACCGCGCACACCTTGAACTCCGGCATCCGCGAGACGGGGTCGAGTGCGGGGTTGGTGAGCGTGTTGGCCCGGCCCTCGCCCGGCCAGTGGAACGGCATGAAGACGGTGTCCGGCCGGATGGTCGCGGTGATCCGCGCGGGCGCCACCGACCGTCCCCGCCGCGAGACCACCGCGACCCGCTCGCCGTCGGCCACCCCCAGCCGGGCGGCGAGCCGCGGATGGAGCTCCACGAACGGGCCGGGAGCGGCCGCGTTCAGCTCGTCGACCCGCCGGGTCTGCGCCCCCGACTGGTACTGCGAGACGACCCGCCCGGTCGTCAGCACGACCGGATACTCGGCGTCCGTCTCCTCGGCCGCCTCCCGATGCACGACGGCGACGAACCGGGCCCGCCCATCGGTCGTGGCGAACCGGTCGAGAAAGAGCCGGGGGGTCCCGGGATGGACACCGGCGACGCGGGCCGCGGTGCCGGCCGCGACGCCGGCCTGAGCCCCGTCCCCGAACTGCGCCCCCGCCTCGGCCGGGTCCACGACTTCCGGGCACGGCCAGAAGACGCCGTTCTCCTCGCGGATGCGGCGGTAGCTGATGCCGGAGTAGTCCGCGGGGCCGCCGGCCGAGGCACGGCGGAGTTCGTCGAAGACCTCCTCCGGGTCCGTCGGGAAGCCCTTCTCCCAGCCGAGCAGCCCGGCCAGGGAGTGCAGCACCTCCAGATCGCTGCGGACCCCCGGCGGCGGGGTGAGCGCCCGCTGCCGCAGCAGCACCCTGCCCTCCAGGTTGGTGGTGGTGCCGGTCTCCTCCGCCCACTGGGTGACGGGCAGCACCACGTCGGCCAGTTCGGCCGTCTCGGACAGGACCACGTCCGCGACCGCCAGGAAGTCGAGCGAGCGCAGCCGCTCCTCGACATGCGCGGCGCGTGGCGCGGAGACGACCGGGTTGGAGCCCATGAGCAGCAGGGACCGCACATCGCGCCCGAGCGCGTCGAGGAGTTCGTACGCGCTGCGGCCCGGCCCCGGCAGCGACTCCGGCGCCACCCCCCACACCTTCGCCACATGCGCCCGCGCGGCCGGGTCGTCCAGCTTCCGGTAGCCCGGCAGCTGGTCGGCCTTCTGGCCGTGCTCGCGGCCGCCCTGGCCGTTGCCCTGTCCGGTGAGGCAGCCGTACCCGCTCAGCGGCCGGCCCGCTCGCCCGGTCGCCAGGCAGAGGTTGATCCACGCGCCGACCGTGTCGGTGCCCTTGGACTGCTGTTCGGGGCCGCGCGCCGTGAGCACCATGCCGGTCTCCGCGTCGCAGAACATGCGCATCGCGTCGCGGAGCAGCGGCACCGGCACCCCGGTGATCCGCTCCACCAGCTCGGGCCAGTGGGCCATCGCCCCGGCCCGCGCGGCCTCCCAGCCCTCGGTGCGTTCCCGGATGAACTCCTCGTCGGTGCGGCCCTCGGCCACGACCAGATGGAGCAGCCCGAGCGCGAGCGCCAGGTCGGTGCCGGGGCGCGGCGCGAGATGGAGATCGGCGTGCTCGGCGGTCCGGGTGCGGCGCGGGTCGACGACGATCAGCTTGCCGCCGTTCTCCTTCAGCTCTGTGAGGTAGCGCAGCGCGGGCGGCATGGTCTCGGCGAGGTTGGAGCCGACGAGGATCACACAGCCGGTGCGCGGAATGTCCTCCAGGGGGAACGGCAGGCCACGGTCGAGCCCGAACGCCCTGTGGTGCGCGGCCGCGGCCGACGACATGCAGAAGCGGCCGTTGTAGTCGATCTGCGAGGTGGCGAGGACGAGCCGGGCGAACTTGCCCAGGGCGTACGCCTTCTCGTTGGTGAGACCGCCGCCGCCGAAGACCCCCACGGCGTCGGGACCGTGGTCGGCGCGGGTCCGGTGCAGACCGTCGGCGACGGCGGAGAGGGCCTCCTCCCAGGTGGCGGGCTTCAGAACACCCGTGTCAGGGCATCGGACCAGGGGCTCGGTCAGCCTGACCCGGGAGGAGAGCACGGCCGGGGCGGTGCGGCCCTTGCCGCAGAGCGCGCCCCGGTTGACGGGGAAGTCGGTGCGTTCGACCACCTCCACGGAGCCCGCCGCGGGGCTCAGCGACATACCGCACTGGAGGGCGCAGTAGGGGCAGTGCGTGGGGATGGTGACAGCCTCGGACATGTACCCGAGCGTGCGACGGGCGTGTTACGGCCGGGGGCGCGCCGGATTACGGGAACGGTGCATCGTGCTCAGCCGGCGGCCCGCCCCGGGGTGAGGGCTTGAGAGCTACCCCGCCGAGGCCAGCGCCTCCGCCACGCCGGGCTCCCGTTCGCCGAGGAAGCGCGGGTCCGGGCGCAGCGCGGCGTCCAGGGCCGCCTTGCCGGCCGCGAACAGCTCCCGGGCGCCGCCGTAGTACCAGGTGGCGTCGTGCGGTTCGGCGACCCCGACGCCGTACGACTCGACACCGGCCGCCCCGCACAGGGCCACGGCCCGTTCCACGTGGAAGTCCTGGGTGACGAGGACGGCACGGTCGACGCCGAAGATCCTCTTCGCTCGGACGCACGAGTCCCACGTGTCGAAGCCGGCGTAGTCGCTGACGATCCGGTCGTCCGGCACCCCGCGTTCGGTGAGGTACGCGCGCATGGCGTCGGGCTCGTCGTACTCGGCCCGGCTGTTGTCGCCGGTGACGAGGACGACCTTCACCTTGCCCGAGCGGTGGAGCTCGGCGGCGGTGTCGAGCCGGTGCGCGAGGTACGGCGTGGGTCGGCCCTTCCACAGGCCGGCGCCGAAGACGACGGCGACGTCCCGCGCGGGCACGTCGGCGGCGGTACGGAGCCGGCTGTCGGCGACGGCGTGCGTCCAGGTGGCCGGGGCGAGCGCGAGGACGGCGCCGACCATGAGGGCCTGCACGGTCCGTCGACGGGCCCGGGTCGTGCGCGGCAGCCGAACGGCCCGGCCCGGCCGGGCGGCTCCGCTCGTCCGGGCGGCGAACGGGACCAGCCGGGCGCACGCCCGCGTCAGCCGGGCGGCTCCGCCCGGCCGGGCGAAGGCCCGGATCAGCCCGGCGAAGGCCCGGATCAGTCGGGCGGGGACCCGCGCCCGAACCCGTACGCCTCGCATCGATCGACCTCCGTGGATCTCGCCCGCCCCGTCACCCCGTCCGACGTGTTCGACGCAGAACGGGACCGTTCGGTTCGCCGGGGTGGCGACCGGGACCGTGCCCGGGGCCGTGGAGCGCGGACGCGAGGGCGATGCCGAGCAGGGTGCCGAGGAGCTGCGCCCCGATGAAACCGGGCAGTGAGCCGGGGGCGATCCCGGTGAAGGAGTCGGAGAACGCGCGGCCGACGGTGGCCGCCGGGTTGGCGAAGGAGCCGGAGGAGGTGAACCAGATCGCCGCCAGGATGTACCCGGCCACGGCGACGGGGGCGAACGCGGTGCGGCCGGCGCGGCGCAGGCCCTCGATGAGCAGGACGAGCCCCATGGTGGCGACCGTCTCGCCGAGCAGGAGGTGGGGTTCCGACCGCGCCTGGGTGGACCAGGCGCCCGGCGTCCGCCCGAACATCGCCTCGGCGAGCAGGGCGCCGGTGACGGCCCCGGCGAGCTGGGCGGCGAGGTAGAGACCGACCTCCCGGCCGCCCGGGGCGCCGTCCTCGCCCCGGCGGGACCACCAGTCGGAGAGGGTGACGACCGGGTTGAGATGGCCGCCGGACAGGGGGCCGAAGAGGGTGATGAGCAGCCCGAGCCCGATGGCGGAGGCGAGCGAGTTGGCGAGCAGCCGCACGCCGATGTCCTGGCTCAGATCGCCGGCGCGGATGCCGGACCCGATGATGACGGCCACCAGGGCGGCGGTGCCGACGAGTTCGGCGACCAGGCGCCGGGGGAGTGTCGGGAGAGCGGAGGGAGACCTTCTCATAGTGGAAAATATATTCCGTAATATGGAAGCGTGAAAAGGAGGGGTGGCGGTTCGAAGGACGGCCGTACGATCCGCGCATGATCATCGAAGCCGTCCGCAACAACGCCGAGTGGTGCGACACGATGTGCCGCGCCCACGGCCGGCCCGGCGCCTTCGGCCCCCGGGCCTGGACCAACGGCCGCCGCACCCCGCCGTACTACCCCGACGCCGTGACGCTCGCCGCCGACGCGTCGGTACGGGACGTCCTCGACGGCATCGACCGCTCCACCCCCGGCGCCTCGGTCAAGGACGGCTTCGCCCGCCTCGACCTGGCGGCCGACGGCTTCCGGCTGCTGTTCGAGGCCCGTTGGATCCACCGGCCCGCCGGACTCGCCCTGCCGCCGCCCACCGCGACGTGGCGGCCGGTCCGCACCCCGGAGGAACTCACCGCCTGGGCGGCCGCCTGGAGCGGCGACGACCCCGACGAGGTCGCCCTGTTCCGCCCCGAACTGCTCGCCGACCCCGCGACGCGCGTGGTCGCCGGGTACGGCGCGGACGGCCGGATCGTCGGCGGGGCGGTGCTCAGCGACAGCGGCCCCGTGACCGGCCTCTCCAACGTCTTCACCGCCGAGGGGACCGACCCGGCCGACGTGTGGACCGGGTGCCTGGGCCTGGTGGCCGACGGCGTTCCCGCCGTCGGCTACGAGTCGGGGGACGATCTGGCGCCCGCCCTCTCCGTCGGCTTCGCGGAGATCGGCCCGCTGCACGTCTGGCTGGACACCGGCGCCTGACCCGACCCCGCCCCTGACGCGGCGGAGAGGGGGAGGGTGAGGGCGCGGTAAACACTCGTGACGCCCGCGCAACGGGCAGGCAACGTGCGGCGGTCAGGATCGGTGCATGACGGATCCGGACAGCACGTTCGACAGCACCGCCGACCTGCTCGGCCGGATCACGGCGCAGCTCGGCGTCCAGCTGAGCCAGATGCGCCCGACCGGCCGCCCCGACGCCACCGGGGAGCACGCCACCCGCGAGCACGCCGCCCCCGGGCACGCCACCCTGGGCCACCCCGACGAAAGGCGCCGGCTCATGAGCGCCACCGCCCCCACCCTCATAGCCGTCGGACACGGCAGCCGCGACCCCCGGGCCCGCGCCACCCTCGCCCTGCTGCTCGACCGGGTCCGCGAGCTCCGCCCCGGCCTGGACGTCCGCCTCGCCCACGTCGAGCTGAACGCCCCGCTCCTCACCGACGCCCTCGCCGCTCTCACCGAGGAGGGCGGCCGGGACGCCGTACTCGTACCGCTCCTCTTCGGACGCGGCTACCACGTCAAGCACGACCTGCCCGCGGCCGCGGCCACCGCGCCCGCCGTACGGACCCGGATCGCCGCCCCGCTCGGCCCGCACCCGCTGCTCGTCGAGGCTCTCGCGGACCGGCTCGCAGAGGCGGGCTGGACCCCGCAGGACAGCGCCTCGCGCTCCGCCGCCGTCGTACTCGCCGCCGCCGGCTCCCGCGACCCCGAGTCCCTCGCCGACATCCGCCGCACCGCCGCACTCCTCGGCGAACGCCTCGGCGGCGTGCCCGTCGTCCCCGCGTACGCCTCCGCCGCCACCCCCACCGTCCCCGACGCCCTGCGCCTGCTCGCCGCCCGCGGCCGGCACCGGATCGCCGTCGCCTCCTGCTTCACCGCCCCCGGCCTCTTCGCCGGCCGCACCGCCGCCCACGCCCCCTGGATCGCCGCCGCCCCCCTCGGCGCCCATCCCGCCCTGGCCCGCCTGGTCCTCCACCGCTACGACCGCTCCCTGGCCACGCCCGCCCCCACCCCCACTCCCGCCTCCGCACGGGAACTCGCCTCCGCCTGAGGGCATGTCTGTCGGTCCCGGCGGTTACCTTCGGTGCATGGAAGGCATCACGGACACCCCGGGCTATGACGACACCGCGACCGAACGCTGGGCCGAGGAGCCCGACAAGCGCCCCGGGCGCACCGCCTTCCAGCGGGACCGCGCGCGCGTGCTGCACTCCAGCGCCCTGCGACGGCTCGCCGGCAAGACCCAGGTGGTCACCCCCGGCACGCGCAGCCACGCCTGGGACGCCAGCCCCCGCACCCGGCTCACCCACTCCCTGGAGTGCGCCCAGATCGGCCGCGAACTCGGCGCCGCCCTCGGCTGCGACCCCGACCTCGTCGAAGCCGCCTGCCTCTCCCACGACATGGGCCACCCGCCCTTCGGGCACAACGGCGAACAGGCCCTCAACGACTTCGCCAAGGACTGCGGCGGCTTCGAGGGCAACGCCCAGTCGCTCCGCCTCCTCACCCGGATCGAACCCAAGCGGTTCGTCCAGGACGCCGGCGGAGACCTCGTCAGCGTCGGCCTCAACCTCACCCGCGCCGCCCTGGACGCCGCCACCAAGTACCCCTGGCCGCGCGGCGGCCACCCCGACGACCCCCACTCGCCCAAGTTCGGTGTGTACGAGGACGACCTGCCCGTCTTCGACTGGGTCCGGCGCGGCGCCCCCGACCACCGCAAGTGCTTCGAGGCCCAGGTCATGGACTGGTCCGACGACGTGGCCTACTCCGTCCACGACTTCGAGGACGGCCTGCACGCCGGACACATCGACCCGAACATGCTCTTCTCCGAGCCCGAGCGCGCCGACATCTGGACCGTCGCCATCGGCCGCTACGTCCCGCGCGACACCGACCCGCAGGAGCTCGCCGACGCCCTCGACCGCCTGGTCGAACAGGAGTGGTGGCCGCACGGGTACGACGGATCGGCCGTCGCACAGGCCCGCCTCAAGGACGCCACCAGCCAGCTGATCGGCCGTTTCTGCCTCGCCGCCGAGGGCGCCACCCGCCGGCGGTACGGCAGCGGCCGCCTCACCCGGTACGACGCCGAACTCGTCGTCCCCCGCGAGACCCGCAACGAATGCGCCGTCCTCAAGGCCGTCGCCGACCGGTACGTCATGCAGCGCGCCGAGCAGGAAGCCCTCCGCGCCGACCAGCGCATCGTCCTCGCCGAACTCGCCGAGGCGCTCACCGCCCGCGCACCCGAGGGCCTCGACCCCCAGTTCCGCGCCCTGTTCGACACGGCGGGCGACGATCGCGCCCGCAAGCGGGTGATCGTCGACCAGATCTCCTCCCTGACCGACGCCTCCGCCCGCACTCTCCACGCCCGCCTCCGCCTCCACCCCTAGGAGGGCGGGTCCTGGTCCGGGTCCGGGGCGGGTCCCAAAAGCCTCGCCGGGTCCGCCGGATCTTGACCGGACGTCCCCGACTCGCCCCCTTCCGCCATCACCCTGCGTGCGGGACGCTCGTTCGGGGGCTCGGGGCGGTACGGCTCGCCGAACGCCCGGAGGCGTAGCGTGGAACCGGTCGCAACGAGGAGGAATCAACGTGGTCGACGCAGATCAGACCTTCGTCATCGTCGGCGGAGGACTCGCCGGGGCCAAGGCGGCGGAGACTCTCCGCGACGAGGGGTTCAACGGCCGGGTGATCCTCATCGGAGACGAACGCGACCACCCCTACGAGCGCCCACCCCTCTCCAAGGGCTACCTCACCGGCAAGGAGGAGCGGGACACCGTCTTCGTCCACGAACCCGCCTGGTACGCGCAGAACGACATCGAGCTCCACCTCGGCCAGCCCGTCACCGCCGTCGACCGCGAGGCCCGCACCGTACGCCTCGGCGACAACACCGTCATCCGTTACGACCGGCTCCTCCTCGCCACCGGCGCCGAGCCGCGCCGCCTCGACATCCCCGGCACCGAACTGGCCGGCGTCCACCACCTGCGCCGGCTCGCCCACGCCGACCGGCTCCGCCACGTCCTGGCCGCCCTCGGCCGTGACAACGGCCATCTCGTGATCGCGGGCGGCGGCTGGATCGGTCTGGAGGTCGCCGCCGCGGCCCGCGGCTACGGCGCCGAGGTCACCGTCGTCGAGTCCGAGCCCACCCCGCTCCACCACGTCCTCGGCCCCGAGCTCGGCCAGCTCTTCGCCGACCTGCACGCCGAGCACGGCGTCCGCTTCCGCTTCGGCGTCCGGCTCACCGAGATCGTCGGCCAGGACGGCATGGTCCTCGCCGTCCGCACCGACGACGGCGAGGAGCACCCCGCCCACGCCGTCCTCGCCGCCATCGGCGCCGCCCCGCGCACCACCCTCGCCGAGACCGCCGGCCTCAACCTCGTCGACCGCGCCCACGGCGGCGGCATCGCCGTCGACGCCTCGCTGCGCACCTCCGACCCGGACATCTACGCGGCCGGCGACGTCGCCGCCGCCCACCACCCGCTGCTGCACACCCGGCTGCGCGTCGAGCACTGGGCCAACGCCCTCAACGGCGGCCCCGCCGCCGCCCGCGCCATGCTGGGCCTGCCCGTCTCCTACGACCGCGTCCCGTACTTCTTCTCCGACCAGTACGACCTGGGCATGGAGTACTCGGGCTGGGCGCCGCCCGGCTCGTACGACCAGGTCGTCCTGCGCGGCGACGTCGGCAAGCGGCAGTTCATCGCCTTCTGGCTCAAGGACCGCCAGGTGCTCGCCGGGATGAACGTCAATGTGTGGGACGTCACAGAGGCCGTGCAGCGGCTCGTCCGCGCCCAGTCCCCGGTGGACACCGAGGCCCTCGCCGACCCCTCCGTACCCCTGGAGAGCCTGATCTGATCACCCCGCCGCCGCCGTAGACTTCACGCGTGGCAGGCAGGATCAACGATGACGACGTGAAGGCGGTCCGGGACGCGGTCCCGATCGACGCCGTCGTGTCCGAGTACCTCCAGTTGCGCAACGCCGGCGGCGGCAACCTCAAGGGCCTCTGCCCCTTCCACGACGAGAAGTCGCCCTCCTTCCAGGTCAGCCCCAGCAAGGGCCTGTTCCACTGCTTCGGCTGCCAGGAGGGCGGCGACACGATCGCCTTCGTGATGAAGATCGACCACCTCTCCTTCTCGGAGACGGTCGAGCGCCTCGCCGCCAAGGCGGGCATCACCCTGCGGTACGAAGAGGGCGGCTACAACCCCGGCCACCAGCGCGGCGAGCGGATCCGCCTCGTCGAGGCCCACCGGGCCGCCGCCCAGTTCTATGCCGACCAACTCGGCGGCGCCGAGGCCGAGATCGGCCGCAAGTTCCTCGCCGAGCGCGGCTTCGACCAGGCCGCCGCCGAGCACTTCGGCGTCGGCTACTCCCCGGCCGGCTGGGACCACCTCACCCGCTATCTGCGCGGCAAGGGCTTCTCCGACAAGGAGCTGATCCTCTCCGGACTCTCCCAGGACGGCCGCCGCGGCCCCATCGACCGCTTCCGCGGCCGGCTCATGTGGCCGATCCGGGACGTCGGCGGCGAGGTCGTCGGCTTCGGCGCGCGCAAGCTGCGCGACGACGACAACGGCCCGAAGTACCTCAACACCCCCGAGACCCCGATCTACAAGAAGTCCCAGGTCCTCTACGGCATCGACCTGGCCAAGAAGGACATCGCCAAGGTCAGCCGCGCCGTCGTCGTCGAGGGCTACACCGACGTCATGGCCTGCCACCTCGCCGGCGTCACCACCGCCATCGCCACCTGCGGCACCGCCTTCGGCAGCGACCACATCAAGATCCTCCGCCGGCTCTTGATGGACAACGGCTCGGCCCGGGTGATCTTCACCTTCGACGGCGACGCCGCCGGCCAGAAGGCCGCCCTGCGCGCCTTCGAGGACGACCAGAAGTTCGCCGCCGAGACCTACATCGCCATCGCCCCCGACGGCATGGACCCCTGCGATCTGCGCCTCGCCAAGGGCGACCAGGCCGTCGCCGAACTCGTCGAGCCGCGCACCCCGCTCTTCGAGTTCGCCCTGCGGCAGATCGTGAACCGCTACGACCTGGAGACCCCGGCCGGCCGCGCCGCCGCCCTCGACGAGGCCGCCCCGATCGTCGCCCGGATCAAGAACATCGCCTCGCAGCACGAGGTCGCCGTCCAGCTCGCCGGCATGCTCGGCATCCTCGACACCCAGTTCGTCGTCAAGCGCGTCGCCCAGATCGCCCGCTGGTCGCGCGACCGCGGCGGACGCGGCCCCGCCCCCGCCGACCGCAACCGCCAGGCGGCCCCGCCGATCCAGGCGCCCGCCGCCCAGGCGGGCCCCGCGCTCAATCTGCGCAGCCCCGCCCACCGCACCGAGCGCGAGCTGCTCAAGCTCGCCCTCCAGCGCCCCGAACTGGTCTCCCCGGCCTTCGACGCGTACGGCATCGACGAGTTCACGGCCCCGCCCTACGCCGCCGTCCGCCAGTGCATCCAGGACGCGGGCGGCGCCACCGGCGCCCCCGCCGACTACCTGACCGCCGTCCGCGAGGCCGCGCCCAACGACACCGTCCGCGCGCTCGTCACCGAACTCGCCGTCGAGGCGATCTTCGCCAGGACCGTCGACGAGAACTACGCCGGCGACCAGCTCGTCACCGTCCGCCTGCGCGCCGTCGACCGCCGCATCCGCGACATCCAGGGCACCCTGGCCCGCCTGGGCGCCAACGGCGACCCCGAGCGGGTCGCGGCCGTACAGAACGAGCTGTGGGTGCTCACCCAGTACGGCCAGTCGCTCCGCACCAACGGAGCCGCGGCGCTGTAGCCCGCCGGTCGCCCACCAGGCGAAGCTTCGGACGAAGTTCCTCCTCGTAGTCGTCCGGCCCCAAAAAGTCACCGCACGCCCCTCGTGGCAGTGATGTGTCGTACCCCACACTGGGTCCGGTGCCCGAGGCCTCGGAGCGCGGCCGGTCCATCGACCATGGGCCGATCACCCCCGCGGTTCCGGTCATCGTGTACGGGACGGAGACAGCGGCCCGGCCGCCCCCGTCCCGCTGCCGCACGCCCCCGACCCGGCAGCGATCACCCTGGAGGTCGCCCCCGTGCAGACCCGGACCCTGCCCCCGGCCCCTGTCGTGCCCGAAGAACACCCGGCCGCCGACCACCCCGAGGCGGCCGCCCCCGACGACTTCGTCGACGAGGCCCCCGAGCCACCCGAGTCACCCGTCGCCCGACAGGCCGACCCCGGCGCGAGCGGGCCCTCCTCCGACCTCTTCCGCCAGTACCTGCGGGAGATCGGCCGCATTCCGCTGCTCACCGCCGCAGAGGAGGTCGAACTCGCCCGCCGGGTGGAGGCCGGGCTCTTCGCCGAGGAGAGACTCGCCTCGGCCGCCGACCTGGACTCCCAGCTGGCGCTCGACCTGGACCGGCTCGTCGTCATGGGCCGGATGGCCAAACGGCGGCTCATCGAGGCCAATCTGCGTCTGGTCGTCTCCGTCGCCAAGCGGTACGTCGGGCGCGGTCTGACCATGCTCGACCTGGTCCAGGAGGGCAATCTGGGCCTGATCAGAGCCGTGGAGAAGTTCGACTACGCCCGCGGCTTCAAGTTCTCCACGTACGCCACCTGGTGGATCCGCCAGGCGATGTCCCGGGCCCTCGCCGACCAGGCCCGGACCATCCGCGTCCCCGTCCACGTCGTCGAACTCATCAACCGGGTCGTCCGCGTCCAGCGCCGGATGCTCCAGGAACGCGGCTACGAACCCACCGCGGAAGAGGTCGCCGCCCAGCTCGACCTGGCCCCCGAGCGGGTCGGCGAAGTGCTGCGCCTCGCCCAGGAACCGGTCTCCCTGCACGCCCCCGTGGGCGAGGAGGACGACGTCGCGCTCGGCGACCTGATCGAGGACGGCGACGCCGCTTCCCCCGTCGAGTCCGCCGCCTTCCTGCTGCTGCGCGAGCACCTGGAGGCGGTCCTCTCCACCCTCGGCGAGCGCGAACGCAAGGTCGTCCAGCTCCGCTACGGCCTCGACGACGGCAGGCCCCGCACCCTGGAGGAGATAGGACGGCTCTTCGGCGTGACACGCGAACGCATCCGCCAGATCGAGTCCAAGACCCTCAGCAAACTGCGGGACCACGCCTTCGCCGACCAACTGCGCGGCTACCTCGACTGACGCGCCTCAGTCGACCTCGGCGACCGCCTGGGCGAACTGCGCGGCGTACAGCCGGGCGTAGGCCCCGCCCGCCGTCAACAGCTCGTCGTGCGTGCCCTGTTCGACGATCGAGCCGTTCTCCATCACCAGGATCACGTCCGCGTCGCGGATAGTGGAGAGCCGGTGCGCGATGACGAAGCTCGTCCGGCCGTGCGCCAGACGCGCCATCGCCTTCTGGATCAGCACCTCCGTACGGGTGTCGACCGAGCTCGTCGCCTCGTCGAGGACCAGGATCACCGGGTCCGACAGGAACGCCCGCGCGATCGTGATCAGCTGCTTCTCGCCCGCGCTGACACCTGAGCCCTCGTCGTCCAGGACCGTGTCGTACCCGTCGGGCAGCGTGCGGATGAACCGGTCGGCGTGCGCCGCCCGCGCCGCCTCCTCGATCTGCTCCCGGGTGACGTCCCCGGCCGCGCCGTAGGCGATGTTGTCGGCGATCGTCCCGCCGAACAGCCAGGTGTCCTGGAGGACCATCCCGATCGCGGACCGCAGGTCGTCGCGGGACATCTCGGCGACGTCGACGCCGTCGAGCGTGATCCGGCCACCGGTCGTCTCGTAGAACCGCATCAGCAGATTGACCAGCGTGGTCTTGCCCGCGCCCGTCGGGCCGACGATCGCGACCGTCTGGCCCGGCTCCACCGTCAGCGACAGATCCTCGATGAGCGGCTTCTCCGGCTCGTAGCGGAAGGAGACCCGCTCCAGGGCGACCTTGCCCTTGACCTCGGACGCCTTCCCCCAGCCTCCGGCCGGGGCCGTCCCGATCCCGCTCCGCCCGCTCACCGGGGCGTCCGGCGTCTGCTCCTCGGCGTCGAGGAGCTCGAAGATCCGCTCCGCCGAGGCGACACCCGACTGGACCAGGTTCGCCATCGACGCGACCTGCGTCAGCGGCATCGAGAACTGCCGGGAGTACTGGATGAACGCCTGCACATCGCCGATCGACAGCGTGCCGGAGGCCACCCGCAACCCGCCGACCACGGCGACCAGCACATAGTTGATGTTCGAGATGAAGAACATCACCGGCTGCATGACACCGCTGTTGAACTGCGCCTTGAACCCGGCCTCGTACAGCGCCTCGTTCTGCTCCCGGAACCCGGCGGCCGACTCCTCCTGCCGCCCGAAGACCTTCACCAGCGCATGACCGGTGTACATCTCCTCCACATGGGCGTTGAGCTTGCCCGTGGACTTCCACTGCTGCACGAAGTGCGGCTGCGAGCGCTTGCCGATCCGCGTCGCCACGACCACCGACACCGGCACGGTCACAAGGGCCACCAGCGCGAGCAGCGGCGAGATCCAGAACATCATCGCGAGGACGCCGACGATGGTGAGCAGCGAGTTGATCAGCTGACCCATCGACTGCTGGAGCGTCTGCGAGATGTTGTCGATGTCGTTGGTCGCCCGGCTGAGCACCTCGCCGCGCTTGGCCTTGTCGAAGTACGACAGCGGAAGCCGCGCCAGCTTCGCCTGGACGTCCTCCCGCATCCGGTAGACCGTCCGGTTGATCACCCTGATCGACATCCGGGTGGAGACCAGCATCAGCAGCCCGGCCGCCACATAGATGGCCAGCGCCCACAGCAGGACATGGCCGACCGCCGTGAAGTCGATGCCCCGGCCGGGGGTGAAGTCGACCCCGGACAGCATGTCGGCCATCCCGTGGTCGCCCTGGGCCCGCAGCCCGTCGAGCGCCTGCGCCTTGGTGGTGCCGTCGGCCATCCGCCGTCCGACCACGCCCGCGAAGACCAGGTCGGTCGCCCTGCCGAGGATCAGCGGACCGACCACCGCGCCGGCCACGCTGAGCAAACAGGCGACCAGCATCAGCCACAGCGCGCCGCGCTCGGGCGCCAGCGCCTTCAGCAGCCGTCTGCCGGAGCCCTTGAAGTCCATGGACCGCTGGTCGGGGCCGCCGCCGGCCATCATCCGTCCGCCAGGACCGGCCATCAGGCTGCCTCCGCCTCGGTCAGCTGGGAGAGCACGATCTCCCGGTACGTGTCATTGCCCGCCATCAGTTCGTGATGGCGCCCGGTGCCGACGACCCGGCCCTCGTCGAGGACCACGATCCGGTCGGCCTCCCGGATGGTCGACACCCGCTGGGCGACGATCACCACGGTCGAGTCCGCCGTCTCCTCGGCCAGCGCGGCCCGCAGCAGGGCGTC
This sequence comes from Streptomyces sp. NPDC093600, assembly GCF_044764755.1. Lineage (NCBI taxonomy): Bacteria > Bacillati > Actinomycetota > Actinomycetes > Kitasatosporales > Streptomycetaceae > Streptomyces > Streptomyces sp. NPDC093600. The sequence goes on from NZ_JBIWIU010000002.1 coordinate 236,049, forward strand.
CGTCTCGTAGTCGAGCGCCGAGAACGAGTCGTCGAAGAGATAGATCTCCGGCCGCTGCACCAGCGTCCGGGCGATAGCCAGCCGCTGCCGCTGCCCGCCGGACACATTGGTCCCGCCCTGCGCGATCGGCGCGTCCAGCCCGGCGTCCAGCCTCTTCACGAACGAGGCAGCCTGGGCCACCTCGAGCGCGTGCCACAGCTCCTCGTCGCTCGCGTCGGGATTTCCGTACCGCAGATTCGTCGCCACCGTCCCGGAGAACAGATACGGCTTCTGCGGGACGAGCCCGACCGTCCGCGCCATCAGCCCGGGATCGAGCCTGCGCACATCCACCCCGTCGACGAGGACCTCACCGCCGGTCACGTCGAACAGCCGCGGCACCAGACCCAGCAGCGTGGACTTGCCGCTGCCGGTCGAGCCGATGATCGCGGTCGTCTCGCCCGGCCGGGCGACCAGCTCGATCCCCTTGAGGACGGACTCCTCGGCACCCGGGTAGCGGAAGTCGGCGCCCCGGACCTCCAGATGCCCCCGCCGCCGCAGCTCGCGCACCGGCTCCGCCGGCGGTACGACACTGCTGTCGGTGGACAGCACCTCCTGGACGCGCTCGGCGCACACCTCGGCGCGCGGCACCATCATGAACATGAAGGTGGCCATCATGACGGCCATCACGATCTGCATCAGATAGGCGAGGAAGGCGGTCAGCGCGCCGATCTCCATCCCGCCGCTGTCGATGCGGTGCGCCCCGAACCACACCACCGCGACGCTGGAGACGTTCACGACCGTCATCACGGTCGGGAACATCAGCGCCATCAGCCGCCCGGTGGCCATCGAGACATCGGTCAGCTCGGTGTTCGACCCCTTGAACCGCTCGCGCTCGTACGCGTCCTTCACGAACGCCCGGATCACCCGGTTGCCGGTGATCTGCTCGCGCAGCACCCGGTTCACCGTGTCGAGCCGCTCCTGCATGGTCCGGAACAGCGGCCGCATCCGCTTCACGATCAGCGACACCGCGATGCCCAGGACCGGCACCACGGCGAGCAGCACCCCCGACAGCGGCACGTCCTGCCCCAGCGCCATGATGATGCCGCCGACACACATGATGGGCGCGGACACCATCAGGGTGAACGCCATCAGGACCAGCATCTGGATCTGCTGGACGTCATTGGTCGTACGGGTGATCAGCGAGGGCGCGCCGAACTGGCCGACCTCCCGGGCCGAGAACGACTGCACCCGCTCGAAGACCGCGGCCCGCACGTCCCGGCCGAGCGCGGAGGCGGTCCGTGCTCCGTAGTACACCGCCCCGACGTTGCAGACGACCTGCAGCACGGAGACCGCGATCATCAGCGCGCCGAAGCGCAGGATGTAGCCGGTGTCGCCGTTCACGACACCGTTGTCGATGATGTCGGCGTTCAGGGTCGGCAGGTAGAGGGAGGCGCAGGTCTGCAGCAGTTGCAGGAGCACCAGCAGGGCGATGGGCTTCTTGTACGGTCCGAGACGGGTTCGGAGAAGTCTTATGAGCACGGGCTCTACTATCGCCCGCGCCCCCCGGACGTGACGACTCGTTTAAGCGCGTGTTCAGGAGTCGAACGCCCCCGGGTGGATCTGGTCCCGGGTCGCCGCGTACTGCTGCCGCACCGCCTGACCCAGGGCCAGTTCCTCGCCCGGCTCGAAGACCTGGGCGACGGCCCCCTGCCAGGCCGGGGGAGCGGCCGGAGAGAGGGTGCCGTGCGAGACCCCGAGCGCCCACGCGGCCTGCCGGGCCGCGCCGAGCGCGGTGTAGTCCGCCGGCTGGGGTACGACGACCTGCGCGCCGAAGATCGCCGGCGCGAGGGCCTGGACGGCGGGCAGCTCGGCCGCCGCGCCGAGCAGGAACACCCGGCGCACCTCGACGCCCCGCCCGCGCAGCACGTCCATGGCGTCGGCGAGCGAGCAGAGCATGCCCTCGAAGGCGGCCCGCGCGAAGTGCTCGGGCTTCATGGACTCGCGGCGCAGGCCGCTGAGCGTGCCGGCGGTGTGCGGCAGTCTCGGCGTCCGCTCGCCCTCCAGATAGGGCAGGAGGACCAGGCCGGAGGCGCCGGGCGTCGACTTCAGGGCGAGCGCCGACAGCTCCTCCAGGCTCTCCGTGCCCAGCATCTCGGCGCTGCCGCGCAGCGCCCGTACCGCGTTGGAGGTGTGCACCACGGGCAGGTGCATGCCGGTCGCGTCGGCGAAGGAGGTGATCATGCCCTGGGGGTCGGCGAGCGCCTGGTGGTGCACCGCCATCACGGAGCCGGAGGCGCCGAGGGAGACGACCGCGTCGCCGGGCGCAAGGCCGAGCCCGAACGCGGCGGCCATCGTCTCGCCCGTTCCGGCGGAGATCAGCAGCCCCTCGGGGGTGGTGCCGGCGGCGTCGGAGGGGCCGAGCACCTCCGGCAGCGCGGCCTGGTGGCCGAGGGCCAGCTCGACCAGGTCGGGGCGGTAGGAGCCGGAGCCGGCCGACCAGTAGCCGGTCGCCGAGGCGGCGCCGCGGTCGGTGGTGCGCCGCACGGGCCGCCCGAGCAGCTGCCAGACCAGCCAGTCGTGCGGCTGGAGGATCATCGCGACGCGCTGGGCGTTCTCCGGCTCGGTGCGGGCCAGCCAGCGGAGCTTGGCGACCGGCTGACCGGCCTGCGGGACCGACCCGACGGCCTCGGCCCAGGCCTGCCGTCCGCCGAGGGCCTCGACGAGGTCGGCGGCGGCCACCTGCGCCCGCTTGTCGTTACCGACCATGGCGGGCCGCACCAGGCCGCCCTGCGCGTCGAGCGGCACCAGCCCGTGCTGCTGGGCGGAGACGCCGATGGCCTGCACACCTTCGAGGAGCCCGCCGGACGCCGCCTCGCCGAGCGAGAGCAGCCAGGCCTGCGGGTCGACGTCGGCGGCCTTCGGCTCACCGGGATGCTGGGCGTACCCCTGCCGCAGTACGGCTCCCGTGTCCGCGTCGCAGACGACGATGCGTGTGAAACCTGCAGAGCTGTCCAGACCGGCGACTATCCCCATGCGGGAGATTCTGCCGCACGTGGAGGAGTACGGGGACCGAGCGGGGGGTAAGGGACGCGTTTTCGAGTGCGCCGCCGAACCCGCCCGCCCGGGTGATCACCGGATCCTCAGGTGTTGCTGGTCCCCCAGTCGTCCTCGGGGGCGCTGGTGTCGACATGCCCGTTGTGCCGGCGCAGGGCGTGGACCCTGTCGCTGACCGACGCGGGCACCTTGTCGCTCATGACGTGCATCGCCTTGCCCGCGACCTCGCGCCCGGTCTGGGCGGCCGACTCGGCCGCGTTGCGCACGGCCGGGTTCTGGGAGAGATCCCGCGCCGTCTTCTTCATCTGCTCGTAGCGCTCGCGACCGGCCCGAGTGCCGATGACGTAACCGAGGGCCAGTCCCACGACGAACGTCAGCTTGTACCGCACGGCGGCACCACCCTTCCCTGGAGCTTCCCTGATGTCTCACTGGTGCCCACGAGGGCCCACGGCATACCGATTGGCGGAGCACCCCCCTGCTTGCGCTAATGTATGTGTCGCAGCGAACGAGCGCCGCCCGGGAAGATCCGGAGTGGGTACGTTCGGTGCAACCGCAGCAATCCCCTGTAGCTCAATTGGCAGAGCAGCCGGCTGTTAACCGGCAGGTTACTGGTTCGAGTCCAGTCGGGGGAGCGCGATCCCCTGTAGCTCAATTGGCAGAGCATTCGGCTGTTAACCGGAGGGTTGCTGGTTCGAGTCCAGCCGGGGGAGCAGAGAGAAAGAGGACCCTTCGGGGTCCTCTTTCTCGTCTCCGGGAACCATGCCGCGCCGGGGGAAGTCCTCATGGTCGGGCGTAGCCGACCATCCACAGCAGGAGATCGTATGAGCGGCTATGCTGCGGCAGACGGCGCGCACACATGTACGCGCCACGCCGTCAAGGGGCGGTAGCTCAGCCGGTTAGAGCAGCGGACTCATAATCCGTCGGCCGTGGGTTCGAGTCCCACCCGCCCCACCACAGCAGAAACGTCGTGACCTGCGAGAACGCCGGTTTCACGCTAGCGCCGGCAAGGCGTTCGCCCCACGATCGCCACACCGACACGCCGTACGGTCCCCCATATGGCTGCACTGTCGTGCGGCGGGCCGGCGGCGCCCGTGAGGCCTTCGACGACGGGCCGCTCGCGCCGCGAGCCTTCGACGACGAGACGCAGGCGGAACGTTTCCGCGACCTGGTCAACGGCCACGGCCGGCAATGGCGCCGGGGTGGGGCAACGGTGAGGGCTTGGTCGAGCCGAGCGAGCCGCCGGCGCCCGGACAGCGAGCGATTCCCGGACTATGCCCATGTCATGGTCCCGTGGTTCGGAGAGCTGTCCGTCTCCGAGCTGGGGGAGAAGCTCACCCGCGATCAGGTCAGCCAGTGGATCCTGGACCTCCAGAACGGCAGGCCCGGCCCCTCTGCACCCTCCGGGCACGAAGCGCTGCCCGTACGCGGTGGAGACGATCGCCGACCTCCACGGCATGCTCTACAGCATCCTCCAGTCAGCCGTGGACGCCGATCCGGCGCTGCGTGACTCGAACCCCTGCACTCACACCAAGCTGCCCAAGGAAAACGACACGGAGGACGATGAGGTCTTCCTGGAGCCCGGGGAGTACGCCCTCCTGTGCGAGCACGTACGCGCTGACGCCGTCGACATCATCGACGCGCTGGTGAGCACCGGCCTCCGGTGGGGCGAGGTGACGGCATTGCAGCCCCGGGGCTACACCTTCGTCTCCGAGCGGCCGACGCTCCGCGTGCAGCGAGCCTGGAAGCGACGGGGCGAGGGCGGGACGTTCCACGGCGCCCCCCCAAGACGAAGAAGTCGCGCCGGACCCGCGTGCTCACCCCGGAGCAGGTGCAGCTGTTCCAGCGGCTCTGCCGGGGGAAGAAGCCGACCGACCTGGTGTTCACCGCCCCGGAGGGCGGAGCCTGGAGGCGTCGGATGCCAGACGCCCTCGTCGACGGCATGGGGCACCTCGTCGCGGTGAACTGGGCGGCATCGTCGTCTTCGGGTGGGGGCAGGGAGCTGTGACGGCGGTCGCGGATGACGCTCAGGCGGCGCCGGGCTCGTCGAGCAGGGCCAGCACGGCAGCGGACTACCACAGGAAGCGGTCTTCGCTATCGGACCGGTTCACTCGTCGGTGGTCAGGTTGTTTTAGCGGATTGAAGTAGAGCCACTGCGGCGGCGGTTTCGGTTCCACCCGGTGTAATGGTCAGTGGCACGCCACTGTTGGCGTGATGATGTTCGGCTGTTTGGCCCCTCTTCGCAGTGCCCCCGACGGGATGGCGCACCTTCGTCGATACCTCTGTTTCAACCGAACGCAGTAGCTCGGCGTGCACATGGATGGCGGGACGTCCAGCCTCGTCCCATGGGCATACGACCATGGGTGGTCGTCGAGCCACCTGACCGACGCGGCTTGCGCCGGATCACCATCCACGGCAAGACCGTGGGGAGCGCCTGGTCCCTTCGCGAGTTGCGGAAGGTACTCCACGGCCTCGGCTACCCGGACGACATGGACCTGGACGATCGTGCGCGCGTTCACTGGCGTGGCGGCGACAGCGGAGTGTGGCCCGACGACAGGGGCTGGAGACGGCGTGCGGTCGTTGCCGTCATGCTCTCGGGGCTGCTCGGCTCGCTGGCGCTGCACGCCGTCATCGGCTGGTCGGACGCCCTCGGAGCACTCACCTTCGCGCAACGTCTGGTCGGTGTTCTGTTCCTGCTGGCAGGCGCGGTTCAGGGCATTGCCGTGCCCGCGGTCGTCGACTACTGGGGCCGCCGACAGGTGAAGCTGTCCGGAGCGCTGGTCCTTCTCGGAGTGCTCATGGCTCTCGCCACCACGAGCCTTCTCCTCTTCATTTGGCTTCAGGAGCGAGAACTCATACCCAGCGTCCTGGCCTTTCTTGCCTTGTGGCTCTGGTCCCTGTGGGCTCTCCACACCCTCATACGCGACAGGGTATGGAGGGGGATTCCACACCCCAGGAAGTTCGCGGCAGGGGTTACATTTACCGCGCTCCTGACAGCCACCAGCTTGGGTTACTCGATTCTCTATCAGCCCATTGCCGCCCCCCTGCACTTTGTCCTGAAAGTGGAATTCGGAAAACCGCAGACGGACGCCGATTCTCCCTACGTCCACGTCCCTCTCAAACTTTACGCGAAGAACGCCGGAGGGATCCCGGTCTACCTTGTCGTCGACGACTACACGGTCTACGGACACTCGGCCAAGTTCTCCGACTCAGGCCAGGGAATGAAGGAATGGAAAGGAGATGAGGATGGCGGGTGGTATGCCACAGAGGCAGAAAAGTTCGTGAGCAACGCCGAGGGCGAGATCATCGGATCCGGGCAGTTTCAGGGCCCTGGGTCGACACTGGACGTCGGGGAGGAGTTCAAGAAGGAGAAGGTGATCACGCTCCCCAAGGACACCAAGTACGAGACACTGGACGCCCATCTTAGCTTTGCCGTCCTGAGGGAGGACCGTGGGAAGATCGACGAAGAATTCAGTTATCCCAAACTCTCCTGGATGAAATCGGAAGGGAGATACTACTGCCCACCCGACGGATGCGGCGAGCACGTCATACACCACGGCAAAGTGCGCTACAACAGCAACTTGATCAACATGACCAGAAAGCCGCGATACGTGGCGGCTTTCTGGTCGCCGGAGCAGGAGCCAGACGTCTTTATCTCCTCGTTCGACTTCAAGACCCAGAAGAAGACTGAGTCGATCTACGACATATATGAAGCCCTTGACCCCAGAGAAGTGAGCATAGAGGCCGAAAGGTACGGCCTCGTCTGGACCTTCGTCAATTCGAATGTGTCCGTCAAGGGACTACTGAACCAGTGACGCTCGGAGGGGCTTGTTGGTGTAGGGGGCGACGGCTGGCCGGTGTGTTGCTGATTCATTGAGAGGCGGGGTGGCTGGCTTCAGGTGGGGAGGCCGGGGTGTGAGAGTTGGGGTTGTGCACTGGGAATTCCCGGGCTGGCCCGTACGGCACAGGCGGCACCCACCTGTGATCCCGGTGAGACGTGTTACGTCATGTACGGGGACAGAAGGACCGGGAGTACGTGGTTCCCAATCCCGGACACTTACTACTGCTATCGGCTGTCCCGTATACGGCTGTGAGCTGGGACGTCGGCTGGCGGTATTGTCGGCCGATGGAGTCTGAGAAGTCGAACGGGTGCCCGATTCAATGGCGGTGGGGCAGCTGCACAGAGTCTCGCGGGACGCCGGCTGGCGGGGGTCCAGCGGCCCGCAGGGTCATTGCTGCCATACACATTGAAATCGACGGCCCCAGGAGGTGTCGCCCGGCGCGAGGGTGACCTTCACCGTCAAGAACACCGGGACTGAGGCTGCCGATTTCTCTCTCCTGGCGCCCAATGGCGACACAGAGTTGACCGAGCAGGGCATCTCGCCCGGAGCGGCCGAAGAGACGAACGAGAGCCAGATGAACGACGACGGCACCTACACCGTGGTATGCACCCACTCCGGAACAAGTCCGATCCGTACGGAATTCAGCGTACGTTGATCAGGAGGCTGAGAATCGGTGCCCGACGGAGCCGGGCTCGTCAGAACCGGGCTGTCAGGGGCACAGGCCAGCAGGGCTTGGAACCATCAACGCACGTGCTTCCCGCCCAATCATTCGCCCGAACACTTGCCCCGCGGTGATCTGCCCACGCCCGGAGACCATCCGCCAGGCCCAGTCGCTGTTGACCGAGGCGATCGGACAAACTGACGTCGACGAGTTCGACGGCAACGAGTCCGAAGGCGGCCGTCGTCGGTCAGTTGGATACCGGGCGATGAGGGCCTGCTCCGTCCGAGCGGGGCGTTCCAAAGCTCGTCGGCGGAGCGAGTGCGCCGGCCGCGTTCGGTAGGGTTCCAGGGTGCTGACTGTCTGGTCGGCGCCTTCCTGGGGGGAATAGCGAGACGAGGGTTATGCCGGAGCAAGCGAGTCTGCCTGCGATAGCACCGAGCGAGCCTGTGGCCGCATCGGTCGAGGCGGCGCGGATGGCGGCGGTGCGCCGTTACGACATTCTCGACACCCCTCCGGACGGCGCCTACGACAGAGTCGCGGCGCTGGCCGCGCGTCTGTTCGAGGTTCCGGTGGCGACGGTGACGATCGTGGACGAGGACCGGATCTGGTTCAAGGCCACGCACGGCCTGGAAGGCGTCACCGAGATCGGACGCGATCCGGGCCTGTGCGCCTCGGCGGTGCTCACCGATGACACCACCGTCATCGCCGACACCCTGCTCGATCCGGTCGCCTGCTCCAACCCGCTGGTCGCCGGCCCGATGGGGGTACGGTTCTACGCCGCCGCTCCGATCATCACCGCCGACGGGTACCGGCTGGGCACGGTCAACGTCCTGGACACTCGCCCCCGCGAGATCAGCGAGGCGGATTCGGCCACGCTCGCGGACCTGGCCGCGGTGGTCCGTGACCAGCTGGAGCTGCGGCTGTCGGCGTTGCACGTCGTGCGCGCGGAGCAGGAGCGCCGCAAGGTCGAACAGGAAAAGCGCCAGGCGGAGGAAGAAGCCCGCCGGCGTGCGGAGCAGGACAAGGCGGCCATCGCCGCGTTCGCCTCCACCCTGCAGCGCACTCTGGTGCCTCCCGCTCTGCCCGCGGTGCCAGGCCTGGAGCTGGCCTGCCACTACAAGACCGCCTCCCCGCAGGAAGTGGGCGGCGACTTCTACGACGTCTTCCCCATCGGCGGAGGCCGGTGGGCGTTCTTCCTGGGCGATGTCTGTGGAAAGGGCGCCGAAGCCGCTACGGTCACCTCACTGACCCGCTACACGCTGCGGGCCGCAGCCCTCGTCGATGCCGAACCCACGGCCGCGCTGGAGGCACTGAACACGGCGCTGCTGCTGGACGCGGCGGTCGGTACCCGCTTCTGCACCGCCGTCTTCGGCCTGCTCGATCCCGCCCCAGACGGGGGTTTCACGGTCACGCTGGCCACCGGCGGCCACCCGCCCGCCTACCACCTCAGCCCTGCCGAGAGCGGCGGTGTGCGCGTCGAGGCGGTCCGTGCCACGGGCGGCATGCTGGTCGGCGCGTTCGCCGAAGCCGCCTTCGCCTCGCGCACGCTGCACCTGGCACCCGGCGAGGGACTCCTGCTGTACACCGATGGTCTGACCGAGGCACGCACCGCCGATGGTGACATGCTCGCCGATACGGGACTGACGGAGTTCCTGGCCCAGCGGCCTGCGCCGGTCAGTGCCGGCGCCCTGATCGACGACACCGTCGCGCTCCTGGACACCCTCCCCGACACCGAACGCGACGACGTGGCCCTGCTGGCCCTGTCCGTTCCCCCAATCGATGCCGTTCCCGCGGGCATCACCACCACCGCTCACAGCGCCGCCGCCCCGACCGCCGACGCCCCCGTCGGGCAGGAGAACCGACGCCCATGACCTACGCACTCCACATCGACGTCCCGCACACCGACGGCGCCCTGGCCGTGATCGCACTGTCCGGCGAATTCGACATCACCACCGCGCCCGCCGTGCGGACCCGCGCCCTGGAACTCATCGCGAACGGCCACCCGGACCTGCTCGCCGACCTGTCGGGCGTCACCTTCTGCGACTCCTCAGGACTGGGAGCCCTCGTGGGCATCTGGCGCTGTGCCAAGGACGCCGGCGGCTCCCTTACCCTGGCGGCCATCCCCGACCGGCTGAGCCGCATGCTCAGCGTCACCGGAATGGACACCTTCCTGCCCGCCTACCCCAGTACTGAGGCCGCCCTCGCCGCACGCCAGGGCAACCGCACCACCGCCTGAACAACCGCGTCACGCAGGCCAAGCACGCGTCGCGACCGGTGTACTGGTCGCGACGCGCGGTCGTCAGGGCTTCGGCCAGATGGCTGGGGCTGTTCTCGATCCACAGCAGCGTCCCCAGCGAGCACCCGGCCACCTGAGCGGCCCCCGACACCCGGAGTGCCTGGAGCCTCCTCACCCCACCGCTCTACGCCCGGCCTTGCAGGGCGAGCCGAGCCCTACTTCGCCGACACCCTCTGGCCCGACATCGTCCGCCGCGACCTGGACCGGTTGTGGCCCGGGGACTCTCGGGGCGGTGGGCCGGATGGCGGCGGCTCACCGCAGCTCCAGTGCTGAATCGATCTTCACCGGCGCATGGGGCCCCGTGATGGGCTGGGCGTGCGTGGGGCGCGACTCTGACCGGTGCGCGGGCGGTGGTCGCCCTCGACGAGGTCCGCACCGCTCACCGGCGCCGGCCGCGACCGGGGCGGGTGCCTGGTCCGCCCGGTGGCGGACTGGGCTGCCTGGAGCATGCGGCGAGTCACGGGCGCCGGCGGGGGGTACCGGCTGATCCATGACCTTGTCGGTGGAGCTGTTGCCCGAGTCGGCGCTGCGCGACGTGATCGGCCTTCTGGTCCGGCTGATCGAGTCCGCCGGCGCGCTGATCATCTTCGTGGGCGCCGTCTGGGCCTTCATCCAGTTCGTGCTGGCCGGTGTGCGCGGGCGCGGCCAGGTGGCCGGTTTCAACCGCATCCGTCTGAGCCTCGGTCGATTTCTCGTTCTCGGCCTGGAGTTCCAGCTCGCGGGAGACGTGCTGCGCACCGCGGTGGCGCCCAGCTTCACCGAGATCGGGCAGCTGGCGGCCATCGCCGCCATCCGGACCGCCCTGAACTACTTCCTCGGCCGGGAGATCGACAAGGAGCGGGCCGCGATCGAGCAAGGCGGCACATCCCTGCCGCAGAGCGCCAAGGGCATGCCGACATGACTCCGTGGCTCCAGACGGCAGCCGTACTGATCACCGCCGCAGGGCTGGTCTCCGCCGCGGCGGCCTACCGCCTCACGCGTACGGCCCGCCAGGCGCTGGCTGTCCTGCTCGACTTCCTGACCGCCGCCGGCCTGATCCGCCTGGCCGGCGAACCCTCCTGGAACAGCATCCTCCTCGCCGCCTCGATCATCGCCTTGCGCAAACTGCTCGGTGCCGGCCTGAGCCTGTCGCGCCCGATGACTGTCAGGGGAACGCGATGACCCCGGCGTGCGTACGCGGTACGTACGCACGCCGGGGGCTTTCGTGCCGTCGGCCGGGCGGCTGATCTCCCTGACCTTCCTGACCTCCCTGACCTCCCTGGTCACTCGATGACGAGCTCCACCTGGATGTTGCCGCGGGTGGCCTTGGAGTACGGGCAGTAGGCGTGGGTCTTCTCCAGGAGCTCGCGGCCCGGCTCGCCCTGGAGGTGGTCGGGGAGCTCGGCGCGCATGACGACCGCGAGACCGAAGCCGCTGTCGGCCTCGTCCTTTCCGATGCTGACCTCGGCGGTCACCGAGGCGTCCGTGATGTCGATCTTCTCCTGCCGGGCGATCGCACCCATGGCGCTCGCGAAGCAGGCCGCGTAGCCGGCGGCGAAGAGCTGCTCGGGGTTGGTGCCCTGGCCATTGCCGCCGAGGGCCTTGGGGTGGGCGAGGGGGAGGTCGATGTGGCCGTCGGAGCTGACGGCGCGGCCCTCGCGGCCGTTGGCGGTGGCGACGGCGGTGTAGATCGCGTTCATCGGTGACTTCTCTTTCTGTCCACGGGTGTGAGGTGGGTTCTGTCCACGGGTGTGCGGTGGGGTGCCCTGTCATTGATAGCGCACAATTGAGTTGTGCGCAATTGAATCGGGTATCGCGTAACCTGGAGGCATGGAGACGCTCGACACGGCCCGGGACGAGGACTTCCTCCGGCTCGACCACCAGATCTGCTTCTCGCTGCACGCCGCCACCCGCGCGTTCAACGGGATCTACCGCGGCGCCCTCAAGGAGCTCGGCCTCACGTACCCCCAGTACCTGGTGATGCTGGTGCTCTGGGAGTACGGCGAGCTGCCGGTGAAGGGGATCGGGGAGCGTCTGAGGCTGGACTCGGGCACGCTGTCCCCGCTCCTCAAGCGGCTGGAGGCGGCCGGGTACGTCGAGCGGCGGCGCAGCGCCGAGGACGAGCGCTCCGTCACCGCCCGCGTCACCGCGAGCGGAGCCGAGCTGCGGGAGAAGGCCCTCGGCGTACCGCGACGGATCGCCGCCGCGACGGGCATGTCGCTGGAGGAGATCCGCGCGCTGCGCGCCCAACTGGCCGACCTGGCCGCCCGCCTCGACACCGTCGACCCGGACGACCTGACCGCCTGCGGATAGGTGGATCAGAGGGTCCGAGAGCGAGAAAAAGGTAAGGACCTTAGGTCGCATACGCCCCTATACTCCCTTCCATGTCCTCCCTCTCCCTCCGGCGCGCCACCGCCGACGACTCCCAGCGGCTCACGCGGCTCGTCCGGAAATCCGGCGCCTACCGCGGTGACTACGCCGTGATGGTCGACGGGTACGCCGTCGGCGGCACGTACATCGAGCACCACCGTGTGCACGTCGCCGTCGACGAGCGCGACCGGGTGCTCGGGTTCTACGCCCTGGTCCTCGGGGACGACGGCGAGGCCGAGCTCGACCTCGCGTTCGTCGCCGACGACGCCCAGGGGCGCGGGATCGGCCGGATGCTCATGGAGCACATGACCGGGGAGGCCCGCGCGGCCGGGATCCGCTCCGTCAAGGTGGTCGCCCATCCGCCCGCCGAGGACTTCTATCTGCGCACCGGCGCCCGCCGGACCGGCACCGTCGAGCCCACCGGCAGGATCTACTGGGCCAGGCCCGAGCTCCGGTTCGACGTCGCGTGAGCGCCCCCGCCCCCGCCCCGGCACCCGCGCGCCGACGGCTCTTCGCCGACCTCACGCCCCTGCGGATCTCCGCCGACTACCGGCGCCTCTGGTTCGGCAACACCATCTCCTGGGTCGGCCAGGGCATGACCGCCCTCGCGGTCTCGCTCGAGGTGTACGACATCACCCGCTCGCCGTTCTCCGTCGGTCTCGTGGGCCTCTTCTCCCTCGTCCCGCTGATCGTCTTCGGGCTGTACGGCGGTGCCATCGCCGACACCGTCGACCGCCGCAAGCTCGGGCTGTTCAGTGCCACCGGCTCCGCCGTGCTCTCCGCAGCGCTCGCCACGGCCGCGTTCGCCGGGTTCCACCGGGTCTGGTTCCTGTACGTGATCGTGGCCCTGCAGTCCGTCTGCGCCGCGCTCAACTCGCCCGCCCGCACCTCGATGATCCCCCGGCTGCTGCCGCCCGAGCAGTTGCGCGCCGCCAACGCGCTCAACTCCATGACGACGACGTTCGGCACGCTCGTCGGCCCGAGCCTCGGCGGCCTCATCGTCGGCGTCGCCGGCTACCAGACCGCGTACCTCATCGACGCCGTCGCCTTCTTCGCCGCGCTCTACGCGATGTGGCGGCTGCCCGCCATGCTCCCCGACCGCACCGGCGCCATGGGGGCACCCCCGGCCGAAGGCTGGGGGAGGGCCTCCGTCCTCGACGGGCTGCGCTTCCTCGCCACCCGCCCCAACCTGCGGATGACGTTCTTCTCGGACTTCTGCGCGATGATCCTCGCCCATCCGCGCGCGCTGTTCCCGGTCGTCGCCGTGGTCTGGTACGACGGCGACGCACGCACCACCGGACTGCTCGCCGCCGCCCCCGCGGCCGGGGCGCTCCTCGGCGGAGTCCTGTCCGGCTGGCAGGGCCGCATCCGCCACCACGGTCAGGCCATCCTGCTCGCCGTCGCCTGCTGGGGCACCGCCATCGCCGTCTTCGGCCTCACCCGCGAGCTCTGGCTCGGGCTGGTCCTCCTCGCCCTGGCCGGCTACTCCGACACCGTCTCCATGATCTTCCGCAACACGATGATGCAGGTGGCGGCCCCCGACGAGATGCGCGGCCGGCTCCAGGGCGTCTTCATCGTGGTCGTCGCGGGCGGCCCGCGGCTCGGCGACTTCCTGGCCGGCTCGGTCGCCGACCTGACCTCGCCCGCCGTCGCCATCACCGGTGGCGGAATCGCCTGCGTCCTCGCCGTCGGTCTGCTCGCCCTCTGGGGGCGCGGCTTCCGCCGGTACGACGCCGTCAACCCCACGGCCTGAACGGGGGATGGCTGACCGCGGGTCAGCTGTCCGTACCTCTCCGCACATCCGCGCCTATCCGCACCTGACGGCCTCGACCTGACGGGGGGACATACGGGCCGGTGTGGGTCTGGAGGCCCCGTCCGGAGAGGGCGCGACCGGGCCACACCCCTCGTACGGACCATCCTGTGCCCCTATCAGCCGCCAGCGTTTGCGGCCGAGTTGTGCCCCGGAGAGGCTCCGAGTGAGCAACCCCGCTCGTCAGGAGGTTTCCATGCGTAAGACCATCGCTACGTTCGCCCTCGCCGCCGCGGCCGTGTTCGCCGGTTCCGGGACGGCCCTCGCCTACGACGACCCCGACTTCGGCGGCACCGAGGTCACCGTCGTGAGTGTGGATCACACGATCGTCGTCTGCGGCGACTTCAGCGAGTGCGAGGGCGACGAGGGCTGAGTCCTCGCCGCACGGCCGGGAAGCCCCCTCACATCGAGGGGGCTTCCCCGTGTCCGACGATCCCCCGGACCACCCCCAGCTCCACCAGGTCCTGAGGGCGCAGCCGCAACTGGTCGGCGGTCGCCGGGACGTGGGTGGCGTCGCGTTTGAGGATCGCGGCGGCGAGCTCGGGCGCGATCACCGAGAAGTAGCCGCTGGGTGTGGCCCAGGTGTTGCCGGGAGCGGCCAGGGCGAGAGCGCCACCGGAGCCGCCCTCGCCGATCAGGAGCGAGGTGACGGGGGTGCGGGCCTCGGCGATCGCGGCGAACGCCTCCGCGATGGCGGGGCCCGCCCCGGCCCGCTCGGCCTCGGCGTCGTTGGCGGCGCCGGGTGTGTCGATCAGGGTCAGCACGGGGATCCCGAGCCGGGCCGCGAGCCGGACGAGCCGGGCCACGGTCCGGAAACCGGCGGGCCTGGTCGCCGTACCGTCCTGCGCGGCGTAGGCGACGACCCGGCCCCGGTGGAGCCCGAACCCGCACTCCACGGCCGGGTCCACCCCACCGGCGCGGTCGCCGCGGATCACCGCCCGCTCGTCGAAGTACGCGTCCAGATACGCCCCGGCCCGGGGCCGTTCCGGGTCCCGCGCCCGCCCGACCGCCTCCCACCCGGTCCCGGGTGGTACCGCGCCGGCGAGAGCCCGAGGCGGGGGAGCGGGGGCGGGCGGGTCCGCCGAGGCCGGGTCGTGGCCGCCCGCCAGGAGGCGGATCCAGCGCGACAGCGTGCCCCTCAGCTCCTCCGGCGGAACGATCGCGTCCACATGGCCGTGGGCCGCCTGGTCCTCCGCCGTGTAGGCCGCCGGGTCGGCGTCACGGGGGCGGACCCGGGAGCCCGCGAAGGCGACCTGCGCGGTGGGGAGGGCGAGGACCACGTCCGCGCCGGCGCCCACGGTGGCCCAGCCGCCGCCCGTCGCGGGGTCGCGGAGGACCGTGACATGGGGGACGCGGGACTCCCTCAGACGTACGGTCTCGGCGGCCACGCGCTGAAGCTGCGTCAGGGCGACCATGCCCTCCTGCATCCGGCTGCCGCCCGTCGCCACGAGCGAGACCAGCGGAATCCGCCGCTCCCGGGCCGTGCGGTAGGCGGCGACCAGCCGGTCACCGGCCGCCAGGCCCAGCGAGCCGCCCAGGAAGCCGAACTCGAACGCCACCAGGACGCAGGAGCGGCCGCCGATCGTCGCCGTGCCGTGGACGACGGACTCGTCCTCCCCGGTCAGTTCGCGGGCACGCGCGCGTGCGGCGCCGTAACCGGCCCAGGCGAGAGGGCCGTCCGGTTCCGGCGGCCGCTGGATGCCACCCGGCGCGCCCCCGAGGTCGGGCCCGAAGGCCCCGGCGTCATCCGCTGCGTCAGCGCCGGCGTCGTGCCCGAAGCCGTCCGCGAAGCCGTCCGCGAAGTCGTCCGCGAAGTCGTCCGCGAAGTCGTCCGTGACCAGTGCGATCGCCTGACGGGCCGAGAGCCGCCCCACCGCCCCCGTCGGCTCACCCACGGTCGCTCCCCGGGAGCGCCTTCTTCAGGACCTTGCCCATGTCGTTGCGCGGCAGGGCGGGAAGGAACCGCACCACCCGGGGGCGTTTGTGCGAGGCGAGGAGGGCCGCCACATGGCCGGCGAGCTCCTCGGCGGCCGGGGGGCGCTCCGTGTCCGCCGGGACCACCCAGGCCACGATCCGCTCGCCCAGGTCCGGGTCCGGCTCGCCGGTCACCGCCGCCTCGCGCACTGCCGGGTGGTCGAGGAGCGCGTTCTCGATCTCTCCCGCGCCGATCTTGTAACCGCCGCTCTTGATCAGATCGGTCGCCTTGCGGCCCACGATCCGCACGGACCCGTCGGGATCCCGGACCGCCATGTCACCCGTACGGAACCAGTCCCCGTCGAAGGCGGCGGCCGTGGCGTCCGGCCGGTTCAGGTACTCCGTGAAGAGGTTCGGGCCCCGGACCTGGATCTCGCCCACGGTTTCCCCGTCGTCCTTCCCGATCTCCGTCCCGTCCTCCTCCACGAGCCGCAGCTCCATGCCCCGCAGGGGCGGGCCCACCGACCCGGGGCGCGGGCCGGCGCCCACGCGCACGCTCGTCAGCATGAGCGTCTCCGTCATTCCGTACCGCTCGACGACCTGACGGCCCGTCGCCGCCGCGATCCGCTCGTGGTCGCGGACGGGGAGCGCCGCCGAGCCGGAGACCAGCAGCCGCGCCCCGCGCAACGCCCGTACCAGCGCCGGGTCCTCGTCCAGCGCGTCCGCCAGCCGGTGGTACATCGTCGGCACACCGAACAGCATCGTGCCGCCGCCCTCCCCGAGCGCCTCGGCCACGCCCCGCACCGAGAACGTGCCCAGATGCCGTACCGACCCGCCGCGGCGCAACGGACCCAGAACGCCCAGGATCAGCCCGTGGACGTGGAACAGCGGCAGCGCGTGGACGAGGACGTCGTCCGCGGTCCACGCCCACGCCTCCTCCAGGGCGTCCAGCGAGGCGGCGATCGCGCGGCGGGAGAGCACCACGCCCTTGGGCGGCCCGGTGGTGCCGGAGGTGTAGACGATCAGGGCGGCCGACTCGGCCGACTCCGGCTCCACCGCCAACGGGCCCCGCGCCCGCACGTCCACGTCGATCCGGTCCAGGTCCGCGAGCCCCGGGGGCAGGTCGTCCTCCGCGCCGGCGAGGACCAGGCCGGGTGCGCTGTCACCGACGATGTGCGCCAGCTCCCGCGCGCCGGTGCGCGGATTGACCGGGACCGCCGGAACCCCGGCGAGGAGCGCCGCCACGACGGCGACCGCCGTCCGCGCCGTGGGCGTGGCCCAGACGGCCACCCGGCCCGCGTCCCTCAGCCGGGGAACCAGCGCACCCGCGGCCGCGGCCAGTTCGTCGTACGTCAGTGCGTCGGCGCCGCACCACAGCGCGGCCCGGCCACCACCGGCCGAAGCGACCGGACCGGCCGAAGCAACCGGATCGGCCGAAGGAACCTGGCCGGCCGAAGCAGCCGGGCCGGGCGGACCGGCCGGGGCGGCCGCGAGGGCCGGGAAGAGCGCGCTCATCGGTCGTTCTCCTCGCGTCGAGGGATGCCGAAAGCATTCTGCCCGCGCCTCCGGTCCGGGGCGCTGCGACCTTGCTCACCTCGGCCGGTCGCATCGCGCACTTGCCGCGCTCGCCGCGCAGGACTGGGCCGTACGGGGGTCTGCGCTGGCCGGTGCGGGAGGGGGGATCAGGGCCAGGTCACCGTCGTCGGCGGCCGTGCGTCGTCCGTCACCGTCAGACGCGGGCCGGCCGGCGTCACCGCCACCTCGACCGTGATGGCGCTGACGCCCGGCCGCCGGTGGGCCGCCGCCAGCGCGCCGCGCAGGGCGGCGAGGAGCCGGTCGGCGTCCCCGGGCTCGATGAGGGTGTCGACGGCGCCGGAGAAGTGGACCGACGGCTGGAAGCCGAGCAGGGCCGCCGCGCCGCCCGTCTCGCGCAGCACCCGGCCCCGGAAGGAGGCCGGCGCGTCCGCCGGTGGCTGCTGGAGGGCGAAGATGGTGGTCCGTACCTCCTGGATCGTGGAGTCGAGTTCGTCCACCGCCCGGCCGAGGAGCGCGTTCTCCTCGGAGGACTCCGCCGCCCGCCGCCGGGTCGACTCCAGCATCATCTCCGTCGCGAAGAGCCGTTGGACGACCAGATCGTGCAGGTCGCGCGCGATCCGGTCGCGGTCCTCGTACACCGCGAGCTGTTCCCGGTCGTGCTGCGCGTCCGCCAGGACCAGCGTGAGCGCGGCCTGGGAGGCGAACTGCGAGGCGAGCAGTCGGTCCACGGCCGAGTACGGGGCGTCGCCGCGCCGCCGGGGCAGGGCGAGGGTGCCGATGAGCCGTCCGCCGCTCTGGAGCGGCAGCATCATCGAGGGCCCGAAGCGCGACCGTACATGCGTCGTCATCCGGGGATCGGTCGCCGAGTCCTCGACGAACACCGGTTCCCCGCCGAGCAGTTGCGTGAGTACGGGAGAGCCGGGTGCGATCGTCGTACCGATCAGGTCCCCGGGGTCGTCGACCGTCGAGGCGGCCACGATCTCCATCCCGCCCTCGGCGGTGGGCTGCAGGACAACCCCGGCCGAGGCGTCCGCGAGCAGCCGCGCCCGCTCGGCGACGGTCATCAGCGCGTCCTCGGCCGGCTCAAGGGTGAGCAGGGCCGTCGTCACCGCCGCCGCGCCCTCGATCCAGCGCTCGCGTCGCCGGGCGGTCTCGTAGAGACGGGCGTTGCCGATCGCGATCCCGGCCTGGGAGGCGAGGACCCGCAGCAGGGCAAGGTCCTCCTCGGTGAACGGCCCGCCCCGCTTCTCGGTCAGGTAGAGATTGCCGAACACCTCGGTGTGCACGCGGATCGGGACGCCGAGGAAGGAGTGCATCGCGGGATGCCCCGCCGGGACCCCGCAGGAGCGTGGATCGGTCGTCAGATCGTCGAGCCGCAGCGGCCGGGGATCCTGGAGCAGGGCCCCGATGACGCCGGTGCGCCCGTCGGGGAGGCGGCCGATCCGCTGCCGTTCCGCCTCCGTCATACCGGCCGTGAACAGCTCGGTGACGCGGCGGCGCTCGGGGTCGACAACCCCGAGCGCAGCGTAGCGGGCTCCGGTCAGCTCGGCCGCGGAGTCCACGATGTGCTGGAGCGTGGCCCGCAGTTCGAGATCGGTGCCGACGCTGAGGACCGCTTCGAGGAGAGTCGGCAGCCGGGGAGCCGGTTCGTCCGCGCCCTTGATCGACATGGGTTCATTGTCGTACGAGCGGAAGAAATCGGAACGTCGGTGCGGTCACTTCGCGTCCGCCAGCGGGTCCAGCGGGTCGAGGACCATCGGCTGGATCCTGCCCTCCAGCATCGCGCCGAGCCCGAGGATCGCGCACACGTCCGGCCGTTCGGCGATGTGCACCGGCATCCCGGTCGCCTCGCGGAGCATCTGGTCCAGGCCCGGCAGCAGCGCACTGCCGCCGACCATCATGATGCCGCGCTCGGCGAGGTCGGCCACCAGGTCGGGCGGGCACTCGCGCAGGATCTTGCCGATGCCGTCGAGGACGGCCGTGAGGGGGGTGTGGATGGCGTCCCGTACGGCCGCGGTGTCGACGGTCACCGACCGGGCGAGGCCGGTCGCGACGTCCCGGCCGTGGATCTCGGTGGAGGCGGGGCCCTGGAGGGTCAGGCCGTTGCCGCTGAGGGCCAGCTGCAGCGGCCGGACCGACTGGCTCGGCAGCATCAGCTCGTGCTGGTGGCGCAGGTGCTGGATGACGGCGTGGTCGATCGCGTCGCCGCCGACGGGGATGCGCTGGGCGGTGACGATCGAACCCAGCGACAACACCGCGACCTGGGTGGTGGCCGCCCCGCACACCATGATCATGGTGGCGGTCGGCTGCTCGACGGGGAGTCCGCAGCCCACGGCCGCCGCGATCAGGGTGTCGACCAGCTCCACGCGTCGCGCTCCCAGGCCGACCAGGGTCTCGACGGCGGCGCGCTGGGCGAGCGGGTCGCTGTCGTGCGGGGTGCAGGCGGCGGCGCGCAGCCGGGGCTTGCGGCGCAGCTGGCGGCGGAGCTTCTCGCCGAGGAGGTGGCGGAGCATCCGCTGGGCCATCTCGATGTCGACGACGGTGCCGCCGGAGACGGGCCGGGTGACCCGGATGTAGTCCGGGGTCCGGCCGGTCATCTTCTCGGCCAGCGCGCCGACGGCGATCAGCGCGCCGGTACGGGTGTTCACGGCGGCGACACTGGGCTCGTCGACGACGAGTCCGGCGCCCTTGACGAAGACCCGGGTGCGGGCGGCGCCCAGGTCGACGGCGACATGGCAGCGGCGCAGCTGCTCAAGACTGACGGTCACGGCGGATCCTCCGGAGTGCGGTGCTGGCACGGAGCGAGGTGGTACGCGATCGTGCTTCGGCGTTCTGTTCGCATCGTGCGTTTCCGGCGGGCGCGGCGCGCGCTGGGCTGAGCCGCCCGGGGGTGCGGCCGCGGCCGACACCAGGTCAGAGGAGTCGCTGGAACAGGCCCCAGGTGAACTCGGCCGTACGCCGGGTGCCGCCGGGGAGGGTGAAGTCGAGCTGGAGGCGGGTGGGGGCGCTGCCCTCGCGGGGGTGGGCCGGCGGGAAGGCGTTCGCGACTTCGGCGATCGTGCAGCTCCACGGCCGCAGATCGGCCTCCGAACGCAGCTCCGGGGCGGGCGCGCCCGGCGCGCGAACCAGGCCGCAGCCCCAGACCTGGGTGGGCGTCCGGCGGCCGGTCGGGCCGATCGCGACCTCCCAGCGCAGGTCGGACCAGAGCGGCAGGGGCCAGCGCAGGATCTCGGCGGAGTACGCCTCGACGACATGGCGGGACTCGGGCTCGCCGAGCGCCGAACGGTACCGGTGGAGTTCACCGGGTCCGCTCCGGGCGCGGCTCCACGCCTGCCACCGCCGGTTGGCCTCCCGCATCTCCGTGCGGGAGGCGCCCAACGCGCGCCGAGCGTCCTCGGCCAGGTCCGGCTGGTGGTCGGCCATCCGGCGCAGCAGGACGAGCTGGAACTCACGCGGTCCGAAGGGCCCGGGGGATGGCGTGGAAGGGGCGGACGGGGTGGACGGCGTGTGCGGGGTGGAGCGTGTGGATTCGGCGGGGCCCGGCGCTCCGGTGGAGTAGGCGGACCGGGCGGAATCGGCGGGGTCCGGCGCTCCGGCGGACGGGGCGGACGGGGTGGACGGCGTGTGCGGGGTGGAGCGTGTGGATTCGGCGGGGTCCGGTGCTCCGGTGGAGTGGGTGGATCGGGAGGGTGTGACCGATTCGGGTGGTCCGCCCGATCCGCTCGATGGTGACTCCATGTGTCCATCCTGCCCGAAGCGGGAGATTGGTGACTGCGCGCCGGTGAATCGGGATTTCCTCACAGGATCCTCACGTTCATGGCTACCTGCGTTGTCCACGGGGCACGTAGCCTGCGGGCGCCATGGACTACTGCCAACAGTGCCGACGGCATCTCAACGGCGCCCTCGCCTGTGCGGGGTGCGGAACCCCCGTCGAGGAGCTGCGGTACGAAGCCCCTCGTGCCACCGAGGACGCGGCCGAGGCCGAGCACGTCTACGAACTGGACGTCGTCGAGCCTCCGCGCGCGGCCCCGGCGGGCCGTCGTGCCGCGCGCCGGGGCGCCGCCGGGCCCGCGGCGGCCGGGCGGGCGGCCACGCGCAAGGGCAGGCGCGGGCGGAGTCGCAAGGGCCGCAACGTCCTGGTGGGCACCCTCGGGATCGTGCTCGCGGTCGGAACGCTGAGCATGGCGAAGCTGGCCCTGGAGCCCGAGCAGGGCGGGGTCGCCACCGCGGTGGAGGAGGAGGACGCCGTCGAG
The DNA here is from genome assembly GCF_044764755.1 of Streptomyces sp. NPDC093600. NCBI lineage: Bacteria > Bacillati > Actinomycetota > Actinomycetes > Kitasatosporales > Streptomycetaceae > Streptomyces > Streptomyces sp. NPDC093600. The sequence goes on from NZ_JBIWIU010000002.1 coordinate 257,740, forward strand.
ACGTCGCTGCCTCCGGTGCCCTCGCTGAGCACCGGGCCGTCCGACGGGCCGAGCCCGGTCGACAGCCCGGCCTCCGTCTCCCCGGCGGGTTCGCGCGCGCCCGTCTCCGGCGCGCCCTCGGACGGGCCGGCCGGCGGTCCTGGCTCCGGAGGCTCGGAGGGCTCGGGCGGCGACGGCGGCTCGGAGGGCTCCGACGGCGGCTCGGAGGGCTCCGACGGCGGCGCCACCGGCCCGCCGGGCGAAGCCTCGCCGTCCGACTCGCCGTCCGCGTCGGACTCGCCCTCGGCCGGTGAGCCCACCCCGGGGGACAGCTCCTCGCCGCCCCCTCCGACATCCACGGGCCGCCCCGGCGACGGGCCCACGCCGCCGCCCCCCTCCCAGACGCCCGCCCCCGCCAAGACGACCTGCGTCCTCTTCTGGTGCTGGTAGCTGGGGACGCTGGTAGCGGCTGGTGCCAGTACCGGGCGGCGCTGGTAGGCGGGCGGTGCTGGTGGCGGGCGGACGCTTCCTACCCCGCGTCCTCGCCCAGCATCCGCTTGAGCAGGTCCCGCAGCAGCGTGCGTTCGACCACCGTCAGCTGTCCCAGCGGCTCGCGGGCGAAGTCCAGGGACTCCCTCAGCCGGCGAGCGGTGTCCAGCCCCTCCGGCGTGGGCGCGGCCAGCTTGACCCGTCGGTCGGCGGGGTCGGGACGCCGCTCCACCAGGCCGCGTGATTCGAGCCGGTCGACGATCCCGGTGACGTTCGACGGCTCGCACCTGAGCTTCTGGGCGATCTTGCGCATCGGCACCGGTTCCAGCGCGAGCAGTCCGAGGACCCGGGCCTGCGCGCCGGTCAGCGAGTGCTGCCCGGCCACCTGCTCGTACTCCTCGTAGTACCGCGCGACGACGCCGGCGATCAGATCGACGACTTCGCGCGTCAGGGGGTCTGTCCGTGGGGTGGCCATGCACAGCATCGTACCCAGATACTTGACAACATGAAATATCCAGGGGCATGGTTGTTTCACGTTGTTAAGTATCCACAGCGTGAAGCTTTCTCGTTGTGAACGTTTCCCAGGAGGCCGTGCTCATGTCCGTACTTCCCGCGTCCAGCCGTGAGTGGCACCTCGTCGCCCGCCCGCACGGCTGGCCGACCCCGGCCGACTTCGCCCTGCGCGAGACGCCCGTCGCCGCACCCGCCGAGGGCCGGATCCTGGTGCGTAACCTGCACTTCTCCGTCGACCCGTACATGCGCGGCCGGATGAACGACGTCAAGTCGTACGTCCCGCCGTTCAAGCTCGACCACCCCATGGACGGCGGCGCGGTCGGCGAGGTCATCGCCTCCAACGCCGAGGGCTTCGCCGTCGGCGACCACGTCCTGCACGGCCTCGGCTGGCGCGAGTACGCCGATGTCCAGGCCCGGCACGCCACCAAGGTCGACCCCGGCCTGGCGCCCCTCTCCACCTATCTCGGTGTCCTCGGCATGACGGGCCTGACCGCCTACGCCGGTCTCTTCGAGGTCGCCTCCTTCAAGGAGGGCGACGCCGTCTTCGTCTCCGGCGCGGCCGGTGCCGTCGGCAGCCAGGTCGGCCAGATGGCGAAGCTCAAGGGCGCCTCCCGGGTCATCGGCTCCGCCGGCTCGGACGAGAAGGTCAAGCTCCTGGTCGAGGAGTACGGCTTCGACGCCGCCTTCAACTACAAGAACGGCCCGGTGAAGGACCAGCTCCGCGCGGCCGCCCCCGACGGCATAGACGTCTACTTCGACAACGTCGGAGGCGACCACCTCGAGGCCGCGATCTCCTCGCTCAACGTGCACGGCCGCGCCACCATCTGCGGCATGATCGCCCAGTACAACGACACCGAGCCGGTGCCCGGCCCCCGCAACATGGCCATGATCATCGGCAAGCGGCTGCGCCTCCAGGGCGTCCTCGTCGGCGACCACTACGACCTCCAGGAGCAGTTCGTCCAGGAGGTCGGCGGCTGGCTGCGCTCCGGCGAGCTGAAGTACCGCGAGACCTTCGCCGAGGGCATCGAGAACGGCGTGGAGGCCTTCCTCGGAGTGCTCCGCGGAGACAACACCGGGAAGATGATCGTTTCGGTGACCGGCTAGTCTCTCCTCAGCCGTCGCGATCGTGGGCGCGAGTCGCGGCGAAACAGCAGAAGGAAGACTCAGATGTCCATACAGCAGTCCGACGTCCTGTACACGGCCATCGCCACCGCCGAGAACGGGCGCGACGGCCGGGTCGCCACCGACGACGGTCAGCTCGATGTCGTCGTCAACCCGCCCAAGGCCATGGGCGGCTCCGGCGCCGGCACCAACCCCGAGCAGCTCTTCGCGGCCGGCTACAGCGCCTGCTTCCAGGGTGCGCTGGGCGTCGTGGCCCGCAACGAGAACGCCGACGTCTCCGGCTCGACGGTCACCGCCGAGGTCGGCATCGGCAAGAACGACGACGGCTTCGGCATCATCGTCAAGATCTCGGCGACCATCCCGAACGTCGACGTGGAGACCGCGAAGAGCCTGATCGAGAAGGCCCACCAGGTCTGCCCGTACTCCAAGGCCACGCGCGGCAACATCACGGTCGAGCTGGCCGTCTGAGTTGCGCGTACCCTAGGGAGAGGCCGCACCCCGACCGACCGGGGTGCGGCCTTCTTCTTCCCCCGGCGCGCTACCGCGTCAGCAGAGCCCGCCCGACCTGGGCGAAGACGCCCTTCGGGTGATCGCGGAAGAGCGGCTCCGTGCCGAAAAGCACCACCGGCGCGCCGTGGGCCGCCGTCCCGCTCACCACCGACGCCTGCCCCGCCGCGTCGGCGGGGCCGCCCCGGCCGTCGGCGCCCGAACCGCGCCAGTGGCCCGAGACGAGGGGGCTGCCCGTCCCGTACGACTGCTCGGCGCGCACCCCCGTCCCGAGCCCCGTGAACCACAGCGGGGAGTAGACGAAGGTGTGCCCCGGCGCGCCGCCGGTGATCGCACCGCCCGCGTTGCGGACCGCCACCACACCGTTGGCGTCCCCGTTGCCCTCCACGGCCGTGGCCTTCAGCAGCCCCGCCGCCGCGTTGAACGCCGCACCGGCCGAGCCGATGCCCACCACCCCCACGCCGCTGGCCCGCAGCGCCTCCCGCGCCGCCGGGGTCAGCCGCCCGTGGTCCAGACCCCGCGACACGAACAGGACGTCCGCCGCCGACCAGTCGAAGCCCGCGTTCAGCGACTCCGTCGACACCGGCACCACCTCGAAGCCCATCTCCCGCAGGGCGAACAGCTCCCCGGCCGTCACCGAGGCCGCGACCCTCGTCCGCTCCAGCGGCGCGGTGCCCCGCTCCTTCGTCGCCCGGAACACCACCCCCAAGCGGTTCGCGAGCTCCCCCGCCGCACTCCGCGCCGACGCGGGCACGACCGCCGAGCCGTCCGCCGTCCGGCGCACCTTCACGCCCCGCGCCAGCAGCGTGTTGACCGCCGCCAGCTCCCTCGGGTCGTCGAGCCACAGCAGCAGATCGCCGAAGGGCGCCACCCGGCCGGTCGGAGCGGCGGAGCGGACCGTGCGCACGGCGGTGGGCAGCGGGCCGTCGGTGACCTTCCGCACCGTCGCGCCCCACAGCAGCCCGAGGCTCCACCCCGAGATGTCGTACATCGTCGACACGTCCGCGCTGATGTCCCGGCCCTCGGCCAGGATCACGTTCGCCATCCCGCGCTTGGGCTGGCGCAGATCGACGACGTACGAGCCGTCGGCCGCCCGCCCGACCCGTACGTCGTTGGCGATCAGATGGTCGACGAGCCGGGCGGCCGCCACCGCGCTCCGCTGCGACCGGCCGACCGGGATCACGTACCCCCGCGGGAAGGTGGTCGTGTACACGTCCTCGGGGCCGATCCCGGGCACGCCCGGCACCGTCTCCTCGGACACCGGCCGCTGCGCCTCACCCGCCGCGCCCCGCCGGAAGGTCTCGATCTGGTCGGCGATCACCGACGCGCGGTTGCGGTACGCCCAGTCGAGCGTGGCGCGCATCGCCGCCCCCGCCACGTCGACGTTGACCGCCGCCCTGCGGCGCAGTTCGGCCACCGGCAGCGACTCGTAGGCCGCGTTGTTCACCGGCAGGGGGAACTCGATGGTGTGCGAGGCGACCGCCCCCTGGAAGGGCATGTACTGCGGGGTGAAGATCGGCGGCCAGTCGTCCCAGCCCTCCGGCCAGTCCCGGAAGGGGATGACCGCCGGTTCCACACCGTCCTTCGCCGCCGTGTAGCCGAGCGCGTTGACCGCCTTCTCCATGCCGAGCGCGTTGGCGTAGGAGTTCTTCAGAAAGAGGTCGTACTCGTAGTTCTCGCCGTGCGGCGGGGTCGTCGGCTCGATCAGCGTGCCGTTGACGTACCCGTGCAGATCGAGCATCACGGCCGGCTGCCGGTCGATGGCGATCCGCCGGATCGCGCGTGTCTCGGGCTGCGAGGCGGTGACGAAGTCCCGGTTGAGGTCGAAGCCGTTGCCGTTGGCGCGGGTGCCGGCGATCCGGCCGTCCGGGTTGGCGGTCACGTTCAGATGGACGCGGGTCGTCGCCAGCAGCCCCGCCGTCTTGCGGTCGGTGGCGCGGGCCAGCTCCTCGACGAGTTCCAGGGCCGCGTCCGTACCCTCCCACTCGTTGCCGTGGATGTTGTTGTTGATGAGGACCGGCGTCTTGTACGCGGCCTTGATGCGCGGGTCCTTGGCGGCCGCGCCGGGAGCGTTCTCGATCCGTTCCCGCATCCGCTCCTGCTCGCGCGCCTGAGCGGCGGACTCCGGGGCGGTGACGGTGACCAGATACAGCTCGTGCCCCCGGGCCGAGCGCCCGGCGACCTCGACGCTCACCCGGTCGCCCAGTCTCTGCAGCGCGTTGAGGCGCGGGGCGAGGGAGTGGTACGGAGCCAGCCCCAGTCTGATCGACTTGTCGGCGAGGTCGGCGGGCGGGGCGGTCAGGACGGTCCGGCGCGGATACCCGCCGCCTTGGTGCGGCGACGCCCCCGGGACGGCGGTGGGGCCGCCCGCGAGCGGGGCGTCCCCGCGAAGCCCGTCCGTACGCGCGGCGGACGGGTCGAGGAGAGGCGGTGCGGCCGTGTCACGGCCGGCTCCTTCGCGTACGGGACGGGGTTCCCGCGGTCCGGGCGGTGCGGCGTTCGCGGGCAGCGCCGTGAGGAGAAGGGCTCCGAGGGCGGTGCAGGCGGCGGTGGTCAGGACGGGTCCGGGTTTCGCCATACGTACGCAACCTCCATAGGTGATCAGCCGAGTGATCAGTACGCAGGGGTCTACCCTGTCGTGCCCCGGACAACAAGGGGGCCTTCGCCGCAGGGCCGATAGGGTGAGGGCATGCGCGATTTCGGGGCCGGGTTCGGCTATCTGGTGGCGGGTCAGAAGTGGGTCGGCCGGCACGGGCGGTGGTTCGGGTTCGGCCTGCTGCCGGGGCTCGTCACCCTCGTCCTGTACGCGGGCGCCCTCATCGGCCTCGCCTACGGCGCCGACGACCTGACGGCCTGGGCGACCCCGTTCGCCGATGACTGGACCTCCCCCTGGCAGGGCGCGTTCCGCGGCTTCCTGACCGCCCTCGTCTTCGTCTTCGGGCTCTTCCTCGCGGTCGTCACCTTCACCGCCGTGACGCTCCTGGTCGGCCAGCCGTTCTACGAGTCGCTCTCCGAGCAGGTCGACCGCACGGAGGGCGGCGACGTCCCCGAGTCCGGGCTGCCGCTCTGGCGCGAGCTGTGGATCTCGGCCCGGGACAGCCTCAAGGTGCTGCTCCGGGTCGCGTTCTACGGCGTGCTCCTCTTCGCCTGCGGCTTCGTCCCCGTCGTCGGCCAGACGGTGGTCCCGGTCCTCGGCTTCTGTGTCTCCGGCTTCTTCCTCGCCCATGAGCTGACGTCCGTGGCCCTCCAGCGCCGGGGCGTCGAACTGAAGGAGCGGCTGCGGATGTTGCGCGGCCGGCGGGCGATGACCCTGGGCTTCGGGGTCCCGCTCGCGGTCTCCTTCGTGGTGCCGTTCGTCGCCGTCTTCCTCATGCCCGGTGCGGTCGCCGGGGCGACGCTGATGGCCCGCGAGCTGACGGGGGAGCGGGCGCCCGGCGACGACGGGAACGGTGCCGGGACCAGCGGCAACCTTTCTTCTTCCGGTGGCGACAAGGAGAGGCAGGATCTCCCCCACTGAAGGAAGAAAGCATGAGTCCACGAGCTGAACAGCGCGTACGGCACCGGCGGCGGACGGGTCGCCGTCGGGCCCTGATCGGCGGTCTGGCGGCGCTGGGTGTCACCGGTGCGGCCGTCGTCACCAGTGGCATGCTCACCACGGCGGGCGCCGCGACGGCCTGGCCCCAGGCCAAGGGCAGCAAGCCGGTCCCGAGCAGCATCGAAGTCTCCGGCCCGTACGACGGCGGAATGAAGCGGTTCTACGGCACCGGCGAACTCGGTTCCGGCGGCCAGGACGAGAACCAGGGGCCGATCTTCGTCCTCAAGGACGGCGCCGTCCTGAAGAACGTGATCATCGGCTCGCCGGCCGCCGACGGCGTCCACTGCCTGGGCAGCTGCACCCTGCAGAACGTCTGGTGGGAGGACGTCGGCGAGGACGCCGCCACGTTCAAGGGCACCTCGGCCTCCGCGGTCTACACGGTGTACGGCGGCGGCGCCCGGAAGGCATCGGACAAGGTCTTCCAGTTCAACGGCGCGGGCAAGCTGGTCGTGACCAAGTTCCAGGCCTCGGACTTCGGCACGATGGTCCGCTCCTGCGGCAACTGCAAGAAGCAGTACAAGCGCTCGATCATCATCAACGACGTGGACGTCACCGCTCCCGGTGGGACGATCGCCGGCGTCAACGCCAACTACGGCGACACCGCGGCCCTGCGCGAGGTCCGCATCCACGGCGACGCCAAGAAGAAGATCAAGCCGTGCGTCCGCTACACCGGCAACAGCACCGGCAAGGAGCCGACGCAGATCGGCTCCGGCCCCGACGGTGTCACCTGCCGCTACACCGCCTCCGACCTCTCCTACGAGTGACGGGGAGCGGGGGCCCGCCGACGGCGGCCGGCGGGCCCCCGCCCACGCGTTCCTCCCGGGGTCAGACCTCGGCGAGGGCGTACCCGGGGTCCGCGGTCCCCGCGTCGGCGGTCCGCTCGCCGTCCGGGCCCCAGGCGCCGCTCGCGCCCGCGCACACCCCCGCCTCGCTGCGGCCCAGGACGTTGGCGAGCACCACCCGAAGCCCGAAGTCCCGCGCCCGTACCGGATAGACCTTCTCGAACGAGTCGTTGTCGACCGTCAGCACCGAACTCGCCAGATAGACCCGACAGCCGTCGGCGGCGGCCCGCTCCGCCACCTCGGGGAAGCGGTTGTCGTAGCAGGTGGCCAGAGCGAACCGGACGCCGTCGAGGGTGAACCGGCCGTCCCGGTCGCCGGCGGTGAAGACCTCCTGCTCGAAGCCGTAGAGATGCCGCTTGTCGTAGCGGGTCAGGAGGCCGCCGTCCGGCCCGATGACCAGCGAGGTGATGCCGGGCCGGCCGTGCTCCGCCCGTACCGGCCCGTTGACGGCGGCCGCCGCGGCGACGGCGCGGCAGGCGTCCCGGAGCGGGGCGAGCCGGGCGTCGTCCTCGGCGAGGTGGAGCCCGGGATCGCCGTGGACGAGGGTCGGCTCGTAGCCGGTGAGGGAGAGTTCGGGGAAGAGGACGAGCCGGGCGCCCTCGGCGCCGGCCGACCGGATGAGGTCCGCCATGGTGCGGACGTTGGTGTCGATGTTCCCCGGGACCGGGGTGAACTGCGCTGCTGCCACGATCATGCCGCCATCATCTCCGCCGCCCGGCCCCGGGGTAACCCCGTCAGGAGGAGGAGGCGGCCACCCCGATGACCGCCCGCACCTGCGCGATGATGTCGAGCCGGTTCCGTACGAACTCCGGATCGGTGACCGAGCCCGTCGCCGGATCGGTGTTGCCCGCCCCGAACCGGAGGACCGGCGTGTGGACATGGCCGCCGGGCAGCCGCGTCAGTCCGAGGCGGTCGCGCAGGAGCGTGGCCCGGTAGGCGATCTCGTTGGAGAGGTAGTCCCCGCCGCCGCCGGCCCGGGCGGTGGAGCCCTCCGTCGGCCCGTCCGGGCGGGTCACCGGCACGGTCGACCCGGCCGGGATCTCGGTCACCGCCGTGTTGTCGTACACCGGGAAGCGCCCGGTGTCCGCCGCCACGATCGCCCGGTACGGCAGGGTGGTCGCCGTCCACTGCGGCTGCGTCGCCGGGTCCGCGACCGGGACCGTCTCCGTACGCGAGACGTTCTCGTTGTCGGGGAAGCCGCCCCGCCAGGCCCCGTTGTACCGCTCGATGTCGAAGCGGCCCACCCGCCCCTGGCTCACGGTGGTGAACAGGTCCACGCGCGGCAGGTGCGCGCGCAGCGTCCGCTCCACCGTGCCGTCGCCGAAGTCCGCCCAGCGGACCGGGAAGACGGCCGTCTCGACGCGGGCGGGGGTGCCGTCCGCGGTACGGATCCAGGTGCCGTCCAGGGCAAGCGCGGTCGCCCCGGACGGATTGCTGATCCGGACGTCACGGTCGAGCGTGAACGGGTCGAAGCCGGTCATCAGCACCCGCTTGACGCCCTTGCCCGCCGGGTGGTGGATCGAGTCCTGGCCGCGCGAGGAGCGTTCGAGCCGGTCGAGCAGCCGCGCGCGAGCGGCCGGGGTGAGCGGGAACTCCGGTTGCCAGGAGCGCAGTTCGCGGGTCATGCCGAGGCGCGCCCAGTACAGCGGCCGGTCGTCGTCCCGGCTGAGGTCCCCGTGCGCGGGGCCCCGGCCCTGGGCGCGGTCGACCGCGCGCCGCCACAGGCGGGCGCCCTGGTGCGCGACGGCCCGTTCGGCCTCCCGGTAGGAGTCCGTCCCCGCCAGCGCGCGGGCGAACTCCGGTGCCACGGTGTGGAATCCGCTGCGCCGCAGGATCTCCTGGGGCGCGGCACGGTCGAGCCGGGCCTCCTCGACCGTGCCGGCGGTGCCGCCCGCGCCGCCGCCCGTGTCGGCCGAGGCCGGTGGTGCGAGGAGGGTGAGCGCGGTGGTGAGCAGGGCGAGTCCGAGCGAGGCGGTGCGTATCCGGGGCACGGGCGAGCCTTCCTGGGGACCGGGAACGGGCCCGCGAAGTATCCCGCCCCGTCCGCGACTTCCGCTACCGCGCTCACGTGTCCCAGGGGCCCCGGCGGCCTCACGGTCACCGTCGCCTCGGTCGCCTCAAGGCTCGGTCGTCTCAAGCCCCAGTCCCCGGGCGCCTCACGCCTCGCCGTCGCCCCGCAGCAGCGCCAGGAAGTCCCGGAACGCCGCCGCCATGTCCACCGCGGCCGGATCCAGCAGCCATTGGTACTGCAGCCCGTCCATCACCGCCGTGAGCAGGGGCGCGGCGCGCTCCGGGGTGAGGCCGCCCGGCAGCCGCTCGCCGAACTCCATCCGCAGGACCTTCGCCATCTCCCCGCGGACCTGGGCGTACCGCTCGGTGAAGAACTCCCGGGCCGGATGGCCGTCGGTCACGCTCTCCCCGAGCAGCGCCGAGAAGGTCTGCACGATCCCCGGGCGCATCGCGTTGTACTCCACGAGGGAGTCGAGCAGGTCGAGCCGCCAGCCCTCCCGCCCACGGCCGCCGCTGGTGTCCCACCGGTCGCGCTCCTCAAGGACCGCGACGAGCAGCGCCTCCTTCGTCGGGAAGTAGTGCAGCAGCCCCTGCTGGGTCAGGCCGACCCGTTCGGCGACCGAGCCCAGCGAGGCGCCGCGGTAGCCGCGTTCGGCGATCACTTCGAGGGCCGCCCGCAGGATGTCCGCGCGCCGCTCCTCGCTCCTGGCCCGCACCATCGCCCCGACCCCTTTCGTGGGCCCTTCCACAGGTCCCGTCGCAGAGGACCGTACGTCATCCGGAAGTAACAAAACAATAACGTAACCTACCGATCTACAGGTACGGCGTCACCATGGGGCCCCTCAGCACTTCGACGAGGAGGTACGGCCGTGGTGGAGATCAGCGCGGAGGGCGGTACGGAGACCGGCGGGGACGCCGTCCGGGAGCGAGCCGTCGAGGCGGCGCTCGCCCGGCTCGACCTGGACACCAAGACCCGGCTGCTCGCCGGACAGGACATGTGGTCGCTGCCCGCCGTGCCCGAGATCGGCCTGGAGTCCGTGGTCATGTCCGACGGCCCGATCGGCGTCCGCGGCGTCCGCTGGACCGCCGACGACCCGTCCGTCGCCCTGCCGTCCCCGACCGCCCTCGCCGCCGCCTGGGACCCGGCCCTCGCCCGCCGCGCCGGCCGCCTCCTCGCCCAGGAGGCCCGCCGCAAGGGGGTCCACGTCGTTCTCGCCCCCACCGTCAACCTGCACCGCACGCCGCTCGGCGGCCGCCACTTCGAGGCGTACAGCGAGGACCCGTACCTCACCGGCGAGATCGGCACCGGCTATGTCCGGGGCGTCCAGGAAGGCGGCGTCGGCACGACCGTCAAGCACTTCGTCGCCAACGACGCCGAGACCGACCGCTTCACCGTCGACAACAAGGTCGCCGCGCGCCCGCTGCGCGAGCTCTACCTCGCCCCCTTCGAGGCCATCGTCGGCAACGCCCGCCCCTGGGGCATCATGACCGCCTACAACCAGGTCAACGGCGTGACGATGACCGAGCACCACCACCTCGTCAACGAGGTGCTCCGCGGCGAGTGGGGCTTCGACGGCTTCAACGTCTCCGACTGGATGGCCGCCCGCTCCACCACCGGCGGCATCGAGGGCGGTCTCGACGTCGCCATGCCCGGCCCGCGCACCGTCTACGGCGAGGCGCTCGCCGCCGCCGTCCGCTCGGGCGAGGTCGAGGAGTCGGCCGTCGACACGGCGGTGCGCAACGTCCTGCGGCTCGCCGCCCGCGTCGGCGCCCTCGACGGCGCCCCGCCGGTCGTCACCGAGCCGCCCGCCCCCGTCGACGGCGACGCGCTGGCCCGCGAGATCGCCCACCGAGGCTTCGTCCTCGTCCGCAACGAGGTACGCGACGGGCGGGCGCCGCTCCCGCTCGCCCCCGGCCGCACGGTCGCCCTCTCCGGCGCGGCCGCCCGCGACGCCCGGGTCCTCGGCGGCGGCTCCGCCCAGGTCTTCCCCGACCACACCGTCTCCCCGCTCGACGGCCTCACCGCCGCCCTGCCCGACGGCGCCGTGACCTTCTCCCTCGGCGCCGACCCCAGCGACGAACTCGCCCCCGCCGACCAGGGGTTCACCCTGCGCGCGGTCTGCCGCGACGCCGAGGGGAACGTCCTCGGCGAGGGCAGCCTGCCCAACGGCCAGGTCCAGTGGATCGGCGACGACCTCCCGGCCGGCGTCACCCACGAAGCCCTCGCCTCCGTCGAGGTCGTCGGCACGTTCACCCCGCGCGAGAGCGGCGAGCACTCCTTCGGCACCCGGGGCCTCGGCGCCTTCACCCTCCGCGTCGCGGACGAGACCGTCTTCGACGGCGTGCAGACGATGGGCCCGGAGAGCGACCCCTTCGAGGCGTTCTTCGGCTCCCCGGTCGAGCGCGCCAAGGTCCCGCTCACGGCCGGCGAGCCCGTCCAGGTCTCCCTCCGCCACACCCTGGACAAGGAGTTCGCGCCCCCGCTGCCCGCGGTCATGTTCTCCTTCGTCCACCTCGGTCCCCGCCGGGACGCCGACGAACTGATCGCCGAAGCCGTCGAGGCCGCCCGCGCCGCCGAGACCGCCGTCGTGGTCGTCGCCACCACCGAGCGCGTCGAGTCCGAGGGCTTCGACCGCGCCGACCTCGCCCTCCCGGGCCGCCAGGACGATCTCGTACGGGCCGTGGCCGCCGCCAACCCGAACACCGTCGTCGTCGTCAACGCCGGCTCCCCGGTCGAGATGCCCTGGCGCGACCACGTCGCCGCGATCCTGCTCAGCTGGTTCCCCGGCCAGGAGGGCGGCGCCGCGCTCGCCGACGTCCTGACCGGCGCCGCCGAGCCCGGCGGACGCCTCCCCACCACCTGGCCGGCCGCCCTCGCCGACGCCCCGGTCACCGCGACCACCCCCACCGACGGCGAACTCGCCTATGAAGAGGGGCTGTTCATCGGCTACCGCGCCTGGGACAGGACCGGCGCCGTACCCGCGTACCCCTTCGGTCACGGCCTCGGCTACACCACCTGGTCGTACGACTCCCTGGCCACGACCCCGGAGAGGGCCACGGTCCGGCTCACCAACACCGGCGCCCGCACCGGCCGGGAGGTCGTCCAGATCTATCTGGCGCCGGCGGCGGACACGGTCGAGCGGCCGGCCCGCTGGCTGGCCGGTTTCGCGAGCGTCGAGGCGGACGCCGGCGCGAGCGTCGAGGTCGAGATCCCGCTGCGCCGCCGGGCCTTCGAGGTCTGGGACGAGGAGAAGGGCGCCTGGGCGTTCGTCCCCGGAACGTACGAGGTCAGGGCCGCGCACTCACTGACCGACACCCGCCTGACGGCCACGCTGGACGTCTAGGAGCCCCCATGACCGGCCCCGGGGCCGAACCTGACAACCGCTCCGGGGCTTCAGCGCGTGCCGAAGCCGAAGGAGGTGGTGGATTGGTACACCTCGCCCGGACGCAGCACCGCGGACGGAAACTCCGGCCGGTTCGGCGAGTCCGGGAAACGCTGCGTCTCCAGCGCGACCCCGGAGAACATCGCGTCCGCGTACACCTGAAGCCCCGGCTCCGTCGTCCGCACCGTCACCACCCGCCCGGTCGCCGGCGAGTACAGCTCGCAGGCGTCCATGGCGCCCGCGTCGAGCACGAAGTTGTCGTCGATCCCCGCGCCGACGGCCCGGGACGTACGGAAGTCCAGCCGGGTGCCCGCCACCGGGGCGATCTCCCCGGTCGGGATGCCCGTCCCGTCCGTGGGGGTGAAGTGACCGGCGGAGACCCGCAGTTCGTGCTCCCCGCCCAGGTCCCAGTACGAGTGGTTCGTCAGCGCGACCACCGTCGGGGCGTCCGTGCGCGCCCGGTAGCCGATCCGCAGCGCCCCGTCCGCCGTCAGCCGGTACGTCACCGAGACCTCCAGCCGGCCGGGGAAGCCCTCCTCGCCGTCCGGGCTCACCCGGGACAGCCGTACCCCGTCCGTGACCTCCTCCGCGTCCCACAGGCGCTTGTCGAAGCCGCGCTCGCCGCCGTGGAGGCTGTGCGGGCCGCCGTTGCGGGCCAGCCGGTGCGTCCGGCCGTCCAGGGTGAAGGTGCCGCCCGCGATCCGGTTGGCGTAACGCCCCACCAGGGCGCCGAAGTACGGCTCCGGCCGCTTCAGATAGCCGCCCAGGTCCGGGAAGCCGAGGACCGTCTCGCCCGGCACGCCGTCCCGGTCCGGCGTCGTGACCGACTGCACGATGCCGCCGTACGTCAACACCCGCACCCGCACCGCGCCCCGTTCGAGCGTCCAGCGCTGTACGTCCGTACCGTCGACCGAACCGAAGGGTTCACCCGTGATCCTCATGATCCGGAACCCTACGCGGGCGGCTCGGCGGCCGTCACCTGCCGGTGCGCGATCTCCGCGAGCCGCGCCTGACCGTCCCTGCTCGGGTGGAACCAGTCCCAGGGGCTGAGCTGCGCCCCGCCGAAACGGTAGGCGAAGACCGCCCCGCCGTCGTACCGGCAGCGGGCGTCCTTCGCGCACTCCTCCCGCAGGACCGTGTTGTACGCCACCACCCGGTCCCGCACCAGCGTCCGGCGCCGCTCGGCGGCCGCGCTCAGATCCAGGGGGTCGGCCAGCATGGAGGCGCAGAGCCCCAGCTTCCAGACCTCCCGGCCCATGGAGCTCACCCGCCCCGTCGACCACAGCCGCATCAGGTCCGGCACGCTCGCCACGTACACCTGCGCCTTGGGCGCGCCCGTCCGCAGCGCGGCCAGCGCCGACGCGAACGAGGCGCGGAACTCGGCGACCGGGGTCATCAGTTCCGTACGGTCCCGGCAGGCGTCGTTCGCGCCCATCATCACCGTCACCAGCTCCGGCTTCGCGGCGGCTGCCTGCTCCATCTGGGCCGGCAGCTCCGCCATCCGCGCCCCGGTCCGCGCCAGGTTCCAGCTGCGCGCGGAGACCCGCTCGGGGCCGAGGAGCCGCAGGGCGAGGCTGTTGACCGCCGCGTCCGTGCCGGTCGCCCAGGAGACCTCGGGGCAGTCGGCCAGGACCGTACAGGCGTCGAAGGCGCGGGTGATGGAGTCGCCGACGGCGGCCACGGAGGAGGGGGAGGGGTCCCAGACGACGGCGGGCCTCGGCTTCGCCCGTACGGACGGCGCGGCCGCCTCGGGAGCCGCCGCGTCGCAGCCGGAGAGCGCGCCCGCGGCCAGCAGCAGCGCCGCCGCGGAGGCGACGGCGGTACGGAAACGTTGTCGGCCGCGCATGTCCTGGCCCCTCCTTCGGCGTCCGTTCGGCGTCCTGGCGAGTGAAAGCTTGGTGTTCACCCGCCCTCGGACCGACCGTACGTCACCCCAAGGGCGGTGCGGCACGGTAGCTTTTCCCCGTCGAACCAGAGGCACCTTTGCCAATCGGCTCCGGTAAATTACATCACGTCACATGCTGTCCCTTTTTCGGGGGTTTGCGAAGTTTTACTCCCGATGCTGTTTACTGAGGCCGCTGGGAAAGGCGAACCTCGTCCCACACTGGAGGTCCCGGTGACGACACGTGGAGTTCTGTACGTTCACTCCGCACCGCGCGCGCTGTGCCCGCACGTCGAATGGGCGGTCGCGGGTGTCCTCGGTGCGAGGGTCCAGCTCGACTGGATCCGCCAGCCGGCGTCCCCCGGCACCTGGAGAGCCGAGTTCTCCTGGCAGGGCGAGACCGGTACCGCCTCCAAACTCGCCTCGGCGCTGCGCGGCTGGCAGATGCTCCGCTTCGAGGTCACCGCGGAACCCTGCCCCACCGCGGAGGGCGAGCGCTACAGCGCCACCCCCGAACTGGGCATCTTCCACGCGGTGACGGGCATGCACGGCGACATCCTCATCCCGGAGGACCGCCTGCGGGCCGCGCTGGCCCGCTCGGCGCAGGGCGAGACGCAGCTTGAGGCGGAGATCGCCAAGCTCCTCGGCAAGCCCTGGGACGACGAACTGGAGCCCTTCCGCTACGCGGGCGAAGGCGCCCCGGTCCGCTGGCTCCACCAGGTCGTCTGACCGCCCCCTCCCGGCACAAGGCGGCCACGACCACGGCCGCCGTTCCGCTGTCTGACGACCCGTCCGGCGGACATGGCGGAGGCCCACCCTCTTCCTCGTGCGTCCCTCGCGACGCTTCGCGGCTTCGGGGCGCTGTGCCGGACTCCGTCCGGCGGACGTGGCGGAGGCCCACCCCCGGGCGGGGAGTGGGCCTCATACCTGAGTGTGGGTCAGACCGTGCGGAACGCCAGGACCACGTTGTGGCCGCCGAAGCCGAACGAGTTGTTGATCGCGGCGATCGTGCCCTGCGGCAGGTCGCGCGGCTCGTCGCGGACGATGTCCGCGTCGACGCTCTCGTCCAGGTCGTCGACGTTGATCGTCGGCGGGGCGACCCGGTGGTGCAGCGCCAGGACCGTCGCGACGGTCTCGATGCCGCCCGCGCCGCCCAGGAGGTGACCCGTCATCGACTTCGTCGCGGAGATCGCGACATGGTCCAGGTCGTCGCCCAGGACCTTCCGCAGCGCCTTGATCTCGGCGACGTCGCCCTGCGGCGTCGACGTGGCGTGCGCGTTGAGGTGGACGACCTCGGACGGCTTCAGGTCCGTCGTGTCCAGCAGGTTCTGCATCGCGGCCGCGATGCCCCGGCCCGTCGGCTCGGGCTGCGCGATGTGGTGGCTGTCGGCCGACAGGCCCTGGCCCAGCACCTCGCAGTAGATCCGCGCGCCACGCGCCTTCGCGTGCTCCTCGGACTCGAGGACCACGACCCCCGCGCCCTCGCCGAGCACGAAGCCGTCACGGGCGGTGTCGTACGGACGCGAGGCCTTGGTGGGCTCGTCGTTGTTCTTGGACATCGCCATCATGTTGGCGAAGGCCGCGATCGGCAGCGGGTGGATCGCCGCCTCCGTGCCGCCGGCCACGACCACGTCGGCCCGGCCGGTACGGATCATCTCGACGGCGTAGCCGATCGCCTCGGCACCCGACGCGCACGCGGAGACCGGGGTGTGCACGCCCGCCTGGGCGTTCACCTCCAGACCGACGTTGGCGGAGGGGCCGTTCGGCATCAGCATGGGAACGGTGTGCGGGGAGACGCGGCGGACGCCCTTCTCCTTCAGCACGTCGTACTGGTCGAGCAGCGTCGTGACACCGCCGATGCCGGAGGCGATGACGGAGCCGAGCCGCTCGGGCGCGATCTTCTCGTCCTCGCCGGCCGGAGCGGTGTAGCCCGCGTCGGCCCACGCCTCGCGGGCCGCGATCAGCGCGAACTGCGCCGAGCGGTCGAGCTTGCGGGCGAGCGGACGGGGCAGAACCTCACCCGGGTCGACCGCGGCGGGCGCGGCGATCTGGACGGGCAGTTCGGCGAATCGTTCACCCTCAAGGGGCTTGACGCCGGAGCGTCCCGCGATCAGACCTTCCCAGGTCGATGCGGAGTCGCCACCCAGCGGTGTGGTTGCGCCGAGACCGGTGACGACCACGGTGCGATTGGTCGAGCTCACAGGAATTCTTTCTCCACGTGTGTGATGGTCGAATGACGGCGCCACCGCCGGGTGGCAGACCGAGTCAGCAGGGGACGGATCAGCCCTGGTGCTTCAGGATGTAGTCGGTCGCGTCGCCGACCGTCTTGAGGTTCTTGACGTCCTCGTCCGGGATCTTGACGTCGAAGCGCTCTTCAGCGGCGACAACGACCTCGACCATGGACAGCGAGTCGACGTCCAGGTCGTCGGTGAAGGACTTGTCCAGCTGGACGTCCTCGGCCGGGATGCCGGCGATCTCGTTCACGATCTCCGCGAGACCTTCGACGATCTCTTCCTGGGTGAAGGCCATGTTGGCGCTCCTTCTGTGATTGCTTCGGTAAAGGGCTTCCGGAAGATCCGGGGTGCCTAGGGGAGGGTAACGACCGTCGCGGCGTACACGAGACCCGCCCCGAAGCCGATGACGAGCGCGGTGTCGCCGCTCTTCGCCTGCCCGGTCGCCAGAAGCCGCTCCATCGCGAGCGGAATCGAGGCGGCCGAGGTGTTGCCGGTGGTCTCGACGTCACGGGCGACCGTCACGTGCTCCGGCAGCTTCAGAGTCTTCACCATCGAGTCGATGATCCGCATGTTCGCCTGGTGCGGGATGAAGACGTCCAGGTCGTCCGCCGAGATGCCGGCGGCGTCCAGCGCCTGCTGGGCGACCTTCGCCATCTCGAAGACGGCCCAGCGGAAGACCGCCTGGCCCTCCTGCGTGATGGCGGGGAACTTGATCTCGCCCTGCTCGTTGAGGGGCAGCTTCGAGACGTCGCCGACGTGGAACTCGTTCCACGGCACGGTCTGCTTGATCGTCTCCGACTTGTCGCCCTCCGAACCCCAGACCGAGGGGCCGATGTGCGGCTCGTCCGAGGGGCCGACGACGACCGCGCCCGCGCCGTCACCGAACAGGAAGGCCGTCGCGCGGTCCTCCAGGTCGGTCAGGTCGCTGAGCCGCTCGACACCGATGACGAGGACGTACTCGGCGGAACCCTCGACGATCATGCCCTTGGCGAGCGTCAGGCCGTAGCCGAAGCCCGCGCAGCCGGCGGAGATGTCGAACGCGGCCGGCTTGCCGGCGCCGATCCGGTCGGCGATCTCGGTGGCGACGGCCGGGGTCTGCTTGAAGTGCGAGACCGTCGAGACGATCACGGCGCCGATCCGCTCGGGGTCGATCCCGGCGGCGGCGAGGGCCTTGCCCGAGGCCTCGACCGACATCGCGGCGACGGTCTCCTCGGGAGAGGCCCAGTGGCGGGTGGCGATACCGGAGCGCGAGCGGATCCACTCGTCGGACGAGTCGATCTTCTCGAGGATCACCTCGTTGGGCACGACCCGGGTCGGGCGGTAGCCGCCGACACCCAGGATCCGCGCGTACGGGGCGCCCTTGCTGGGCTTGATCTTCGACATGCTTCTCGGCTCCTTCTCAGGCTGCGCTTGCAGTCTCGGCGATCAGCGTGCGGGCCGCGTCGAGGTCGTCGGGGGTCTTCAGGGCGACCGTGCGGACACCCGGGAGCGCGCGCTTGGCGAGACCGGTCAGGGTGCCGCCGGGGCACACCTCGATCAGCGCGGTGGCGCCCAGCGCCTGGAAGGTCTCCATGCACAGGTCCCAGCGGACCGGGTTGGCGACCTGGCCGACGAGACGCGCGATGATCTCCGCGCCCTCGGTGACGACCTGGCCGTCCTTGTTCGAGACGTAGCGCACGGTCGGGGCCGCGACGGTCAGCTCCTTCGCCGCCGCCTCCAGCTTCTCGACCGCGGGAGCCATGTGGTGCGTGTGGAACGCGCCGGCGACCTGGAGCGGGACGACCCGGCGGACGCCCTCGGGCTTGTCCTCCGCGAGGGCGGCGAGCTGCTCCAGCGTTCCGGCGGCCACGATCTGGCCGGCGCCGTTCACGTTGGCCGGGGTCAGACCGAGCTTCTCGAGGTGCGGGACGGTCACCTCGGGGTCGCCGCCGAGCAGCGCCGACATACCGGTCTCGGTGACGGCGGCGGCCTCGGCCATCGCCAGACCGCGCGTCCGTACGAGACGCAGCGCGGCGGTGTCGTCGAGGACGCCGGCGAACGCGGCGGCGGTGATCTCACCGACGCTGTGACCGGCGACGGCGCCGGGCGACACGGCACCGAGCGCGGCGGCGGAGAGCAGGCCCGCCGCGACCAGCAGCGGCTGGGCGACGGCGGTGTCGCGGATCTCGTCCGCGGTGGCCTTCGTGCCGTAGTGGGCGAGGTCGAGTCCGATGGCCTCGGACCAGCCCTCGACGCGGTCGGCGGCGCCGGGCAGTTCGAGCCAGGGGGTCAGGAAGCCGGGCGTCTGAGCGCCTTGGCCGGGAGCGACGAGTACGAGCACCCTCACACTCTCTCTTGGGGACGGTCCCGGGCGCCCGTGGGGACAAGGACGAAGAACCGTCGGGGGAATTGTTGGTGTTCGACAAAAGTCTAGGACTGCGGATCTCCGTCGGCCAAGCGCCCCAGGATCAGCGCGATCCGGAGCGTGAACGCCGAACGGACATCGGAGGGTGACCAACCGGTGACGTCGGTCACACGTCGGAGCCGGTATCGCACGGTGTTGGGGTGGACGAAGAGCATCCGTGCGGCGCCTTCGAGGCTGCTCGCCTGCTCCAGATAGACACTCAGTGTTTCCAGGAGAGCCGAGCCCGCCTCCTCCAGCGGTCTGTAGATCTCCTCCACCAGCTGCTCACGGGCCGAGGGGTCGGAGGCGATCGCGCGCTCCGGCAGCAGATCGTCCGCAAGGACCGGCCGGGGCGCGTCCTGCCAGGCCGAGCACGCCTTGAGTCCGGCGGCGGCCGCCTGCGCGGACCGGGTCGCGGCGAGCAGGTCGGGCACGACCGGCCCGGCGACGACCGGCCCCGCCGCGTACGGTCCGATCAGCGCCTTGGCGACCTGGAGCGGGTTGTCGTTGCCGCCGGCGATGACCACGAGCCGGTCGCCGAGGACACCGGTCAGCACCTGGAGCTTGGCGTGCCGGGCGGCGCGGCGGATCGCCTCGACGGTCAGCTCGCTGTCGCCGTCGGGGGCCGTGCCGAGGACGACGCAGACGTGGTCGGGCGAGTTCCAGCCGAGGGCGGCGGCGCGGGAGACGGCGCCCTCGTCGGCCTCGCCGGAGAGGACGGCGTTGACGACGAGCGATTCGAGGCGGGCGTCCCAGGCGCCGCGTGCCTCGGCGGCCTGGGCGTAGACCTGGGCGGTCGCGAAGGCGATCTCGCGGGCGTAGACGAGGAGCGCCTCTCGGAGGACGGACTCGTCGCCGGGGGCGGCGACCTCCTCGATCGCGGTCTCCATCACCTCGATCGTGGTGCGGACCATCTCGACGGTCTGGCGCAGGGTGATCGCGCGCGTCAGTTCGCGCGGGGCGGTGCCGAAGACATCGGTGGAGATGGCCTGCGGGGTCTCGGGATGACGGAACCACTCGGTGAACGCGGCGATACCGGCCTGGGCGACCAGCCCGATCCACGACCGGTTCTCGGGCGGCATCGCGCGGTACCAGGGCAGCGTCTCGTCCATGCGGGCAATGGCGTTGGCGGCGAGCCGCCCGGAGGACTGTTCGAGGCGCTTCAGGGTCGCGGGGTGCGGATGAGCGGCGTTCGTGGGTTCAGGCACGGACCAAGGGTGCCTTATCGGGACGCCGATGTGCGGCCTGGGGTGTTGGGGGCCTTTGTTCCGCCCGTTCCGCCGGGGCGGAACGGGCGGGCGCAGCGGATACCGTGACTGCCGTGATGAGCATTCAGCGCGCGGGAGACCGCTATCCCGGAGGGGACCCCGGCTCCGGGATCGAGACACGGCACGCCTTCTCCTTCGGGCCGCACTACGACCCCGACAACCTCCGCTTCGGCGCGATCCTCGCCTGCAACGAGGAGCGGCTCGCGCCCGGCGCCGGGTTCGACGAGCACCCGCACCGTCACACCGAGATCGTCACCTGGGTCGTCGAGGGCGAGCTGACCCACCGCGACTCGGCCGGCCACACCACCGTCGTCCGCCCCGGGGACGTCCAGCGGCTCAGCTCCGCCGCGGGCGTACGGCACGAGGAGCGCAACGACGCCGACGTGCCGCTGGTCTTCGTCCAGATGTGGCTCGCCCCCCTGGAGCCGGGCGGCGACCCCTCGTACGAGATCGTCCCCGGCATCGCCGACTCGACCCCGTACGCGCTTCCGCAGGCGGCCGCGATGCTGCACGTCCGGCGCCTGGCGGCGGACGAGCGGACCGCGGTCCCCGACGCCGACCTCCTGTACGCGCACGTCGTGCGGGGCACGGTCCGGCTGGACGGCGAGGAGCTGTCCCCCGGCGACGCGGCCCGCGTCACCGACGCCCGGGACCTGGAGCTGCGGGCGATGACGGACGCCGAGGTCCTCCTCTGGGAGATGCGCGCGCCCTGAGGTACGGGATCAGCCGAGCGCGCTCTTCGCCTTCCACTGCTCCCAGGTCAGGTTCCACGCGCCGTAGCCGTTGCCCGGCGCCACCGTGCCCTTGGTGTCCGCGCCGGTGATCTCGAACGGGTCGCCGACCCGCACGGCGGCGTAGAAGGAGGCGGCGTCGGCGTCGCTCATCCCGATGCACCCCGAGCTCTTGTTGGCGCGCCCGAACCACCGCGCGTTCCACGGTGCCGCGTGGGCGTACATGCCCGACCACGTCAGCCGCATCGCGTGGTCGACCATCTTGTCGTAGGCGTTCCCGAGTCCGACCGTCTCGGAGTTCATGTTGATCGTGCCCTCCTTGGCCATCAGGACCGCCGTCCCCCGCCACGACCGCTTGTCGCCGCCCGGCGTACCGCCCGAGACGGGGATCGTGCGCACCGTCCGGCCGTCCCGGACCAGGGCGAGCCGCTTGCGGTCGAGATCGACCTCGACGACCTGCGCCGCCCCGACGGTGAACCCCGTGCGGTAGTCCCGTACGAACCAGCCCCCGCCCGAGTCCGTCCCGTCCAGCCGCGCGTCGAGGGTCACCCGGGTTCCCGGCTTCCAGTACTCCTTGGGCCGCCAGTCCACCCGGTCCTTGCCCGACCAGTCCTTCAGCCAGCCCCAGGAACCGGCCGTGCCGTTCGAGGTGGTCACCTTCAGCTGCTTCTCCACCTCCGCCTTGTGCGTCACCGGCCGGTCGAAGACGATCGACAGCGGCTGCCCGATCCCGACCGTGGTGTTCTTCCCGGGCGCCAGCGTCAGCTTGTTGACGAGCGTCGCCGCCGGTGTCGAGAACGCCGACCGGGTCGTCGACTCCTTGCCGTCGGCGGTACGGGCCGTGGCCTCCACGGTGTAGGAGGTGCCGGGCGCCGCCTTGCGTTCGGAGACCCAGGACGTCCCGCCGGCGGCCGTGCGGCCCGCGAGCACCCCGCCCTCCGCGTCGACCACCTTCACCGCCGTCAAGGTGCCGCCCGAGGCGGTGACCGTCACCACTCGGCCGGCCGCCGGGGACGCCACGGCCACCTTCGCCGGAGGGGCCGGGCTCCCGGTGGCGGAGGGCGTGCCCTCCCACTCCACCGCCCCCGCCCCCGCCGTACAGGCGGTCAGGGCCGAGCACAGGGCGACGGCCGCGACGGCGGGGCGTATCCGGGTGCGCGGGCGCATGCGTACGGGAATCACGGAAGCCTCCGAAAAAGTCATGGGATGCCCGGACTGTAGGCCGCCGTACGCGCCCCCGGAGCCGTGTGACAAGGGCTGCAGAAAAACGGTCATCGTCCGGTCACATTCACCGCGCGGACCGGTCAAGGACGGCTGTGAGCATCCTGTGCGCCCCCGACCGAGGGGCGGAACCAGGAGGCTCACGTTGTGTCAGCTCTGCTCATGACGGCCGCACCGCACCGCGCCCCCCTCACCCCGGAGCTCCTCACCGCCGAGGCGTACCGCGCCTTCCTCACCAGGACCGGCGCCGGCGCCGGCTTCCTCCAACTGCCCTCCTGGGCCGAGGTCAAGGAGGGCTGGCGCCACCAACTCATCGGCTGGCGACCCGAGTCCGGCGAACTCACCGGCGTCGCCCTCGTCCTGCTGCGCCCCTTCCCGGGCACCCGCAAGTACTTCGCCTACCTCCCCGAAGGTCCCGTCGCCGACTGGACCGACCCGGACATCGACGGCTGGCTCACCCCACTGCTCGGCCATCTGCGTGCCACCGGCGCCTTCGCCGTACGCATCGGGCCCTCGCCCGCCTTCCGCCGCTGGAACGCCGCCACCCTCAAGGCGAACACCGGGCCCGGCCGCCGTCTCGCCGACGTCCTCGCCGACGAGGTGGACCCGCTCGGCACCGCCGTCGCCGAACGGCTGCGGGCGCGGGGCTGGCGCCGTTGCGGCGGGGACTCCGCCGACGGCACCGACGCCCAGCCCCGCCACGTCTACCGGGTGCCCCTCGCCGGCCGCACCACCGACGACCTGTGGAACGGCCTCAACCAGGAGTGGCGGCGCAACGTCCGCAAGGCGCGCAAGGCGGGCGTCGAGGTCGTCGTCGGCTCCGCCGCCGACCTGCCCGAGTTCTACCGCCTCCTGCGGATCACCGAGGAGCGCGACGGCTTCCGGCTCGGGCGCTCCCTCGCGTACTACGAACGCCAGTACGCGGTGCTGAACGCCGAGGAACCCGGCCGGATGAAGCTCTACCTCGCCCGCCACGAGGGCGAGATCCTCGCCGCCCACACGATGATCACCGCCGGCCGCCGGGTCTGGTACCAGACCGGTGCCAGCGCCGACCACCGCCGCGAGGTCCGCCCCTCCAACGCCCTGCAGTGGCGGATGATGCTCGACGCCCACGCCCTCGGGGCCGACGTCTACGACATGCGCGGGATACCCTCCACCCTTGATCCGGACGACCGCGCCCACGGACTGCTGCGCTGGAAGCTCGGCACGGGCGGGGAGGCCGTCGAGACGCTGGGGGAGTGGGAGACACCGATGGACGGCACGACCAACCACACGCTGTACCGCGCCTTCCAGGCGTACCTGGCCCGCCGGTGACGGCCGTCCTCGCGGAGCGCCCGACGGAGCGCCGGGCCCCGTCCGTGCTCCGCAGCGGCGCGCTCATGGCCGCCGGTTCGCTCGTCTCCCGCGCCACCGGCTTCGTCCGCTCGGCGGTCGTCGCCGCCGCGCTCGGCACCGGGCTCGTCGCCGACGGGTACTCCGTCGGCAACTCCGTCCCCACGATCGTGTACATGCTGCTGCTCGGCGGCGCGCTCAACGCGGTCTTCGTCCCTGAGCTGGTCAAGGCCGCGAAGGAGCACGAGGACGGCGGCGCCGCCTACACCGACCGGCTGCTGACCGTCTGCGTCCTCGCGCTCGCCGCGCTCACCGCGGGCGCGGTGTACGCGGCTCCCGCGATCGTCGAGGCGTACACCGGCTACACCGGCGCGCAGGCGTCCATGACCGTCGCCTTCGCCCGCTACTGCCTGCCGCAGATCTTCTTCCTCGGGCTGTTCACCCTGCTCGGGCAGGTGCTCAACGCGCGCGGCCGGTTCGGCGCGATGATGTGGACGCCCGTCCTGAACAACGTGGTCGTCGTGGCCGTCTTCGGGCTGTACCTCGCCGTCACCGACGGCGGCGAACTCACGCCCGGCGAGACGGCGCTGCTCGGCTGGGGCACCACCGCCGGCATCGCGCTCCAGGCCCTCGCGCTCGCGCCGTCGCTGCGTGCCGCCGGCTTCCGCTGGCGGCCCCGCCTCGACTGGCGCGGCAGCGGGCTCGCGGCGCCGCTGCGGTCGGCCGGCTGGCTGGTGCTGCTCGTCCTCACCAACCAGGCCGCGTACTGGCTGACGACCCGGCTGGCCACCGCGGCGGGCCGCGTCGCCGAGGGCGCGGGCCTCGCCGCGTACAACAACGCCTACCTGCTGTGGGCCGTGCCGCACGGCATCGTCACCGTCGCGCTGGTGACCGCGCTGCTGCCCCGCATGAGCGCGGCGGCGGCGGACGGCGACCTCGCGCGCGTGCGGCGGGACGTGTCGTACGCGCAGCGCACCAGCGCGGCGGCGGTCGTGCCGGCGGCCTGCGCCCTGTTCGCGCTGGCGGTGCCGCTGATGGCGGTCGTCTTCCAGTACGGCAGGACCGACGCGGAGGCGGTCCGGTCGATGGCCTGGATCCTGATGGCCCTCGCGCCCGGCCTGATCGCCCTGTCCGGCCAGTACGTCTGCACCCGCGCCTTCTACGCCCTGCGCGACACCCGTACCCCCTTCTTCCTGAACCTCGTCATCGCCGCCCTCAACGCCACCCTCTCCCTGACGGCCGCGACCCTCCTGCCCGCCCGCTGGACGGTGGTGGGCCTGTCCCTCGGCTACTCCACGGCCCTGTGGGCGGGCTGGGCCCTCACAACGTACGTCCTGCGCCGCCGCCTGGCCCGGCTCGCGGCGAGCCCGGCGGGGGCCTCGGAGGAAGCGGCGGCGAGCGGGTCGGGCGCGGCGGACGGCCCGGTGGCGCTGAGCGGGCCCGGCGCGGCGGACGGCCCGGTGGCCGGGACCGGCGCCGGTACGGCAGCGGGCGCCGCCCCCGCCGCCCCAGCGACCCCCGCCGTCCACCCGGCGCCGAAAGCGTCCGAGACCGAGGCCGGGGCACAGGGCGTCGGCGACGGGCGGGCGCTCGTGCGGATGCTGGTCGCGGCCGTGCCGGCGGCCGGCTTCGCGCTCGGGGTCGTCGACGCCGTCGCGCCGGCGGGTCCGCTCGCCGCCGGCGGGGCCGGTGCGGTGACGATCCTCGCCGTCTTCGCCGGCCTCGCCCGCCCCCTTCGCCTCACCGAGCTCCACACCCTTCTGACCACCACCGCCGGACGCCTGCGAACTCGTCGCTGACGGCCGGCCCCCAGGACCTTGGATACTCCACAGATGCCACGCGTGCTCCTGATAGAAGACGACCCCTCCGTCCGCGAAGGGGTCGAGCTCGGTCTGCGCCGCCGCGGGCACGAGGTCCGTACCGCCGCGACCGGCGAGGCGGGTCTCGCCGCGCTCGGAGACTTCCGCCCGGATCTGCTGCTGCTCGACCTGATGCTCCCCGGCATGAACGGGGTCCAGGTCTGCCGCCGGGTCCGCGAGGACAGCCAGCTGCCGATCATCATGCTCACCGCCCGCGGCGACGACTTCGACGTGGTCGTCGGCCTGGAGGCCGGGGCCGACGACTACATCGTCAAGCCGGCCCGTACCGAGGTCATCGAGGCCCGCATCCGCGCCGTCCTGCGCCGCATCGAGGAGCCGGGCGGCGGGCGGCCGGCGGTCGAGTGCCACGGGGAGCTGACCATCGACCGGGCCGGGCTGACCGTCGCCAAGAACGGCGAGCGGCTCGCCCTGGCGCCGTCCGAGCTCAAGCTCCTCCTGCACCTCACGGCCGCCCCCGAGCAGGTCTTCAGCCGCCAGCAACTCCTCGAACACGTCTGGGAGCACAGCTTCCACGGAGACTCCCGCCTCGTCGACGCCTGCGTCCGCCGACTGCGGAACAAGATCGAGGACACGCCCGGCGAGCCCCGCTACATCCAGACCCTGCGCGGCTTCGGCTACCGCTTCGGACCGCTGCGCGGGCCCGCGTGAGCCGGGAGCCGATACCCGAGGGGGCGGGGAGCGGGACGCGTACCGCCGCTCCGAAGCCGCGCACCAGCCGCCGGGGCGGCCGCCCCCGCCCCTTCGGGCTCCGCACCCGCCTCGTCCTCGCCTTCCTCCTCGTCGCCGCCGCCGGCTGCGGCACCACCGCCGCGCTCACCTACCGGGCCGCTCGCAACGCCATCCTCGAACAGACCCAGGACATCGCCGTCTCCCACTTCCGGGAGCAGGCCGAGACCGTCCAGGTCGGGCTGCCCGTCGACCGCGAGGTGCTGCAGGACGCGGTCCGCCGGATCGCCCGCCAGGGAAAACCGCGCCCCTGGCGGGTCTTCGCCGAGTACGGCACCCTCCGTGTCTCCTCCACCACCAGCCCCACCTCCACCGTGGTCACCCCCGCCCTGCGCCGCAGCGCCCTCGGCGCACAGCACGGCAGCTTCCAGCGGGTCGCCAGCGGCGGCAGGACGTGGCTCACCGTCGCCCTGCCGGTCGTCCACACGCCGGGCGAGGAGAGCGGCGGGACCCGCCACACCGGTCTCGTCCTGTACGCCGTGATGGAGCTGGACGTGGAGGAGGCCAACATCCGGGCCCTGGTCACCGCCGCCCGCGACGGCTTCCTGCCCGCCCTCGCCGTCGCCCTGTTCCCCGCCCTGTTCGCGGCGCGCAGCGTGCTGCGCCCCGTACGCGACCTGCGGCGGGCCGCGCGCAACATGGGGGAGGGCAGGCTCGACACCCGGATCCAGGTGAAGGGCCGCGACGAACTCGCCGACCTGGCCCACACCTTCAACGAGTCCGCCGCCGAGCTGGAACGCTCCGTCGTCGAACTGCGCCAGGCCGAGGCCCGCGCCCGCCGCTTCGCCTCCGACGTCTCCCACGAGCTGCGCACCCCGCTCGCGGGCATGCTCGCCGTCACCGAGGTCCTCGACGAGGACGCGGACGGACTCGACCCCGACACGGCCGCCGCCGTCCGGCTGATCAGCTCGGAGACCGGCAAACTCGCCGTCCTCGTCGAGGACCTGATGGAGATCTCCCGGTTCGACGCGCGCGCCGCCGAGCTCCACACCGACGAGGTGGACGTGGCCGAGACCATCCGCCGCACGCTGCTGAGCAGACGGTGGACGGACCCGGCGCAGATCGTCACCGACCTGCCCGACGGCATCCGCGCCCGCCTCGATCCGCGCCGCTTCGACGTGGTGGTCGCCAACCTCGTCGGCAACGCCCTGCGCCACGGCCGCCCGCCGGTCACCGTCCGGCTCTCCACCGCCTTCCGCGCGGACGACGCGAGCACCTGGCTCGTCACCGAGGTCGCCGACCGGGGCCCGGGCATCCACCCCGAGGTGCTGCCGCACGTCTTCGACCGCTTCTACAAGGCCGATCAGGCCCGTACCCGCTCGGCGGGCAGCGGACTGGGACTCGCGATCACCCTGGAGAACGTACGGCTGCACGGCGGCACGGTCCACGCCGTGAACGACCCCGCGGGCGGCGCCGTGTTCGTGGTCGAGATGCCGCTGACGGCGGGACGGGAGGAGGACGCGTGAGACGGCTGCGCGGGGCCCTCGCCCCGGCCGTACTGCTCCTTGCCACCACCGGCTGCGGCATCCAGCAGACCGACGTGGTCGAGGCGGGCCCCGGTGCGACCGTCACCGTCATCCCGCCCGGCGAGGAGCGGATGCTCCTCTTCCTCGTCGACCGGGACGGCAGGGTGCGGCCGGTGGCCCGGGCGATGAGCAACCCCCTGGTGCACTGGGACACCGGACCCAGCAGCGGGACCGGCACCGAGTCGCCGTGGACACCTGCCGAAACGGAAGGCCCGGGCGGCTCGGGCGCCGAGACGGGCCTGGACAAGGCCCGTACGAAGGCCGGCAAGGCGCTCGTCGTCCTGTCCATCGGCCCGACCGACGCCGAACGGGACGCCGGTCTCGGCTCCCGGCTGCCCGGCGACGGCGAGTCCCCGGTCACGATCGTCGATCAGAGCACCCAGGGCGGCAGGACCACGATCAGAACGTCGATGCCCGTCAAGGAACTGGAGGGGACCGCCGTTCAGCAGGTCGTCTGCACGGTCGCGTACGCCGAGGACCCCACCGCGCCACCGGAGGTCGTCCTGGTCGGCCCCGACGGCGAACTCCCGGCCACCCGCTGCGAATAGGGGCCCTCAGGAGGGGTTCGCCGCGCGCAGCTCCGTCAGGACCGCGTCGGTGAACGGCGGCCACGCCTCCACCGCCCAGGGGCCGAAGGCCCGGTCGGTCAGCGCCACGCACGCGGCCCGCGCGTCCGGGTCGATCCACAGGAACGTGCCCGACTGGCCGAAGTGCCCGAACGTACGCGGGGAGGACGAGGCCCCCGTCCAGTGCGGCGACTTGGAGTCCCGGATCTCGAAGCCGAGCCCCCAGTCGTTGGGCCTCTGATGGCCGTAGCCCGGCAGGATGCCGGTCAGACCGGGGTACGTCACCGTCATCGCGTCGAGCACCGTGCGGGCGTCGAGCAGCCGGGGCGCCTGTACCTCCGCCGCGAACCGCGTCAGGTCGTCGACGGTCGACACCGCGTCCTTGGCGGGGGAGCCCTCCAGGGTCGTCGACGTCATGCCCAGCGGCTCCAGGACCGCCTGGTGGAGATAGTCGGCGAAGGGGATGTCCGTGGCCTTGGCGACATGGTCGCCGAGCGCCTCGAAGCCGCTGTTGGAGTAGATCCGGCGTGCACCGGGCGCGGCCATGACCTTCGGCTCGTCGAAGGCGAGGCCCGAGGTGTGGGCCAGCAGGTGCCGGACGGTCGCGCCCTCGGGCCCGGCCGGCTCGTCGAGGTCGATCGCCCCCTCCTCGTACGCGACGAGGACGGCGTACGCCGCGAGCGGCTTGGTGACGGAGGCGAGCGGGAACCGCTGCCCGGTGGGGCCGTGGGACCCGGCCAGCGTGCCGTCCGCGCGGACGACGGCGGCGGCCGCGGTGGGGACGGGCCAGTTCTCGATCAACGCCAGGCTCTGCATGCGGCCGAGCCTACTTGCTGGCCGAGCCCACTTGCTTGGAGTGCACTCCAAGGTCCTAGCGTGGGGCCATGAGCGTGATCACGGGCACCAGCTCGCAGGACCCCGCGTTTCCGCGGCCGGACGGTCAGGACCGCTACACGATCAGCGAGGTGGCCGCCTGGACCGGGCTCTCGGCGCACACCCTGCGCTGGTACGAGCGGATCGGGCTGATGCCGCACGTCGACCGTTCGCACACCGGCCAGCGGCGCTTCACCAACCGTGACCTGGGCTGGCTGACCTTCGTCGGCAAGCTCCGGCTGACCGGGATGCCGGTCGCCTCGATGGTCCGGTACGCGGAGCTGGTCCGCGAGGGCGACCACACCTTCGCCGAACGGCGCGAGCTCCTGGAGTCCACCCGGCGAGACGTGCTGTCCCGGATCGAGGAACTCCACGACACGCTCGCCGTTCTGGACCTCAAGATCAGTCACTACGGAAAGGCATGACCCGATGAGCAGGATTTCCACGGTCCGGCTGGGCACGGACGGGCCGGAGATCGGCGTCCAGGGATTCGGTGCCATGGGCATCAGCGAGTTCTACGGCGACACCGACGAGGCCGCCGCCCGCGACACCCTCGACGCGGCCCTGGAGGCCGGGGTCACCCTGATCGACACCGCGGACGTCTACGGGCAGGGCGCCAACGAGGAGTTCCTCGCCCCGTTCGTCGCCGCGCACCGCGACGAGATCGTCCTCGCCACCAAGTTCGGCATCGAGCGCCGCGCCGACGACCCGCACTACCGGGGCATCAACAACGACCCCGCGTACATCAGGAAGTCCGCCGAGGACAGCCTGCGCCGTCTCGGCGTCGACACCATCGACCTCTACTACATGCACCGGCGGAGCCCTGACGTCCCGCTCGCCGAGTCGGTCGGCGCGATGGCGGAGCTGGTACGGGAGGGCAAGGTCCGCCACCTCGGCCTGAGCGAGGTCACGGGCGCGGAGCTGCGCGAGGCGTACGCCGTGCATCCGATCGCCGCGCTGCAGTCGGAGTGGTCGCTGTTCTCGCGGGACGTGGAGCGCAGCGCCGTCGGCGCGGCGGCGGACCTCGGCGTCACCTTCGTGCCGTACTCCCCGCTCGGCCGGGGCTTTCTGACCGGTGCCTTCGTGGACGCCTCGAAGGATCTGTCGGGCAGCGACTTCCGCCAGTACCAGCCCCGTTTCACGGGCGAGAACGCGGAGCGGAACGCGGCCCTCCTCACGCCGGTCCTGAAGATCGCGGCGGCGCACGGGGCGACGGCGGCGCAGATCGCCCTCGCCTGGGTGCAGCAGCGGTCCTCGGTGCACGGCCTGGCGGTCGTCCCGATCCCCGGCACCCGCAAGCGCGCCCGTCTGGAGGAGAACGCGGCGGCCACCCGGATCACGCTGACGGAGGCGGAGCTCGCGGAACTGGAGCCGATCGCCGCCGAGGTGGCGGGGGACCGGTACCCGGACATGAGCTTCACCTCGGCGGCGCGGGAGTAACGTCGGCCGGGGCCCGCGCCTCGGCGGCGCGGGAGGAGTGCCGGCGGGCCCGTGCCTCGGCGGCGCGGGAGTAACGTCGGCCGGGACCCGGTCGGCTCACGCGAGGCCCAGGGCGAAGACCGCGAAGCCCGCCGCGAGGAGTCCCGCCGCCGCCCGCCGGACCGGGCCGGTCCGCGTCCACGGGGACTCGAAGCCGCGCGCGTACCGCCCGACGAGAACGAGCAGCCCGGCGAAGAGCGGCATCCAGGCCAGCCGGGCGGCGATCCAGCCGACGGTGTCGGGCGCGCCGATCAGGCCGGGGATCTCGCCCACGAAGGAGGCGGGGACCGCGGCGGCGAGCATCGCCGTCTGGTGCCAGCACAGGATCGTCATCGCCGACAGGTTGATCACGACGACCGGCGCCCACAGCGCGGGCCGCTTCAGCAGCCTCCCCAGCCGGTCCCGCAGGAGGATCGCGGCGCCGCTCTGCGTGGCGGCGAGGGCGAGGACGAGCAGCGACGGCGGGTGGGAGTTGGTACGGGCCTCGCCGGGGACGCCGACCATCGAGGCGGGGTAGCCGAAGACGAGGAGCAGGGCGGCGAAGAGCGCCGCGCCTCCGGCCAGCAGCCCCCAGGCGTGCCGCCGGGTGATCCGGCCCTCGGCCCAGCAGACGCCGAGCTGGTAGGCGAAGAGCCAGCCGGGGAGGATGTTGAGCGCGCTCAGCCAGGACGGCACGGCCTCGGCGTACGGCCCGTAGCGCAGGAGGTCGACGACGGCGACGGAGCCGAGCAGCGGGGCGGCCGCCCAGGCGCCCGCCCGGCGGGCGGCCCGGACGCAGAGCGGGGTGAGGGCGGTGACGACCGTGTACACGCCGACGAACCAGAGCGGCTGGATGACGAGCGTGGACGCCGTCCGCAGGGTGTCGCCGGGAACCCCGAACCCGTGGTGCAGCAGCGGCAGCAGCAGCGCCCAGACGGCGGTGACGCCGAGGACGGGGCGTCCCAGACGGGCCAGGCGCGCCTTGAGCCAGTCGCCGGTGGAGCCCTTCCTCCCGGCGTACGACAGGACGGAGGCGTAGCCGCCGACAAGGAAGAAGATCCCCAGCATCTGCAGGATCCAGCTGACCGGGGCGAGTCCGCCGAAGGCCGAGAGCGGGCTGGCGTTGTGCAGAGCTCCGTCCGGGGAGAGGGTGAAGCCGCCGAGCAGCCAGTGCCCGGTCGGCACGGCGAGCAGGGCGAGGGCGCGCAGGCCGTCCACGGCCCGGTCGCGATGGGCCGGCGTACGGGCCTCGATCTTCTCGGCGAGACGGTTCATCGGACCTCACCCCGGGCGATGGCGGCGAAGGCACGCAGGGAACGGGTGCCGGCGGCGAAGTAGCCGTCGTGGCCCCGGGCGTCGTCGGCGGGGACGCGGCGGGCACCGAAGGCGGGGTCGGTGGGGTCCTCGCCGTGGCCGAGCCCCGCGAAGCGGACGTTCGGGACCTTGCCGATCCAGTCGGAGGGGTCCTTGGCGGCCCACACCCGGGCGGTGGTGCGCAGTTCGCGGACGTTGTCGGCGCGCATGCCGGGGGAGGCGAGGACGACGAGGTCCTTGGCCTTCAGGCCGTGGGCGGCGAGGCCGCAGACGACGGAGCCGTAGCTGTGGCAGAAGACGGCCGGCTCGGCGGCGCCGACGGCGTCGAGCCCGTCGGCGAACCGCGTCAGCCGCTCCGCCCCGGCCTCGGCGAGCTTCCCGGTGGCGGCGTCGACGCCGACGCCGACGGGGGTGGTGTAGCCCGCCCAGGCGACGACGGCGGTGTCGTCGCCCGCGGCGCGGCGCAGGGCGTCGGCCTTCTCGGTGAGAGGAGCGATGTTCCCGGCGTCGACGTCGGACCCCGGTACGACGACGGCGACGTGCCGGGCCCTGGCCAGGTCCCCGTGCACCAGGGCGACCTGGCCCCGGCCGCGGGGGTCGTAGGCGAGGATCCGGCGCCCCGCGTACCGAGGTCCGGCGGTCAGGGCGTTGGCCTCGTACCGGAGGGGGAGGGGGGCGCCGTCGAGGTTCCCGACGACGGAGGGGTGCGCGCGGGCGAGCTGACGCTGCCGGGCCGGGCTCAGCCCCCGGAAGTACGCGGCGACCTGCGCGGCCGTCATCCGGGCCGGATCGGGCAGCCCCTCCGCCCGCCAGGCCTCCGTCCCGGCCGGCACCCCGGTCACGGCCTGCTGCGCACTCCCGGACGCCCACCCGGCCGTCCCGGCCACCACCGTGGTGGTGAGCGCGGCGGTGACCAGGGTTCTCGCATAGCGGCGCATATGGCTGCCCTCCCTCTTCCTGTCTCTCGTTCGTGGCGAGGGGAAGGTAGGAAGACGAGGGGTGACGGCACGTCACACCGGGGCGCCAACTCCGTGCTGCTACCGGAGTAGGGGGTGTAGGGGGCGGGAACCCGCGTGCGGGGGTGGGGTTTTCCCCCGAAGAGGAGAGGGGTGGGACGGGGAAGGGCCCCCGCGCGAGGCCGTCGCCTCAGCGCCCCGCGCCCCCCGGCGTCACCAGCCCCGACTCGTACGCGAAGATCACCGCCTGTGCCCGGTCCCGCAGGTCCAGCTTCGCCAGCACCCGCCCGATGTGCGTCTTCACCGTCTGCTCGGCGAGCACCAGACGCGCCGCGATCTCCTGGTTCGAAAGACCCCGCGCGATCAGCTCCAGCACCTCCGTCTCGCGCGGCGTCAGGCCGTTGAGCCGCAGCGCCGCCCGGTCCGCCCGCGGCGCCGGGCGCGACGCGGCGAAGTCGGCGATCAGGCGGCGCGTCACCGACGGCGCGAGGAGCGCCTCGCCCGCCGCCACCACCCGCACCGCCGCGATCAGGTCCGCCGGCGGCGCGTCCTTCAGCAGGAAGCCCGACGCCCCCGCGCGCAGCGCCTCGTACACGTAGTCGTCGACGTCGAACGTGGTCAGCATCAGCACCTTCGGCACGTGCGCCACACCCACCGGCGGCGAGAGGATCTCCCGCGCGGCCGCGAGCCCGTCCATCTCCGGCATCCGTACGTCCATCAGCACCACGTCCGGGTGCGTCGACCGGGCCACCTCCACGCCCGCGCGCCCGTCCGGCGCCTCGCCCACCACGTCGATGTCGGCCTGCGCGGAGAGCAGCGCGGCGAACCCCGCCCGCACCATGGCCTGGTCGTCGACGATGATCACGCGGATGGTCACGGTCGTTCGTCCTCCGTACGCAGCGGGAGCCGGGCCGCGACCCGGAAGCCGCCGTCCGGCAGCGGCCCGGTGTCCAGCGTGCCGCCGGTCAACCGTACGCGTTCCCGCATCCCCACCAGTCCGTGGCCGGTCCCGGTCCCGCCCTCCAGCGGTGAAGTGCGTCCGGGTACGGGGGCGTTGACGACGAGGACGTCCAGCCAGCCGTCCTCCACGCGGACCGACACCCGGGTCCGCGCGCCCGGCGCGTGCCGTACGACGTTGGCCAGCGCCTCCTGCACGATCCGGTACGCCGACAGGTCCACCGCCTGCGGCACCGCGCCGAGGTCCCGGAGGTCCGCCGCCATCGACAGCTCGGCCGGCACCCCCGCCCGTACCGTCGCCTCGATCAGCTGCTGCACCCGGTCGAGCCCCGGTTGCGGGGCCCGCTCGCCCTCCGTGCCCTCGTTGCGCAGCACCACGAGGAGCCGCCGCATCTCGGTCAGCGACTCCCGCGCGCTCGCCGCGATGGAGGTGAACTCCTCCCGGGCCGCCTCCGGCAGGTCGGGGATCCGGTACGGCGCCGAGTCCGCCTGGACCGTGATCACCGACATGTGGTGGGCGACGATGTCGTGCAACTCCCGTGCGATACGGGCCCGTTCCTCCAGGAGGGTGGTGCGGGCCCGTTCCTCCGCCGTCCGGCGCTCGGCGTCACCGCGCTCGCGGAGCGTCGCCGTGATGAGCAGGACGACCCCGCTCAGCACGAAGAGCAGGATGTGGATGCCGTCGGTGTGCCGCTGTGAGAGCAGCTCGAAGAGGAACCCGGCGGCGCCGGTGACCAGCCACACGCCCAGCAGGGCCCGGCGCGACTCGCGCAGTCCGAGGGCGAGCATCAGGGCGAGGTAGCCGATGACGACCATCGGCGTCCAGGGCCAGGGGCGCCCGTCGAGGCCGTCGGCCGGGAGCATCAGCAGCGCGCCGGCGATGTCGGCGGTCCCGATGATCCACCACGCCTGGAGGGGGCGGGTCACGGCGAGCAGCAGCGGCGCGGCCTGGGCGGTGGCGAGGGCACCGGCGAGGGCGCCGTTGACCTGGTAGTCCTGGACGAGGACCGTGATGGTGACGGGGAGCAGGGTGGCGACGAAGGCGAAGGCCACACCGTAGGGGAGCTGCCGCAGCCAGCGCTTCCGCGCCTGGGCGAGCAGCGGGGCGCCCGGCTGGGTGGGCGTCGCGAGCGCCAGGCCGAAGGCCTGCATGGTGTCCCGGGCGGGGACGAGCAGCCGTGCGGCGCGCGCGGCGCGGGACCGGGGCCGGGCGGGCTCGGGGGGCGCGGTGTCAGGGGTGTCTGTACGCATGGCCTGCTCAGGTTAGGCAGAAGGGGCACGGCGGAGCGTCATACCGAGGGGCTGGACCCGGGGGGGGGGTACCGGAGTATGAGGCGACGAAGGCGACCGCCCACCGGGAAGGCCGACCGCCCGCCCGGCGCGGAGGCCGCTCGCCCCCGCTCGCCCGCGACGCGAGCCCGCGACGCCCCCGCCGTAAGCCCGCCCGCCCCGCGCGGAGGCCGCCCCCGCCGTAAGCCGACCCGGCTCGCCGCAAGCCCGCCCCCGCCCGCACCGCCCCCTCACAGCTGCGCCAGCAGCTCCGCCTTCTTCGCCGTGAACTCCTCGTCCGTCACCAGGCCCGCCTCGTGCAGCTCCCCCAGATGCCGGATCCGTTCGGCCACCCCCGCGGGGTCGAACCGTTCCGCCTCCAGTGGTGCCGCCGCCCGCCCCGCGCCCCGGATCGCCGCGAGGACCGCCGCCGCGAACGGCAGGGACTCGTGGACCAGGCCGTACCCGAGGCCGAAGACGACGGCCGCCGGGTCCCGGTCCGCCTGCGCGTGGCGCGGTCCGCAGCCCCGGGGGAGCAGTCGCAGGTACCCGTCGAAGACGTCCGGCGAGCGCCACTCGACCCCGCTGAGCTCCCGTACCGAGAAGGTCTGGTCGCCCGCCTTCCACTTCTCCGAGGACGCGCCCGTGCCGAACCAACGGAACGAGACCTCCGACGAACCGTCGAAGATCGCCTTCCCGTCGAAGGCCTTGAAGGACTGCGGTCCTTCCGGCGCCGCGACCAGGAACCCGTCCGCCGGGCCGGCGTCGGGCGTGAGCAGCGCTCTCAGCTCGTCCCCGTAGTACTCCGCCAAGGTCTCCCGCTCGGCCGGCAGCACCAGCCGGTACGGGTCGCGCCCTTCCTTCAGCTGCCCCGCGGCCGCTTCCATCAGGGGATCGGCGCCCGGTCTGGGCACCGCGTGCAGCACGACCGTGCCCCGCTTGCCCGGGGCGAGCGTCACCGACGCCAACGCCTCGTGCGGGATGCGTCGTTCGCGCAGCGTCTGGAACAGTTTCGGTGTGCGGATCCCCCGTTCGAAGCGGATGACGACGGCGTCGCTCTCGAACTCCCAGGTGGCATGAATTCCGGCCAGCACATCACCCATGTGCCTCATCGTATGCGGCGGGCGCCCGCGCGTCGCCCCTGAGCGGTGGGCCGGAATTCGCGGGCTCTACGCGCGTCAGACACCTTCCGCACCGGAGATTCCGCTGAGGCAGGCGCCGTCGGCGCTCGCGCAGGTGAGTCCGCGGTACGAACCGACGCCTATCGCGGCGAAGTTGTCGAGGCTGTCCGTGCCCGGCTCGAAATAGCCCGCGTGACCGGTCGCCCCGGCCGCCGACAGCAGCCGTGCCCCGAACTCCGGCTCCGCCGGGTCCGCCCCGTGCCCCACCCCGCCGAGGTGAAGGTTGGGCACGTCCCCGATCCAGTCGTCCGTGTCCCGCATCGCCCACACGCGCGCGCGGGTGGCCAGTTCGGCCGCGCTCTCCACCCGCATGCCGGGGCTTCCGGCGACCGCCACGTCCGTCACCCGGGCGGGCAGCCGGGGGGCGGCGACCCCGCACAGCACGGAGCCGTAGCTGTGGCAGAAGAGGCTGACGCGCGAGCCGCCGGGCAGGGCCGTGACCATGTCCACCAGGCGTAGGGAGCCGATGGCGGCGAGCCGGCCGATCGCCGCGTCGATGCCGACCCCGACGGGCGCGGTGTAGTCGGCCCAGGCGATGACGGCGGTACGCGTACGGGGCGCGGCCCGGCGTTCGGCGGCGTACAGCGATTGCGCCATCCCGGCCGGCGCCGAGTACTTGCGGTGGGTCTTCTGGAAGGTGAGCAGATTGGTGTCGACTCCGGGCACGATCACCGAGACCCGCTGCGCCCGTTCCAGATCGCCCAGCACCTCGGCCGTACGCCCGGGGCCGGTCGGGTCGAAGGCGAGGATCTGGCGGCCTTGCCGCATGAGCGAGGTGAAGCGGTGCACCCGGCGCAGGGCCTCGTGGCGTCCGGTCGCGGAGAGCCGGGGATCGTCGATCCTGCCCCGCTCGGCGCCGAGGGCGCGGGCGAGGGAGAGCCGGTTGGCGCGGTAGCGGAGGGTGAGGGGCGCGCCGTTGAGGTTGCCGACGACGAAGGGGTGCGCGTCGGCGAGCCGGGCGCCCTGGGCCGGGCCGATCGACCGGAAGAACGCGGCGATCGTACGGGCGGGGGCGGCGGGGTCGGGCAGTGCCCGGTGGCCGATCCTGCCGTGTGTCCAGGAGGCGAGCGCGGTCTCCCGCATCCCCGCCGGCCCGCGCTGATCACGCAGGGTCGTCCAGCCGGTGGTCGCCAGGAGGACGAACACCACGGCGAGCGCGAGCAGCAGGCGCCAGAGGGAGAGTGCGGGGGAGGAGTCGAAAGAAGTCACTGCGCCACACCCTAGAAGACCCGTGGAGGGCGCCGTGCGGGCGGTGACGGGGATCACAGTGCCGGTCCGGTGGAGGGTGACGCTCCGTGTGCGCGGGCGTACGCCCCGCTCGCCTCACGGGCTTTGATGGGCCGTCAGTCGCGCCAGTGCGGTTCGAGCGCCGGGCCGAGGTGGTCGAGGTAGCGCTCGGTCAGCGCGCGGATCGCCTCAAGGGTCGGATCGGTGCCGCGGCCCCACAGCTGGCCCGTCACCCGCATCACACCGCTGAACGCCGCCACCGCGATGCGGGGGCGCGGGTCCTCGTCCACGTCCAGGCCCTCGCGTTCGGCGATCAGCCGCGCGATGCTCTCCTCCATCTCGGTGGCCCGGCGCAGATGGGTGGCGAGCAGGGCGGGCGTCGACTCGATCATCTGGAAGGTCCGCAGATACAGCTCGACGGGCACGACCTCCATGATTGCCTCGCCGATGGTGTCCCAGGAGCTGAGCACGGCGTTGCGCATCGCGTCGAGCGGGCCCTCCTCGGCGGGCCGCTCGGCCAGGGCCCGGACGAAGCGTTCCTCCACCATCTTCTGGACGGCGAAGGCCGCGTCCTCCTTGGAGGCGAAGTAGCGGAAGAAGGTGCGCTGGGAGACCTCGACCGCGTCGGCGATCTCGTCCACGGTGGTCTCTTCGTACCCGTGGGTCGTGAACAGCTCCAGGGCCACCCGCAGCAGCGCGTCGCGCGTGCGCTGCTTCTTTCGCTCCCGCAGCCCGGAAACCGTCACCGCATGGTCCTCTTTCCGCCTCTTTCCGCCGCTTTCCGACGCTGTGTGTGCAGCTCAGCGTACCTGTGAGCTACATGACAGTTACCGACGCATGAATTGCTTTGTCAATTGTCAGCGACTGACATTAGCCTCGCCGGTATGACTAGTCAGACCACCGTGGAAAAGGCCCCGCAGGGTCAGGGGGGTGCCAGGGAGCCCGCCCAGGCCCCGGCGAAGGGACTGCGAGGCCACCCCTGGCTGACCCTGTTCGCCGTCGCTGTCGGAGTGATGATGGTGGCGCTCGACGGCACGATCGTCGCCATCGCCAACCCCGCCATCAAGACGGACCTCGGCGCCTCGCTCGCCCAGGTCCAGTGGATCACCAACGGCTATCTGCTGGCGCTGGCCGTCGCCCTCATCACCGCCGGGAAGCTCGGTGACCGCTTCGGGCACCGTCAGACCTTCCTCATCGGCATCGCCGGCTTCGCCGCCGCCTCCGGCGCGATCGGCCTCTCCGACTCGATCGGGCTCGTGGTCGCCTTCCGCGTCCTCCAGGGCCTCTTCGGCGCATTGCTGATGCCCGCGGCGCTCGGTCTGCTCCGCGCCACCTTCCCCTCCGAGAAGCTGAACATGGCCATCGGCATCTGGGGCATGGTCATCGGCGCCTCCACCGCGGGCGGCCCGATCGTCGGTGGCCTGCTCGTGGAGCACGTCAGCTGGCAGTCCGTCTTCTTCATCAACGTGCCGGTCGGCGTCCTCGCGCTCGTCCTCGGCGCCGTGATCCTCAGGGACCACCGGGCCGAGAACGCCCCGCGCTCCTTCGACGTCCTCGGCATCCTGCTGCTCTCCGCGGCGATGGGGTCCCTCATCTGGGGCATCATCAAGGCCGGTGAGTCCTGGGGCTGGGCGAGCGGCAACACCTGGGGCTTCCTGGGCGGCGCGGTGGTCCTCTTCGCGCTCTTCGCCCTCTGGGAGACCAAGGTCAAGGAGCCGCTGATCCCGCTGGCGATGTTCCGCTCGGTCCCGCTGTCGGCGGGTGTCGTGCTGATGGTCCTGATGGCCTTCGCCTTCATGGGCGGCCTGTTCTTCGTGACCTTCTACCTCCAGGGCGTCAAGGGCCTCAGCCCGGTCGACAGCGGTCTGCACCTGCTGCCGCTGACCGCGATGATGATCGTCTCGTCGCCGCTGGCGGGGGCGCTCATCACCAAGTTCGGCCCGCGGATCCCGCTGGTCGGCGGCATGGTCTGCACGGCCGCCGCGATGTTCGGCATGATCACCCTCTCCGAGGGGACCGGCACCTTCGCGATGTCCCTCTGGTTCGCCCTCCTCGGTCTGGGCCTCGCCCCGGTCATGGTCGGCGCCACCGAGGTCATCGTCGGCAACGCCCCGCTGGAGCTCTCCGGCGTCGCCGGCGGTCTGCAGCAGGCCGCGATGCAGGTCGGCGGCGCGCTCGGTACGGCGGTGCTCGGAGCGGTCATGTCGTCCAAGGTCTCCAGCGCCTTCGAGGAGAACTGGAAGGACGCGGGCATCCCCGTGCCGGCCGACCCCCAGCTGGAGCAGGCGGCCGAGTTCGGCATGGTCCCGCCGGAGCTGGCCAAGGCGCCCGGTATGACCCCGGACATGTTCGACACCATCGGGGGCGTCATCCACGACACGTTCATGCAGGGCATGGGCCTGGCCTTCACCGTGGCCGGTGTCGTCGCCGTCGTCGCGGCGCTGGTCGCCACGCTGACCAAGCGCGGCGAGAACGCGGGCGCGGGCGCGGGCGGCGCCCACATCTGAGCCACTGCGCGTACGTGTGCCCCCGCCGGCCCCGGTCCGACGGGGGCATTCACCTGTCCGGGTGAATCGGCCCCGACCCCCTTCCCAGCGGGCGGGGAGGTGATCCAGAGTTTTGGTCACAGAGAGTGACGAAAACGGGGGGTACACCGATTATGCGTA
Organism: Streptomyces sp. NPDC093600; assembly: GCF_044764755.1. Taxonomy (NCBI): domain Bacteria; kingdom Bacillati; phylum Actinomycetota; class Actinomycetes; order Kitasatosporales; family Streptomycetaceae; genus Streptomyces; species Streptomyces sp. NPDC093600. The sequence goes on from NZ_JBIWIU010000002.1 coordinate 297,830, forward strand.
CGCAGACCTTGCTCACGGCCGTCCTGGGGGCGGCCCTCCTCACCCTGCTCACAGCGGTCGCACCGGCCACCGCCGCACCGACGCCCAGGCTCGGCGCCTGCGCGCCCGGCCAGCTCTGCCTGTGGCCCAAGGCCGAGTTCAAGGGGAAGGCGCACACGCACGAGCTGTCCGACACCGACATCGAGAGCTGCGTGCCCCTGGCCGCGGGCACCACGGCCCAGGCCCTGGCCAACCGGACCGGACGGCCCGTCACCGTCTACCAGTCGGCCGAGTGCGCGGAGACCGGCGAGTTCGAGACCTACCCGGGCCGCGGGGTGTGGGTGCCGCAGACCCCGTACCAGGTCAGAGCCTTCAAGATCTGGGAGCGGTAGCCGGTCCGGCCTGCTCGGGCACGGCGGCGGGCGGCGCTGGAGTCACGACGGCGGGCAGGGCGGGGGGCACGGCGGCCGGCGCGGCGGGGGTCACGGCTGGGGGCGCTGAGAGGCGGGCCACCTCGGCCCGCAGCTCCCGCACCTCGCACGCCAGCGTCTCCAGGAGCTCCGTCTGCCGGCGCTCGGCCGCGTCGTCCCGCTCGAAGCGGGAGATGAACCAGGCGGCGATATTGGCGGTGACCACACCAAGCAGGGCGATCCCCGACAGCATCAGACCCACCGCCAGGACCCGGCCGAGACCGGTGGTCGGCGCGTGATCGCCGTAGCCCACCGTCGTCATCGTGGTGAACGACCACCACACCGCGTCACCGAGCGTCTTGATGTTCCCGTCCGGCGCCGAGCGCTCCACATGGAGCACGGCCAGGGAGCCGAACATCATCAACCCGACCACCGCGCCCGCCACATAGGTGGTGAGCGTGATCTGCGGGGCCATCCGGGACCGCCGACCCACGAGGAGGAGCGTCGAGACCACACGCAGCAGCCGCAGCGGCTGAACCAGCGGCAGCAGCACCGCCAGCAGATCCAGCGGATGCCTGCGCACGAAGGCCCACCTGGCGGGTGCCAGAGCCAGCCGGACGACGTAGTCGACGGCGAACGCACCCCACACGACCCACTCCACGGCCAGACACAGGTCATGGACCCAGCGCTCGGCATCCGGCGCCACGATCGGTATCGCGTACGCGACGCCGAACGCCACTGCCAGAGCCAGCAGTGGCGTTTGGGTGCGCTTCTCCCAGCGTTCCTTCATGCCGGGCATCGTAGGCCGGGTGCGGGGACGCCTACGCCCCCGCACCCGGCCCACCAGGACCTTCTACGCGTCGCCGCCCGCGGCGCCCGGGTCCGCCGCGGCCACGTCGAGCAGCTGGTAGCGGTCCACGGCCTGCTTCAGGACCGAGCGGTCGACCTTGCCCGCGCGGGCGAGCTCGGTCAGGACGGCCAGGACGATCGACTGGGCGTCGATGTGGAAGTAGCGCCGGGCCGCACCCCGCGTGTCCGCGAAACCGAAACCGTCCGCGCCCAGCGAGGTGTACGGACCCGGCACCCACCGGGAGATCTGGTCCGGAACCGAGCGCATCCAGTCGGAGACCGCCACGAACGGGCCCTGCGCGTCGGAGAGCTTCCGCGTCACGTACGGGACGCGCTGCTCCTCCTCCGGGTGGAGGAGGTTGTGCCGGTCGACCTCCACGGCCTCGCGGCGCAGCTCGTTCCACGACGTCGCCGACCAGACGTCCGCGCGGACGTTCCACTCCTCGGCGAGGATCCGCTGTGCCTCGACCGCCCACGGCACGGCGACGCCGGACGCCATGATCTGCGCGGGCAGCTCACCCGACTCGCCCGCCTTGAAGCGGTAGATGCCCTTGAGGATGCCCTCGGCGTCCACGTTCTCGGGCTCCGCCGGATGCTGGATCGGCTCGTTGTAGACGGTCAGGTAGTAGAAGACGTCCTCGGCCTCGGGGCCGTACATCCGCTTCAGGCCGTCCCTGACGATGTGCGCGATCTCGAAGCCGAAGGCCGGATCGTAGGCGACACAGCCCGGGTTGGTCGAGGCGAGCAGCTGCGAGTGGCCGTCCGCGTGCTGGAGGCCCTCGCCGGTCAGGGTCGTACGGCCGGCGGTGGCACCCAGCACGAAGCCGCGCGCCAACTGGTCGGCCATCTGCCAGAACTGGTCGCCGGTCCGCTGGAAACCGAACATCGAGTAGAAGACGTAGACCGGGATCAGCGGCTCGCCGTGCGTGGCGTACGCCGAACCCGCCGCGATCAGCGAGGCGGTGCAGCCCGCCTCGGAGATGCCGTCGTGCAGCATCTGGCCGGTCGGGGACTCCTTGTACGCGAGCAGCAGCTCACGGTCCACGGCCTCGTACTGCTGGCCCAGCGGGTTGTAGATCTTGGCGCTCGGGAAGAACGAGTCCATGCCGAACGTGCGGTACTCGTCCGGCGCGATCAGCACGAAGCGCTTGCCGATCTCCTTGTCCCGCATCAGGTCCTTGAGCAGCCGGACGAACGCCATCGTGGTGGCGATCGACTGCTGGCCCGAGCCCTTCTTGACCGCGGCGTAGGTCTTGTCCTCCGGCAGGGGCAGCGGCTTCGCCCGCACGACACGGGTCGGGACGTACCCGCCCAGCGCCTTGCGGCGGTCGTGCATGTACTGGATCTCCTCGGAGTCCCGGCCAGGGTGGTAGTACGGCGGAAGGCCGTCCTCCAGCTGCTTGTCCGTGATCGGGATGTGCAGCCGGTCGCGGAAGCGCTTGAGGTCGTCGACCGTCAGCTTCTTCATCTGGTGGGTGGCGTTGCGGCCTTCGAAGTTCGGGCCCAGCGTCCAGCCCTTGATGGTCTTGGCGAGGATCACCGTCGGCTGACCCGTGTGCGCCTTGGCCGCCGAGAACGCCGCGAAGATCTTCTTGTGGTCGTGACCGCCGCGTCCCAGGTGCAGGATCTGGTCGTCGGTCATGTTCTCGACCATCGCCCGCAGCCGGTGGTCGTCGCCGAAGAAGTGGTCGCGGATGTACGCGCCGGTCTCGGTGGCGTACGTCTGGAACTGGCCGTCGGGCGTGGTGTTCATCTTGTTGACGAGCACACCGTCGCGGTCCTGCGCGAGCAGCGGGTCCCACGACCGGTCCCACACCAGCTTGATCACGTTCCAGCCGGCGCCGCGGAAGACCGACTCCAGCTCCTGGATGACCTTGCCGTTGCCGCGCACCGGGCCGTCGAGCCGCTGCAGGTTGCAGTTGACGACGAAGGTCAGGTTGTCGAGGTTCTCGCGGGCGGCGATCGTGAGCTGGCCGAGCGACTCCGGCTCGTCCATCTCCCCGTCGCCCAGGAAGGCCCAGACGTGCGACTTGGAGGTGTCGGCGATGCCGCGCGCCTCCATGTAGCGGTTCATCCGGGCCTGGTAGATCGCGCCGAGCGGGCCGAGGCCCATCGAGACGGTCGGGAACTCCCAGAAGTCCGGCATCAGCCGCGGGTGCGGATAGGAGGACAGGCCGTTCGGGAACTTCGACTTCTCCTGGCGGAAGGCGTCGAGCTGCGTCTCGTTCAGCCGGTCGAGCAGATAGGCGCGGGCGTAGATGCCGGGGGAGGCGTGGCCCTGGAAGAAGATCTGGTCGCCGCCGTCGCCCTCGTCCTTGCCCCGGAAGAAGTGGTTGAAGCCGACGTCGTAGAGCGAGGCGGAGGAGGCGAAGGTGGCGATGTGGCCGCCGACCCCGATGCCCGGGCGCTGCGCGCGCGAGACCATCACGGCGGCGTTCCAGCGGGTCGCGTTGAGGACCTTCCGCTCGATCTCCTCGTTGCCCGGGAAGAACGGCTCGTCCTTGGTGGCGATGGTGTTGACGTAGTCAGTGCTGCGCATCTCGGGCACGGCCACGCGCTTCTCGCGGGCCCGCTCGATCAGGCGGAGCATGAGGTAGCGGGCCCGCTCACGGCCGCGCTCGTCGACGGCGGCATCGAGGGAGTCGAGCCATTCCTGGGTCTCCTCCGGATCGAAGTCCGGGACCTGGCTGGGAAGGCCGCCAATGATGATCGGGTTGCGATCGGATCCGGAAGCCACGCTGTTCCTTCGCTGTTCGGTGGAGCTTCGATGGAGCCCACGGGGGAGCCGGGGACGTCCATCGTGTACCCCGTCGGTGTCACCCGTCATCTCTACCGAGGGGTAACCCCCCGGGGACGCCTGGTTGGGTCAAATCGCAACCTTACGCCCAACCCGCGCATGCGTTTCGTCAGCGCGTTCGGCAGACTGAAACCGCGGAAGACCATAAACCGGTACGAAGCGTGTGCCCTGCATCACGGAGCGGAGTGGTTCCAGTCCGGAAGTTTCGGCGAGACGGCCCCAAACGTCACCGTTTCGGCGGTCTCGACGGCCGGGTACTTGCGCGATCCGCCCAGCCCGTGTGGACTACGGCCAGCGCCGCGCGTACGCGCGCGGCCCAAGCATTTTCCGATACACGATCAGGAGGCAAGCCGTGAGCGCGACCGCGGACCACGCGGAGGAGCGGACCAACCCGGCAGCGAGGCTGGGGTTCGAGCCCGGACAGGTGGTCCAGGAGATCGGTTACGACGACGACGTCGACTTCGATCTCCGCGAAGGCATCGAGTCCATCATCGGGTCGGACCTCGCTGACGAGGACTACGACGACGTCGCCGACGCCGTCGTGCTCTGGTTCCGCGACGAGGACGGAGACCTGACGGACTCCCTGGTCGATGCCATCGGCCTGCTGGAGGACGGCGGAGTCGTATGGCTGCTGACGCCCAAGACAGGCCGTGACGGTTACGTCGAGCCGAGCGACATCAGTGATGCCGCGCAGACGGCCGGCTTCTCCCAGACCAAGAGCATCAGCGTGGCCAAGGACTGGTCGGGCAGCCGACTGGTGGCACCCAAGCGCTGATCTCCCCCCAAGCAGCAGGAGCCCCCGCCGACACCCGTCGGCGGGGGCTCTGTGCGTGGCGGTGTCTAAGCTGGGGCCTCACCTGTTCGGTCCAATGAAGGTCCAGCGAAAGGGACGCGTACGCCATGGCGATCGAGGTCGGCACCAAGGCCCCGGAGTTCGAGCTCAAGGACAACCACGGGCGCACCGTGAGGCTCTCCGACTACCAGGGGAAGAAGAACGTGGTGCTGCTCTTCTACCCCTTCGCCTTCACCGGCGTCTGCACGGGCGAGCTGTGCGAGCTGCGCGACAACCTGCCGAAGTTCGTCAACGACGACACCCAGCTCCTGGCCGTCTCCAACGACTCCATCCACACCCTGCGGATCTTCGCCGAGCAGGAGGGCCTGGAGTACCCGCTCCTCTCTGACTTCTGGAAGCACGGCGAGGCCTCGCGCGCCTACGGCGTCTTCGACGAGGACAAGGGCTGCGCCGTGCGCGGCACCTTCATCATCGACAAGGACGGCGTCGTCCGCTGGAGCGTCGTCAACGCCCTCCCGGACGCCCGCGACCTCAACGACTACCTCAAGGCGCTCGACACCCTCTAGGGTCCGTCGTTTGGACCATGCCGGGCTCGCGTGCCCTGGCACCGCTCCCCCGTAGCCCTTCGGGCACGGGAGGTACGCCCACCGCGTTGACTCCCTCCTCCGCCTTGCGATCCGTCCCCTCGGCCCTGGCGGGCCTGCGGAGGCCCCGTGCACCAGACCCCGCTCCCTGATCCGGCCTGATCCAAATGACAGACCCTAGACACCGGCGCGAATCGTCTGTCCCGGCCGGGAACCCGTCACTAGGATCCAGTCGTTGATCCGATGCCAACGCACGACGGGGGCGCTGCCCCTGGAAACCAATGGAGGGACTCGTGGGAGTCAGCCTCAGCAAGGGCGGCAACGTCTCGCTGACCAAGGAGGCCCCTGGCCTGACCGCCGTCACGGTCGGTCTGGGCTGGGACGTCCGCACCACCACCGGGACGGACTTCGACCTGGACGCCAGCGCCATTCTGGTGAACGCGGAGGGCAAGGTCCGCAACGACCAGGACTTCGTGTTCTTCAACAACCTGAAGAGCGCCGACGGCTCGGTCGAGCACACCGGTGACAACCTCACCGGCGAGGGCGAGGGTGACGACGAGCAGGTCAAGGTCAGCCTGGCCACCGTGCCGGCCGATGTCGCCAAGATCGTCTTCCCGGTGTCGATCTACGACGCCGAGAACCGCCAGCAGTCCTTCGGCCAGGTCCGCAACGCGTTCATCCGCGTCGTGAACCAGGCCGGCGGTGCTGAGATCGCCCGGTACGACCTCTCCGAGGACGCCTCGACCGAGACCGCCATGGTCTTCGGCGAGCTGTACCGCAACGGCGACGAGTGGAAGTTCCGCGCGGTCGGCCAGGGGTACGCCTCCGGCCTGCGCGGCATCGCGGCGGACTTCGGCGTCAACGTCTGAGCCGTCCGCAGCACGCAGTAGCAGTGACCGAGCCGTCCGGCGCCGCACCCTCCGTGCGGCGCCGGACGTGCCTCATCGGCAGCATCAGCAGCGTCAGCGGTACCAGCAGCGTCAGCGGTACTCACCGGGGAGGAACCACATCATGGGCGTCACGCTCGCCAAGGGAGGCAACGTCTCCCTCTCCAAGGCCGCACCCGATCTCACCCAGGTGCTGGTCGGCCTCGGCTGGGACGCGCGCTCCACCACCGGAGCCCCCTTCGACCTCGACGCCAGCGCCCTGCTGTGCCAGTCGGGACGCGTGCTCGGGGACGAGTACTTCGTCTTCTACAACAACCTCAAGAGCCCCGAGGGCTCCGTCGAGCACACCGGGGACAACCTCACCGGCGAGGGCGACGGCGACGACGAGTCGCTCATCGTGGACCTGGTCAAGGTCCCGGCGCACTGTGACAAGATCATTTTTCCGGTCTCGATCCACGAGGCCGACAACAGAGGCCAGACCTTCGGCCAGGTCAGCAACGCTTTCATTCGCGTGGTGAATCAGGCAGACGGTCAGGAACTCGCCCGCTACGACCTCTCCGAGGACGCCTCCACCGAGACCGCGATGATCTTCGGTGAGCTCTACCGGTACGGCGGTGAATGGAAGTTCCGGGCGGTCGGACAGGGGTACGCGTCCGGCCTTCGGGGCATCGCTCTAGACTTCGGGGTCAACGTTTCGTAAAGCCGCGTACTTACACGATGGGGTAGACAGTGGTTCTGAAAACCTTCGGGTGGTCGTTCGCCATCACGGCGCTCGGCCTCGCTTTCGCCGCGTGGCAGTGGGGGTGGGAGGCGTTCGGGGTCGTACTGATCCTGTCGATCCTCGAAATCTCGCTGTCCTTCGACAACGCGGTGGTCAACGCCGGAATCCTGAAGAAGATGAACGCCTTCTGGCAGAAGATCTTCCTCACGATCGGCATCCTCATCGCGGTGTTCGGCATGCGGCTGGTCTTCCCCGTCGCCATTGTCGCCATCAGCGCCAAGGTAGGACCCATCGAGGCGATCGAGCTCGCGATGGACCAGCCGGAGCGTTACGAGGCACTGGTCACCGACGCCCACCCGGCGATCGCCGCCTTCGGTGGCATGTTCCTGCTCATGATCTTCCTCGACTTCATCTTCGAGGACCGTGACATCAAGTGGCTCGGCTGGCTGGAGCGTCCGCTGGCCAAGCTCGGCAAGGTCGACATGCTGTCGGTCTGCATCGCGCTCATCGCCCTGCTCTTCTCCGCGATGAGCTTCGCCACCCACGCGCACACCAGCACCGGTTACCAGGACAAGTCGGCGACCGTACTGCTCGCCGGCGTCGCCGGACTCATCACGTACCTCATCGTCGGCGGACTCTCCGGCTTCTTCGAGAACAAGCTCGAGGAAGAGGAGGAGCGCGAGCACGAGGAGGAGGAGAAGGCCAAGGCCGAGGGCAAGCCGGTCTCCGCGGTCGGCCTGGCCGGAAAGGCGGCGTTCTTCCTCTTCCTGTACCTGGAAGTCCTCGACGCGTCCTTCTCCTTCGACGGCGTCATCGGCGCCTTCGCCATCACCAACCACATCTTCTGGATGGCGCTCGGCCTCGGCATCGGCGCGATGTACGTCCGTTCGCTCACGGTCTACCTGGTCCGCCAGGGCACCCTCGACGACTACGTCTACCTGGAGCACGGCGCGCACTACGCGATCGGCGCCCTCGCCGTCATCCTGCTCATCACCATCGAGCACGAGATCAGCGAGCTCATCACCGGCACCATCGGTGTCTTCCTGATCGCGGCCTCCTTCCTCTCCTCCATCCAGCGCAACCGCCGGCTGGCGGCGGCCGGAGGGAAGGCCGACTCCCCGGACGACAAGACCGAGGTGTCGTCGGGGGTGTGACACCCGCGGCAATGAGGAACGCTTCACCGAGGGGCGGCCGGTGCACCCGGCCGCCCCTCGGCGTATCGAACAGGCCGTATCGAGCAGGCCGTATCGACGGGCCACATCGGTAGGCCACATCGGTAGGTCGTGGCAACAGGCCGTATAGGCAGGCCCAGGGGGGCCGGGGACAAGGGGGTGGGAGGGCCATGGCCTTCTGGGACAGCCTGATTCCGGGCAGGGCGGCGCCGTTCGATTCGGGCAGCGCCTCGACGAACTCCATCGACCTGACGAAGAGACGTCCGTCGGTCTCGCTCACCAAGCAGGGCGCCGCGAGCGGCAATCTGCGGGTCAACCTCTCCTGGCGGATGCGGACCTCGGACATCGAGGGCCGCTCCCGGCAGAGCGGCCGGCTGCTGCGCCACCCCTCCCAGCTGTTCAAGCCCGAGGTCGTCCAGGCGCACACCCAGGGCGTCGTCAACGTCGACCTGGACCTCGGCTGCATGTACGAGCTGACCGACGGCAGCAAGGGCGTCGTGCAGCCGCTGGGCGGCTTCTTCGGTGCCCTGAACGCGCCGCCGTACGTGAACCTGAGCGGTGACGACCGGTTCGGCGGATCGTCGGGCGAGACGATCTTCGTCAACCTCGACCACAAGGACACCATCAAGCGGCTGCTGTTCTTCGTCTACATCTACGACCAGACGCCGGCGTTCGACCGCACTCACGCCAAGGTCACGCTCTACCCGAGCAACGGCCCGCGGATCGAGATCGAACTGGACGAGCGCGCCCCGCAGGCGCGCTCCTGCGCCGTCCTCACCGTCGAGAACGTGAAGGGCGAGCTGATCGTCCGCCGCCAGGTGAAGTTCGTCTACGGCTTCCAGGCGGAGCTGGACCGGCTGTACGGGTGGGGCCTGCAGTGGGGGCGCGGCTACAAGACGAAGGCGTGACCGGGTGGCCCCGGAGAACCCCTCAGGGGCGCACGAACTGCGGCCCCATGGGGGGCAGCCGGAAGTTCGGGTCCGGAGCGGGCGCGGCGGCCGCAGCCGGCTGCGGATAGCCGTACGCGGGCTGCGGCGAGGCCGGCTGCGGGTAGCCGTACGCGGGCTGGGGAGAGGCCGGCTGGGGGTAGCCGTACGCGGGCTGCGGATAGCCGTACGCCGGAGGAGCCGTCGGCTGGGGCGGTACGGCGGGAGGCGTCACGGGAGGCACGGGAGCGGTCACGGGCGTGTGGACGACCGTCGCGTCGGCGTCCGGGGCCGCCGTCGTGTCCGGGGCCGCGGTGGTGTCCGGGCCGGCGGACGCGTCCTGGCTCGCCGTGGCGTCCGGGCCGGAGGTGGCGTCGGCGCCCTGGTCCTCGTCCGCGGTCTCGTCCACCGAGATCCCGAAGTCGGTCGCGAGACCGACGAGCCCGGTGGGGTAGCCCTGGCCGACCGCGCGGAACTTCCAGGCGTCGCCGCGCCGGTACAGCTCGCCGCAGATGATCGCCGTCTCCTCGCCGGTCTCCGCCGTCACGTCGAACAGCGCCAGCGGCTCCCGGTCCGGCGCCCCCGCGTCGTACAGCAGGATCCGCAGGTCGGAGACGCTCCGGAAGGTGTCGCCGTCCGAGGAGGCCGCGATCACCACCTGGTCCACGGACGGGTCGAGCCCGCCGAGATCGGCCTCGACCGTGTCGGTCAGCCCCTCCGCCACCCGCTTCTTCGGCAGCCGGCGCACCAGACCCGAGGGGTGGCGCGGCTGGTTGTAGAAGACGAAGTCCTCGTCGGAGCGCACGCGCCCGTCCACCCCCAGGAGCAGGGCCGAGGCGTCCACGTCGGGGACCCCGGGGCCCGGGGTCCAGCGGAGCACGGCCCGTACGGCCGCGGTGTCGAGAGGGACGTTGGAGCCCTTCAGCATCGCGTGCGTCATGACCGTCATCCTGCCTTCCCGGCCGACCGCCGGACAACGCGGGGGCCTCGGCCAATCGGGGAGAGACCGATCGGATGCGGACGAGTTACCTGGATTTCATGCGAGGAGGGAACTACGGACACCCGCACCTACGTACTATTACCGGCCACATGTCATCAGGGCCCGCAAAGGCAGTCGGGGGAGTTACATGCGTCATTTCGGGCACATCCCGGCCGCTTCGCGCGCCAGGCTGTTCCACCAGGAGCCGGCCGAGTTCACGGCCGACTCACCCGCGAGCACGCTCGCCGTGGCCTTGGGCGCCACGCTCTACAGCCCCGCCACCCGGCCGCGGCTCGCCGACGACGTGCGCAAACAGGCCGCACGCGGGGTCGTCTCCATGGTGCTGTGCCTGGAGGACTCCATCGCCGACGCGGACGTGGAGGCCGCCGAGGCGAACCTGGTCCGCCATTTCCGCCTCCTCGCGGAAGCGGAAGCCGAAGCGGAAGCGGGAGCCGACGCGGCCGGGGGCGAGGGCGGGGACGAGCGGCCCCTGCTCTTCATCCGGGTCCGTGAGCCCCGCCAGATCACCGACCTCGTCGCACGGCTCGGCGACACCGTCCGCCTGCTGTCCGGATTCGTGCTGCCCAAGTTCACCGAGACCCGGGGCCACGCCTTCCTGGAGGCGCTCACCGCCGCCGAGACGGCCTGCGGACGGCGACTTTTCGCCATGCCCGTCCTGGAGTCCCCCGAACTGCTCCACCTCGAGACGCGCGCCGAGACCCTCGCCGGCATCGCCACGACCGTCGACAAGTACCGGGAGCGCGTGCTCGCGCTACGGCTCGGCGTCACCGACTTCTGCTCCGCGTACGGGCTGCGCCGCTCGCCCGACATGACGGCGTACGACGTCCAGCTCGTCGCCCATGTCATCGCCGACGTGGTCAACGTCCTCGGCCGCTCCGACGGCACCGGCTTCACCATCACCGGGCCCGTCTGGGAGTACTTCCGGCTCGGTGAACGCATGTTCAAGCCGCAGCTGCGCCGCAGCCCCTTCCTGGAGGGCCGGGCGGAGGACCTGCGGACCGCCCTCATCGAGCACGACCTCGACGGGCTGCTGCGTGAGATCGAACTCGACCGGGCCAACGGCCTGCTCGGCAAGACCTGCATCCACCCCACCCACGTGGTGCCGGTGCACGCCCTCTCCGTGGTCAGCCACGAGGAGTTCAGCGACGCCCAGGACATCCTGCGGCCGGAGCGGGGCGGAGGCGGAGTGATGCGCTCCGCCTACACGAACAAGATGAACGAAGTGAAGCCGCATCGCGCGTGGGCCGAGCGCACCCTGCTGCGTGCCGAGGTGTTCGGCGTCGCCAAGGAGGACATCGGCTTCGTGGATCTGCTGACCGCCGGACTGGCCGGCTGACGAAGGGTGATTGACGACGTGGTGTGGTCGGGAACATGGGTCGCCGAGCGACTCGGTGTCGAACTGGTCGGCGACGAGAAGCTCCCGGGCCTGTTGGGCCTCGCACTGCGCCGCAACCCCAAACGGGCGCATCTGCTCGTCTCCCACGTGCTGGGCAAGCACGTGCCTCAGCGCCCCACCGTCGTGTACGAGGCGGGCTTCGCCCTCGGCGAGCGCGTACGGGACCTCCTCGGCCCCGAGGACGCGGCGCGTGCCGTGGTCGTCGGGTACGCGGAGACGGCCACCGCACTCGGTCACTCCGTCGCCGACGGCCTCGGCTTCGCGCCGTACCTGCACTCCACCCGGCGCCCGGTGGCCGGAGTGGCACCGGCGGGCGGCTTCGAGGAGTCCCACTCGCACGCCACCTCGCACCTCCTCCTCCCCGAGGACCCGAAGCTGCTGGCCGGCGACGGGCCGCTGGTCCTCGTCGACGACGAGTTCTCCACCGGCAACACCGTCCTCAACACCGTCCGCGACCTGCACGAACGCTCTGCCCGCGACCGGTACGTGGTCGTCGCCCTCGTCGACATGCGCTCGGCGGCCGATCTCGGCCGTCTGGACGCCTTCGCCGAGGAGATCGGCGCCCGCATCGATCTCGTGGCCGGAGCGGCGGGCACGGTACGGCTCCCCGACGGCGTCCTGGAGAAGGGCCAGGCGCTGGTGGCGGAGTACGAGCGGGGTCCGGCACGGGTGCCGGCGCCGCGAGGGCCAGGGGTGGCACCGGGGGCCCCGGTGGGGACGTCCGGGGGAGGGGACGCGGCCGGGACGTCCTGGGCGGGCGCGCCAGGGACATCCCCGGGGGCCTCGGCGGAGGCACTTCCGGGAGCCGCAGCCGACGTCTCCTCCGGCGGTATGGGCGGAGCCGCGCCGGTCGCCTCCGCCGGTGGTCCGTGTGGCGCCTCGCCCGTCGTCCCTTCCGTCGTCCCTCCCGTACGGGTCGACCTCGGATGGCCCGGAGGCGTCCCGGACGGCGGCCGCCACGGCTTCACCGCGTCCCACGCCGCCGCGCTGCGAGGCGCGCTGCCCGCCATGGCGGAGCGCCTGTCCGCCGCCCTCGGCGGAGCGGGCCGTACAGGCGTCCGCGGCCCCGGCCGCGTACTCGTCCTCGGCTTCGAGGAGCTGATGTACGCGCCGCTGCGGCTGGCCGTCGAGCTGGAGCGCGCCGGACACGACGTGTCGTACTCCACCACCACCCGCTCGCCGGTCCTCGCCGTCGACGACCCCGGCTACGCCATACGCACCCGGCTTGTCTTCCCCGCCCATGACGCCCCCGCCGACGGACCCGGCGAGCGGTACGCGTACAACGTCGCTGGCGCCGGCTTCGACGCTGTCGTCGCCGTCGTCGACTCGGCCGCCGACACCTCCGAACTCCACGCTCCCGACGGCCTGCTGGCCCAGCTCGCGGCGCACATCCCGCACGTCGTGCTCGCCGTCGTACCGACCTACACGCCGTCGACGCCTCCCGAAGCGTCCACGGCTCCCGAAGCGTCCATGCCTTCCGAAAGGGCCTCCATGCTGCCCGAGCCCCTCCGCGGCCCCGCCTTCTCCTCGTACGCGCCCGAGGAGGTCGGCTGGCTGCTCCAGGACCTCTCGGACGTCGAGCTGGAGGCCCCGACCGAGGAGCGCGAGGAGGCCATCCAGAGCGGCGGCGCGCACTACGCCGAGTCGCTGCCCGTGGAGTACCAGCCCAGCGCCCAGTACCAGGAGCTCTTCCACGCGGCCCTGGAGACGTCCGCCACCCGGATCGCCCGCGCCGTCGGCACCGTCACCGAGACGGTCCTCGCCGAGCGGTCGGACCGGGGCACCGGGCGGCCCGTGCTCGTCTCGCTCGCCCGGGCCGGCACGCCCGTAGGGGTGCTGATGCGCCGCTGGGCCCAGGCCCGCCACGGCCTCGAACTGCCGCACTACGCCGTCTCCATCGTGCGCGGCCGCGGCATCGACGCCAACGCGGTGCGCTGGCTCGCCGCCCACCACGACCCCGCCGACGTCGTCTTCGTCGACGGCTGGACCGGCAAGGGCGCCATCACCCGCGAACTCGCCGAAGCCCTGAAGGACTTCCCCGGCTTCGACCCGGAGATCGCGGTCCTCGCCGACCCCGGCTCCTGTGTGCGCACGTACGGCACCCGGGAGGACTTCCTCATTCCGTCCGCGTGCCTCAACTCCACCGTGTCCGGGCTGATATCGCGCACGGTCCTCCGCGCCGACCTGGTCGGACCCGACGACTTCCACGGCGGCAAGTTCTACCGCGAGCTGGCCGGCGCCGACGTGTCCAACGCCTTCCTCGACGCGGTCGCCGCCCGCTTCGACGAGGTCGGTGACGCCGTCGACGCCGAGGTCAAGGAGCTGCTGGGCGCCGACCGCGACCCCACGTGGGAGGGCTGGGCGGCCGTCGAGCGGATCAGCGAGGAGTACGGCATCCACGACGTGAACCTGGTCAAGCCGGGCGTCGGCGAGACCACCCGTGTGCTGCTGCGCCGGGTCCCCTGGAAGATCCTCGCCCAGCGCGGCGCGGGCGCCGACCTGGACCACGTCCGCCTCCTCGCCGCACAGCGCGGGGTGCCCGTCGAGGAGGTCGACGAACTCCCGTACACCTGTGTCGGACTGATCCACCCCCAGTACACGCGCGGCGCCACCGGCGCCGACGGGAAGGCGGTGGTCTCCCAGTGAGTACCGCGACGAACGGCACCACGCCCACGGTGATGAGCGTCCCTCAGACCCCCGTGGCCCCCGCGGCCGCCACGCCCGCCGCGCCCACGGTGATGAACGACCCCACGCCCACTGTGATGGTCGCGAGCGACCTCGACCGTACGCTGATCTACTCCTCCGCCGCCCTCGCCCTCGGCATGCCCGACGCGCAGGCGCCCCGGCTGCTCAGCATCGAGGTCCACGAGTCCAAGCCGCTGTCCTACATGACCGAGGACGCCGCGGTTCTCCTGGCGGAGGTGTCCGCCGAAACGGTCTTCGTCCCCACGACGACCCGCACCCGCAAGCAGTACCAGCGCATCCAACTCCCCGGCCCCGCGCCGAAGTACGCCATCTGCGCCAACGGCGGGCACCTCCTCGTCGACGGCGTCACCGACCTCGACTGGCATGAGAGCGTGCTGCGCCGGCTCGCCGACGAGTGCGCGCCGCTCTCCGAGATCCGCGCCTACTTCACCGCCACCACCGACCTGTCCTGGGTGCGCAAGCACCGGGTCGCCGAAGACCTCTTCGCGTACCTGGTCGTCGAGCGCGAGCGGCTGCCCGAGGAGTGGTTGAAGCGGTTCGGCGACTGGGCCGACGACCGCGGCTGGACCGTCTCCCTCCAGGGCCGCAAGGTGTACGCCGTACCGAAGCCGCTCACCAAGAGCGCGGCGATGCGCGAGGTCGCCCGCCGCACCGGCGCCGGCCTCACCCTGGCCGCCGGGGACTCCCTCCTCGACGCCGATCTGCTGCTCGCCGCCGACCGCGCCTGGCGGCCCGGCCACGGCGAACTCGCCGACGCCGGCTGGACCGCCCCCCACCTCGACGTCCTCGCCGAGCGCGGAGTGGCGGCGGGCGAGGAGATCCTGCGCCGCTTCCTCACCGCTGTCCGCGACCACCGCGCGACCCTGCCCGCCCAGCAGACGGCCGCCCCCGCCGCCCTCGCCGACCCGGCCTGATCAGCCGCGAGCTGGTGCGGGCGCGAGGAAAGGCCCCGGCGGTGTGCGGGGCCTTGCACAGTCAGGGCCCCGCACACCGTACGGCTGGTCAGCCGCAGCACCCGCCCCCGCAGCAGCCACCGCCCCCGCCGCCACCGCCGGAGGGCGCGGGGCCGCCCGTCGCCGTACCGCCGACCGCGACGGCGGACAGCAGTTTCACGGTGTCGTCGTGCCCTACGGGGCAGGCGGCGGGGGCGGAGGACTCGGCCATGGGCCGGCTGAGTTCGAACGTGTCGCCACAGGTCCGGCAGCGGTATTCGTAACGAGGCATACGGACCAGGCTAACGGCCGCCGCCACCGCCCCCGCCCCGTTCCTCCCTGATCAGTTCCACGACCCGGGCGGCGGTCGCGCGGACGGCCTCGAGCTCGGTGAGGAAGTGCCAGTAGTCGGGGTGGCGGCCGCTGTCGAGGGCGGCGACCGCCCGGTCGAGGCGGGCGACGGCGTCGTCGAGGGGGCGGGCGTGGCGTGGGTCGGGGGTGTGGCGGCCCGCCATGGCGAGGCGCTGCGCGTCGCGCACGGCGAAGCGGGCGCGCTCGATCTCCTGCCGGGGGTCCTTGGCGACGGCGTCGAGACGGCGGAGCCGCTCCCCGGCGGCGGAGACGGCCTCGGCGGTGTTGTCGAGCAGGGCACGGGCGGTGGCCAGCAGGCTGGTGGCGTCGGGCCAGCGCTGCTCCGCACGGGCCGCGGCGGCCTCCTTGAGCCTCTCCTCGGCCTGGCGGACGCTCTCGGCGGCCTGCTCGGGGACGTACTGGAGGTCTTGCCAGCAGGCGGCCGAGAAACGGCGGCGGAGCTCGGACAGGACGGGCTCGACGGCCTCGGCCCGGGTGGTGAGCGCCTCGGCGCGGGTACGGAGGGAGACCAGGCGCTTGTCGGTCTCGGCGGCGCGCTCGGGGAGCCGTTCGGCCTCGACGCGTACGGCCTCGGCGTCCCGCAGGACACGGTCGGCGCGCTGGAGGGTCTCGGGGACGCCGTGCCGCCCGGCGCCTTCGTTGAGCCTGGTGAGCTCGGGGCCGAGGGCGGCGAGCCGCGCGGCGAGATCGTCGGCGCGCAGACCGGCGCTCCGTGCCGTGTCCAGGGCGGTGCTCGCGGCTCGGAGCGCCGCTCGCGCCCGTTCGACGGCGGGGGCGAGCCGGGCGAGCTGCGTCTCGGCCTTGTCGAGCAGCGGCCCGAGCCCCTGCTCGAACCGGTCGAGCTCACCCTTGACCCGTACGAGCTCGTCCTTGGCCCGGGTCAGCTCGGTCCGGGCCCGCTGGGCTGTCCCCGTGTCGAGCTCGTCCCGGTCGAGATCGTGGGCGTCGACGGCGGTGATGTAGGCGTGGCTGACCTCGTCGATCCGGCGCCCGAGCGCGGCGAAGCCGTCGACGGCGCTACGGGCCCCGGGGGAGCTGTCGACGGCCGTGATCGTCTCGATGGAGATCCGCAGATCGCGCTGGGCGGTGTCGAGCTCGTAGAACGCGGCCGCCGCCGCGTCCTTGGCGGCCTGCGCCTCGGCCCGCTGGCTCTCCCCGCGCCCACCGAACCACCGGCGGGTGCCGCCGCCGGCGAAGGCGGCGGGCAGGAGTGCGAGCGTGAGCAGCGGAAGCGCGAGTGCGAGCCGCAGCGTGGACGTGCCTCTTGCGTGAGTCGCCGCCACGTCCCTCTCCCGTGCTGTGATCGCCGCGCTGGTCGGTCCGGTTCATTCTCCCACCAGGTAAGGACGAACACACGGGTCCTTTAGTTCGCGGTGCGGACGACGACTTCCCCGTTGTCGCTGCGCGCGGTCACGACATGGCCGCTGCCCTTCGCGGTCGGCACGTCGACGCGGACCTCGCCGTTGTCGCTGCGCCCGTCGACGTCGTAGGTCGCCTTCGGCAGGGCGATGTCGATCTCCCCGTTGTCACTGGTGGCCTCCACCCGGCGCGGTACGGCGCTGAGCGCGAGCCGTACGGCCCCGTTGTCGGCGCGGGCGACGATCTGCCGGGAGGTGGTCCGGCCCTCGACGACGACCTCCCCGTTGTCGCTGGTCAGCTCCAGCGGACCGGACGCGTCGCGCACGAGGACGGAGCCGTTGTCGGCCCGTACCGTCAGGGCGGTGTCGAACCCGTCGGCCGTCACCTCACCGTTGCCGTTCTCCACGGTGACGGCGGCCTCGCGCGGCACCTGCACCCGGTGGACGGAGTCGCAGTCGCCGGCCAGGCCGTCGCACTCGACCCGCAAGGTGAGCGTCCCGCCCTCGATCCGCCACGTCGCGTCGGGCCCGGACCCCACGAACACCCACCCGTCGACCCGCCGGCTGACCCGCACGTCATCGATGTCGGCGGGCACGAGCTCCAGCCGCGAGTTCCCGGCGTCGATCGTGAGCCTCTCCCCGGAGAACGCGAAGCTCTTCCGCTCCTCGGGCGCCCCCTCGACATCCGCACCCCCGCAACCGGCGACCCCGAGGGCGACGACGACGGCCCCGCCGACGGCGAGGAGCGTACGGATACGACGACGAGCGGCCATGACGACAAACCCCCAGGTAAAGCGCTGACTGTCCCCTCACCGTACGGCGGCCCCCACCCCCACGACGATCCGGCGACCCACCGCCCTGATGGTGGGGCTACCCCCCCGCCCGGCACGCACGGGTATCGGTTTGCGGGACCCACCCATGGGCCATGTACGCTGTTGCCTCATTCCACGGGTGCGTAGCTCAGGGGTAGAGCGCTGCTCTTACAAAGCAGATGTCGGCGGTTCGAAACCGTCCGCGCCCACCAGGAGGTAGCACGACAAAGGCCCAGGTCACCGGTACTGAACCGAGAACCTGGGCCTTGTTCGTTCCCGGGCCGAGGAGGCGGAGGAGAGGCGTCGTGCCACTGACTGGCCACTTGCCCCGTCGGACTCTGTCGGCCGGCGCCGCAGGCGGTTTCGGAGACGGTGGGGGTCAGGCGCCGCTCGTCGTGGTGGGATCGCAGGTCCTCAGCCCCGTGACGTAGTTGAGCTGCGATCCGTATCCGGCGAAGGTCGCCCACGCGCCGGGGTCGATGACGCGGCACGGGGCGGCCTGACTGTCGGTGTACTCGACCGTGACGGCGACGGGGACGTCGCAGCCGTTGACGACATGGGTGTAGCGCCAGCCCGAGTGGTGCTGCACGCACTCCGGAGGCGCGGATTCGGCGGCCGCCGCAGCGGACGGGGCGACGGTCACGGCGGTCAGGAGGCCGGCCGCGACCCCAGCGGCGAGGGCGACAGGGCGCGATATGCGCGTCGTGAGGTTTCCCATGGCCGGATCATCGAGGCGCGGGACGACCTTGCGCAAGTTTCTGCATAGGTTTTCAGTCAAGGTTCGATGTGGGTTAGTAGCCGCAGGTCATAGCGGCTTTCAGGTGTGAAAAGACTTGCGGGACTTACAGTCAACGGCCTCCGGAAGCCCATCCGCCCCAGCCGTAAACTCCGTGGATGGTCGATGACTCCCTGCGGATCACCGTGCTCGGGTCCGCCACGCCCTGCCCCCAGGCCGGGAATGCCTGCTCCGGGTACCTCGTCGAAGGGGGCGGTGTCCGGGTCTGGGTGGATGCCGGGAGTGGGACGCTCGGCGAGTTGCGGCGGTACGCCGGGCTCGCGGAGGTCGATGCCGTGTGGATCTCGCATCTGCACGCCGACCACTGCGCCGACCTGCTCACCGCCTACTACGGGCTCCTCTACGCCGACATCCGCCTCGACGCGCCCGTCCCCCTCTACGGGCCGCCGGGGATCGCCGACCGGCTGGCCGGGTTCCTGACCAACGGGTCGCGCCGGAGCCCGGTCGAAGATGCCTTCGCCGTCGAGGAGTTGTACGACGGGCACGAGGCCCGCGTCGGCGGTCTGGTGCTGCGGAGCAGGAGCGTCGAGCACGGGATGCCCGCCTTCGGGCTGCGCGTCGAGGACCGGGCGGGGCGGCGGATCGCGTACTCCGGAGACTGCGAGCCGTGCCCCGCGCTCGTCGAACTCGCCCGCGACTGCGAGCTGTTCGTCTGCGAGGCCGACGGCGAGGGGCCCGGGCACCACTCCGCCGCGCAGGCCGGGCGGTCCGCCCGCGACGCCGGTGCCGGACGCCTCGTGCTGACCCATGTCGGGCCCCGTACGGAGCCGGAGCGGGCGGTGAGGGAGGCGGCCGAGCGGTTCTCCGGCAGCGTGGAGTACGCCGCGCCCGGCGGCGTCTTCACCGTCACGCGTCGAAGTCGTACTCCAGGACGTACGACGCCGAGTCCAGCGTCATCTCGTTGAGCTCCACCGCGACCCCCGCCTCCGTGAAGGCCGTACGCCGGATGAGGATCACCGGCGTCCCGAACTCCAGCGCGAGCCGGGCCGATTCGTCGGCCGTCGGCATCCGGCAGCGGATCTCCTCGCGGAAGTGGACCGGCTGGTGCCCGAGTTCGGCGAGCCGCGCGTAGGTGCCGCCGGGCCCCGTGTCCGGCGCCGCGATCGGCGTCCCCCGGGCGAGGGAGGCCGGGAGGTACGACACCGAGAGCAGCACCGGTTTGTCGTCCAGGACGAAGCGGCGGCTGCGCACGCAGACCGGTGACTCCGGGGGCAGCGCCAGCGCCTCGGCGACCCCGGCGCTCGCCACTGCCTCGCCCACCTCGATCTGGTCCACCGCGAGCGCGCGGTCCTCGATGTCCGTCGACCAGACCGAGCTGCCCGTACCCCAGTGCTCCCGCGCCAGCCGGGGGATGCCCCGGCGGCGCAGCGGACGGAAGGCGCGGACGAAGACCCCCGCACCCCTCCGTGCCTCGGCCAGGCCCTCGTTCCGCAGCACGGACAACGCCTGGCGGGCCGTCATCCGGGCCACCTCGTACCGCGTCATGAGATCGTTCTCGCCCGGGAGCCGGTCGCCGGGGGCGAAGGCGCCTGACTGGATGGCGGTTCTCAACTCGTCGGCGATGCGCTGGTACTTCGGCCGACGACCGCTGTCCTGGTCAGTCATGGGTGGACCACTCCCTTCGTCTGCGGGACACCCTACGGCGCGCTTCTTCGCGGTGGAGCACACGTGTGCGCCGACCTGAGCGGCCGATCCGCCCATCGGGGGACTTCTCTAGAGATACGTTGACAGTGAGGGGTCACCGGGTTTCTCTGGGTGTATCTCTAGAGACCTGGGATCCGGGACGGAGGGGTTTCGTGCAGCCACTGCCCGAGGTCGGTGACCTCGTCCGCGACACCGCCACCGGGCGGGTCGGGTTCTACGTGGAGAGCGTCGCCGGCCGGTTCCTCATCCGGCCCGTCAGCGGCGGCCGCGCGTGGGAGGCCGAGCCCGTCGACGTGCAGCTCGCCACGCCCCTCCGGGAGCTGCGCGCCCGCGCCGCGGAGGTCAACGCCCGCAGCAGGCGCGCTCTCGGCACGTGAGCGGCTCCGGGCGGCAGCTGTTCGGCTGGCAGTCACCGTGGTCAGCCGGTAGCCGGTCGGTCGGCCGTGGTCAGTCGACCGTTGTCCGTCGGCAGCCGACCGTTGTCAGTGGGCCGCGTCACACTGGAGACATGTGCCGCAGCATCAAGACCCTCCGCCCGCCCGTCCTGCCCGAAGAGGCCACCGAGGACGACATCCACGCCGCCGCCCTGCAGTACGTCCGCAAGGTCTCCGGCTTCCGTGCGCCCGCCGCGCACAACCGCGAGGTCTTCGACCGGGCCGTGGACGAGATCACCCGGGCCACCGCTCGACTCCTCGACGGCCTCGAGGTACGTGGCGCGCACCGCGCCCATGGGGCCCACCGCGCCGCCGACGCGACCGGGCTCAGGAAGCCGGAGCGGGAGCCGCAGCCGGACGCTGTATGACATAGGCCGCCAGCGTTCCGGCGAGGAACAGCGCGAGGACGGAGACCCCCGCGCTGAACCAGGTCGCGCCCAGCAACTGCCCGCCCAGCCAGCCGAGGCCCACGCTGTAACCGGCCCAGGCCACGCCCGCCAGCGCCGACCAGGGAAGGAACTCCTCGATCCGGCGCTTGGTCGCGCCCGCGCCGAAGGACACCACCGACCGGCCCGCCGGGGCGAACCGCGCGATCACCACGAGCAGGCCGCCGCCCCGCGCCAGCGCCGCGCCGAGACGTTCCTGCGCGACGGTAAGCCGCCGGGACCGCGCGATGGCCCGGTCGAGCCGGGCCCCGCCCCGCCAGGCCAGCCGGTACGCCACGAAGTCGCCGAGGACCGAGGCCGTGGCCGCGCAGAGCAGCAGCGGGAGTATGGAGGGCACGTCCGGGGACGTCGCCGTGGCGGTCGCCGCCGCCGTCGCGGCCGTGATCACCAGGACCCCGCTCGGCAGCACGGGCAGGAAGACGTCGAGAAGCACCGACGTCGCCACCGCCGCGTAGATCCACGGGCCCGCGGTCAGTGACCTCAGTGACCCCATGCTGTCGAGCACGTTCACAGAGCGAGAGCGTACGCGGGGCCGTGCGGGCGGTGGGGGACGGGGTCGGCGCAGCGCCGCGCGTACGGCACGGGTATCGGGAGATCGGAACCGCCCGCCCCCGCCGTACGGCACAGAGGCCGGGAACCGCTCGCGCGGTCTCCGGCCCCTGTGGCGGTGCGGAAAGGTTACGCCGCGACCGGTGAGGGCTTCTCCTCGCTCCGGGGCGCCTCGGCGCCCCGCGCGCCGAACAGCCGGTCGAGCGCCAGCGCGCCCGGGCCCGTGAAGACCAGCAGCAGGAACGCCCAGCAGAAGAGGGCCGCGGTCTCGCCGCTGTTCTGCAGCGGGAAGAGCGCCTCGGGCTGGTGGACCGTGAAGTACGCGTACGCCATCGAGCCGGACGCGACGAACGCGGCGGTACGGGTGGCCAGGCCGGCCAGGACCAGGACACCGGCGACGAGCTGGATCGCGGCGGCGTACCAGCCCGGCCAGACGCCGGCCTCTATGGTGCCGCCGCCCATCGCACCCCCGAGGACGCCGAAGAGCGAGGCCGCGCCGTGGCAGGCGAAGAGCAGGCCGATGACGACGCGGAACAGCCCGAGCGCGTACGGCTGGGCCCGATCCAAGCGGTTGACCAGAGTGTTCATGGGGGGTGGGACTCCTTCGGTCGTGCCCGTTCGCGGGGAACGGAGCGCGGGGGACGGTACCGATGAGGCCGTCAGGTTAGGCACCCCTCACTAGTACTTGCAAGTTCAACATTCGGCTGCGACCCTTTGTGTGACCAGCGTCACTCCATGCCGAGTGACCGCTCGTCGACGGTCACCAGTCGGCCCCCGCGCCGCGCCTGATCCAGCCTCAGATGCGCCTGGCGTCCCCGGAATGCCAGCGTCATCAGCTGATTCCCGAACCACGGCCCGCCTGTCCTGCGCCAGCCGACCACCGGCCGTCCCACCCGGCCGTGCCGGGTCAGCCCCCGTCCCAGGAGCCGTCCCGCGCCGCTCCAGCCGAAGCGGAAGCCGAGGCGTATCGAGGCAGGGACCGCGTTGTGCAGCGGGGAACAGGTCAGCTGCACCACACGCGCCACCGGAGACAGCGGAGGCGCCTGAGTCGCCCGGGCCCACCGGCCCGGGGCCGTCTCGGTCGCCGCAGCCGCCCACCGCGGTTCCGCTACGTACGCGTGGTGGACGTCCCCCGACAGCACGCAGACCGTCGCCGGTGCCTGAGGCCCGCTCGCCGCCTCCGCCAGCAGCGCCGTCAGCGCCTCGAAGGACGACGGGAACGCCGCCCAGTGCTCCAGGTCCGCGCGCTGCCGCAGAGCCTCGGCGAACCGCGCCCAGCGGCCGTCGGGTCCGCCACGCTCGCCCCGGCACAGCGCCGTGCTCCACGCCTCCGCGTCATGGACGAGCGGCGGCAGCAGCCACGGCAGCGAGGTGCCGACGAGGAGATGGTCGTACGTCCCCGGGTCGGCGAGCGCCTGAGCGCGTACCCAGTCGGCCTCCGCCGGGTCGAGCATCGCGCGCGCGTCCTCCCGCAGGACGCGCGCGGCCCGCGTGTCGATCATCAGCAGCCGGGTCCGGCCGAAGTCCCTGCGGTAACTCCACCGCACCCCCGCCGGATCGGCGTCCGCCTCCGACGCGAACCGCCGTAGCCGCTCGGTGCCGTCGGGCACGGCGCACACCTCCGCGTACAGAGGGTCCGCCGCCAGTTCGGCCGGGGAGAGATTGCCGAGGTGCTGGTACACCCAGTACGACATCAGCCCGCTCAGTACGCGCTCGCGCCACCAGGGCGTGCGGCGCGTCCGCTCCAGCCAGGCGGCGCTGGTGTTCCAGTCGTCGATGATGTCGTGGTCGTCGAAGATCATGCAGCTGGGGACGGTGGAGAGCAGCCAGCGGACCTCCGGGTCTCGCCAGGACTCGTCGTAGAGCCAGGTGTACTCCTCGTACTCCCCGACCTCCGCCCCCGGAGGGTCGCGGGGATCGCGGCGGGCGGCGAGCCGTCGGCGGGTGGGAGCGGAGGTCTCGTCCGCGTACACCTGGTCGCCCAGAAGCAGCAGCACGTCGGGAAGTTCGGCGGCCGAGGGCCCCGTGGCCGCGGTCGTCCTCGGGCTCGTCGTCAAGGCCGTCGCCAGGGTGTCGAGCGCGTCCGGGCCGACGGGGTCGCGGCCGGTCGCGGGTTTCGCCGCCCAGCGGCAGGAGCCGAAGACGACCCGGAGATCGGCGTCCGGGCCGTGGGCGGGCGTGCGGATGGTGCTCGGCGGGAAGGGCGAGCCCGGTAGGGGCCAGACGCGGCGGCCGTCGAGCAGGACCTCGTACGGTGTCGCCTTGCCCGGCGTCAGGCCGGTCACGGGTATCAGGGCGTAGTGATGCCCGGCGATCTGGAACGTACGCGTCCGGCCGCCGGCGCCGTCCTCGCACCGGACTTCCGCCCCGCACGGGCGGTCGGCCTCGACCCACACCGTCGCGCTGTCGCCCGTCACCCCGTCGACGTACCGCAGCAGTGGTCCGAGTCTGAGTCCGGCCGCCATCGTTGATCCCCCTCCGTCGTCCCGCCGTACGGTACGGAACGACGGAGGGGGGCGGGAAGCGATCTCCGCTTGCTCTCAGTGTTCTCGGCGGTTCTCAGCGGCCGTTTTCTCAGCAGCCGTTGAGGACCGACTGGAGGGCGCTCTTCTCGGCCGAGTCCACGCTCAGCTTCCAGTGGTACTTCACGTGCACCCACATACGGGCGTACGTGCAGCGGTACGCGGTGCGCGGCGGCATCCACTCCGCCGGATCGAGGTCGCTCTTGGCCTGGTTGACGTTGTCGGTGACCGCGATGAGCTGCGGACGGGTCAGGTCGTTGGCGAACGCCTGCCGCTGGGAGGTCGTCCAGGAGCTGGCGCCCGAGCGCCAGGCCTCGGCGAGCGCCACGACGTGGTCGATGTCGAGGTCGGACGCGGCGGTCCAGGTGGCGCCGTCGTACTCGGAGTACCAACTTCCCCTGATGGCCGCGCAGCTGGAGTCCTGCACGACGTTCACGCCGTCCCGCTTGAGGACGACCTCGCGGGTGTTGCACGCGCCCGACTGGGTGATCCAGTGGGGGAACAGATCCCGGCTGTAGCCGGTGGAGGAACCTTCCGCCTTCACGGTGAGGGAGGCGAGGTACGAACGGGCGGTGGAGGCGCTGACCGGGGTGGGCGGGGCGGCCTGCGCGGCGGGGGCGGTGGCCAGGAGGCCGGTGAAACCGAGGGCGGCGGTGGCGGTGAGAACGCCCGCGCGGCGGGCTATGCGACGCGCGTAGACGGTGGCGGCGAGCATGCAAACTCCCTTGATGTGGGGGGGGCCTTGACCGTGCCGTCCGCGGGCGGGTGCCGGGCGGCCCGGTCATCGTGGCGGCGCCAGGTTGCGGTGGGGGGTGCGCCAGGTAACAGCGTGACGACATGAGCACGTCACATCAAGGGGTGGGGAGGGGGTGACGGAACAACAGGTTCCTGGACACGGCCTAGGGTTGGCGCGTGCTTCTGGACGTCAATGTCACTTTCGCGGTGGTTCTCGCCGTTCTGCTCGTCGTGGCCGCGGGGGTGGTCGCCGTCGCCCGGCTCGGGAGGGCCCGAGACAGCCTGGTGGCAGGCGGGCGTGCGGCCGTTCAACTCCTGGCCGTCTCCTTGGTGATCGGTTGGGTGATGCGCCATCTGCCGCTGCTGCTGGGGTTCCTGCTGCTGATGTACGGCGTCGCGGTGTGGACGGCCGGGCGGCGGATCGTCCCCTCGCCGGGGCGTGGCTGGTGGTGGGCCGGGGTGCCCCTCGCGGCGGGTGTGGCGCCGGTCGTGGGGGCGCTCGTGCTCACCGGGCTCGTACCGGTACGGGGTGTGGCGCTCATCCCGGTGACCGGCATCCTCATCGGTGGGGCGCTGACGGCCACGGTGCTCGGAGGGCGGCGCGCGCTCGACGAACTGGAGACGCGGCGGGGCGAGGTGGAGGCGGGGCTCGCGCTCGGGCTCCAGGCGCGGGAGGCCCGTCTGGAGGTGGCCCGGGAGGCGGCTTCGGACGCGCTGCTCCCCGGGCTCGACCAGACGAGGACGGTGGGCCTGGTGACGTTGCCGGGCGCGTTCGTGGGGATGCTGCTGGGCGGCGCGACCCCGTGGGAGGCGGGGGCGGTGCAGCTGTTCGTCCTGGTGGCCCTGATGGTGGTGCAGGCGGTGGCGACCGCGGTGGTCCTGGAGCTGGTGGCTCGGGGGCGGCTGGCGCGGGGGGAGTGACGGGCGGGGCGCGTGCCGGAGGCAGGGCGGTCGTGGGCGGACGCGTGCCGGCGCCAGGCGATGGCAGGCGCGCGTGCCGGCGGCAGGCGGTCGTGGGCGGGCGCGTGCCGGCGGCAGGCGGTCGTGGGCGGGCGGGTGCCTGCCTGGGCTGTGGCGGTTACGGGCGGGGCTGGGCGCGGGCGCCGGGCTCGGCCCGCGAGGCGGCTCCTACGCCAGGACCGTCAGCCGGATCGTGCCGGCCGGGTCGGCGGTGACCCGCAGGGAGGTCAGGTCCTCGACGTGGACGTCCGGGGCGAAGGCGGCCGCTCGCGGGCCCACGCCGACCACCCGCATGCCCGCCGCGCGTCCCGCCTGGATTCCGGCCTCGGAGTCCTCGAAGACCACGCAGTCCGCCGGGTCGAAGCCCAGCTCCGCCGCGCCCTTGAGGAAGCCCTCCGGATCCGGCTTGCTCGCGCCGACACACTCCGCCGTGACCCGGGTCTCCGGCATCCGCAGCGCCGCGGCGCCCATCCGGGCCCGGGCGAGAGCCGCGTCGGCCGAGGTCACCAGCGCGTGGGGCAGGGCGGCTATCGCGTCCATGAAGGCGGGGGCGCCGGCGATCGGCACGACACCGTCCAGGTCGGCGGTCTCCTCGGCCAGCATCACGCGGTTGTCCGCGTAGTTCTCCTCCATGGGCCGGTCAGGAAGAAGGACGGCCATCGTCGCGTACCCCTGGCGGCCGTGGACGACCTTGAGCGCCTGCTCGGGGTCGAGTCCGTGGCGCACCGCCCACCGGCGCCAGCAGCGCTCCACGACCGCGTCGGAGTTGACGAGGGTGCCGTCCATGTCGAGGAGCAGGGCGCGAGCGGTGAGCGTTGCCGGGGTGGTGGCGTGCATCGGGGTCTCCGAAAGGGGTGGGAGAAAACGAAGTGGACCCGCTCACCGGTCAGGGAGTGCGAGCGGGGCCACTTTGTTCCTTCACGATACAAAACGAGGTGGCCGGGCGCCACCCCGTCCCGCATGACGGATCTCACCCGCGAGTGTCAGCCTCCAGGGCGCGGCGCGTGTGGGGCCCGTACACGCCTTCCGGGTCCTCGGGGATGTACTTGTACGACTGGTAGCGCGCGACCGCGACCTCGACGTCCCTGTCGTACACGCCGTCCGCCCGGCCTTCGTACACGCCCACTTGGCGCAGGCGCTTCTGGAGCTCCCTGACCTCGGCTCCGCTGTCCCCGCGGCGCAGGGTCGGCTCGTCGGCGGTCCGGGTCGGAGCGACGGCGGGGGCGGAGCCGCTCCGGCTCGTCGACGGCGACGGCGACCGTGGACCGGCCGCACCGGTGGAGGCGGCCGTCGCGGTCCCCGAGGTGGAGGTCGAGACCGAGGCGGCCGTCGTCCGCGCGGACGGTGAGGTGGTGGGGGAGGAGGGGGATGTGGCGGGCGTGGTGGCGGTGGACGCGGAGGAGGAGGGGGACGGCGCCTCGGAGACGGCGACGTTCTCGGACGCGCTCGTGGTGACGGTGGGTACGGCCGCCCGGTCCTCGGTCTCGCCGTCACCGTCGAGGAGGCCGGCGGCGAGGGCCGCCGTGCCGATCACCGCGACGGCGACGACCGCCGCCAGCGCGACGAGCGCGCCGCGCCGACGGGTGGCGGGAAGCTCGGGCCGGTCGTCGTCCCCGAAGTCGCCCGCGAGCCGCCCATGTGCGGCCGGATCACCGACCACCCCGCCCAGCAGCAGCGTCATCGTCTCGGCCGGGTCGTCCCCGGTGGGGTACGGGTCCTGCGGCGCGGGGGCGGGTACGAGGCCGGGGGCGGGCGGCGGCGCCGGCACGATCACGGCAAGCGGCATGGTCTGCTCCGAAGGCGACTCCGGCGTCTCCGGGCCTGGCCTCATCGAAGCGCCTGGCGTGCCCCCGAGTGGCCCGGCGCCGCCCGGTATCGGACCGCCCGGCGCAGCCACGGCCTGCTGCGGCGGGAGCGGCCCCGCTCCAGCCGGCGTCGGCACGGTCTGCCCCGGCACGGTCTGCCCCGGCACGGTCTGCCCCGGCCCGAACTGCCCCGGCATGGTCTGCGCCGGCACGGTCTGCGCCGGTCCGACCAGTCCAGGTCTGGACTGCTCAGGCACGCCCGGTATCGGGCCGCCCGGCCCAGGCACGGCCTGCTGCGGCGGGAGCGGCCCCGCCCCGACCGGCCCGGTGCCCCCCGCCCCCAGCCCCGTCCGCTGCGGCGGGAGCGGCCCCGCCCCGACCGGCCCAGCACCTCCCGGCCCAGCACCTCCCGGCCCAGCACCTCCCGGCCCAGCACCTCCCGGCCCCGCCCCGACCGGCCCGGTGCCGCCCGGCCCCAGCCCCGCGCCCGCGAGCGGCCCCCAGCCCGCCGCCGTATCCCGTACGACTCCCTGCGGCAGTACTCCCTGCGGCGGAACCGGAGCGGCGCCGTATCCCGCAGCCCCCGGAACCCCTGTCCCTGCCGCCGCCGCAGTCCCCGCGGCCGGTGGTGCCGGCGGCGGCTCCAACGTCACGTACGGGCGAATCCGCAGCGGGTCGAAGTCCTCCGCCGCCGCGATCTCCGCGTGGGCGCAGGCGCAGCCCGGTCTCCGTGCACCGCATTCAGGACAGACGTGTCCGAGCACCGTGGGTTCCCTCCCCAGTTCAACTGCGAGCGATTATGCAGGCCGCCCCACGCCTGCACCTGAACAGCCGTTCTGCTCGGCAGGCCATAACCGGACATAGCGATCAGGATGGGGGGTACTGAGGACCCTCGGAGGTAAGTGCCCATGGCCCAGGAAGTACGCACGCCGGACGTCGGCGGCGGCCCCGCGCCGGGGGCGGGGCAGAGTCACCGCACCGTCGTCGTCGCGATCGGCGCGCTGCTGCTCGGCATGCTGCTCGCCGCGCTCGACCAGACCATCGTCTCCACCGCCCTGCCGACGATCGTCAGCGAACTCGGCGGCATGGAACATCTGTCGTGGGTCGTCACCGCCTACATGCTGGCGTCGACCGCCGCCACCCCGCTGTGGGGCAAGCTCGGCGACCAGTACGGCCGCAAGAAGCTCTTCCAGGCCGCCATCGTCATCTTCCTCCTCGGCTCCGCCCTCTGCGGCATCGCCCAGAACATGCCGCAGCTCATCGCCTTCCGCGGCGTCCAGGGTCTCGGCGGCGGCGGTCTCATGGTCCTGTCGATGGCGATCGTCGGCGACCTCGTCTCCCCACGCGAACGCGGAAAGTACCAAGGTCTCTTCGGCGCCGTCTTCGGTGCCACGAGCGTCCTCGGACCCCTCCTCGGAGGGCTGTTCACCGAGCACCTCTCCTGGCGCTGGGTCTTCTACATCAACCTGCCCATCGGCGTGGTGGCCCTCTTCGTGATCGCCGCCGTCCTGCACATCCCGGTCCGCGGCACCCGCCACACCATCGACTACCTCGGCACCTTCCTCATCGCCTCCGTGGCCACCTGCCTGGTCCTGGTGGCCTCCCTCGGCGGCACCACCTGGGCGTGGAGCTCCCCGCAGATCATCGGGCTCGCGGTCCTCGGAGCCGTACTCCTGGTCTGGTTCGTGTACGTCGAGAAGCGGGCCGTCGAGCCCGTCCTGCCCCTGAAGCTGTTCCGGATCAGGACCTTCACCCTCGTCTCGGTCATCAGCTTCGTCATCGGCTTCGCGATGTTCGGCGCGATGACCTATCTGCCGACCTTCCTCCAGGTGGTCCAGGGCGTCACCCCGACGATGTCCGGTGTCCACATGCTGCCGATGGTCCTCGGCATGCTCATCACCTCCACGGCGTCCGGCCAGATCGTCTCCCGCACCGGCCGCTGGAAGGTCTTCCCCATCGCCGGAACGGCCCTCACCGCCCTCGGACTGCTCCTCCTCAACGAGCTGACCGAGACCAGCTCCACCTGGGCGATGAGCGTCTACTTCTTCGTCTTCGGAGCCGGCCTCGGCCTGGTCATGCAGGTCCTCGTGCTCGTCGTGCAGAACGCCGTCTCCTACCGGGACCTGGGCGTCGCCACCTCCGGCGCCACGTTCTTCCGCTCCATCGGAGCCTCGTTCGGCGTCGCCATCTTCGGCACGATCTTCGCCAACCGGCTCACCCACAAGCTCGACGACGCCCTCGCCGGACAGAACGTGCCGCCCGGAACCGGCCCCGACCAAGTGGCCGCCGATCCGCGCGCCATCGCCGCCCTGCCGCCCGGGCTGCGCCCCTCCGTCCTGCACGCGTACGCCACCTCGATCACCGACGTGTTCCTGTACGCGGCCCCGGTCGTCCTCCTCGCCTTCGTGGTCGCCTGGTTCCTGAAGGAGGACAAGCTGCGCGGTTCCGTCACAGCCCCCGACCCCAGCCAGACCCTCGCCTCCAACCCGGTGGAGCGCTCCTCGTACGACGAGTGCGCCCGCGCCCTGTCGGTGCTCGGCTCCCGCGAGGGACGCAAGGCGATCTACGAGAAGATCACCGCGAAGGCGGGGCTCGACCTGCTGCCCGCGTCGAGCTGGCTGCTGCTGCGGATCCGCCGCCACGGCACCGTCGAGCCCGCTCGGCTGGCCGAGACCACGCCCGTACCACTGCGGTTCATCACCGAGGCGGCCCGTGAGGTCGAGGGGCGACGGCTGGCCCGCCGTGAGGGACTGCAGCTGATGCTCACGGACGAGGGGGTGGAGACGGCGGCCAGGCTGGCCACGGCGCGCGAGGAGTCGCTGGCGGAGCTGCTCGGGGACTGGTGGGGGCCGGAGCGGCCCACGGATCTCGTGAAACTGGTGGAGGAGCTGACGGCCGAACTGAGCGGCTCCGACGCGGAACGGCCGCACGCGCCCGAGCCGCCCCGCGACCACCACGTCTGACGGCGCCTGTCCCAGAGAGCGCCGTGCCGCAGGGCCCGGGCCGCCGCGCCCGCGCCCCCCACGGCGGCCGTCTACAGCTCCTTGCCGTACCAGATCTCCATGTACGGACCCTCGCAGTAAGCGGGTATCTCCAAGTACCCGTGCCGGGTGTACAGCGTGCGCGCCTCGATGAGATCAAGACGGGTGTTGAGGACCATCCGGCGCGCCCCGAGCTCGCGGGCGGCCGTCTCCAGCCGGTCGAGGAGAAGCCGCGCACCGCCGTTGCCGCGGAACGGGGGCCGGATGTACACGCGCGTCAACTCGGCGCGCTCCTCGTCCAGCATCAGCACGCCGCCGCAGGCCGCGGGCTCGTCCGCGAAGGTGCCGACCAGGAATTCACCGGTCGGCGCGGTCAGCAGCTCCGCTCCGTCGTCGGTCAGGCCCTCGTCGATCTCCGCCGCGGTCGCGGGCCGCTTCCAGTAGCGGCTCGCGACCTCGTCGTAGTAGTCGCGGCGAAGGGCGGTGGCGGCCGGGGTGTCGACGCGCTCGGGGGAGAAGTTCCAGGTCATGGCGCCATTGTGGGTGGTGCGGGTCCGGCCGCGCCTCCCCTTTACGGCCGCAGCCGATGGCCTGGGCGGGCTACTTCGGAGACGCCTGCTGGACGACCTCGAACGACCACAGCGTGGAGCCGGTCGCCGCGGGCTTCGGACGCTCCCCGCCGCCCTCGCCCCGGCCGCCGCCCTCGCCACCACCCGAAGTGCCCTGGTGGGCCGCCTTCATGGAACCGTTCATCCAGTTCTGGAAGTCCTCCTCGCTGCGCCAGCGGGTGTACACCAGGTACTGGTCGGTGCCCTCCACGGGGCGCAGCAGCTCGAACCACTCGAAGCCGTCGGAGCCCTCTACGGCCCCGGCCCGCGAGGCGAAGCGCTGCTCCAGCACCTCACGCTGCTCGGCCGGCACGGTCAGGACATTGATCTTCACGATGCTCATGGGGGGCAGGATATGGCCGACGCGGAACTGGCGACGCATACGGATGCCATTCGGGCGCTCGCCGCGCGGTGGCTGCCCCGGCTCGGCGAAGACGACTTCGTCTGCTCGCCGGCCGGGCTGTGGCTGGGCCTCGCGGCCGTCGCCTCCGGCGCCCGTACGCGGACTGCCGAGGAGCTGCGGGAGCTGCTCGGCGTCGAGGGCGAGGCGGCCGCCGAGGCGGTGACCGCCGCGGTACGGCGGCTCGGGCGGACCGACGGGCTCACGGTGGCGACCGGCGTGTGGAGCAGGGTGCCGGTGCTGCCCGCCTTCCGCCGGGGGCTGCCCGGCGTCGGCTTCGGCACCCTGGCCGACGGGACCGCGCAGAACGCGCTCGACTCCTGGGTGGCGCGGGCCACCGGCGGCCTGATCGACCGGCTGCCGCTCGACCTGGACGGCTCCGAGGACCTGGTGCTGGTCGACGCCCTCGCGCTCCGGGCGTCCTGGCTCACGGCGTTCCCGGTCGCGGGGACGCGGGACGAGCCGTTCACGGACGGGCGCGGCGCCACCACCTCCGTACCGACCATGCACCGGCGGATCCCGGCGTCGTGGGCATGGCGGGTCGGCGGGGCGACCGTCGTCGAGCTGCCGTGCGCGGGCGAGGAAGGCGGCGCCGTGCGGGTGCGGTTCGTCCTCGGCGCGGACGGCGACGGACCCGCCGAGGCGCTGGCGGCCGCCTGGGCGGGGGCCGGGGCGCGCGAGCGGCTGAGGGCCGACGGTGTCGAACTCGCCCTGCCGCGCTTCTCGTTGCGTACCAGGACCGATGTGTACGAGCAGTTGCCCGCGCTCGGCATCACCCGGGCCGTCCGTCCGGACGCCGACTTCTCCGGGCTCTCGGCGCACGGGCTCCTTCTCGCCAAGGTCGTTCAGGAGGCCCTCGTCGAGGTCGCGGAGCAGGGCGTGGAGGCCTCTGCGGTCACGGTCGTCGCCATGTCCCGCAGCGCCGCCTCGCCCCGGCGGGAGGTGATCGAGGAGATCGCCTTCGACCGCCCCTTCGGCGTCGTGGTGCTCGACGCCTCGGGCGAGGTGCCGCTCTTCACCGGCTGGCGATCGAGCGCTCCCACCGCGACGAGGCCCTGAGGGGTCTTTGCCGACCGGACCCAGCGCCCGATCCGCCCGCCGCGACGAGGCCCTGAGGGGCCCTTGCCGACCGGGCCCGGCGCCCGATCCGGCCGCCGCCTCCACCGCCGTCTCGGCCCGGGCCCGGCGCCCTACCCCACCACGCGGGCCAGGAGCAGGCCGTCGTAGCCCTTGGTGCCCACCGTCTGGACGGCGGTCGCGTCCAGGCGGGGCTCGCGTGAGACGAGTTCGATCATTTCGCGCGTGCCGGTGATCGCCGCGTCGTCCGGGTCCGCGACGGCGACCTTCCCGCCCCGCACCACGTTGTCGACGATGATCAGCGTGCCCGGGCGGGAGAGCTTCAGCGCCCAGGACACGTAGTGGGCGTTGTTCGCCTTGTCGGCGTCGATGAAGACGAGGTCGAACGGGCCCGCGCCCTCCGCCTCCAGGCGCGGGAGGGTGTCCAGGGCCGCGCCCGTGCGGACCTCGACCTTCTTGTCGAGACCGGCGCGGGCGATGTTGGCGCGGGCCACGTCGGCGTGGGCCGGGTCGTACTCCAGGGTGATCAGCCTGCCGTCGGCGGGCAGCGCGCGGGCCAGCCAGATCGTGCTGTAGCCGCCGAGCGTGCCGATCTCCAGGATCGTGCGGGCGCCCATCGTCGTGGCGAGCAGGTTCAGCAGCTTGCCCTGGTTGGGCGCGACCGCGATCTCGGGCAGCCCGGCGGCCTTGGAGTCCGCGAGGGCGGCGGCGAGCGCCTCGTCGGCCGGGGCGAGCAGATCGGTGAAGTAGCGGTCGACATTGGTCCATTGGTCGTTGGTCATACGGCCGAACGTACCCCGGCGCGTTGCCGCCGTACCCGTACCGCCACGGTCGCCGCCACACCCGCCACCAGGACGCCGGACACCGTCAGGAGCCACACCGGGACGGCGCCGACCGTGAGCAGCCGGTCCGTGTAAACGATCTCCCGGTACGGGGTGTCGGAGACGGTCCTCAGTTCGTGGTCGCCGTCGATCCGCGAGGGCTCGGGGAACTTCTGGTCGAGGGCGGTGAGATAGACCCGGTCCGTGCCGCCGGTCAGGCCGGCGACCGCGCCCTCCGGTGCGATCGGGCCCGCGAACCGCACCTCGGGCCGCGCCCCGCCGATGGTGCCGCGCGGCTCCATGCGGTGGTCAGCGAGCACGTACAGGCCGAGGGACTGGGGCGTCTTCGCCAGCCGCGAGAGCCGCATCGGGTAGACGAGCGTGTCGCTGGTGAAACGGATCTTCAAGGGGTCGAGCTCGCCTCGCAGCACCGTTCCCTCGGCGTCGGGTGCGAGGCGCACGGCGACGTACTCCCACTCCTTCTCGACGTACGGCTTCAGTTCGGTCGCCAGCCGGTCGGACAGCTCGAAGCCGTTCTGTTCCAGCCAGCCGCTGAGCGCCTTCGGGTCCGTCGCGGTCAGCCGCGCCACGTCGAAGGGGCCGAGCCGCTCGCGTCCGACGACGCCGACGTCGGTGGCGCTCGCGCTGGGCGGGGCGGCGCCCGCGCCGTCCATGTCGCGGTCGGCGAAGGGCCAGTCGTCCCCGCGCGGCCAGAAGTAGGACCGGTCCCTGTACTCGGGCCGGGTGAGCCGTTCGAGCTCGTCGAAGAGCGCGCCGTCGCCGAGTGCGACCTCGGCCCGGCTCGGTACGGGCATGATCCAGGCGGCCCGCTCGGCGTTCCCGCGCACGGTGAACCGCATGACGATCTCTTCCGTACGGCCGTCCCAGCGCACGGCCGAGGTCTCCCGGTCCACGCCGATCCGCTGGTCGCGGTCGGAGACCATGGCTCCGCAGCCGCAGGCGTACGCCGGGGCCACGAGCGAGCCGAGCTGGAGCGCGAGCAGCGCGACGATCATGGCCAGAATTCTGTGTTTCCCCCGCATGCGAGGTCAGACGCGACGCACACAGCTCCGGTTCCGGGGCGGCCCCCGCCCCCGCCTCCGGCCCCCGCCCCCGGCCTCAGCCGGTCACCCGGACCCGCAGCTCCTTGATGCCGTTGAGCCAGGCCGCCCGCAGGCGGCGCGGTTCGCCCGCCAGGGCCAGATCGGGCAGCTCGTCCGCGAGGGCGTTGAAGATCAGCTCGATCTCGTTGACGGCCAGGGACTTGCCGAGGCAGAAGTGCGGGCCTCCGCCGCCGAAGCCGAGGTGCGGGTTGGGGTCGCGGGTGATGTCGAAGGTCTCCGGGCGTTCGAAGACCTCGGGGTCGTTGTTGGCGGAGGAGTAGAAGAGCCCCAGCCGGTCGCCCTTGCCGATCTTCTGCCCGCCGAGCTCGGTGTCCTGGGTCGCCGTCCGCTGGAAGGAGGTCACCGGGGTCGCCCAGCGCACGATCTCCTCGGCGGCGGTGGCGGGCCGCTCGCGTTTGAAGAGCTCCCACTGGTCGGGATGGGTGAGGAAGGCGTGCATGCCGTGGCTGATGGCGTTACGGGTGGTCTCGTTGCCGGCCACCGCGAGGAGCAGGACGAAGAAGCCGAACTCGTCGGAGGAGAGGTTGCCCTGGCCCTCGGCGGCGACCAGCTGGGACACGATGTCCTTGGCCGGGCACTCCTTGCGGGCCGCGGCCAGGTTCATCGAGTACCCGATGAGCTCCATGGCGGCCTCGGCGCCGATCTCCTCGGTGATGGCGTACTCGGGGTCGTCGTACGCGATCATCTTGTTCGACCAGTCGAAGATCCGGGAGCGGTCCTCCTGCGGTACGCCGATGAGTTCGGCGATCGCCTGGAGCGGGAGCTCGACGGCGACCCGGGTGACGAAGTCGAAGGTGCCGTCCGCGCCGGCGTTCCGCTTCGCCTCCTCGACGATCGTCCGGGCTCGCTCGCGCAGCGCCGTCTCCAGGTTCCGTATCGCGCGCGGGGTGAAGCCGCGCTGGACGATCTGGCGGACGCGGGTGTGCTCCGGCGGATCCATGTTGAGCATGATCAGCTTCTGGACCTCGATCTGGTCCCGGGTGATGTGCTCGTTGAAGCGGATGACGGCCGTGTTCTCGGTGGAGGAGAACAACTCGGGTCGGGTGGAGACGTACTTGACGTCCGCGTGCCGGGTGACGGCCCAGTAGCCCTCGTCGTCGAAGCCCGTGACGCCGCGCGGCTGGGGGCACCACCAGACCGGGGCGGTCTGCCGCAGCCGCGCGAACTCCGGGTGGGGGATGCGGCTCTGGAGCAGGTCGGGGTCGGTGGCGTCGAAACCTTCGGGGAGGTGAGGGCAGGTCATCGGCAGCACTCTCCATGTCGGGACGCGCATGACTGACGGTCCATCAGAAGGCGGAAGGTGCCGGAAAGGTAGTAACGGGTTCTACAAGTGGCAAGGGCCCCGGCGGGATCTGTTGCCGGGAAGAGGCGCACGAGGGTGCGTGCACGACCCTTGCGTACCGGCGGTAGCAGTCATAAGACTGCACAGAGAACTAGAACGCGTACTAGTTCCCTGTGGCGGAGTGCCGGGACACCCCGCCAGGGCGAGGAGAGGACGAGCTCATGGCCGCGGAACCCGTCATCGTCGAAGCCGTACGCACTCCCATCGGCAAGCGCGGAGGCGCGCTCGCCAATCTGCACCCCGCCTACCTCCTGGGGGAGACCTACCGCGAACTCCTCGGACGCACCGGCATCCAAGCCGACTGCGTCGAGCAGATCGTCGGCGGTACGGTCACCCACGCCGGCGAGCAGTCCATGAACCCCGCCCGCAACGCCTGGCTCGCCATGGGGCTGCCCTACGAGACCGCCGCCACCACCGTCGACTGCCAGTGCGGCTCCTCGCAGCAGGCGAGCCACATGGTCGCCAACATGATCGCGTCCGGGGTCATCGACGTCGGCATCAGCTGCGGTGTGGAGGCGATGTCCCGCGTCCCCCTCGGCTCCGGTTCCAAGCACGGCCCGGGAAAGCCCTGGCCCGACGAGTGGAACGTCGACCTGCCCAACCAGTTCGAGGCCGCCGAGCGCATCGCCCGGCGGCGCGGGCTCACCCGTGAGCGGGTCGACTCGCTCGGCCTGCTCTCCCAGGAGCGCGCCGCCGTCGCCTGGTCCGAGGAGCGTTTCAAGCGCGAGACCTTCGCCGTCCAGGTCCCCACCACCGAGGAGGAGCAGGCCGCCGGTCAGGGCATGTGGCGGCTCGTCGACCGCGACGAGGGGCTGCGGGACACCAGCATGGAGGCGCTCGGCCGGCTCAAGCCGGTGATGCCGACCGCCGTCCACACCGCCGGGAACTCCTCCCAGATCTCCGACGGCGCCTGCGCCCTGATGTGGGCGTCCAAGCGCATGGCCCGCGCGCTCAAACTGCGGCCCCGCGCCCGGATCGTCGCCCAGGCCCTCGTCGGCTCGGAACCGCACTTCCACCTCGACGGGCCCATCGACGCCACCCGCGCCGTCCTCGGGAAGGCCGGGATGTCGCTCAAGGACATCGACCTCGTCGAGATCAACGAAGCCTTCGCCTCGGTCGTGCTCAGCTGGGCGCAGGTCTTCGAGGACGACCTGGACGGGCTGACGAAGGTCAACGTCAACGGCGGCGCGATCGCCCTCGGTCACCCCGTCGGCGCGACCGGGGCCCGGCTCATCACGACCGCCCTGCATGAACTGGAGCGTACGGACAAGGAGTTCGCGCTGATCACCATGTGCGCGGGCGGGGCGCTGGCCACTGGCACCATCATCCAGCGGCTGTAAGGGCTGTAAGGGCTGTAAGGGCTGTAAGGGCTGTAAGGGCTGTAAGGGCTGGAGAGGCTTCAAACCCGGGGCTGGGGAGAACGCGGCAGGCCCCGCACCTCCCGAAGGGAGGGGCGGGGCCGTGCGGAAGGCGGCTGCCGGCTGTTTCTTAGTACCAGCCGTTGGCCTGCCAGAACGCCCAGGCGGCGTTCGGGCTGCCGTAGCGCTCGTTCATGTAGTTCAGGCCCCACTTGATCTGCGTGGCCGGGTTGGTCTTCCAGTCGGAGCCGGCCGAGGCCATCTTCGTGGCCGGCAGGGCCTGGACCAGGCCGTAGGCGCCGCTGGAGGAGTTGGTCGCGGTGTGGTTCCAGCCGGACTCGTGCGACACGATCTTGCTGAACGCCTGGTACTGCGAAGCAGGAACGATCTGCTTGGCAATCTCCTGCGGGGTCGCGGCCGAGGCCGAGGCCGTCGTGCCCAGCACCGCGCCCGAGGCGCCCAGCAGCACGGCTGCGGAGGCGGCGACGGTCTTCTTGCGGGCGGAGACACGAGTGGCGATGGAGCGGAACAACGTAGACACCTAACGTCGGGAACATGGTCTTCGCCGGGCGTTTCAGGCAAGCCGGAACCAGAGCCCGGGGATCCGGGAACCGTGGGGAATCGGCCTGTCCGAGGAGCTGCGCTGAGCGCCGGCTGCCTGGCGACGTCCACCAGACAAGCAGGCTCGGCAGGCCGTGGCAACGACCCCGTGTACTACCGCCCATCGCACTCGCGGCGAAGGGCCCGGGACCCATGGACCGGGAGTTTTCGCAGATCGTGTGCGTATGTGGGTGATATGGGCGGGGTGTCCGTCTCCTATTCCGGGCCGTACGTGACGTAGGTCCTGTGGGGCGCCTCACCGTCCGGGGGCCTTCGAGCGGCCTCGAATGTGACCTGGGCCTCGAAGTTCGCGCGTCGAGTGGCCCGCCGCAGCGCCTTGAGGAGCGGCCCGCCGACGGTCAGCGTCAGGACGACGGTCAGCGCGGCCCGGCCCAGGTCCCAGCCGAGCGAGGTCGCCAGGACGTACGCGGTGAACCGCGCCAGGTTCTCCCCCACCGGATCGCCCGGCTGGAACGAGACGCCCGACGCCAGGCCGGGCACGATCACCCAGCCGTACAGATTCATGACCGTGCCGTACGCGAACGCCGCCAGGAACCCGTACAGGGACAGCATCAGCAGCTCGCCCCGGCCGCGGAGGCGGTCCGCGCCCGGCAGCAGCCCGGCGCCCATCGTGAACCACCCCATCGACAGCATCTGGAACGGCATCCACGGCCCCACACCGCCCGTGAGCAGGGCGGACGCGAACATCGTCACCGAGCCGAGGACGAAGCCGAAGCCCGGGCCGAGGACCCGGCCGCTGAGCACCATCAGGAAGAACATCGGCTCCAGACCGGCGGTCCCTGCGCCCAAGGGCCGCAGGGCCGCCCCGACGGCGGCCAGCACCCCCAGCATCGCGACCGCCTTCGCGTCCAGGCCGCCGTCGGCGATGGTCGCCACGACCACGGCGACGAGAAGCGGGAGCAGGGCGGCGAAGAGCCAGGGCGCGTCGGCGGAGTGCGAGCCGACGGCCGAGCCGGAGTCGGCGAGCAGCGGCCAGCCGAAGGCGATGACGCCGACGACGGAGATCAGGACGAGGGCGGCGATCGAGCGGGGGCCGAGGCGGATCGGCCGCGACGACGTGCTCACAGCTCCGCCAGGTGCGGGGCGACCTGTTCGACCGTGAGCCAGGGGCGCGGGGCGAGGATCTTCGCCACCTGCGGGGAGAACGCGGGGGAGGAGACGACGACCTCGGCGGTCGGCCCGTCCGCGACGACCTCGCCGCCCGCGAGGATCACCACCCGGTGCGCCAGCTCGGCGGCCAGCTCCACGTCGTGCGTGGCGAGGACGATGGCGTGCCCCTCGGCGGCGAGGGTGCGCAGGTGCGCGACGAGACGGGCCTTGGCGGCGTAGTCGAGCCCCCGCGTCGGCTCGTCGAGGAGGAGGAGCGGGGGGCGCCCGGTGAGGACGACGGCGAGGGCGAGCGCGAGACGCTGCCCCTCGGACAGGTCGCGCGGGTGCGTGTCGTCCGCGACCCCCGGAAGGAGCTCGGACACCAGCGCCCGGCAGCTCCCCGGCCGGGCGCCTGCGTCCGCGTCGGCGGCGGCGCACTCGGCGGCGACCGTGTCGGCGTACAGCAGGTCACGCGGCTCCTGCGGTACGAGACCGACCTGGCGGATCAGCTCGCGCGGGTCGGTCCGGTGCGGGACGCGCCCGCCGACGAGCACGGCCCCGGAGGTCGGCGTGACCATGCCGACGAGGGAGGCGAGGAGCGTGGACTTCCCGGCGCCGTTACGGCCCATGAGGGCGACGGTCTCTCCGGCGTCGAGGCGCAGGTCGACGCGCCGGAGGGCCTCGACGCGGCCACGGCGGACGCCGAGCGCGTCGACGGCGACGAGACGGCCGGCCGCGACGGGGCCGCCGACCGGGCGCCGCCGCCGGGGCGACTTCAGCCACGCCGGCGTGCGAGGCACGGGGGCCTGGGGCCGGAGCTCCCCGTTACGGGACGGGACGGGGCGGCGGAGAAGCCCCGCAGGGCCCGCCCCCGGCTCCCGGTCGGTCCCCGGCTCCCGGTCGGTCCCCGGCTTCTGGTCGGTCCCCGGCTCGCGGTCGGTCCCCGGCTTCTGGTCCGTGCTCGGTTTGCGGTCGGTCCCCGGCCCCCGGTCGCTCCCCGGCTCCCGCCCCGTCCCCGGCTCGCGGCCCGTCCCCGGCTCGCGGCCCGTCCCCGGCTCCCGCCCCGTCCCCGGCTCCCGCCCCGTCCCCGGCTCGCGGCCCGTCCTCGGCTCGCGGCCCGTCCTCGGCTCGCGGCCCGTCCTCGGCTCGCGGCCCGTCCTCGGCTCCCGGCCCGTCCCCGGCTCCCGGCCCGCCAGGGCCTCCCGCAGCGCGCTCGCACGCCGTCGCGCGTCCCGGACCGTCAGGGGCAGCGGGGACCACCCCGCCAGGCGGCCCAGCTGGACCACCGGCGGGCAGACCGGGGAGACGGCCATGATGTCCGCCGGCGGGCCCATCACCCCCTCCGGCAGCAGAAGGACCTGGTCCGCGTACTGCACCACCCGCTCCAGGCGGTGCTCGGCCATCAGGACCGTCGTTCCCAGGTCGTGGACCAGGCGCTGCAGCACCGCGAGGACGTCCTCCGCAGCCGCCGGGTCCAGGGCGGACGTCGGCTCGTCGAGGACCAGGACCTTCGGGTGCGGGGTCAGCACCGAGCCGATCGCGACCCGCTGCCGCTGGCCGCCCGACAGCGTGGCGATCGGACGGTCGCGCAGCTCCGCCAGGCCCAGCAGGTCCAGCGTCTCCTCCACCCGGCGACGCATCACCCCCGGCGCCAGGCCCAGGGACTCCATCCCGTACGCCAGCTCGTCCTCGACCGTGTCCGTGACGAAGTGCGCGAGCGGATCCTGGCCCACCGTGCCGACGACGTCGGCCAGTTCACGCGGCTTGTGCGTCCGTGTGTCGCGGCCCGCGACCGTGACCCGGCCCGTCAGCGTCCCGCCCGTGAAGTGCGGGACGAGCCCGGACACCGCGCCGAGCAGCGTCGACTTCCCGACCCCGGAGGGGCCGACGAGAAGGACCAGTTCGCCCTCGGGGACGGTCAGGTCCACCTCGCGAAGGGTGGGCGCGTCGGCGTCCGCGTACGTCACCGAGACGTTCTCGAAGCGGATCACGGGTCTCAGGACTCCTTGGGGGCGGGGGCTGTGAACGCGGGCACCAGGCCCACCAGTACGGAGGCGGCGGGCCATACCGGCAGCTGGGGCGCCACCAGCGGGACGACCCCGGGGTGCAGCGCCTCGGGCGCGTACGCGTTCGCCGCGATCACGAGCGCCGCCACCGCCACCCCCGAGCCGGCGACCAGCCAGGCCCGGACCCCCCACCGGTCGGGCCGGTACCGGGTCCGGACCGTCCGCCGCCCGCCGAGCCACAGCCCTGCCACGGCGGCGACGAGACCGGCGCCCACGAGCGGCAGCCCGTACCCGGCGCCCTCCGCCGCCAGCAGACCGTACGAACCGGCGCACACGCCGAGCAGTCCGCCCAGCGTCAGGACGTTCGTGGTCCGCCGTACGGCCGCCGGGACCCGCGCCGTACGGCCGTACCCGCGCGCGTCCATCGACGCCGCCACCGCGACCGAGCGTTCCAACGCCCCCTCCAGGACCGGAAGTCCGATCTGGAGCACCGCCTTCACGCCCCCTGTCGGGCGGCCGCGCAGCCGCCGCGCCGTGCGCAGCCGCGCCACGTCCGCGACCATGTTCGGCGCGAACGTCATCGCCACCACGACGGCGACCCCCGCCTCGTACAGCGCGCCGGGCAGCGACTTGAGGAGCCGGGCCGGGTTGGCCAGCGCGTTCGCCGCGCCCACACAGATCAGCAGGGTCGCCAGCTTCGCCCCGTCGTACACCGCGTGGACCAGCTGCTCGGCGGCGACCCGGCCCCCGATCCGTACCCCTTGGGCCCACTCCGGCAGCGGTACACGGGGCAGCGTGAACAGCTCATGCGTACCGGGGATCGGAGAGCCGAGCACGACCGAGAAGACCACCCGCAGCAACACCACGAACAGGCCGAGCTTCACGAACGCCGCGTACGAGCGCGCCCAGGGCGCGTCGGTGCGGCGCGCCGCGACGACATAGCCCGCGACGCCGACGATCAGACCGAGGAGCAGCGGGTTGGTGGTACGGGAGGCGGCCACGGCCAGACCGAGCGCCCAGAGCCACCAGGCGCCCGCGTGCAGGGCGTTGGAACGGTTCGCCTCGGGGGCCCGGATCATGTGCGGCGGCGGGCCTTCCAGATCGCCGCGCCACCGAGTACGAGCACGGCCGCTCCGCCCGCGACGATCCCGACGGACGGGCCGCCGCCCTCCCCGTCACTCGGGGCGGTCGGGGCGGTCGCGGATGTGGACGTGGAGGCGGAAGGCCGTGCCGGTCCGGCGGACGGCGGCGTCACCGCCACCTGCTCGCCGCAGCCCTTCGCGGGGTAGCCGGAGATCCCGCACAGCAGCGCCACGCTGTCGTACCGCAGCGGCTTCGCCACCGCCGCCAGCGCCTCCGCGCTCGTCGCGTCGTCCCGTACCTGCGCGCAGCCGGTCCTGACCGGCGGGTCGGGCGGAGTCTCGCCCGGCGGGGCGTCCCGCGGACCGCCGAAGTCCACGACGACCGCCACCCGCTTGGTGCCGGCCTTCCCCTCCGTACCGGCGCAGATCCCGGCGAAGTCGGGGGCGGCGGACGGCTGGGCGGCGTCGTTCGCGTCCTCGCTGACCGCGAAGCGGAAGCCGATCGCGTCGCCGTCGGCGGGGACCGCGGTCGCCGGGCCCTGCGTGCCGTAGGCCCACCGGCCGCCGCCCTGGCTCTCCCAGAACGACCAGTAGCGGTATCCGGCGGCCTGGGCGGGGACGGCGACGGCCAGGGTCAGTACGGCGGCCGCGACGGCGGTGGTGACGGAAGCCGCGGCCGAGTGCAGCCGCTTCCTCACTTCTTGCGGCCGCTCAGCAGGAAGCCGATGCCGACACCGACGACCATGCCGATGCCGATGATCCACCAGAGGTCGAAGCCGGAGTCCGCGCTCTCCTCGTCCTTGTCCCCCGCCGGCGCGGCGGAGGGCACGGACTGCGGCGTGGGGCCGGTGGCGCCCAGCTGCTTGAGGAGGTCGGCCGAGCCGAAGGCGCGCGGGTCGACGCCCATCGCGTTGGAGGCGAAGATCAGCTGGGCGTAGGCGGCCGGGCCGTTCTCCTTCGCCCAGGCGGCGGAGTTCTGCTGCAGCCAGGCCAGCGCCCCTGCCGCCTGCTTCGTCGCGCCGCTCGCGGCGAGCGCGACGACGGCGTCGGCCGTGTTGCCGAAGTCGGGCAGCTCGGACGGGTTCGCGGCGCCGGGCATCGGCGGCGTGTTCAGGTGGCCGGTCTTCGCGAGCGCCCGCGCCAGATAGGAGGCGCCGTTGAGGGCGGCCCGCTCGATCGTGGGCTTGGGCAGGTCGGTGCAGGTGGGGGTCTGCGCGGGCTTCACACCGCGCGCGGTGAGGCCCTTGCCGAGTCCGGCGAGCGTGGCGGCCGCGGTGGCGTCGGCGTTCGCGAGCAGTTTGCCGGACTTGTCGGGCTGGTAGGCGAACGCGCCCGCGCCGTCCTTCGTCGTACAGGGGGCGGCGAAGCCGAGCAGCGCGTCGTACGGAGTCCTGCCGTCGGCGGACTTCACCTCGCCCGGCTTCTCGCCGAGGGCGGCGAGGGCGCCGATCACGATGGAGGTCGAGTTGGCGTCGCTGGGGCTGCCGGGGTTGTAGCCCCAGCCGCCGTCCTTGTTCTGGACGCCCTTCAGCCAGCCGGCGCCCGCCCGGGCGGCCTTGGCCAGCCGCTCGGGGTCGGCGCTGTCGCGCTTGACGCCGGAGAGGGCCTGCACGGCGACGGCGGTGGCGTTGGTGTCGAGCATCGTGGCCGGGG
Source organism: Streptomyces sp. NPDC093600 (assembly GCF_044764755.1). Taxonomy (NCBI): domain Bacteria; kingdom Bacillati; phylum Actinomycetota; class Actinomycetes; order Kitasatosporales; family Streptomycetaceae; genus Streptomyces; species Streptomyces sp. NPDC093600. The sequence continues at coordinate 341,577 of NZ_JBIWIU010000002.1, forward strand.
TGCAGGGCTTGGCGGGATCCGGGCGGTACGAGGGGAAGGCGCCGCTGTCGCACTGCTGCCCCAGCAGCCAGGTGACGGACTTCTCGGCGGGCTGGACGCCGTTGGTCCGCTGGGCGATGAAGGCGAGCGACTGGCGCCAGACGCCGTCGTACGTCGGGTCCTTCGTGCCATAGAGCCCGGAGGGGATCACGGGCGCGGGGGTGGGCGACGGGGAGGGCGCGGCGGATGCGACGGAAGCCGTTCCGGTGCAGAGCAGCGCGGCGGCTGCGAACGCGGCGGCGCCGCGGCGGACGGTGGTCATGCGTGCTGTGCCTCTCCTGCGGGCCGGGCACAGGCACGCTCGGGGCACCAGGCTCGGCTCCGTATTCCTCGACGGTGCCGGCGGTCACGTCCCGGGCGGGGCATTCCGACTCACCACGCGGAGGTGGCTCACGGTTGCGGGTCAGTGCCGGATTCGCACCGGCTTCCCCCCGTACGGGCATGATGACGACTCGCACACTCTACCGGGCCGTACCCCGGACGGCCGGTGGGTGCGAGGCGCCTCACACCGCGCCTCGGCGAGGGGGCGCGGCCCCCGGGCACGGTCAGCGGACCGCCGCGTACGCCACCGGGTCCGTGCCCGGTACGGCCTCCGCGCGGCCCAGCTTGACCAGCCGGCGCACATGCGCCTCGGCCTCGCTGACCGCGATGTTCCGCGAACCGTACGGGATCCGCTCCCACGGGCGGTTCCACTCCATCCGCTCGGCGAGCTGCCACGGGGTCAGGGGAGTGGCCAGCAGGCTGAGGAGGCCCGTCAGCCGTTCCTCGTGGTGGTCGAGGAGTTCGCGGACCCGGCCGGCCGCGTCGGTGAAGGCGTACTGGTGGGCGGGGAGCACCTCGGCGGCGCCGAGGCGGCCGATCCGTTCCAGCGAGTCCAGGTAGTCGCCGAGGGGGTCGGTGACGGTGTGGTCGTCCGGGTCCTCGTAGAGGCCGATGTGCGGGGAGATCTCGGGCAGCAGATGGTCGCCGGAGAACAGCCTCCCGTGCCCCGGCAGGTGCGTGGGGTGGTGCTCCTCCAGGTGCAGGCAGACATGGCCCGGTGTGTGACCGGGCGTCCACACCGCCCGCAGCCGCCGGCCCGCGAGGTCCAGCAGCTCCCCGGGCAGGATCTCGCGGTCGGGCAGGGCCGGGCGCAGCCCCGGCAGGGCCCGCGACCGGCCGCTGGCGCGGGCGGCCAGGAGCGGGGCGGTGTGCTCCTCGGGGGCGCCGGCGGCGGCCAGTTTGCGGGCGAGGTAGTCGAGCCACGCCTCCGGCTCCGACTCCCGTGTGCGGCGTACGACGGCGGTGTCGGCGGCGTGCATCGCGACCCACGCGCCGGACTCCTCCCGGACCCGGCCGGAGAGGCCGTGGTGGTCGGGGTGGTGGTGGGTGATGACGACGCCGTGGACGTCCCGTACGGAGATGCCCAGGGCGGCGAGCCCGCCGGTGAGTTCGGTCCAGGAGTCCGGGTCGTCCCAGCCGGTGTCGATCAGGACGGGACCCCGGTCGGTGTCGAGGACGTGGACCAGGGTGTGGCCGAGCGGGTTGTCCGGGATGGGGACGCGGAGGGACCAGACGCCTCCGCCGTGCTCGGTCACCTGGCTCATGGGCCCTCATCTCTCCGACGGCACGGCGGCGACTGCTCGACCATTGCCCACTATAACTAGAACTGGTATCAGTTCTGAGGCACAGTCAGAAACGTCGGGGATTCCGGGAGGCAGTCGGCCATGACCGAGCTTGTGGAGCACGGAAAGCTGTTCGTCGGCGGCGAGTTGACCGATCCCCTCGGCAGCGAGGTCATCGAGGTGGTGTCTCCCCACACCGAGGAGGTCATCGGCCGCGTGCCGCACGCCTCCCGGGCCGATGTCGACCGGGCCGTCGCCGCCGCCCGCGAGGCCTTCGACCGCGGGCCCTGGCCCCGGACGACGCTCCAGGAGCGGATCGAGGTCGTCACCCGGATCAAGGACGCCATCGCCGTGCGCCCCCAGGAGATCGCCCGCTCCATCAGCTCCCAGAACGGCTCCCCGTACTCCTGGAGCGTCCTCGCTCAGGCGCTCGGCGCGATGATGGTCTGGGACGCGGCGATCACCGTCGCCCGCGACTTCCCGTACGAGAGCCGGCGCACCGGAGTCCTCGGGCCGATCATGGTGCGGCGCGAACCGGTGGGCGTGGTCGCGGCCGTCGTGCCGTGGAACGTGCCGCAGTTCACCGCGGCGGCGAAGCTGGGTCCTGCGCTCCTGGCCGGCTGCACGGTGGTCCTGAAGCCGTCGCCGGAATCCCCCCTCGACTCCTACATCCTCGCCGAGATCGCGGCCGAGGCCGGGCTGCCCGAGGGCGTCCTGAGCATCCTGCCCGCCGACCGCGAGGTCAGCGAGTACCTGGTCGGCCACCCCGGCGTCGACAAGGTCTCCTTCACCGGATCGGTCGCGGCGGGAAAGCGCGTCATGGAGGTCGCCGCCCGCAACCTCACCCGCGTCACCCTCGAACTCGGTGGCAAGTCCGCGGCCGTCATCCTGCCCGACGCCGACCTGGAGGCCGCCGTCGCCGGGATCGTCCCGGCCGCCTGGATGAACAACGGCCAGGCGTGCGTCGCCCAGACCCGTATCCTCGCCCCCCGCTCCCGGTACGACGAGATCGCCGAGGCGTTCGCCGCGGCCGCCGGAGCGCTGGTCGTCGGCGACCCGCTCGACCCGGCCACCCAGGTCGGCCCGCTGGTCGCCCGGCGCCAGCGGCAGCGCTCCCTCGACTACATCGGGATCGGCCAGGCCGAAGGCGCCAAGATCCTCGCGGGCGGCGGCCGCCCCGCCGGCCTGGAGCGCGGCTGGTACGTCGAACCGACCCTCTTCGGCGAGGTCGACAACTCCATGCGGATCGCCCGCGAGGAGATCTTCGGACCGGTCGTCTGCCTCCTGCCGTACGGGGACGAGAGCGAGGCGCTCCGGCTCGCCGACGACTCCGACTACGGGCTCAGCGGCAGCGTCTGGACCGGGGACGTGGAGCACGGCATCGACTTCGCCCGCCAGGTGCGCACCGGCACCTTCAACGTGAACACCTTCAGCCTGGACATGCTGGGCCCGTTCGGCGGCTACAAGAACTCCGGTCTGGGGCGGGAGTTCGGCCCGGAGGGATTCGGCGAGTATCTGGAGCACAAGATGATCCACCTGCCGGCCGGGTACGAGGGGCCGGGTGGTGCGTGATGGGCGACCGGTGGCACGTGGAGGTCGACCGGGGGGTGTGTATCGGCTCGGGGATGTGCGTGAGCCATTCCCCGGACGGCTTCCGCCTCGACTCGGCCCGCCAGTCGCACCCCACGCGCCCGGAGACGGACGCCGGCGAGAGTGTGCTCGCGGCGGCCGAGGGCTGCCCGGTGGAGGCGATCCTGATCACCCTGCTCGACGGCGGGGAACCGGTCTTCCCGCCCGAGGAGTGACGGCGGGCCCGGTCCGCGCCGCCGGGTCGATCAGCCGGCGGGTCGATCAGCCGTGGACCGGGCGGGCGCGGCCGGTCCGCCGGGCCCGCCCGGTGCCGTCAGGTCGATCAGCCGGCAGACCGTCTCGATGTCTATCTTCACCTGGGCGATCGAGGCGCGGCCCGACAGCCAGGTGATCAGCGCCGAGTGCCAGGTGTGCTCGATCACCCGCACCGCGGACAGCTGCTCCGGAGTCGGGTGCTCCGCACCCATCGCGTCCAGGATGATCGCCGTCGTCAGCCGCGACACCGTGTCCACCTCGGCGCTCACGCTCCGGTCCGCGAAGGTCAGCGCCCGGACCATCGCGTCCGCCAGCTGTGGCTCCCGCTGCAGCGCCCGGAACGCCCGCATCAGCGTCTCCGCCACCCGCTCCGCCGAGCTGTCGCCCGCGGGCGGCCGCTTCCGCAGGGTCGTGTGCATGTGCTGGAGCTGGTCCTGCATCGTCGCGACCAGCAGATGGATCTTGGAAGGGAAGTAGCGGTACAGCGTCCCGAGCGCCACCCCGGCCGCCTCGGCGACCTCGCGCATCTGTACGGCGTCGAAGCCGCCCCGCCCGGCCAGCTGGGCGCTGGCGTGCAGGATGCGGCGGCGACGCGCCTCCTGGCGCTCTGTCAGGGGCGGCGAGGCGGGTCTGTCTTCCGCGGTCATGGAGTCCCGTTCCGTGCGGACCGCCGAGCGCGACGGCGGCGGTGGGGCAGCGACAGTATGGCGGGGCGCCCGCCGTGGCGCGAATCACCTGATGCGGCTCCTACGGCGGGCCTACCTGCCGGTAGATTCAGTGCACCTTGAACGATCAAGAGCGATCAAGTCTGTAACTTGTTCTAGATTAGCGCGAGCGGTTACGCTCCCGCGAAACGCACGCTCGAAGGGGGCAGCGAGTGACCGCTGAGGCCATAGAGTCAGGCCCCCGCCAGGGCGTCACCGACCGCGGTGACCGTCCGTTGCGGATCGCTCTGCTCACGTACAAGGGAAACCCGTTCTGCGGCGGCCAGGGCGTCTACGTCCGGCACCTCTCCCGCGAGCTCGCCCGGCTCGGCCACAGCGTGGAGGTCATCGGCTCGCAGCCGTACCCCGTCCTGGACGAGGGCGTCCCGCTCACCGAGCTCGCCAGCCTCGACCTCTACCGCTCGCCGGACCCCTTCCGGACCCCCGGGCGCGACGAGTACCGCGACTGGATCGACGCCCTCGAAGTCGCCACCATGTGGACCGGCGGTTTCCCGGAGCCCCTCACCTTCTCCCTGCGCGCCCGGCGCCTGCTCGCCGCCCGCCGCGGCGACTTCGACGTCGTCCACGACAACCAGACGCTCGGTTACGGCCTGCTCGGCGACCTCGGCGCGCCCCTCGTCACCACGATCCACCACCCCATCACCGTCGACCGGCAGCTCGAACTCGACGCCGCCGCCGACTGGAAGCGCCGCGCCTCCGTACGCCGCTGGTACGCCTTCACCCGGATGCAGAAGCGGGTCGCCCGCCGACTGCCGTCCGTGCTGACCGTCTCCGGCACCTCCCGGCAGGAGATCGTCGACCACCTCGGCGTACGCGACGACCGCATCCGGGTCGTCCACATCGGCGCCGACACGGCCCTGTGGTCCCCGGACCCCTCGGTCGCCGAGTTCCCCGGCCGGATCGTCACCACGTCCAGTGCCGACGTGCCCCTCAAGGGCCTCGTCCACCTCGTCGAGGCGCTCGCCAAACTCCGTACGGAGAACCCGGCCGCCCACCTCGTCGTGGTCGGCAGGCGCGCCGAGGACGGGCCGGTCGCCCAGGCCATCGAGCGGTACGGACTCACGGACGCCGTCGAGTTCGTCAAGGGCATCACCGACGCCGAACTCGTGGACCTCGTGCGCTCGGCCCAGGTGTCCTGCGTGCCGTCGCTGTACGAAGGGTTCTCGCTGCCGGCCGCCGAGGCCATGGCCACCGGGACCCCGCTCGTCGCCACCACCGGCGGCGCGATCCCCGAGGTCGCGGGACGCGACGGCGAGACCTGCCTCGCGGTGCCCCCGGGCGACGCGGACGCGCTGGCCACCGCCCTCGGCCGGATGCTCGACGACCCGGAGCTGCGCGCCCGGCTCGGCGCCGCCGGACGCGCACGGGTCCTGGCCCGCTTCACCTGGGCGCGCGCGGCCCAGGGCACCGCCGAGCTGTACCGGGAGGCGATCGCCGCGCGGGGTGCCGGGGCGCGCGGGGGCGCTCGGGTGCGCGGGGGCGCCCGGTGACACCTCGCCCCGTTCGCCGGGTGCGGCCCGGTGGTCCGGTCGTGCCCACCGGTCCCGCCCGGCGGGACGACCGCCCGCAAACTCCCGTCAACACCGAAAGCAGGACGACCCCGTGCTGACCGTCGACTTCACCCGCTTCCCGCTCGCCCCCGGCGACCGCGTGCTCGATCTGGGCTGCGGTGCGGGCCGGCACGCCTTCGAGTGCTACCGGCGCGGCGCCCAGGTGGTGGCCCTCGACCAGAACGGCGAGGAGATCCGCGAGGTCGCCACGTGGTTCGCCGCGATGAAGGAGGCGGGCGAGGCCCCCGCCGGCGCGACGGCCACCGCGATGGAGGGCGACGCGCTCAACCTGCCCTTCCCCGACGAGTCCTTCGACGTCGTCATCATCTCCGAGGTCATGGAGCACATCCCGGACGACAAGGGCGTGCTCGCCGAGATGGTCCGCGTCCTGAAGCCCGGCGGCCGGATCGCGATCACCGTCCCGCGCTACGGCCCCGAGAAGGTCTGCTGGGCGCTGTCCGACGCGTACCACGAGGTCGAGGGCGGCCACATCCGCATCTACAAGGCCGACGAACTCCTCGCCAAGATCCGCCAGGCGGGCCTCAGGCCGTACGGCACCCACCACGCGCACGCCCTGCACTCGCCGTACTGGTGGCTGAAGTGCGCCTTCGGAGTGGGCAGGGACGGTAAAGACGCAGCGCTGCCGGTCCGCGCGTACCACAAGCTCCTGGTCTGGGACATCATGAAGAAGCCCGCCCTGACCCGGGTCGCCGAGCAGCTGCTCAACCCGGTCGTCGGCAAGAGCTTCGTGGCGTACGCGACCAAGCCGCACCTGCCGAAGGCCGCCTCCGGGACCTCCGCGGACGTCGCCAAGTGACCTCTCCGGAGCGCATCGCCGAACACCTCCTCCTGCCCGGGGTCCTCACCGCCGAGCAGGCCGCTGAGACCGTCGCCGGGATACTCGCCGTCCAGCGGGAGGACGGGGCGATTCCCTGGTTCCGGGGCCACCACCTCGATCCGTGGGACCACACCGAGGCCGCCATGGCCCTGGACACGGCCGGCGAACACGCCGCCGCCGCACGGGCCTACGAGTGGCTCGCCCGCCACCAGAACTCCGACGGCTCCTGGTACGCCGCCTACCAGGACGGCGACCCGGCCGACGTCACCGACCGGGGCCGGGAGACCAACTTCGTCGCGTACATCGCCGTCGGCGTCTGGCACCACTACCTCTCGACCGGCGACGACTCCTTCCTCGACCGGATGTGGCCCGTCGTCTACGCCGCCGTCGAGTTCGTCCTCGCCCTCCAGCGCCCCGGCGGCCAGATCGGCTGGAAGCGGGAGCCCGACGGCACCCCCGTCGAGGACGCCCTGCTCACCGGCAGCTCCTCCATCCACCAGGCGCTGCGCTGCGCGCTCGCCATCGCCGAGGAGCGAGAGGAGCCCCAGCCCGACTGGGAGCTGGCGGCGGGCGCCCTCGGCCACGCGATCCGCAGCCACCCCGAGCGCTTCCTCGACAAGTCCCGCTACTCCATGGACTGGTACTACCCCGTCCTCGGTGGCGCCCTGACCGGCGCGGGGGCCAAGGCCCGGATCGACGCGCACTGGGACGACTTCGTGGTCCCCGGCCTCGGGGTCCGCTGCGTGCTGCCCAACCCGTGGGTCACCGGCGGCGAGAGCTGCGAACTCGCCCTCGCCCTGTGGGCGATGGGCGAGTCCGACCGTGCTCTGGAGATCCTCCAGTCCATCCAGCACCTGCGCGCCGAGGGCGGCATGTACTGGACGGGGTACGTCTTCGAGGGCAACCGGGCGGTATGGCCCGAGGAACTCACCGCCTGGACGGCCGGGTCGCTGCTGCTCGCGGTGGCGGCCCTGGGCGGCGACGAGGCGACGGTCGCCGTCTTCGGCGGCGAGCGCCTGCCGAGGGGCCTGGAACCGGACTGCTGCGGGTGAACGGCCGACCGTACGGGAGCGTGGGGCCGGACCGCTGCGGGTGAACGCCCCGGCGCCCGGTGTCCTCCAGCCGGACTGCTGCGGGTGAACGCCCGGCCGTCCGGGGCCCGATGACCCCGGGCGGCCCGATGGCCGGTTCAGTGGCGGCGCAGCAGGCGCCCCGCCACCGTGTGGCCGACGACGAGGTAGACGACGGCGGCGAGACCGTAACCGGCCACCACCCGCGCCCACGCCTCGTCGAAGGTGAACAGATCGTGCGACCAGCCCGCCAGCCAGCGGGCCACGCTCTGGACGAACTCCACCAGCCCGTTGCCCCGGTTGGCGTCCAGCAGATACATCAGGATCCAGAGACCGATGATCGCGGCGAAGACATCGGCGACGATCGCGATCACCCGCGCCGCTTGCGTGGTGTTACTCCGTCCGGAAGTCATACCGCTCGCCTTGCCGCGCATCGCCGTTCGAAACCCGTTCGGAGTGGCGCGGGTTGTGGCACGTCGCCCCCGACCGAGGTGCCTGACGTCATCGAGACGCCCGACACTCTCAGCGCCGCCCTTGATGACCTTGCTGGCCACGAGCCGACCCGTCACAGCGACAACCCGCCGCTCTGCGGTGCCACTGCCCGCTGACGTTGCCGCTGAGGTTGAAAGGGTGGGGTGGCAGGGCTACGGAGGTTCCAGCCCGAGTCCGGTCTCGGCTATGAAGCCGTCAAGGACTTCGGGTCGGCGTTGGATGTCTCGTAGGCGGTTCTTCACGAGTGGGGTGAGGTCGTCGATCGTGCGGGGTGCGAGGTTGGCCAGGGACTTCTTCAGGTGGGCCCATACGCCTTCGACGGGGTTGAGGTCGGGTGCGTAGGGCGGGAGCTTGACGATGGTGAGCCAGTCGCTGTTGCGGTCGCAGAACTCCCGTAAGGGTTTGGCGTGATGGGTGCTGGCGTTGTCCCACACCACGATCAGCGGGGCACCGCCGAGTTGCCGACGGGCAGCGGTCAGGAGGTCTGCGAACTCGCGGGCCCGGAAGCCTTTCTTCTCGCCGGTACGGCCCCGGTAGGTCTGGGTCCGGTAGATCAGACGGGTTTCGCGGCCCGGTCTGACGCAGATCAGCCCGGCCATCAGGACCCGGCCGGAACCCTTGCCCACCAATTTGACCAGCGGCGTCCGGCCTCGCCGTGACCAGGTGCGGCCCTTGCCAGGTTTCAGGTCCTGCCCGGCCTCGTCCTCGAAGACGATCCACGCGCCCAGGAGCTGGGCCGCCCTCTTACCCGTGACCACTGCTCCGTCCGCCACCGCGCGACGGCCTGCTCATCCCGCTCGACCGCCCGGTGCACGGGAACCTGGGGCGACCAGCCCAGCCGGTGCAGCAGATACGACACCCCACGCGGGGTGTACCGGTAGCCGAACAGGCGGTGGATCAGCTCCGCTACCCTCGCCAGGGTCCACCGCTGGTCCTCCATCCAGCCGTGCGCCACCGGGCCGGCCTCCAGCTCGACCTGCAGGCGTTCTGCCTGATCATCGCTGAGCTGACACGGAAAGCCGCCGCCCCCTTGGACACCAGAGCCGCTCTGCCGCCCTGGCGCCAGGCGGCGTGCCAGGCGTACGCCGACTTCCGCGACACCCGCAACCTGCGGGCCACCTCAGGAGGCCGTACCCCCTGCCCGAACATCTCCGCGGCCTCGAAGCGCACCGCCTCACGCTTCGCCCGCCCCGCAGCGGTCAGACCGCCGCCATCCGCATACCTCATGACGAGGATGTAGCACCGCCAACGCCCCCTGTCACCCCACCCTTTCAACCTCAGCGTCACCGTTGCCGTCAAACCCGTAACGCCCCCTCTTCAGGTTGCGCAGGAAGGGGCGCCACGCGCTCTCTCAGCTTGGTTCCCGATCGCAATTCGCGGACCGTATTCGGCTCCGCGTTACCTACTCAGGCAATTCCGAATCTTGCCGCTTGGCCGCCTGGCTGCGAACAACGATTGCAGACCAGTGAGAACGCCCCACCGATTCCCCGGCGGGGCGTTCTCACTGGTTCTGCACTCAGCTTGACGGAATCGTCACGACCGTCACTTGCCCATCCATTAGGCATTCGATGAGCACCGAACTGCCAAGCGGGTGGATCCAAAAGTGCGGCCCGGCGTCCAGGATGTCCCGCGCATGTCGCACCGCAACATCCGCAGGCATGGTCACGGCCGGCATCAGATAGTTGCCCCAGATGACGGCGATCCGCTCACCACGCTGTACGTACGAGGAGAGCAGCTCCGCCGCCATCCTCGTCCAGTGCTCCTCATCGTCCCACCAGACGCGCTCTTCGAACGGAGTGGACTCGAAGTCGATCACGTCGCCGGTAGCAGCCGGAAATTTACTCAGCGTCGCTGCCGCCAGCGCGCGGTTCTCGGCGAGATCCAGCTTCATCACTTGCCGGCCGTCATCGTCGCGGGGGTCATTCATGAAGTCCGGAAGGTATTCCGGATGACTCCCATAAGAACTACCGTCGGTCATACGTTCCGCCTCAACCACGTCGAAATACCCCCGCTTCCGCCAGGGAACCTTATCGCCCATTTTCGAACCGACGCGCCCTTACCTGTCATCACATTGATGTGCGGGCCGATTCGGTCGTCGGTATCCAGGCGGAACGACCTATATTCCCCACCGCTGGTCGCAGTGAACCCGGTATCCCTACCGAAGGTGTCGACCGCAGATTCCATCGTCCCCTGCCGACGCTGCCACGAACCGGTGTCGATGGGCCCCACGGTATCCAAGGCCTGGTTTCTGGCCTGTTCGAACGAGTCCGCGTCCAGGACAACCTCGCTGCGGGGCTTCTCCGGGTCGCACCTGCAAAGATCGGAGTGTCCGGGTTGCGTTCCACCACAGTTGTGAACCAGGACCGGCGTGGCCCCTGCCAGCACATAGTACGTGTGGAGGTCGGAGACGGTCAGGTTGTGGACCGTGGCGCCCTGTGTGGTCCAGCGCTGGATCGCGGCGACCTGGACGAAGGTGCCGCTGCCGGTCTGGAGCCACTGACCCGACTTGAGGTCGGCGGCGTCGATCCACTTGGCGAGTTCAGGGACCCAGAAGGGGTGGCCGTCGGTCGCGGTGATCTCGGCCGTCTTCGTGCCCGCCTTGCCGTCGGTGTCGATGGTGACCTTGACCAGGTGCTTGAGGCCCTGGCCTTTGATCTCCGCGGTGACCGTCTCGATTCGGGTCTCCCCGGTCTTCGGGTCGGTCGCCACGACCTTGTCGCCGGTCTTGATTTCCTCGATCGGCTTGGTGGAGCCGTCGGCCATCAGGACCTTCGTGCCCGGCACAAAGCTGTTGTCCGGCTTGGTGCAGGAAACCGCACCACCCTCGGCCTTGCCGGAGTCGCCGCTGCCGCTGCTGCCGCCCTTGTTGCGCGAGGAGGCGCCGGCGCTGCCGCCGGACTTGGAGGTACTGGCCTTGCCCTTGCTGCCGTTTCCTGCGGAGGACGCCTTTGGAGCGGCCTTTGCCTGCGCCTGCTTCTGGACGGGGTTTCCGGTCTTCTTTGTCTTTTGGACTGCCTTGTCGGCTGTTCTCTTGGCTTGTTCAGCGGCCTTCTTCTTGGCCGCTTGCGCTGCCTTCTTGGCCTTCTCGATGGCCGCGATCTTGGCCTTGAGGGCAGCGGCCTCCGCGGCCTTGGCTGCCCTGAGTACGGCTTCCGCGGCCTTCTTCGCCGTCCTGAACGCCTGGATGGCGTCAATGGTGCGGCCGATGGCCTTCAGAACGGCCGGCAGCTTGAAGACCTTGAGGACCGGGATCGCGTTGGTGATGAGGCCGACGCAGGACCACATGTCGCCGCCGAAGCACCCCAGGACGTCGTTGATGCCGACGAACTCAGCGATCACGTTCCAGGCCGTGGCGAGGATCACCGAGGTCAGGGACTTGCCCATGGTGGCCTGTGCCTGCGCGACCTGCGCCGGGGACAGGCCGGCACCCGCGAGGGCCGCGGACTTCTCCGAAGCGGTCAGGGAGATGGCGAGACCGGTCGGGTCGGCATGCGTGACCGGGTTGTTGTGCGCGTAGGCGTACCCGTTGGACTGCAGCGGGTCGTTCAGGTCCAGGATCGGGTCGGCGGACAGGAAGCGTCCGACGCCCGGGTCGTAGAGACGGGCGCCCAGCGGTGTGTAGCCGGAGGCGTCGTCCCGCGTCTTACCCAGGAAGCCCTTGTGGGACTGAAGGTTGTTCGCGGTGGCATCTGCGCCACGCTCGTTGCCGAACGGATCCTGCTTGCGGATCCGGACGTTCATGGTGCTGTCGAGTGAGACCTCGGTGTACATGCTGCCCTGGTGGTCACCCGTCTGGGCGACCAAGGTCTCCGCACCCGTCCCGTTGGCGTAACGCATGACCGCGCCACCGGGGGCGGAGTAGGTGCGCTGGGTGTTCACCAGGACGCCGCCCTGCTGGACGGTGACCTCGGCCTCCCCCAGGTGCAGGGTCGCCTGCTTGCCCTGGATGGTCAGCAGGCGCCCGCCGGGGCCGTAGATGTGACGGGTGTCGTTCTGCGGCAGCCACTGCTGGGCCGCGGAAGCGGCGTCACAGGTGGCGAGCACGATCGGGGTGCCGTTCACATTCGCCGCGCCCTGGACCGCGAGGCACAGGCCGGAGGCGATGTGGGTGAGCTGGCCGGCGGCGGTGCGCTTCAGTTCCTGGGCGGCCGAGCCGCTGCACCGCTGGATCTGAAGGGCTGAGCCCGCGGTGTTGGCGGCCGGCTGGAGGCACCAGGTGTCGTACGCCGAGAGCGTGCCGCGGTTCGGGTCGCTCTGCGGCGCCGTTTCGGAGCCTGGGGTGGGTGTGAACTTGAAGTTCTGCGCCACTGAGGCGTTGCAGGCGTACAGCTGGATCGGCTGGCTGGCCGCGGCGAGGCCGGACTTGAGGTCGAGGCACTTCTGGCCGAGGCCCACGTACGGGGTCTTGCCGCCGCTGCCCTGGCCCGTGATCCGCTCGACCTGGCCGTCATGCGTCCACGTCAGCTCCTGCTTGTCGCCGTTCTGGATCGAGGCGACCGACTTGGTCTCGCCGGTCAGCTCGTACACACGCTGGGCCGCGGCGGTCACCTGCGCACCTGCAGGGGTGACGTAGCTCTTGGTCACCTTGGTCAGCGTGCGCGGCTGGGTGCCGTCGCCCTTGCCGTACGTGTACGTGCTGACGGCGTCCTTGGAGGTGTCACCGGTCAGGTTCTTCTCGGTGAGCTTGGTGCGGTTTCCGAGCAGGTCGTACTCGTACTCCTGCCAGTAGCCGGACGTGTCCTTGCCCGCGGTGACGTTGAGCGTGCCGTCGGTGCTCTTCGGCGTGGTGCAGTTCGCCTGGTCCTCGGAGGTCCACGCCTTCTTCAGCTGACCGATCGGGTCGTAGTCGAAGCACTGCCGCTCCTCGATCCCGAGGGACTTCTCCTGGATCGAGGTGACGTTGCCGGCCGGGTCGTAGGTGTAGGCCCGGTTGGAGACCAGGTTGCCGCCGACCAAGCTCTTGTCGCCGGTCTGCTCGCGGTAGACAGACTGCTCCTTGAGCTCACCACCGCCTTCGTCGAACACACTCTGCGTCCACACCCGGTAGGGCTGGGCTCCCAGGGTCGAGCGCAGGACCTGACCGTGGTGGTCGTAGGCGGTCTCGGAGCCGTACCAGCCCTTGCCCGAGATCGAGAGCGGCAGACCGTCCTTGTTGTAGCGAAGGATGAGCTTCTCGGCGTCGAACCTGCCGACTGCGGGGAGCCCCATCTCCTTCAGCTGGCCGGTGTCGCTGTACTTGTACGTGTGCGTGTAGTCCTTGGCGAAACCCCAGTCGTCGGCGATCGACTGTGGCAGGGACAGAGTGGTGGACGTCGGCTGGTAGTCCTTGGTGTAGCCGTCGACCTTCTGGGTGTACGCCAGGTCGTCGGTGTAACGCGTGGCGGTGGCGGGCATGCCCGCGCCGCCTGGTGCGCTGTCGTAGGTGAAGTCCGCCAGAAGCTTGCCCTCACTGTCATCCAGACGCTGTTGCGTGGGACGCGACAGGGCGTCATAGCCGTTCCATACGGTGACGCCGCGGGCGTTGGTGGCGGTGAGAGGCCGGTCGTACTGGTCGTAACTGGTTCGGGTCGTTCCCGAGTCCGGGTCGGTCGCGGTCACCATGCGGCCGCGGTGGTCGAACGTCCAGGACCAGGGGCGTGTCGGGTCGGCCGAGCTGGTGGCCTTCACCATCTGTCCGCGCGCGTCGTACTCGTACGACATCGACGTGTGAACCGCGGGCCCCTGGCCGACGAGCGTCTCGACTCGAGCGGTACGACCGAGCGCGTCGGTGTAGACCCGGGAAGACGACGTTCCCTGCGGGTGGATGACCATCGACCAGTCCTGGCCGTACTCGTACTTCGTGGCTCGCTCCTTAGCCCCCGTCGACTGGGATCCTCCCTCTGTCTTGGGGTCCACGACGGCGTTGAAGTAGGGCATCTCCACAATGACGCGGCCGAGACCGTCGTATTCGTAACGCGTGAGGTTGGGGACACGTGTATCCGGCGGCAGCGGATACAGCTCGCCCGGCTTCACATCGTCGGCGTAGTAGGCGTTGTTGGTCTGCCAGACCTCGCCGGAGCCGTTGTACAGGGAATCGGTGATCAGCCAGCCATCGTTGGTCGCCTCCTCCTGCGTCTGGCGCTCACGACCGAGGCCGTCGTAGATCGTGACCGCCTGCTCGACACGGTTCTTGTCCTTGCGCGTGTACGTGGTGACGTAGGCGGGGATGCGAATCTGAACCGTCTTGGTGGCGTCCTCCGGATCGGGGGCAAATTTCTCCCCCGAGATGGTGTAGACAGCCCGGAAGTCCGCTACGGACGAGGACGATGGCGTGCGGCCGGGTGCCCATGCCTCTATGAGGCGGCCGAGCTGGTCGTACTTGGCCTCACTGACATGGCCGTTCGCGTCGGTCGTCTTGAGCGCGACGGCGCGGCCGGGTTCCAGTTCCTGGACCTGGGTGTGAGCGAGGGCGTTGGCCTGGGTCACCTTGAACACCTGCCCGGTGGGCGGGTCATAGGTGATCGTGGAGGCGTTCTTGTCGGGGTCCGTGACTCGGACGACTCGGCCGACCTCGTCGAAGTCGGTCGTGTTGCCCGGCTGGAAGTCGGTGCCCTCGCCGTTCAGCGTGAACGTCTGGGTGGCGAGACCACGGGAGTCCCATGCGAGCGCCCCTCCGTATGCCGCGCCGTCGTAGGCGGTACGTAGCGCTGACGTCAACGAGGTGAGGCTCGTCCATGTCGCGTCCTTGCACAGCGTCGGTGAGACGAGAACCTGCTTCGTCAGACCGATGAGGTGCTTCGGCGTGTGGTGCAGGTACTCGAGCTTCGTGCACGACTCGTCACCTGATCTGCCGGTGTCGCCGAACGACTCCACCTGCACGGGAAGGCCGTAGTCGCTGTCGTATGTCGTCCGCGTCTCGACGGCCCGCTCGGTGCGATCGTCGGCGGTGTTCGTGCCGGAGGACTTGGTGTGGGAGACAGTGCGGGCGTCTGTGACGCGCCAGGCCTTCAGCGAGGTCAGGCCGTCGTCACGGTCGCGCTTGCCGAGCTCGGTCGCCGCCGGGACCGTGACACTTCGGGTGAGCCAGTCGGTGTCGGCCTTGGCGGCGTCGGTGTAGGTGAGCTCCTCGGCTATGCGGCCGGCGAAGGGCTCGTCGTCCTTGGCGATTTCGGCGCCGGTGATGTCCTTGACGGGGACGGTGTCGCCCATGCCACGGAAGTAGCGCGTGACTGCCTTGGTCCGCTTGGCGTTGAAGTCGGGGTTGTCCTCACCCGTGATGACGGTGGTCTGTTCGAAGCCGGCGAACTGCGAGTACGTGCGCTGGGACTTCTTCGTGAACTCCTGCTCCGCCAGCTTCCAGCCCGGGTTCTTGTACACGTAGTTGGTGGTGGTACCGGTCGTGCCGTCGATGTTCGGCAGTTCCTCGACCTTGGCCACGACGTACTTGTGGAACCAGTCGATTTCCTCGACTTCTGGGTCGGGGTTCCAGTACGTCGGGTAGCACAGGCGGTTGTTGGCCTTCAGTCCGGCCGTGTCCGTCTTGGTCGGCAGGCCGGTGCCGGTGGCGCAGTCGCCCTCGATGGGCTTGTAGGTGACGACGGACTCGCCGCCGTACTCGTTGATCACGCGTGTGATGCGCAGGCGGGAGAAGCCGGGCCGGTTCGGGTTGAACGCCTTGACGCGGTTCGGCATGTCATCGATGTTGGGCTCGAACCGGACCGGGTTCAGTGTCAACCCGGGATCCGTGACCCCCTTGGGGCCGTAGCCGGTGCGCTGGATGGACTCCAGCCACAGGGCGGTGTTCGGGCCGGTTTTCAGCTCGGCGAAGCTCTGCTTGAGCTGATACTCGTCCACCGCCTGGCGGGCCGTCGTGTCAGTGCGGCGCTGGGCGGAGGTGGTGATCTTGTCCAGACGCTTGCGGGTCCAGAAGGTCGGACCGGCGTTCCAGCACTTCTTGCCGGCCACGCAGCGAAGGCTCGCGGGGGTGTCGTACCAGATGCGGTACTTGCCCGGGTCCTTGTCCGCGAAGTTCGCGTCCGTGCAGGTCAGGGTGTTCTCGGTGAAGCAGCGCTCCTCGACGGAGAAGTTCACCCGCGCCGGAGCGGACGCGGAGAAGATGCTGTCCTTGCGCTGGCCGTAGTCGATGTGGGACAGGTAGCCGTCGCGGTGGTACTCGACCGGGGCCTTGAAGTTGAAGTTCTTCGCGTAGTAGTTGACATCGCGCTTCCACCACAGCGACATCGCGTTGCCGTGGATGTCCTCGACGTAGTCGAGGTTCCAGCGCCAGGCCTGGTTGCAGGCCGAGTTCTTCCAGTCACCGGCCTTGTAGCACGGCTCACCGGCGTGGTTGCCGTACACCGGAACGGCCAGAACCGAGTCGGTGTACGGGTCGTCGGCGGCGGTGCCGTTGTCCGACCACTCCGGGAGCTTGTTCAGACCGAAGTGGTACTTGGTGCCGTCCTTGGTGGTGACGACCCAGTACTCACCGTCGGCGTCCTTCATCCCCGAACGCGGGTCGCGGCTGGTGTCCTTGATCCGCTCGATCTTCGAGCCGTCACCGTTGGCGGTGAACCACGTGCCCTTGGCCGCGTCCCACACCAGCTCGGTGGTCATGCCACCCAGCGACAGGGTGGCGTTCTCCGAGCCGTAGCACAGGTCCGCGGTGCGGTGCGTGGCGTTGTTGGAGCCGGCCTTCTTGGAGTCCTGACGGCAGTTGGCGTACGTACGGGTGATGGAACCCGCGTTGTAGTCCCAACCGTCACCGACCCAGGAAGCCTGGTTGTTCGTGGAAGACGTACGACCATCCACCGACTGCGAGGAGTAGCCCAGGTTGATCTTCGGCGCCAGGCCGCCGGCGGTTTCCGGGACCTGCACCTGGTAGCCGTAGGTGAACGCGCCGGAAGAAGAACCCGCCGACCACGAACCCGACGACAGCAGCGGCGAGGCGGTGAAGTCACCCTGCACCGACGAACCGGTGTCGAGCATGCCGACCGCAGCGCCGCTGGGGACGTTGGTAACAGGCTGAACCCCGCCCTGGTAGGAGGCCTTGCTCGTCCGGGAGGTGAAGCCCTCGCCGAGCAGGCTGGAGACGGGAATGGTGCCCGTGAGGACCTTACGGGGAGACGAGTTCTTCGCGGTGTCGGTCTTGGGGGCGCCCTTCGCTGCCACGACCTCTACGGATGATTCCAGTGGCTGGAAGTGGGCCTTGCCGTTCTTGACGTCCTTGTCGCCGTCGTTGAGCGACATGGTCTCGGTGCCGTCACCGTCTGCGCAGTCACCGGTGGTCGGTGAGGAATAGACGCACTCGGGCAGCAACATCAGACCGAAGCGATCGGCGGCCTGCGGTCCGTAGAGGTCGGCGAAGCCACTCGTATCGACGGCCAGGGCGACCTCGGCGGCCGGGTCGACCGTATCCGGCGGGGTCACCTTCATGACCAGGCCTGAGACGCCCGCGTCTTGGGACGCCTCCGAGGGCTTGACGTCGATCGTCCAGGTACCGGCGACGCCCGCTGGGTCGCCGCCCTCCGGTACACCCAGCTCAACCGGCAGATTGTTGGTCGCCGGCGTCGTCGACCCTCCCGGTGTCATGTCCGGCGTCAGCGTCGCGGTGCCGGAGCCCGACGGCCACGGAGTAACCGATTTCGGCTCATAGGTCACCACCGACTCATCCGGTGGCGTGACCAAATTCGTCTCACCAGCGGGATCGGAAGGCACCGGATCCGCCTCGGGCAATTCAGGCAGGTCGACCTGGGCGGTCGACTCCGTCCGGCTCATCCCGTCGTCCGGGACAGCCCAAGCCTGCCCCGTGAGGGTCGACACGGTCAGTGCCGACGACAACAAAAGGACGGTCGCCATGCGGCTTCGCCGCCGACGCCGTCGAACTGACTCCGTCAACACCAGGCGTCCACGCCCGAGCCATGACGGCGGATCTGAAGCACGCATAAGCGGCTACTCCCACCCCAGCAAAAGGAACGAAAAAGAAGGAAATGCGGCGCTGGACACCACGGCGCGCACGCCTGCCCCCAGTGCATACGCGCGTGAACTCTCCGTCACTGAAGCGGCGTAGTTCAAGGTCACGGCAGGCGCCATTGCGGGAGAGAAGTGATTGTGATCACTGAACCAACCCGTCGAGATCGCATTGCTGGTGATCTACCGGTCGTATCGGGAAGTGAGCCGCATGAGACGCAAACCGTCTCAGCGGATTGGGCGATTCCGCCATAAGTGGCTTTGGGGTACAGAAGCTCCCGTCTTCACATAACGAATTAACAACCTCTTCACTTGTGGACGACTTGCGCAGGACATGTGATCGTGTGGGCGCCCGTGTCCCGAGACCGCTCAACCCGGGGCTGGCTGTGTTGTCGTCAATCCCTCTGGTCCCCACGGGAGTAGACCGCCGTGACCGTGCCTCGTCTTCTCAGTCCTTTCGTGCGCACGCGCACGCGGCTGTCCGTGACCATCGGCCTCGTACTCGCCGCCGTCACGACCGCCCTCCTGCCCTGGTGGCAAGCTGGCCAGCCGTCAGTCGCCGGTGGGAAACCGCCGACGAAGGCGAAGCAGGGTTCCACCGCACCTCGCGACGAGGCCGTGGCCATGGCGGAAGCTGTACGCAGCGGCAAGAAGGTACGGGTCGACGCGGCGACCACCGCGACACACATGACCTGGGCGCTGCCCAATGGCCAGCTCCGCACCCAGATCCACGCCCTTCCCCAGCGGGCGAAGACCGCCGACGGCCAGTGGGCTCCCATAGACACCACGCTCAAGCGCACACGCAAGGGCTCGCACGTACTGGGTATCGAACCGGTCAACGCCGTCCACCCTGTCCGGTTCTCGAACGGCGCCCAGGACAACTCCCGCGTCTCCCGCTCCTACGCCCGTGCGCCCCTCAACCCTCAGGCCGAGGAAACCCCGGCCGGCAGCGTTCTCGCCGAGGTGGAGCTCGATGGGCACACCATCAGTTACACCTGGCCAGGTGCGCTGCCCGAGCCGGTGCTCGACGGACCCCGCGCTCTGTACGCAGAGGTGCTGCCCGGCGTCGACCTGCTTGTCGTAGCCCGTGAGGAGGGCGGCTTCGCCCAGCTCCTCATCGTCAAGACCCCCGAAGCGGCGAAGAACGCAGCACTGGCCACCGTCTCCTACGGACTGCACTCCAACACGGCGATCTTCCGGCACGATGCCGAGATCGACCGTGTGATCGTGCAGGACAAGGAAGGCCACCAGATCGGCTCGGTCCCGACGCCTTTCACCTGGGACTCCAGTGGCCGGGACCCCGAGACCATGACGCACCAGCCGGCACCATCCGTGGAAACACCCGAGGACGTCCTGAAGCTGCCTGGGCTTTCAGGGATGGAGCCCGGTTCCCGTCACGCACCGATGACGCTCCGGCTCGACGGTGACGGTACCGGTGTCGCGCGCCTCAGAATGGACGTGGCAGCCGCTGGGCTGTTGGCCGACAAGGACGCGCAGTTCCCCGTCTTCGTCGACCCGACCCTCATCAGCGGCTGGCAGGCATGGACCACTGCCTACAAGCCCTATCCGAACACCAGCTTCTACAACGGCACGAACTTCAGCTCGGGCACCTCCGACGCCCGTGTCGGTCATGAGAGCGACACCGGTGGTACGGCCCGTTCGTTCTGGCGCATGGGCTATTCCAGCAGCCTGAAGGGCGCCACCATCAGCCGCGCGACCTTCAAGGTCCTCAACAACCACTCCTGGTCCTGCACGGCACGTGAGTTCCAGTTCTATCTGACCGGCGCCATCTCCTCCAGCACCACCTGGAACGCACAACCCAGCTGGTCGACCCTTCTTCAGAAGAAGTCGTTCGCCCATGGCTGGTCGACCTCCTGCCCCGACGAGTACGAGGCCTTCGACGTCAGAGCCGCCGCGCAGAAGGGCGCGGACAGCGGATGGGCCTCGCTCACCTTCGGCATGCGGGCCACCAGCGAGTCCGACGTGCAGACATGGCGCAAGTTCAAGGCCACGTCCGCGACCCTTGAAGTCGACTACAACCGGCCTCCCAAAGAGCCGACCGGCGGAACGTCATCGCCCGGCGGCGCGTGCAACCCCGGTCCAGACACTGGCGTCACCATCGGCAGAACCAACATCACCTTCTCCGCCACGGCGACCGACCCCGACGGCAACCTCAAGGGCTTGCGCTTCAGGTTCTGGAAGACCGGCGGCACCGTCCCCGCCGGCACGCTCGTGACGAACCTGTCCAGCGGCAAGGCCACCTTCATCGTCGCCTCGACCACGCTCGAGGACAAAGCCGTCTACTCCTGGGACGTACGAGCCGAAGACACCTCCGGCAGCGTGTCCACCTGGTTCCCCGCAGGCACCGAGCCCTGCCGCATCACGATCGACGCCTCCGCGCCGTCCCAACCCAAGGTCAGCAGCGACGCCTTCCCGGCTGCCACCCCTGACGGTGCGACGTGGGCCACGGTGAAGTTCGGCGGTACCGGCTCGATCACCTTCACGTCCCCCGAGGCCACCAAGTTCAAGTACGGCTTCGAGGGTCTCAGCTACCAGGAAGTGGCAGCCTCGAACGGCTCGGCCACGGTGGCCGCGCTCAAACCGCCGCACGCCGGCCCCAACGGCCTCCAGGTCTACGCGCTCGACGCGGTCGGCAACCAGAGCCGCCGCGCGGACTACACGTTCTACGTGCAGCCGCGTGACAGGGCCGACGGCCCCGGTGACATCGGCGGCGACGACATCGTCGACCTGTTGATCATCGACGCCAGTGGCAACCTCCAGACCATGTCCGGATCTGCCGGCGGTGAGCTCTACGCCGGCATGCCCGGTTCCTACGGAGGCAAGGACAAGGAGATCAATCCCGCCGGCCACTGGTACGACCCCGCAACCGGCAAGGCAGCCCTGATCTCCCACTACCAGGACGCCTACCCCGGCGACGGCTCGACCGACCTGTTCGCCCGTACTCCGGACGGAAGCTTCTGGCTGTACCCCGGTGACGGCTACGGCAGCTTCAACGTCGACAACCGCTTGGAAGTCGAGCTGCCGGCCAACGCGCCCGCCCCGTCGACGTGGACCCAGATCAAGGCTGTCGGTGATGTCACCGGAGACAAGCTCCCGGACATCTTCCTGCGCGCCGGGACCGCATTCTGGTTCCTGTCCGGATACAGCGGCGGCACCTTCCAGGAAGCCACCCTGATGAACGGCGGCGCATGGGGCCGACGCGACATCGTCAACGTCGCCGACATCAACAAGGACGGCACCCCCGACCTTCTGTGGCGCGACCTGGACGGCGGCGCGATCAACGTCCGCCACGGCAGGCCCGGCGCCTCCGGATCCGGCAGCGTCAGCCTTCCTTCACTGATGCTCGCCTCCAACTCCCTCAACGGAGACGTCTCCTACGGCACCGGCTGGACCGAGGCAGCCATCTCCGCGGCAGTCGGCATCCCCGACGTCAACGGCGACGGCGTTCCCGACATCTGGGCCCGGACCGCCTCCAACGGTCATTTCACGGTCTACTACCCGTCCACCACCAACACCAACGCACCCGCCAGGACCGTCCTGTGGGTGAACTGGAACAGCATCAAGTCCTTCGGATAGAGCACCTGGCAGCCCGGCTACTTCAAGCCGGGCTGCCACTGGCCGTCAGTCGGGGAGTCGTGACCTCCGACACGAGATGGCGCGAAACCCTAGGCATTCAGCTCCGCGAGCACCCGCAGCGTGGCCGGGTCCGGTGCCGTGACGAGGAGGTCGGTCACCGGGCCCTTGCGCCATTCCGTGAGCCGTTCGGCGATCCGTTCCCTCGGGCCGACGAGTGAGATCTCGTCCGCGAAGGCGTCCGGGACGGCGAGCACGGCCTCCTCGCGGCGGCCGGCCGCGAACAGTTCCTGGACGCGCCGGGCCGCCGGCTCGTACCCCATGCGGCCCATCAGGTCGGCGTGGAAGTTACGGGCCGCGTGGCCCATGCCGCCGATGTAGAACCCGAGCATCGCCTTGACGGGCAGCAGGCCCTCGGCCGGGTCGTCGCAGACCTGGGCGCGGACCAGGGGGGCGACCATGAAGCCCTCGGGGAGCCGCTCGGGCAGCGCGTACACCTCGGTGTGGCGCGTCGGCGACCAGTAGAGCGGAAGCCAGCCGTCGGCGATCCGGAGCGTCTGCGCGATGTTCTTCGGTCCTTCGGCGCCGAGGAGGACCGGGAGGTCGCGGCGCAAGGGGTGGGTGATCGGCTTCAGGGCCTTCCCGAGCCCTGTGCCGTCCTCCCCGGCGTACGGAAGGGAGTGGAACCGCCCGTCGAGCGCGACCGGCCCTTCGCGGCGCAGGACCTGGCGGATCACGTCCACGTACTCGCGGGTCGCCGTCAGCGGGCTGCGGGGGAAGGGGCGGCCGTACCAGCCCTCGACGACCTGCGGCCCCGAGAGGCCGAGCCCGAGCATCATCCGGCCGCCGGAGAGGTGGTCGAGCGTGAGCGCGTGCATGGCGGTGGCGGTCGGCGTCCGGGCGGCCACCTGTGCGACGGCGGTGCCCAGCCGGATCCGGCTCGTGTGCGCGGCGATCCAGGTCAGCGCGGTGAACGCGTCCGAACCCCAGGCTTCGGCGGTCCACACGGAGTCGTAGCCGAGCCGCTCGGCCTCGCGGGCGAGGCCGAGGTGGGCGGGGGAGGGGCCGCGCCCCCAGTAGCCGAGCGCGAGTCCGAGCCGCATGGCCCCCACCAACCTTTCTGACGGTACGTCAGGTGCGGATGGGGGGACTGTACGGCAACGGCCCCCCGCCCGGAAGGGATTCCGGGCGGGGGGCCGTCGTCGGTGATGCGGGGTGAGCGATCAGCCGCGCTGGATGCCGGTGGTGTCCTGGAGGACGCCGCGGCGGCCGTCCTGGGTCTGGGCCACCAGGCCGGGACCGCGCTGCTCGACCGCCAGGTACCACGTACCGGGGGCCAGTTCGGCGATCGGCGTCGGGGAGCCGTCCTCCGCGTACAGCGGGCGGGCGACCGGGACGGCGAACCAGAACGGCGCGAAGTCCGCCGCGGGCTGCTCGCTCTGCGCCGGCGCGTGCTGCTGGGCCTGCACCGGGGCCGGCTGCTGCGCCTGGGCGGCCTGCGGGTCGGGCTGCGGCTGGCCGCCGTACGACTGGTGGGGCTGGGCGCCGTAGGGCTGCTGCTGGGCGCCCGGGTAGCCGTAGCCCCCGGCGACGCCCTGCGGGCCCGGCTGGCCGGGGTGCATGCCGTACGGCTGCGCGGTCTGCGGCTTCGGGGCGCCGAGCAGCGGGCTCTTCAGGGCGGGCACCAGCGGAGCGGCGATGGCCGCACCGGCGAGGACCAGGGAGGCGATCAGGCCGAGGATGAGGCCGACACCGGCTTTCTCCGACTCGAAGATCCACATCAGCAGGGTCCAGGCCGCCGCCACGGTGAATGCGACGCCGATCTGACCGAGCTCCAGGCCGGCGACCTTGCGGGGCTGGGGAAGCGCGTGGGACAGGATCACCAGAGCGGCGCCCACGATGCCGAGGAGGAAGGCGCCCCAGCCCAGGGGGGAGAACTCCCAGGAGAACGGGGAGCCGACCGTGTCGCAGTACGGGCCTTCACAGCTGGAGTAGCCGAGGAACGAGGCGATGAACAGCACCACCGCTGCACCGATCACCACGCCATCGCCTCGAGTGAGGGAGCGGATATTCACGTAAAAATCCTTCGTCGGGTCGTCTCGTCGGGGTGGCGCGAAGCACGGGGGCGGCCCCATCGTACGGAGCGAATCTATCGCCCGCCGGTTCTACCCCTTGAGGTAGGTCCTGATGCCGTCCGCGATTCCCCGCGCCGCTTTCTGGCGCCACGCCGCATCGGTCAGCAGTGCGGCGTCCTTCGGATCACGCATATTGCCGCATTCGACGAAGACCTTGGGGACGGTTGAGAGATTGAGTCCGCCGAGATCGTCGCGGACGTCCAACCCCGTGCCGGAGCCCAGATAGTTGGCGGGCGCGGTCCCGGTGGCCCGGGCGAAGTGCCGGGCGATGTCCTCGCCGAGGGTACGGGAGGGTCCGACGATCGCCGTGGTGTCGGCGGTGCCGGACCGGACGCGGGCGGGCAGGATCACGTGGAACCCGCGGTTGCCGGCCGCGGAGCCGTCGGCGTGCACGGAGACGACGGCGTCCGCGCGGGCGGCGTTGCCGGTCCGGGCGCGCTCGTCGATGCAGGGCCCGAAGGGGCGGTCGGCGTCGTGGGTGAGGACGACCTCGGCGCCCTGGGCCTTGAGCAGGTCGCGCAGGCGGTGGGAGACGTCGAGGGTGAACGCGGCTTCGGTGTACCCCGCGTCCGTGGAGGTGCCGGTGGTGTCGCACTCCTTGCGATGCGTCCCGATATCAACCTTTTGGTTGATTTCCTTCGGGTGACGGAAGTTGCCGGGGTTGTGCCCGGGGTCGATGACGACCGTCCGCCCCGCCAGCGGCAGCGCCTTCGGCGGCGTCCCGGCGGGGTCGGTGGCGGTGCCGCTGGCGGTCGCCTCGCCGGTGCCCGGCGCCGTGGCCTTGGCGTCGGCGCTACGGGGGGACTGCGCGGCCGACCCGGGGCCCCCGCAGGCCGCGAGGGCGGCACAGGCGGTCAGGGCGACGGGAAGGGCGAGAGGGAGGGCGAGAAGCTTGCGGTGGTCGTACGGCACCCCGTGACTGTAGGCGTTCCGGCGCCGGATTGCCCGTATCGGCGGCCCCGGACCGACTGGTTGAGACCGACTGGTGGAGGCCGATTGGGGCCGACTGGTGGAGACCGGCTGGTGGAGACCGACTGGTTGAGCGGGCAACGGTCGGTGCCCCGCGTTTGCGCGGTGAACGGGACCCGCTGATAGTGGTTAAGGCGGCCGCCGTCCCCTCCCTTCTCATCCACACGAGAGGAGCGGTCCCATGCGACTACGCAAGGAAACGCGGTCCCGTCGTCTCCTGACGACGTCGACGATCCTCCTGGCCGGAGGCACTCTGCTCCTGCCATTCCCCGCGGTCGCCCGCCCCGCGGCGGACACCACCACCTCGGAAGCCCGGATCTCCGGGGCCGCCTTCCAGTTCCGGAACCTGCAGACCGGCAAGTGCATGACCTTCAGCGGCGGCACACTCGCCGAGAACAACCTCGAACTCCTCCAGTTCAACTGCGACACCGACCGGTCACGCCGCTGGAGGATCACCAACTGGAACGGCGACTCCTTCCAGCTGGTCAACCTCCACAGCGGGAAGTGCGCGACGGTCGCCGGCGGCCGGTCCACCGCCAACAACCACCCGCTCGTCCAGTTCAACTGCGACTCCGACCCCTCGCGCCGCTGGCGCCTGACCAACTGGGGCGGCACCTCCTACCAGGTGGTGAACGTCCAGACGAACAAGTGCGCGACGGTCGCCGGTGGCCGGTCGACCGAGAACAACGTGCGCATGGTCCAGTTCACCTGCGATGACGACAACTCCCGCCGCTGGGTCATCCGCCTGGGCGGCTCGGCGACCTGACGGCGCAGGACGGGTCCGCGTGGTTCTCGCGGACTCGCCCCGACCGTCCGGATTCGCCCCGACCGTTGTCAGCCGACGGCGTCGAGCAGCAGTTTCGCGGCCACCATCGCGCCGTCGGTGCGGACCGAGCCCGCCACGGCCTTCGCCCGGGCGCCCGTTTCGGGGTCCAGGGCGGTCCTGAGCGCGTCCGTCAGCGACTCGACGGTCGGCACGGGACCGTCGTGGGCCACGCCGATGCCCAGCTCGGCCACCCGGCCCGCCCAGTACGGCTGGTCCGCCAACTGCGGTACCACCACCTGCGGAGCGCCGGCCCCGGCGGCCGTCGTCGTCGTCCCCGCGCCACCGTGGTGCACGACGGCGGCCACCCGCCCGAACAACCGCTGGTGGTTGACCTCACCGACGGCGAAGCAGTCGTCCCGGTCGTCGACCGGGCCCAGATCCGCCCAGCCGCGCCCGACGAGCACCCGGCGGCCGTGCGCCCGAACCGCCTCGATCGCGACCCGGGCCGCGTCCTCCCCGGCGCGTACGGCCATGCTGCCGAAGCCCACGTACACCGGCGGCTCGCCCGCGTCCAGGAAGGCCACCAGCTCCGCCGGGAGCGGCCGCTCGTCGGGCAGCACCCACGCGCCGGTCTGTACGACGTCGAGGTCCGGCGTCTCCAGCCACGGGTCCAGCACCGGGTCCGTCGCCAGCCACGGCCGGTCACCGAAGGCGTAGTCGCGGACGTTGTGCACCGGGGGCAGGCCGATCGACGCCCGGTTGGTGTTGAGCGCCTCACCGAACAGCGCATCGATGCTCTGGGCGTCCAGGTCCCACAGCGCCCGGTTGTCGGTCACCTCCGGCGGGAACGGCCGCCCCGGGTACGCCAGCGGCGGGCGCTGCGGCGACGGGAGGGTCAGCTGCTGGAAGATCGCGGACACGTACCCGATGCCCAGCTTCTCGGCCACCGACCGCGCCCCGGCGATGGCCGGCATCGCGCCCGTCGCCATCAGCACGTCGCATCCCTCGGCAGCCGCCGGTATCACCTCGAACTGACTGGCGATCAATTCGGCGGCGCGCTGGGGCAGATTGTCCTTCGACGGCGGTGGCGCAGCGGTCGTCAGCGCGCGTGCCGACCGCCCGACACCCACCATGGCGACGCCGACCCCGGCCAGCCGCTCCGCGAAATCCTCGTCCGGCGGCGCACACACCCGCACCTCCGCACCGAGCTCCCGCAACCGCACCGCGAGCCCCACCAGCGGTTCGACGTCCCCACGCGATCCATACGTCGACAACAGCACACGCACTTCGGAATTCTCCTGCTTTCGTGGATTCGGCGTCCGATGAGAGGCGGTCCTAGGCGCGGCGGCGCAGGACGCGGAGGGAGTCGGTGACCGAGGTCTCCTCGAAGTCGCCCGACTCCAGCGCCCGCAGGTAGATCCGGTACGGAGCCTGGCCGCCGTCCGCCGGGTCGGGGAAGACGTCGTGGATGACGAGCAGACCGCCGGCGGCGACCTTCGGCGCCCAGCCCTCGAAGTCCGCCGTCGCGTGCTCGTCCGTGTGGCCGCCGTCGATGAAGACGAGGCCCAGCGCGCCCGCCCACACCTTCGCCACCTGCGGTGAACGCCCGACGACCGCGATCACGTGCTCCTCAAGGCCCGCCCTGTGCAGGGTCCGGCGGAACGCGGGCAGCGTGTCCATCAGCCCGATCTCCGGGTCGACGACCGTCGGGTCGTGGTACTCCCACCCCGGCTGCTGCTCCTCGCTGCCCCGGTGGTGGTCCACGGTCACGACGACCGTCCCGGCCGCCCGGGCCGCGTCCGCCAGCAGGATCGTGGAGCGCCCGCAGTACGTCCCCACCTCCAGCAGGGGCAGCCCGAGCGTTGCGGCCTCGGCAGCCGCCTCGTACAGCGCGAGCCCCTCCCTGACGGGCATGAAGCCCTTGGCGGCCTCGAAGGCGGCAAGGATCTCGGGCTTCGGCGCGGCGGCGGGCTCGGCGGCCATGGGCGGGTCCTCCTACTGACGGGTACGCGTGTGCGAGCGCCCATCGTGCCCTACTCGTCACACTC
The DNA here is from genome assembly GCF_044764755.1 of Streptomyces sp. NPDC093600. Lineage (NCBI taxonomy): Bacteria > Bacillati > Actinomycetota > Actinomycetes > Kitasatosporales > Streptomycetaceae > Streptomyces > Streptomyces sp. NPDC093600. Next base: position 369,197 of record NZ_JBIWIU010000002.1, read on the forward strand.
GAACCACACCGTCTTCCCCTCGCCCGACTCCACGACCCCCCACCGGTCCGTCACCGCCTCCACCAGCACCAGCCCGCGCCCGCCCTCGTCCAGCACCCCGGCGGGCTTCGCCACCACCGTCCCCGGCACCGCGTCGGCGATCTCCACCCGCAGACCGAACGGCTCCCGCAGGATCAGCACCGTGCACCGCCGGCCGGGCACGTGCCGTACGACATTGGCGACCAGCTCGGTCAGCGCGAGCTGGGCGGGGTCGGTGACCCGCTCCATCCCCCAGCGGGTGAGGAACACGCGCAGGATGCGGCGCATGTGACCGGCCGAGTGCTCACCGACGGTGAAACCCATGCGGTAGCTCGTGGGAAGTTCGGCCGGATAGAGGTCAGTTACCTGATTCATGCCGCCAGAATGGAGCGCCGTCGTTACGCTCGGCTACGGACCGAATACAACGCTTCACCGCGTGAACTTGGGGGTGACCTCCTCGTGGTCAACATCCGCAGCCTCGACCCCAGCGCGTCCCCGCTGGACTACTACGGCTCCGAACTCCGCCGCCTGAGGGAGGAGGCGGGGCTGAACCAGGATCAGTTGGGCAAGATCCTGTTCTGCACGGGATCGCTGGTGGGCCAGATCGAGACGGCGAAGAAGGTGCCGACGCGCCAGTTCTCGGAGCGGCTGGACGCGGGGTTGATGACGGGCGGGCTGTTCTCGCGGCTGGTGGGGCTGGTGCTGAAGAGCCAGTTGCCGACGTGGTTCCAGCCGTACGCGGAGCTGGAGGCGAGGGCGACGTACATCTCGACGTACCAGTCGCAGCTCGTCTACGGCCTGCTCCAGACGCCGGAGTACGCGCGGGCGGTGCTGAGCGTCGACCACCCGGACAGGCTCGACGAGATGGTGGCGGCTCGGATGGAGCGCCAGCGCATTCTGGACCGCGAGCACCCGCCCGTGACGTGCGTCGTGCTCGACGAGGCCGCGCTGCGGCTGGAGATCGGCGGCCCGGAGGTCATGCGCCGCCAACTCCAGCACCTGTTGGGCTGTATGCGGCGCCAGTGGACGCAGATCCAGGTGCTTCCGTTCACGGTCGGCCAGCACGCCGGAATGATGGGCTCGTTCAACCTGCTGCGGTTCGAGGACGACCCCGACCTCTTCTACGCCGAGAGCTACGACGCCGGTCATATGACGGCCAATCCGCAAGTGATCAGGGAGCGTTCCGTCGGCTACGCTCGGCTGCAGGCCACGGCCCTCTCCCGGGAGGACTCGGCGGCGCTGATCGCACGCGTGATGGAGGAACGGTATGGGCACCAGCCAGGTCCTGCGGTGGCGTAAGTCGTCGTACAGCGGCTCTGACGGCGGCGAGTGCATCGAGTGCGCCCCCGTCGGCACCGCCATGTGGCGCAAGTCCTCGTACAGCGGTTCCAGCGGGGGCGACTGCGTGGAAGTCGCCGATCTCGCCGCCCACGTCGCCGTCCGCGACTCCAAGAACCCCGACGGTCCCGTCTTCCTCGCCGCCCCCGCCGCCTTCACCGCGTTCGTCACCGCCGCCGCCGAAGGGCGTCTTCGCGGCCGGTGAGGCGAGCGGGCGGACGGAGGCAACGTCCGCCCGCTCGGCCACGTCCTTCAGGGCGTGATGGAACTTCTCGACTTCTCCAGCGCCGACGACGAAGAGAGGCTGGCGCCCGGCCCCTGGTGGCGGCACGCGTGGTGGGTGGCGGCGATCGCCGTGCTCGGGGTCGGCCTCGGCTGGGCGGGCGCCCTGTTCCGTATCGGCCCCGAGGAGTACGGCCTGCCGCCCGCCGCTCCGGGGGACGTCTGGCCGTACCTGGCCGCGTGGACGGCGACGGGCGTCGCGGTGGCGGCCGTGCTGCGCGCCACCGCCGCCCGCGTTCCCGTCTACGCCCCCGGCCGGATCGCGGTCGTCCTCACCCTCCTCGGCACCCGGGTCTCCCTGGGCTGGCGTCCGGAGGCGCCCGTACTGCTCGCGGTCGTCGCGGCCGCGCGGGTGGCGGCGGCCGCGTGGGCCGCGCTGGCACTGCGCCCCGGCGGGGTTACGTCCAGTCGGCCAGGCGGAAGACGCTGAACATGTCGCTCCCGCGCGGGTCCGTGATGTTGCCGGGGTAGTACGACGCCTCGACGCCGACCCAGCCGCGGAAGGTGCCGGTGTCGTCGATGATCTGGTACATCGGCTTCACGTGCGAGTTGCCGGTGTAGCAGCGCTCGTTCCGCTCCACGGCCAGGCAGGTGCACCAGTGCCACAGCGTGTCGCGGCGATCGGTGTTGCTCAGCTTCTGCAGGTAGTACTGGATGGACGAGATGTTCGACGCCGTGCCGCCGCCGTAGTTCGGGCAGCCGCCCTCCTTCTGGCAGGCGGTCGACGACGTCGGCTGGAGGTAGGTGAGGCACCACGTCGTGGTCTCACAGGTGCGGAAGTTCTCGTGGTGGAAGGCACCGCTGCTGGGGGCGGTCGCGTCCTTGGCCCAGGAAGTGCCCTGGAGGCGGATCGTCGACGGGTGGGCCTGCACGGTCGTCATGGCGCGGCGCGTGGTGAGGGCGGCGTTGCTGCCGTAGCCGTAACCCGTGGTGGCCTTCGTGTTGTGCAGGAACGACAGGCGGGCGAGGTTCGTGCCGGTCTCGACGGCCCACTTCTCGGTCCAGGCGGTGGCGTGGTTCCACTTGATCCACACGGTCGGCGTGGACACGCCGTCGATCGTGTCGTTCTGCAGCGTGTAGATGCCGGTGCGCAGCTCGGTGGGGGAGTCGGTGAAGCCGCCCGCGGTCTTGATCTGGCAGGCGAGCACGTGCGTGGTGCTCTTCAGGTCCGTGGACGAGCAACTGCTGTCGGGCACGGTGCCGGTGCCCTCCCGCGCCTTCGGCTCGGAGTGTGACCAGACGTACATGCGGGCCGAGACCGTGCCGGCGGCGGCGTCGAACTCGTACGTGCCGAGGCGGACCCAGTTGTTGCGGGCGCCGTCCTTCAGGTGGCCGAGGGAGACGACGAAATTGGCTTTGCCGCCGGGCAGCTCGGCGGCCGCCTGGGCGGGCAGGGCGGATGCGGCGGTCGCCGCGACGGCCATCAGGAAGGCCATCAGAAGTGTGCGTGCGGTACGGAACATGTGCGCGATTATCGCGGGGGCCGCGGGGGTTCCGTGAGCCGCCTCCCTTCCGGTCCGGATCTCGCACTGCATCTGACCTTCCGTCACATTGAAACGTGTTCTAGTCTGCCGTGCCATGGGCATCGCCATCACGCCAGAGCAGCGGGAGCTCGCCCGATCCGCCCGGGGCTGGTTCGCCCGCGTCGTCCCCGCCGAGGAGGTGCGCAAGCACCTCGACGTCCTCGACACCGCCACCGGCCGGCCCGGCTACTGGGACGCCGCCGCGGAACAGGGCCTCCTCGGGCTCCATCTGCCCGAGGAGTACGGGGGCGGGGGCGGCGGACTCGACGACCTCGCTGTCGTCCTGGAGGAGGCCGCGCGGGCGGTGCTGCCGGGGCCGTACCTCCCGACCGTCCTCGCCGCCGAACTCCTGCGGCGGGCCGGAACGAGCGCACTTGCCACCGATCCCTCCACGGACCTGGCCCGCGACCTCACCCGCGAACTCGCCACCGGCCGCCGCGTCGGTGCCGTCGCCCTCGGGCCCGGCGGTCTGACCGCCGTCGAGACCGGAGACGGGCTCCTCCTCGACGGCACCGCACCGCCCGTGCTCGGCGGCGCCGAGGCCGGGCTGCTGATCCTCGCGGCCTCCACCGCGCACGGCCCTGTCTGGGCCGCCGTGGACGCCGACACCCTGACCGTCCGGGTCCACGACAGCGCCGACCCCACCCGGCCCACCGCCGAGGTCACCGCCGCCGGCACCCATGTGCCCGCCGACCGGATCCTCGGCGTCGACACCGCCCTCGTCCAGGACCTCGCCGCCGTGCTCCACGCCGCCGACGCCTGCGGCACCGCCGCCCGTGCCCTGGAGACCGCCGCCGAACACGCCAGGACACGCGAGCAGTTCGGACGGCCCATCGGCCGCTTCCAAGGCGTCAAGCACCTCTGCGCCGACATGCTCGTACGGGTCGAGCAGGCCCGCGCCCTCACCTGGGACGCCGCCCGCGCGGCCGCGGAGGACGGTACGGAGGAGCGTACGGAGGCCGACGTACGCTCCCTCACCGCCGCGCTCGCCGCCGCGACCGCCCTCGACGCCGCGTACAGCTGCGCCAAGGACTGCGTCCAGATCCTCGGCGGCATCGGCTTCACCTGGGAGCACCACGCCCACCTCTACCTCCGCAGGGCACTCGTCGCCCGCCAGCTCCTCGGCCCGGGCGACACCCATCGCGCCCACGCCGTCCGGCTCGCTCTCGGCGGCGCCCGGCGCGGACTGCGCCTCGAACTCCCGCCGGAGGCGGACGCGTACCGTACCGAGGCGCGGCAGGCGATCGCCCCCGCCGTCGGACTCGACCCCGCCGCCGCCCGCCGCGTCCTCGCCCCCACCGGCTACGCCGCCCCGCACCTTCCGCCGCCCCACGGCCTCGGCGCCGGGCCGCTCCAGCAGCTCGCCGTCCAGCGCGAGACCACCGACGCGGGGGTGAAGATCGCCGGGCTCGGGATCGCCACCTGGGTCGTCCCCTCCCTCCTCGCGTACGGGACGCCCGAGCAGCGGGACCGCTTCCTCGGACCGACCCTCCGGGGCGACCTGCTGTGGTGCCAGCTCTTCTCCGAACCGGACGCCGGGTCCGACCTCGCCTCCCTGCGCACCCGGGCCGAACGCGCCGCCGACGGCGGCTGGCGGGTCAACGGACAGAAGGTGTGGACGAGCGCCGCCCAGTGGGCCGACTTCGGCATCCTCCTCGCGCGTACCGACCCCGACGCCCCCAAGCACCAGGGGCTGACCTACTTCGTCGTCGACATGAAGAACACCCCGGGGATCGACATCCGGCCGCTGAGGGAGATCACCGGTGACTCGCTCTTCAACGAGGTGTACTTCGACGACGTACCGCTGCCGGCCGACGCCGTCGTCGGCGAGGTGAACGACGGCTGGCGGGTCGCCCGCAACACTCTCGGCAACGAGCGCGTCCACATGGCCGACCAGGTCGCCTTCGACACCGGCCTCGAAGCGCTGATCGACCGGGCGGCCGGCGCCGACAGCGCCGTACGCGTACGCATCGGCGCGCTCGCCGCCGAGGCGCACGCCCTCGCCTGCATCGGACTGCGCACGACGATGCTCCAGGTGTCGGGGCTCGAACCGGGCGCGGGCGCCAGCGTCCGCAAGCTCGTCCAGACCACGCACCAGCAGAAGGTCGCCGAGCTCACGCTCGAACTGCTCGGGCCGGCCGGCGCGGTGCGGGAGGGGGCGGGGGAGCGGGCCGTCCACGGGCTGCTGATGTCCCGCTGCCTGACCATCGCCGGCGGCACCACACAGGTCCAGCTCAATGTCGTCGCCGAGCGGCTGCTCGGCCTGCCGAGAGACTGAGGGGTTGTCGCGGATGAAGGCGTACGTCGTCGGCGTCGGGATGACGAGGTTCGAGAAGCCCGAGACCCGGGACTGGCAGTACTGGGACATGGCGAAGGAGGCGGGGACGGCCGCCCTGGCCGACGCCGGGATCCCGTACGAGCGGGTGGAGCAGGTGCCGGTCGGCTACTGCTTCCAGGCGTCGACGGCCGGGCAGCGCGCCGCGTACGAACTGGGCCTGACGGGCGTCCCCGTGTACAACGTCAACAACAACTGCGCCACGGGGTCGACGGCGCTGATGATGGCCCGGCAGTTCGTGGAGGGCGGAGTCGCGGACTGCGTGCTCGCGCTGGGCTTCGAGAAGATGGCGCGCGGGGCGCTGGGAGGAGGCGCGGAGGGAGGGGACTTCAAGCTGTCGCCCGTGGCCCGGCACTACGGCATCATGGCCGCCGCCCACGGCTTCGAGGCGAGCCCTCCCACCGCGCAGATCTTCGGCAACGCGGCCCGGGAGCACATGGAGCGGTACGGGACGACGGAGGCGCAGCTCGCCGCCGTCGGTGCCAAGAACCACCGGCACTCGGCGAACAACCCGAACGCCCAGTTCCAGGACGTGTACTCGGTCGAGGAAGTCCTCGCCGCCAGGGCCGTCCACCGCCCGCTGACCAAGCTGCAGTGCTCGCCGACCTCCGACGGCTCGGCCGCCGCCGTGGTCGTCTCCGAACGGTTCGTCGTCGAGCACGGCCTGCACGACAAGGCCGTGGAGATCGCGGGCCAGGCGATGACCACGGACACGGCGGAGTCCTTCGCCTCCGGGTCCTGCGTCGACGCGGTGGGCCGGCCGATGTCACGGGCCGCGGCCCGGCAGGCGTACGAGAAGTCCGGGCTCGGCATCGAGGACGTGGACGTCGTCGAACTCCACGACTGCTTCTCCATCAACGAGTTGCTGACGTACGAGGCCCTCGGCATGTGCGAGGAGGGCGCGTCCGGGAAACTCGTCGAGTCGGGCGCGACGACCTACGGCGGCCGCTGGGTGGTGAACCCGTCGGGCGGCCTGATCTCCAAGGGGCACCCGCTCGGCGCGACGGGCCTGGCGCAGGCCGCCGAACTGGTCTGGCAGCTCCGGGGCGAGGCGGGCGCGCGGCAGGTGCCGGGGGCGCGCGTGGGCCTCGCGCACAACATCGGGCTCGGCGGGGCGGCTGTGGTGACGATGCTGCGGAGGCCGTAGCGCAGACGGTCCTCCCCAGACTCGCGTCCTAGGACCGAATCCCGATGTACGGGCCGCAGCAGCTCTGCGACCATGACAGGCATGCCATCCACCGAGTCGGTCACCGAGAAGCCCGCGTCCGTACGACCCGACCGCCGCACCTGGCTCGTCGTCCTGGCCGCCTGCGCCGGCCAGTTCCTCGTCGTCCTCGACGTCTCGGTGGTGAACGTCGCGCTGCCGTCGATGCGGACCGACCTCGGGCTGTCCTCCCTCGGACTGCAGTGGGTCCTCAACGCGTACTCCATCACCTTCGCCGGGTTCATGCTGCTCGGTGGCCGGGCGGCCGACCTCTTCGGCCGGAAGCGGATGTTCCTGCTCGGTCTCGGGCTCTTCACCGCCGCTTCGGCGGCGGGCGGTCTCGCGGAGGACGGCTGGCAGCTCGTCGCCGCCCGGGCCGTACAGGGACTCGGCGCGGCGGTCCTCGCGCCCGCGACGCTCACCATCGTCACCGCCACCGTGCCCGCCGGGCCCGCGCGGACCCGGGCCATCGGCACCTGGACGGCGGTCGGCGCGGCCGGTGGCGCGGCGGGCGGGTTCGTCGGCGGGGTGCTGGTCGACCTCCTCTCCTGGCGCTGGGTGCTCCTGATCAACGTGCCCGTCGGCGCCCTGGTCCTGGTGGGCGCGGTGCTGTGGCTGAGCGAGAGCCGGGGCCCGGGAGGGCGGCGGCTCGACCTGCCGGGCGCGGTCCTCGTCACCGGCGGCCTCGCGGCCATCGCGTACGGCATCGTGCAGACGGAGGAGGCGGGCTGGGCCGACCCGGCCACCCTGGTCCCGCTGCTCGGCGGCCTCGCGCTCCTCGGCGTCTTCGTCGCCGTCGAAGCCCGCACGGCGGAGCCGCTGGTGCCGCTGAAGGTCTTCCGCTCGCGGGCGGTCACGGCGGCCAACGTGACCCTGCTGCTCTGCGCCTCCACCTCGTTCGGCATGTGGTTCTTCATGACGGTCTACGCCCAGAACGTCCTCGGCTACACCCCGCTCCAGGCCGGTCTCGCCCTGATACCCAGCTCGGTCAGCGTCATCGTCGGCTCCAAGCTGGGCCCGCGCCTGATGCCCGTGACCGGCGCCCGCAACCTCGCCGTCATCGGCGCCCTCGTCGCGGCGACCGGCTTCGGCTGGCAGTCCACGATGACCGCCGACGGGACCTTCCTGACGACCATCCTCGGCCCCGGCATCCTGATGATGGCCGGCATGGGCCTGCTGATCACCCCCCTGGCCACCCTCGCCACCAGCGCCGCCGGCCCGGGCGACGCGGGCCTCGTCTCGGGCCTGGTCAACACCTCCCGCACGATGGGCGGCGCACTCGGCCTCGCCATCCTCTCGACGATCGCGGCGGCCCGCACGGACGGCGCCACCAGCCCCGAGGCCCTGACGGCGGGCTACGCACTGGCGTTCCGGACGGCGACGGGGGTGCTGCTGGCGGGCGCGGTCCTGATGCTGCTGTGGCTGCCGAGGCCTGCTCCGACGCGATGATCACGTCCTGGATCTCGGCGGGACCCAACGCCTCGATGGAATCCGCCTGCCGCCGCAAGAGGGCCGGAACGCTACCGCAGCCGGGGCCGGCGGGGTCGGCCCGCGAGAAGTGGCGCACAGTCCACTGCGTATGAGTATCGGTCGCGGACCGCTCGTAAGACCTGCTGTCGCCCGGGCAGCATGCGATGGCAGGGACGGAAGCCGGACCGCGCCCCCGGCTGGGGAGCCGGGGGCGCGGTGTCGTGATGCGGTGTGCGGTTATCGGGTCGACGAGCGGGAGCCCGTGCCGCCGGGCTTCGGCGGGGCCCAAGTGGGCTTGGCCGAGGCTTCGGACGGGTCGGGTTCGTTCATCGTGACGGCCCAGGCGTCGTCCTCGCCGACGCGCACCTCGATCTCCTTGATCTGGCCGCTGGTGGCGAAGTACAGCACCACGACCTGCCGGGTGGAGCCTTCGTCGTAGAAGTCGGCCGTCACCTCGCCCTTGGCCGCTGCGCCGAATGCCTTGACCCAGTTGCGTGCCGTCGGCTCCGCGGTGTCGCCCTTCTCCGCGGCGAGGGCCGCCAGCGCTTCGGCGTCACCGTCGGAGAGCCGCCACACGGTCTTCTGCACCACTTCGAGGCTGCCCCGGGAGGGGTAGCCCACGACCCGCAGCGGCTCGTGGGCGGCGTAGTCGCTGCTGTACGAGAGCGACCCGTCCGAGTCCGGCGAGCAGGCCGTCAGGGTTCCTCCGGCGAGTACGGCGAGCGCGGTGAGCGCGGTGCCGGCGCCGGCCGTGGCCCGCCTGGGGAGCTTGGTTCTCTTCAGCGGCATGCTCAGTTCCTCGACTTCGGGCGGAGGATGATGACCCGCTCGATGTAGTTGGCCTTGTGGCGGTACCGGTTGAGGGCAGCGGCGAGGCTGGTCCGGCCCGTGCCTCCGTGCTGGAGGAGCTGGACCCCGTGCCGGTTGCCGGAGACGACGGCGACGTGGTTGTACACCCGCTCCTTCTTCCACTTGAACAGCACGATGTCACCGGCCCTGGCCGCGTGCGCCTTGACGTACCGGGCGCCGCGGTAACCGATCATGTGCCGGCGGAAGTTCTCGGCGCCGGCCCAGGTGTAGCTCTTGTTCTTCACCGTGCCGAACAGGTAGTACTGCTGCCACCAGGCACGATCGTGCTTCCGGCCGCCGCCGCGGCTCTTCATGCCGCCGCCGTAGTAGAGGGCTTTGGACACGAAGTTCGTGCAGTCCTGGCCGTACTCCCACTTGATGCCGAGGTTGCGCGAGGCCCAGTTCGCCGTGCCGGAACCGTTGACGGCCGCGCGCTTGACACGCGTGGCGGACGCGGGCGTCACCCCCGCGGGGGCCGTCTCGACCGGGAAGCCGTCCGCGTCGAGCTCGATCGGCTCGTCGGGGACCTCGCTGATCGGGCCCTGGACCTCCTCGGCGACCTCCAGGCCGTTCTCCGCCGAAGTGGACGCCGACGCCGACAGAACCGTTTCCGCCGCGGGGGCGTCGGCCTCCAGGTGGAGGATCGGCGCACCGCTGTTCGTGCTGAAGGTGAACCGCTGCTCGCGCGTGCCCTCCTCCGGCTCGGGCGTGGAGCCCCGGGTCAGTACGGCCTTCTCCTCGACGACCGCACGCAGGAACACCGTGCCGTTCTCGTCGGTGCCGACCAGCACGTCCGACAGCGTGGCGGCCGTCTGCGTGTAGCGGCTGTCGTGCCGGGCCAGCGCCTCGCGCGACGCGATCAGGTCGGGGGCCTGGGCGCCCAGCAGGTCCTGGAAGGAGGTCCCCCGCGAGCTTGCGGCCAGGGCGGCCGCGGCCGTCGGGTGGGCGCCCCGCAGCAGGGCTCCGCGGGCGTCCGTGTACTGCTGCACGATCTCACGGTAGACGGCCGCGCCGCCCGGTACCGCCGCGGTGGTGGTGGGCTCGGAGGTGGCCGCCGGGCTCGTGCCGTGGGCGGTGCGCGCGGACACGGCGACGCGGTAGGCGGTGCCGTTCGCCAGCCCGTTCACCACGACGTGCGGGGTACGGCTGGTGAGCTTCGCGGCCTCGCTGCCGTCGTCCTTCCTCACGACCACGGTGTACTCCGGGCCATCGGTCGCCGAACCCAGGTCCTGCGGTGCGTTCCACGTCGCCAGCAACCCGCCCTCACCCGGGGTCACCCGCACGTCCTGCGGGGCGCCGGGCGCGGTCGGGGCCACGTAGTCGATCACCAGCTGGGGCCGCTCGGCGGCCTTCGGCGTACGGCTGGAGTGGTACGAGACGGTCGCGTCGCGCTGCGCGGACGGCGACCGCAGGGCGACGCCCTCGGACGAGCCCTGTTCCAACCAGGACTGCACGAGCGGGGCGAGGTCCTGCGCGTCGGGGAGCGCCGCGTCCGCGAAGGGCGCGTCGTCCAGGACGCCGAGCAGACCGGTGCCGGTCTGCGGAGCGGCCCAGGGCTCGAAGAGCTGATACGTCTCGACCGGGCGCTGCGCGCAGGCGGCCGAGCCGCCACACTCGGCGGGGTGCAGGACGAGCCGGGCGCGGGTGACGCGGGCGCCCGCAGGCACCTTGGTCAGGTCCGGCTTGAGCCAGACGACCCGCTCGGCACCGGAGCCGCCGCCGAGCGTCAGCCGGGTGTCCTTCACGGCCGCGCAGCCGCCCGAGGCGCAGGCCTCGGCGCCGACGGCGACGGTGGCGTCGTCCAGGGAGGCACCGCTGAGGACGACGGACGAGGTCTCGGGCACCTTGGGCGCGGTTCCGGCGTCGGCGGTGAACTCCTGCTCGTACGACCAGGCCGAACACCCGGTGTCGGTGCAGGCGCGCATCGCCCAGAGGTAGGCCGCCCCGTCCTTCAGGACCCCCTCGGGGACACGGGCGGCGGCGCGCAGGCCGCTGTCCACCCACGCCTCGGGCATCTTCACGCCCGTCAGCGGCTTGCCGTCGGTGTCACGCAGCTCGAACTCGGCGCGCACCCGCCCCTGTCCGGGGCTGGAGACCACGCCGGACAGCAGCGGGGTGAGGGTCCGCGTCGCGCCCGCCTCCAGTGCCTGCGGCATGTCGGGCAGCCCACCCGGCCGGCGGCCGGTGACGACCGTGAAGGTGGACCAGTCGGACCAGGCGAGGTTGAAGTGCGAGCCGTCGTAGGGGCTGGTGCGGAAGCGGTACGTCCCTCCGTCCTTGAGCAGCCCGTCCGGCAGGGTCACGGCCGCGGCGCGCCCGGACTCCACGTACGGGGAGACGAGGTAGTCGCCCACGCGCTTGCCGGTCGCGGCGTCGACGACCTCGAACGTGCCGTTGACGCGGTCGCCGTCCTTGTCGGAGAACGTGTCGCGCAGCGTCGGCGTCGTGGTGTTGACCTGCCAGGTGCCTGAGGCGTCCTTCACGAACGGCGGGCCGGCCTGGCGGTTGTTGCCGGAGCGGGGCCGGAAGTTGTACGTGACCGTCAGCTTCGGCGGATTGGCGGTGGCGTTCGCGGAGTTGACCCGCTTCCACTGCGCGACCGCCGTGTCGTCGGCGGCGGTCAGGGCCATGGACGACTTCGGGGCCTTCGCGGAGGCCCAGGACTGCACGAGCTGCGTGACGTCGGCGTTGATCCAGCCGTCCGCGCCGCAGCCCGGGTTGCCCTTGGTCTCGGTGGAGGTCGCGTGCTTGGTGTGTGTCTTGGGGCGGTTGGTCCAGCGGCTGGAGAGGCCGGCGGGATCGGCGGACCACACCTCCCACGGTTGCGGCTTGCAGTCCGGGTTGCCCGAGTGGAAGTTCCACAGACTGAGCTTGGCGCTGCTGACCAGTGCGTCCGCGATCGGCGCCGTACCCCAGGTGATGTACGACCGGGCGGTGCGCGGCGTGCCGTCGGCGTTCTTGGTGCCCGGGTTGCCGAAGTCCAGCTCGGTGTCGGTGGACCAGTCGCGTGTCTCGCCCTGCTGGACGTACGTGTCGAACACGTTGCTCAGGGCGGAGGTCGACGGGTCGACGGTCACCGGGTAGCGCGTCTTCGGGTCCGCCAGGAAGGCGGGGTCCGGGGAGACCACCAGGTCGACCGACGAACCCTTCTGCCGGACCTTCATGGACACCGGGACCCGGCGGGTGTGCTCGCCGGACCGCTCGTCGACGGTGGCGTCCCACATGACGGGCGCCGGCATCACGGCCCGCTGCACGCCGGTCCTGCGGTCCGTGAAAAGGACGCTGCCGTCGGCCTGCCGCTGGGCCCTCAGGCCCTTGGCGCGGAGCGGGAGGGTGTAGGTGTAGTCGCCCTTGGCGGGGCGCTTCTTGATCTGCACGTACTGCTCGAAGCCGGTACGGGTCGCCTCCACGACGACGTCGGCGCCGGGCACGGCCTCCGGGTACGTGGCGCGGTTGCCGTCCAGTACGGGGCGGGGCAGGCCGCCCTTCCACTGGAGGGTCACCTGCTGCTCGCCCTCGCCCAGCGTGACGAGGTCCCGGGCGCCGGCGGTGCGCGCCTGGCCCAGGGACGCGGCCGGGCTGCCGCCCTTGCCCGCGAGGGTGAGGGAGGCGGGGTGGGCCTTGGCCGCGACGGTGCCGTCGCGGCGCTCGGTGAGGTCGGTGTCGACGGCGACCCAGGCGCCGTCGCGGTCGAAGCGGACGGGTCCGGCGGTGAGTTCGGTGGTCAGCGAACCGCCCGGCTCGGCCCAGGTGGTGGAGGTCTCGGTGCGTTCGGAGAGCGCCTCCACGCGGTGCCCGGAGCGCTTGGCCCCGGCGCGGGCGGACGGAACGTCAGGCGCGGTGCGTGGGGCGGCGGTTTCCCCCGCCGCCTGCCGCGCCGCGGCGGGCTGCGCCGCGGACGGCTGGGGCAGGGCCACGGCGTAGCCGCCCAGCATGGTCGCCGACAGGGCGACGACCGCGGCAGTGCGCGGCAGCCGCCTGGAGGATCGTCGGAGCTTCCGCTCCCCCGGAGCGGATGGAGATATGTGCATGTTGTTGTGCGCGACCTTTGGTCAGGAGATCGGTTGAGGAAATGTGAGCCTAATGGGTGATTGGTGTGCCCACGCCGACGTTTCGGGGCGAGGTGGGCGTTAGGGCCGCTTTTTGGTATTTCGGGGGGTAGTGACCATGATCACCTGTGGGGACGTATGCGGGTATGGGTTACACCGGTGCACCTGCAACACGCGGGTGCTCTGTGGCGACTCCATCGGTGAGGTCACTGCTCTGGAGGCTGATGTGGCAGGTGGAGAGTGGGGGCTGGTCGCCGGGCACCTTGGCCATTCCGCAACAGTGAGGGGACCGGCCTCGTGACGGCCCTCGGCACGATCCGGCGCGGGTTTTTCCGGGCGGTCGAACGCTGAGGCGCGTGACGCATGGGTCGCGTCCTTGCTGATCGCCCAGAACTGGCGGGACTCACCTGATCTGCCGACAGACCTGAAGACCGTGGTTGATGAGGCCCTTCCACTCTGATAGGCGCTGGTATTGGGTGGATCGCCACCCAGCCGAGCTCTCGTCAGGTCACGGCTCCTGGTGTCCAGCCGCGCGGAGTCTGGCAGCGGCTTCAGCGGGTGTGTCGTAGTAGCCGGGTCGAGCCAGGAGGACCGAGCTGAAGTAGTAGCCCTGTTCTTCGTCGGGTTCGTCGTCCGCTTCGAAGGGGCGCCAGAAGCTGAGAAGAAGGTCTGGTGCGATGAAGGAGGCCGGGTCGTCCTCGGCCTCGGTGATCGTGGCGAGTCCTCGCAGCAGGGTGACCACCTCGGCAGCGGGCAGACCGAAGACGTCGATGCCGCGGAACCGGACGGTGTCCTGGCCGGTGGCGGGTCGGCCCACTCGATTGCTTCGAGCTCGCCGCGCGAGCAGTGAATGCTGACCATCAAGCCGCTTGGCCGGAAGACGAACCTGCCCGACTGGTCAGATTCCGAGATCGCTGAGGGATCGCGGAACGAGGCGAGTGCCTGGTCCGCTGCCTCGCGCGGCATGCCGATGACCAGGGCACCGAGACCGGTGGGCGGTGCGAGTTCGAATTCCATGCGCGAATGATTCCAGGACCGATGATCGGCGGGATTCAGGGCTCCGGTGGCAGCCGATTTTCGTTGCGGATCATGCGGCGAAGGCTTGTGCGGGCGGCTGCGAGGTCCTCCTCAAGCTCGGCGACTCGCTGCTGGAGCCCCGTGTTTTGAGTGGTTGCCTGCCGTTCCGCCAGCCCTCGTGTCAGCCGGCCGCAGCAGAGCCCCGGACCCGAGGTCCGGGGCTCTGCTTTTCGGGCCGGGCCAGAGCGACGGACGCTCATGTGCCGTTCGGTGCCTGCGTGAGGGTGGACCTGACAGGTCCGAATCCTGTCGACCGGGGCACGTACGGCTCGAAGATCCACCTGATCACTGAGCGGTGCGGAAACTGCGTAGCTGCCGAGTTCGCGGTGCCGGTATGCGCGGGGGCCGGGCAGCCAAGAACCCGACACCCGTGCTGCGCCCAGCGTGATCAGAGCGTTCACGGAGATTCCCACGACGATCTGCACGCCACCGAGCTGCAGCAGCGACGTAGGCGGCGACGGATGCCGCGACGCATCGGCAGCGCCTGCGTCGCCTGCCTCAGGATGCGGCCCTGCCGTTCGGTGTCTCCGTGCACCATGCCTGCCCCGCGACACGGCAATCTGACATAGCGTCAGAGGGGTTCTCAAGTGATCCCCTCTGGGCTATACATGAGGACCAACCGACCTAGAACGCGTTCTAGAACCAGGAGAACGGCGGGCGCGTACGGGACGGTCCCGCGCGGCCTCGGTGCGGTCGACGGTGCGGACGGTCGCGCCGAGGTCTTCCAACCTTCACGGATCCACGACGGATCTCCAAGGAGCAGCATCCCGATGCCCATTGATGCCGCCAAGGCCCTCGCCGCCGAGCCCCGCAGTGCCGAGATCGTCTGGGATCACAAGGACGTCCAGCTCTACCACCTCGGCCTCGGCGCGGGAGTCCCCGCCACGGACCCCGGCGAGCTCCGCTACACCCTCGAATCGAAGCTCCACGTGCTGCCCAGCTTCGCCACCGTCGCCGGCGCCGGAATGGGCATCGTCGGCGGGCTCTCGGCCCCCGGTGTCGACGTGGACCTCGCCGCCGTCCTGCACGGCGGGCAGGCGATCACCCTGCACCGCCCCATCCCCGTCAAGGGCAGGGCCCGCACCACCTCCCGCGTCGCCGCCGTCCACGACAAGGGCAAGGCCGCCGTACTCGTCCTGCGCGCCGAGGCCGCGGACGACGACGGCCCCCTCTGGACCAGCGACGCCCAGATCTTCGTCCGGGGAGAGGGCGGCTGGGGCGGCGACCGCGGCCCCTCCGAGCGGATCGAACTGCCCGACCGCGCGCCCGACAGGACCGTGGAGCGTGCCGTACGGGAGGACCAGGCGCTGCTGTACCGCCTGTCGGGCGACTGGAACCCGCTGCACGCCGACCCCGAGTTCGCCGAGCTGGCCGGCTTCGACCGGCCGATCCTGCACGGACTCTGCTCGTACGGCATGACCCTCAAGGCGGTGGTCGACACGGTGCTCGACGGGGACGTCGCCCGGGTCCGCTCGTACCGCACGCGCTTCGCCGGGGTCGTCTTCCCCGGCGAGACCCTGCGCATCCGCATGTGGACCGGGGAAGGCCGCGTCCAGGTGTCCGTGACCGCCGTGGAGCGGGAGGACGCCCCCGTCCTCGCCGACACGATCGTCGAACACTCGTAGCCATCCCGAAGGGAGCCGCACCATGCGCGCAGCCGTGCTGCACGAGATCGGCCAGGACAGTCTGGAGGTCCTCGACGACGTCGAGGCGGTGGGCTTCGGCCCCGGCAAGGTGCGGATCCGGGTGCGGGCCACCGGCCTGTGCCACTCCGACGTCTCCGCCATGAGCGGCGTGCTCCCGCAACCCGCGCCGTTCATCCCCGGCCACGAGGGCGCCGGCGAGATCACCGACATCGGGGACGGGGTGACCGGCCTCGCCGAGGGGCAGCGGGTCCTGCTGTGCTGGCTGCCGGCCTGCGGCGGCTGCCCCGCCTGCAAGCGCGGCCAGACCCAGCTGTGCCTGGCCGGGTTCATGAACGCCGGCACCCCCAACTTCCGCCGCCCCGGCGGCGACGTCTTCGGCTTCGCCGGGACGGGGACCTTCACGGAGGAGGTCGTCGTCGACGCGGGCTGCGCCGTCCCGATCCCCGACGACGTGCCCTTCGACATCGCCGCGCTCATCGGCTGCGGCGTCACCACGGGCCTCGGCGCGGCCATCAACACGGCGAAGGTGGAGGCCGGTTCGTCGGTCGCCGTCATCGGCTGCGGCGGCGTCGGCATCTCCGCCATCCAGGGCGCCAGGCTCCAGGGCGCCGCCCAGATCGTCGCCGTCGACCCGGTCGAATCCCGCCGCGAGGCGGCCCTGCGCTTCGGCGCGACCGAGGCCGTCGCCCCCGACGCGCTCGCCGACGCCAAGCAGCGGATCACGGCGGGCGAGGGCTTCGACTACGTCTTCGAGGTCGTCGGCAGGTCCGCGACCGCGCGGACGGCGTACGAGACGACCCGGCGCGGCGGCACGCTGTGCGTCGTCGGCGCGGGCGCCCTCGACGACCACCTCAAGCTCAACATGTTCGAGCTGTTCTTCGACGAGAAGCGGATCCTGCCGTCGATGTACGGCGGCGGCGACGTGATGCGTTCGTACGAGCGGGCCATCGCGCTGTGGCGGGCGGGCCGCATCGACCTGGAGTCGCTGATCACCCACCGGGTGCCGCTCTCCGGGATCAACGAGGCGCTGGAGCAGATGCGTACCGGTGAGGCGCTGCGTACCTGCGTCGAGATCTGAGAGGACTTCCACGCGATGTCACTCCCTCTTGAGGGCCTGTCCGCGATCGTGACCGGGGCCGGGCGGGGCCTCGGCCGGGCCGAGGCGCTGGAACTGGCCCGCCTGGGCGCCGCCGTCGTCGTCAACGACTACGGCCAGGCCGGCCGCGACGGCTCCGGGGCCGCCTCGTCCGCCCCGGCCGAGGCGGTCGCCGAGGAGATCCGCGCGGCGGGCGGCCGGGCCGTCCCGCATCAGGGCGACGTCGCCGATTTCGAGACGGCGCGGGGGCTGGTCGACCTGGCGGTGCGCGAGTTCGGGAAGCTCGACATCCTCGTCAACAACGCGGGGATCCTGCGCGACCGGATGGTCTTCTCGATGAGCGAGGACGAGTGGGACTCGGTGATACGGGTCCACCTCAAGGGCCACTTCAACACCACGCACTTCGCGGCGGCGCACTGGCGGGGCCGGGCGAAGGCGGGGGAGCGCGGGGTGTACGGCCGCATCGTGAACACCTCGTCGGAGGCGTTCCTCGCGGGCTCGGCCGGCCAGCCGAACTACGCGGCGGCGAAGGGCGGGATCGTGGGCCTGACGACGTCGACGGCGCTGGCCCTGGCGAAGTACGGCGTCACGGCGAACGCCATCTGCCCGCGGGCGCGGACCCGGATGACGGAGGACGTCTTCGCGGCCGTTCCAGCGACCAAGGGGGGCGCCGAGCCGGGCGCGGGGGAGCTGGACCCGCTGGCGCCGGAACACGTGGCGCCCCTGGTCGGCTATCTGGCCTCTCCGGCGGCGGGCGGTGTCAACGGCCAACTGCTCGTCGTGCACGGGGGGATGGTCGCGATCGTGGACCGGCCGAAGGTGGCGGCGAAGTTCGACACGGCGAAGGACGCGTTCACGTACGAGGAGCTGGACGGGCTGCTGACCCCGCACTACGCGGGCCGCCCGGCGGGGGAGACGTTCGCGGCGACGGAGGTGCTCGGCCTGAGGAAGGGCTGAGACGGACGCGTACGGCGCGGGGGCGGGAAACGGACGAGCCGGAGTGCGGATGGGTCGGGAAACGCACGGGCCGGAGTGCGGGCGGGCCGGAGAACGCGCGGGCCGGGAAACGCGTAGGCCGCAAGAAAGACCGTACGGGCCGGGAAACGCACGGGCCCCGGGGGTCTCCCGGGGCCCATGCGGTGTCACCGCGCCTGCGGGTCGCGGCGGTGGCGGCCGCCGGGGGAGGACGTGGAGTCCTCCTCCGACGGCGCCGCCTCGCCGCGATGCCTTCCGGAGCCGTGCGGCTCCGACCCGTCCGTGCGTGCCTCCGACATGCTGGAACTCACCCCGTACTGTTCGCTGTTGTGCTGCGAACAAGAGTTTAACCAGCCGCTTTCCGGTCAGCGAGGGGTGCCTGTTGCAGCGGGACCGGCCGGCACACGGCCCGCGCCGGGGGAGCGGATTCCGCTTCCCGTGCCGGCGACTGTTCCGGTTCCGGTTCCGGCACCTGTTCGGGGGGCACCCCCAGTTCCGCGAGGCCGCACGGCACCTCCGGGGTCGCGTACGGCAGCCGCAGCACCCCCTGCTGCGTCCAGAGGCCGGCCCCGGCCAGCCACCCCGCCGGCGCCGCCACCTGGTGCATCCGGCGCTCTGAGGGGCGCCACATCCCCACCCAGCTGCCCGCCGCCGCGTCGATCCGCAGCGCCACCGCGCAGTGCTCCGGCAGCAGCACCTGCCCCGGCTGCACCGCGAACGGCGTCACCGCCGCGTCGTCGAGACGCAGGCACTCCGGGAAGCGGATCGGCAGCCGGCTGCCGAGCACACCCCACCCCAGCCGGTCGTGCCCCGGCGACGGCGCGTCGGAGCGGATCAGCAGCAGCCCGCTGTCCGGGTCCGCCAGCAGCAGCCGGTCGTCGCTCCCCTCGGTGATCTGGAGCAGCGGCGTCACCTCCCCGCCCCGCTCCAGATCGACCGCCACCGCCTTCACCGGGCCGCCGTCCAGCCGCCGGTCGAGCGCGAGCATCCGGCCGGTGCGGTCCAGCCAGACCCCGCCCGTACAGCGCCCCCGGACCTCCGCGACCTGCTCGGGACCGAACGCCCCGCCCGCCACCAGCCAGAGCGTGGTCGTGTCCGGGCCGACGCACATCGCGTACGCGCAGATGCCGTCCGGCGACGGCGGCAGCAGGGTCAGCTCCCCGGACGGATCGACGGACTCGACGGCCCCCAAGGGCAGTTGCCCCGTCGCCGGGCCGGTCGGGTACAGCAGCGAGAACGTGTGCCGGCGGCCGTCCACCCGCCGCCCGATCAGCACCCGGCCGTCCGCCAGCGGAAGCAGCCGCGCGCCGGGGTCCTCGGGCTGGTCGAGAGGGAGCGGTACGGCGTACGGCTCCGGCCCGTCCAGCGTCCACCGCTCCGCGTACAGCGCGTCCCCGGCGCCCGCGAGCCGGGCCGCGTACGCCCCGTTCGCCGTGATCGTGAACCCCGTCGGCCACACCGCGCCGCCGTCCTCCGTCGCGGTCTCGATGGCACAGGCTGTCATCGACTCGTCACCTCCGGCCACCGAAGCTAGTTTTCGCACTTCCAGCCGAACAACACGAGCCATGGCACTTCACACATAAGGGTGGCTGTACCGCGATTCGACTGAGGTGAGGGGGGCGGTTGTGCTGGGCGGACGCGGGCCGCCTAAAGTAAGGCGACCCTAAGTGGAGTCTGTGGCTCCGGTACGGGACCCCGCGCCTGGAGTCTGTGGCTCCGGGTACGGGAGCCCGTGCCTGGCGCTGTGGCTCCGGGTACGGGACCCCGTGCCGGTCGACGAGCCGCCGTCCCCGTACCCGTACAGGAGAACCCTTATGTCCCTCCGCCGCCGCGGCACAGCCGCCGCCGTCGCCCTCGCCGCCGCGCTCTCCCTCGCGGCCTGCGGAAGCGGCGACGGCTCCTCGGACAGTGCCGAGAAGAAGGGCGGCGCCAAGAAGGACGTCGCCGCCGGCGGCAAGGACTTCGGCGACGCGGCGGCCAGGACCGCGGCCATGGGGACGGACGCCGCGCCGGGCCGGTTCCCGCGCACCCTCACCCACGCGATGGGCAGGACGGAGATCAAGGCCGCGCCCAAGCGGGTCGTCGTCCTCGACGTCGGCGAGCTCGACAACGTCGTCTCGCTCGGCGTCAAGCCGGTCGGCTACGCCCCCGCCGAGGGCGACGACGGCATCCCCGCGTACCTGAAGAAGGACGCCGGCGACCCGAAGTCCGTCGGCACCATCAACAACCTCAACCTCGAGGCGATCGCCAACCTGCAGCCCGATCTGATCCTCGGCAGCCAGCTGCGCGCCGCGGACAAGTACGACGAGCTCTCGAAGATCGCCCCCACCGTCTTCTCCATCCGGCCCGGCTTCACCTGGAAGGAGAACTACCTCCTCAACGCCGCCGCGCTGGACAAGGCCGCCGACGCGAAGGAGAAGCTCGCCGCCTACGAGACCAAGGCGAAGCAGCTCGGCACGGACGTCGGCCCGGACAAGCCGACCATCTCGATGGTCCGCTACCTCCCCGGCAAGATCCGCCTCTACGCCAAGGCGTCCTTCATCGGCACGATCCTCCAGGACGCGGGCCTGCCCCGGCCGAAGAACCAGCAGGTCGACGAGCTCGCCGCCGAGATCAGCCCCGAGAAGATCGACCAGGCCGACGCCGACTGGATCTTCACCGGCGTCTACGGCGACCCGAAGGCCACCAAGCGCGACACCGCCCGGGCCAACCCGCTGTGGAAGAACCTCAAGGCGGTCAAGGCCGGCCAGGCCAAGGACGTCCCGGACGAGACCTGGTACCTCGGCCTCGGCGTGACGGCGGCCGACAGCGTCCTCGACGACCTGCGCGCCGACCTCGTGAAGAAGCAGTCGTGAAGAAGTAGCCGTGCAGAAGCAGCCGTGAAGAAGTAGTCCGGGAGCGGGCGGACGGACCTGGACGGGGCGCCGCGCGGGCCACGGGCCGGGCCGCGCGAGCCAAGCGGAAGCCGAGCGGAAGCCAAGCGGAATCATCCCTGCCCACAGGCAGGGCGGCGGGGCGCGGAGGGCAGGTAGCCTTTCCTCCGTGCCCCGTCTGTCTGAAGTCATCGCCGAGCTCGACGCCCTCTGGCCGCCCGAGCGGGCCGAGCAGTGGGACGCCGTCGGCACGGTCTGCGGCGACCCCGACGCCGAGGTCACCCGCGTCCTGTTCGCCGTCGACCCCGTCCAGGAGATCGCCGACGAGGCGATCGAGCTGGGCGCCGACCTGATCGTCACCCACCACCCGCTCTATCTGCGGGGTACGACGACGGTCGCGGCCTCCCACTTCAAGGGCCGGGTCGTGCACGGTCTGATCAAGCACGACATCGCCCTGCACGTGGCGCACACCAACGCCGACACCGCCGATCCCGGCGTGTCCGACGCCCTCGCCGGCGCCCTTGACCTGCGGGTCGTCGGCCCCCTGGTCCCCGAGAACAACCTCGGCCGGATCTGCGAGCTCACCCACCCCGAGACGCTCGGCGAGTTCGCCGCCCGCGCCGCGAAGCGGCTCCCCGCCACCGCGCAGGGCATCCGCGTCGCGGGCGACCCCACCATGATCCTGCACCGGGTCGCCGTCAGCGGCGGCTCGGGCGACAGCCTCTTCGACGCCGTACGGGCCGCGGGCGTGGACGCCTTCCTCACCGCGGACCTGCGTCACCACCCGGTGTCCGAGGCGACCCAGCACTCCCCGCTGGGCCTGGTCGACGCCGCCCACTGGGCCACCGAGTGGCCCTGGTGCGAGCAGGCCGCCGCCCAGCTCGACGAGATTTCCGACCGCCACGGCTGGGACCTCCGCGTCCACGTCTCGAAGACGGTCACCGACCCATGGTCCTCCCACCACACTTCTGGAGCCCCCAACTGAATGCCGCGCCCGCCGACCAGATCCGACTCCTCGACCTCCAGGCCCTGGACGTTCGTCTCCAGCAGCTCGCCCACAAGCGCAGGTCCCTGCCCGAGCACGCCGAGATCGAGTCGCTGAACAAGGACCTCACCCAGCTGCGCGATCTGCTCGTCGCCGCGCAGACGGAGGAGAGCGACTGCGCCCGCGAGCAGACCAAGGCGGAGCAGGACGTCGACCAGGTGCGCCAGCGCGCCGCGCGGGACCAGCAGCGCCTGGACTCCGGCGCCGTCTCCTCGCCGAAGGACCTGGAGAGCCTCCAGCGGGAGATCGCCTCCCTCGCCAAGCGCCAGGGCGACCTGGAGGACATCGTCCTGGAGGTCATGGAGCGCCGCGAGTCCGCTCAGGAGCGGGTGGCCGAGCTGACCGAGCGCGCCTCCGCCGTCCAGACCAAGGCCGACGACGCCACCTCCCGGCGCGACGCCGCCCAGGCCGAGCTGGACAGCGAGGCCGCGTCCGTCGGCAAGGAGCGCGAGCTCGTGGCGGCGACGATCCCCGCCGACCTGCTGAAGCTGTACGAGAAGCTGCGCGAGCAGCAGGGCGGGGTGGGCGCCGCGCGCCTGTACCAGCGCAAGTGCGAGGGCTGCCACATCGAGCTGAACATCACCGAGCTGAACGAGGTCCGCGCGGCCGCGGCCGACACGGTGGTGCGGTGCGAGAACTGCCGCCGGATCCTCGTCCGTACGTCGGAGTCCGGCCTGTAATGACGCCTGTGAGGGAACTGATCGTCGAGGCCGACGGGGGCTCGCGGGGCAACCCGGGGCCCGCCGGTTACGGCGCCGTGGTCCTCGACCCGGTGACGGGCGAGACGCTCGCCGAGGCGGCCGCCTACATCGGCGTGGCCACGAACAACGTCGCCGAGTACAAGGGCCTGATCGCCGGCCTGAAAGCGGCGCGCGAGCTGTTCCCGGACGCGCTGATCCATGCCCGGATGGACTCCAAGCTGGTCGTCGAGCAGATGTCCGGCCGCTGGAAGATCAAGCATCCCGACATGAAGCCGCTCGCGGCGGAGGCGGGCCGGGTCTTCCCGGCGGGCCGCGTCCGCTACGAATGGATTCCGCGCGAGCAGAACAAGCACGCGGACCGGCTCGCGAACGAGGCGATGGACGCGGGCAAGCGGGGCAGGCAGTGGGAGCCCGCGGCCTCCTCGGCGGCCTTCGACGCGGCCGCGGCCCGCAACGCCGCGACGCCGCCCCCGTCGGGCCCGCCCGGCGACGCGACGGCGGGCGCGGCCCGCGCCCGGGCCGCCCTCGCGGGCGGCGGCGCGGCGGGGCCCAGCGCAGGTACGGGCGGTGGCTCGGCGGGCACGGGCGCAGGTGTGAGGGGCGGCGCGGCCGGGCTCGGCGCAGGCACGGGCGGCGGTGCGGGCTCCCCGTCCGACGGTGGGCTCTTCGCCGCCGACGAGGCGATCGCGGCGCAGGCGCGTGCCTCGCTCGCCGCGGCCGGCACCGCCGAGCGCGATGCGAGCGGTGGCGGCACGGCACCCCGCCGCGAGACGGCCGACACGGCCACCGGCGACCGCACAGCGCCCCGCCGCGAGGCGGCCGCCCCGGCCACGGAAACGGACACGGCCACGGACACTGCGCGGGCGGGCGGGTCCGCCGTGGCGAGCGGGGACTTCGAGGCCGAGGCGGGCGCCTCGGCGCATCCGGGCCGGGGCGCCGTCCAGGCCCCCGCGGCCCCGCGCGGGGAGACCGCCGCGGCCGCGCCCGGCTGGGGTGCGGCCGACATGGGGGTTCCCGCGACCTTCGTGCTGCTGCGGCACGGGGAGACGGCGCTGACCCCCGAGAAGCGGTTCTCGGGGAGCGGCGGGACCGACCCCGAACTGTCGGCCGCCGGATTGCGGCAGGCCGACGCGGTGGCCGCCGCGCTCGCCGCGCGCGGCACGGTGCAGGCGATCGTCAGCTCCCCGCTCAAGCGCTGCCGCCAGACCGCCGAGACCGTCGCCGCCCGCCTGGGCCTGGACGTACGCGTCGAGGACGGGCTGCGCGAGACCGACTTCGGCGCCTGGGAGGGGCTGACCTTCGCCGAGGTACGGGAGCGGTACGCCGAGGACCTCGATGCCTGGCTCGCCTCCGCGAAGGCCGCGCCGACCGGCGGCGGGGAGAGCTTCGCGAACGTCGCGCGGCGCGTCGCGGCCACCCGGGACCGGCTCACGACCGCGTACGCGGGCCGTACGGTCCTGCTCGTCACGCACGTCACGCCGATCAAGACCCTGGTCCGACTGGCGCTCGGCGCCCCGCCGGAGTCGCTGTTCCGGATGGAGCTCTCGGCCGCCTCGCTGTCGGCGGTGGCGTACTACGCCGACGGCAACGCCTCCGTACGACTCCTGAACGACACCTCGCATCTGAGGTGACCCGCGACGGGGCGGCGGGCCGGGCCAGGCGAGTTGGTGGCCTTGCCCGCCGCCGCCCGTCGCGTGGCCTGGCCCCCCTTCACGCCCCGGGCGCTTCCGGGGACACCGTCCGCAGGCCCGCCGCCTCACGTGCCAGGGTCTCGACGCGCGCCCAGTCGCGGGCCGCGAGGGCGTCCGCCGGCAGCATCCACGTACCGCCGACACAGCCGACGTTGGGCAGGGCGAGGTAGGACGGCGCGGAGGCGAGCGAGACGCCGCCGGTGGGGCAGAAGCGGGCCTGGGGGAGCGGCCCCGCGAGCGACTTCAGATACGGAACGCCGCCGGCCGCCTCCGCCGGGAAGAACTTCATCTCGCGCACCCCGCGCTCAAGCAGCGCGACCACCTCCGAAGCGGTCGAGACCCCGGGCAGGAACGGCACTTCCGACGCCCGCATGGCGTCCAGGAGGCCGTCCGTCCAGCCGGGGCTCACCAGGAAGCGCGCCCCCGCCCCGACGGCGTCCGCGACGCCGGCCGCCGAGAGGACGGTGCCCGCGCCGACGACCGCGCCCGGGACCTCGGCGGCGATCGCGCGGATCGCGTCGAGCGCGCCGGAGGTCCGCAGCGTCACCTCGATCACGGGGAGCCCCCCGGCGACCAGGGCACGGGCCAGGGGTACGGCATCGGCGGTGTCCTCGATCACGACGACCGGGACGACGGGGGCTTCGGGGGCAAGGTCAAGCACGCTCGGCATGGCCCCATCCTGTCGAGGGCGAGCGTCATACGCAACGAGCGTTGCAAGTGATGCAACGACGATCAGTGGATTTCGTCCACCAGGACGTCGAGCACCCCCGCCTTGCCCTCCTCCACCACGTACGACAGATCGCGGAGCGCCTCCACGAGCTCCTCCCGCCCCTCCGGCTCCGCTCCCGACGTCAGCAGGCTCCGCACGATCCGCCCCTTCGTCGCCTTGTTGAAGTGGCTGACCACCTTCCGGGTCGGCGCGTGCAGCACCCGCACCGACGCCGTCCGCGCCGCCACCTCGCCCTTGGGCTTCCACGCCGACGCGTACGCCGACGAGCGCAGGTCGAGGACGAGACCGTCACCCGCCGCCTCCGGCAGGACCGAGGCCATCGCCCCGCGCCAGTGCGCCCCGAGCGCCCCGAGGCCCGGCAGCTTCACGCCCATCGAGCAGCGGTACGACGGAATGCGGTCGTCCACCCGCACCGCACCCCACAGCCCCGAGAACACCAGCAGCGACCGCCGCGCCCGCTCGCGCGCCGCCGCGTCGAGCGTGCCCAGGCCGAGGGCGTCGTACAGCACGCCGGTGTAGATCTCACCGGCCGGCCGGGCCCCGGCGGTCCGCAGTTCGGCGTTCTTCGCGACCTCGCCGCGCAGCCCCTCGCTCAGACCGAGCACCTCGCGGGCCTTCTCCTCATCGCCGGCGCACAGCTCGACCAGCTCGTCCAGGACCGCCGCCCGCGCCCCGGCAAGACCGGGCAGCGACAGCGACTCCGGCTTGAGCGGCGCACCGCGGCCCGAGGAGGCCTTTCCTTCGGAGGGCGGCAACAGCACGAGCACGGCGGTTCTCCTTCGTACGTACGGGGTGGGGGTGCGGCCCCGGCTGTTCAGCCTACAAACCCCCGAACACCGCCCGAGCCCGCGCCGACCCCCGTCCGCCCCCCGAAGTCTCACGCCGGCCCCACAACGTGCCGGGCCGGGCACTTCCGTCCTAGGCTCGGTCCATGCCCCGCCGCCACATTCACGTGACCGGCGCAGCCGAGGCTCCGCTGCGGGCCGCCCTGCGCGCACTGCGTACCGAGCTCACGATCCCGCAAGCATTCCCACCCGCCGTCCTCGCCGAGGCCGAGGCCGCGGCGAACGCGCCGACGCTTCCCGGCCACGACGCCACCGACCTCCCCTTCTTCACCATCGACCCGCCCACCTCCACCGACCTCGACCAGGCCATGCACCTGGCCCGCCGGGCCGACGGCGGCTACCGCGTCCACTACGCCATCGCCGACGTCGCCGCCTTCGTCGCGCCCGGCTCCGCCCTCGACGCCGAGGCCCACCGCCGCGTTCTCACGCTCTACTTCCCCGACGGCAAAGTGCCCCTCCACCCCGCCGTCCTCTCCGAGGGCGCCGCCAGCCTCCTGCCCGGCGAGACCCGCCCCGCCCTGCTGTGGCGGATCGACCTCGACGCGGAGGGCCGCCGCGTCGCCACCGACGTACGCCGGGCCCTCGTCCGCAGCCGCGCCAAGCTCGACTACGCGGGCGCGCAGCGGCGGATCGACTCCGGAACGGCCGAGGAACCCCTCGCCCTGCTGCGCGAGATCGGGAAGCTCCGCGAAGCCCTGGAGACCGAGCGCGGCGGGATCTCCCTCACCGTTCCCGAACAGGAGATCGTCGACCGGGACCACTCGTACTCCCTGGCCTACCGCGCCCCGCTCCCCGCCGACGGCTGGAACGCCCAGATCTCCCTCCTGACCGGCATGGCCGCCGCCGACCTCATGACGGCCGCCGGCACCGGGATCCTCCGTACGCTGCCCACCGCCCCCGACGGGGCGGTGGCCCGGCTGCGCCGCTCCGCGCACGCCCTCGGGGTCGACTGGCCGCACCACGTCTCGTACGCGGACGTCGTCCGCTCCGTCGACCCCACCAACCCCCGCCACGCCGCCTTCCTCCAGGAGTGCACCACCCTGTTGCGCGGCGCGGGCTACACGGTCTTCACCGACGGCGCCGTGCCCTCGCCCGCCGTCCACGCCGCCGTCGCCGACGAGTACACGCACTGCACCGCCCCGCTGCGGCGGCTCGTCGACCGGTACGCGGGCGAGCTGTGCGTCGCGGCCGTGGCGGGGCAGGAGCCCCCGGAGTGGGTACGGGCGGCGCTCGACGCCCTCCCCCAGGAGATGGCCGAGGGCTCGCGGCGGGCGAACGCCGTCGAGCGCGAGACCGTCGACATCGTGGAGGCCGCGCTGATGAGCGGGCGGATCGGCGAGGTCTTCGACGCGTACGTGATCGATGTGAAGGAGCGTGATCCGTCCGTCGGCACCGTCCACCTGGAGGACCCCGCGGTCGTGGCCCGCGTCGAGGGCGGCGACAGGCGGCTGCCGCTGGGCGATTGGCTGCGGGTCAGGCTGACGCAGGCGGATCCTGGGCGGGCGAAGGTGCTGTTCGCTCCCGCGTGAGGGCTTGCGTGAGGGCTTGCGTCAGGGCTGGCCGGAGCGCCTGGACGAGGGCCCGGGCGTCGTCCGCGTGACAGCGCACCGTGTGGATCGGTCGGGTGCCGCCGAGGAGCCGGGGCACGTCGACGGATTCGGTGAGCTCGATGGAGAGAGAGGTCTGGGAGCCGACGGCGAGGTTCAGCTCGCCGTCGGCCTTCTCGTGCGTGAAGCGCAGCTCGTGCCGGACGGCGGCGATCGTGCCGAGCGGGATCGTCAGATCGATGTGAGCGGCCTGCCGCAGCCGGAGCGCGCCGGAGGTGAGGACGTGCGGGCGGGTGACGGAGGCGGCGTGCAGACCGAGCACGAACAGCACCGTGTAGACGTCCAGGACGAGGACGACGGCGTGGACCGCCGGCAGATCCGCGAGCAGGTACGACATCCCGACGGTCTCGACGAGGCAGACGAAGGCGAAGCCGTACATCAGGGCGGCCTGGTCGCGGGCGTGCGGGAACGCCCGCCCGCCGGCGCGCACCCCGTGCCGGCGGCGGGCGACCCACAGGCCGAGGCTCGCCATCAGCCGCAGCTCGTGCCCGACGAGCCGGCGGACGGGCTCCGGCACCAGCTCCGCGAAGACCTCGCGCCGGGAGAGACCGCGCCGCCGCAGACGCACGTACGTGGCCGCTTCCGCGACGAGGAGCAGGAGTACGGCGATCTCGGCGCCGACGAGCACGGGACCGGGGACGGTGACCCCGGCGACGAGGCAGACGACGAGGACGATCTCGCCGGGAAGGAGCGCGTACGCGGCGGCGCGCAGCACCCGGAACCGGCCGGCGGGCGGGGCGCCGGGCGGGACCCGGGACTCGTCGCCGGGCGGGATCGAGGACCCGGCGCCGGGTGCGGTGGGGCCGGTCATCGGGCACGCTCCTGGACCAGCCGCAGGGCGCGGCGGACGGCGGCGGCCTGGGCGGGGGAGAGGTCGGCGAGGAACACGTCCGTGAACCCGCCCTCCGGCAGATCCCCGTCGTCCAGCGACGCCACGGCCTCGTCCGGTACGCAGTCGGCGAGGGCCTGGGCCGCCGCCGCCACCCGTGGGTCGTCCGGATCGGCCTCGGCGAGCGCGTCGAGCCGGGCGTACACGTCGTGGGCGCGCTCCAGCGCCTCAGGGGTCTCGGTCATGCCGCGCATGGCCTCCATCAGCCGCCCCCGCTCCTCCTCCGGGGCGACGGTGTCGAGCAGGGCGAGCAGCTCCCGGTCCTTGGCGGCCATGGGGGAGGCGGGGATCTCGCCGAGACCCGCGAGCAGCCCGGCCAGCTCGGCGGAGACGGGCCCCTCGGCGGTGATCCGGCCCGCCCGTGCCTCCCCGAGCAGCTCGGCGAGGCGTGTCCGCCGCTCGCGGATCACAGCCTCCTGCCGCCCGAGATCGGCGTCCAGCTCCTCCAGGACCTCGACCAGTTCGCGGCCCTCGTCGTCGGCGAGGACGTCCCGTACCTCGTCGAGCCCGAGTCCCAGCTCGGCAAGGCGCCGGACCCGTGCGAGCAGCACGGCGTCGCGGAGGCCGTACTCCCGGTATCCGTTGGCCCGCCGCGCGGGTTCGGGCAGCAGCCCCAGACGGTGGTAGTGCCGCACGGCCCGCGGGGTGACCCCGACGAGCGCGGCGATCTCGCCGATTCGCATGAGCCCAGTACAGACCCTGACGCTACGACAAGGTCAAGCGCGGCGGTTCTCCCTCCTCGGCGCCAGGTAGCATGGTCGGCACGGCAGACGAGCCGGGCGGGCGGCCGCGTGGGGATCCTGGATCCTCCCGAGGAACGTCCGGGCTCCACAGGGCAGGGTGGTGGCTAACGGCCACCCGGGGTGACCCGCGGGACAGTGCCACAGAAAACAGACCGCCGGGGACCTCGGTCCTCGGTAAGGGTGAAACGGTGGTGTAAGAGACCACCAGCGCCTGAGGTGACTCAGGCGGCTAGGTAAACCCCACCCGGAGCAAGGTCAAGAGGGGCCGCTTGGCAACAGGCGGCTCTGCGCGAACGCTTGAGGGCTGCCCGCCCGAGTTCGCGGGTAGACCGCACGAGACCGGTGGCGACACCGGTCCTAGATGGATGGCCGTCACCCCGACGACCGCGAGGTCCCGGGGTACAGAACCCGGCGTACAGCCCGACTCGTCTGCCCCTCAGGCCCCTGGCCTGCGATATCGCAGGCCAGGGGCCTTTTCTCGTGGAATCGTGGGCGTCGGCTCACCCCGTTCCGTACCGGTTCAGACCGAACCTCGCCGCTACGAAGGTAGCCATGAAGGTAGCCACGTTGGGCGGCTTGATGTGGGTGTTGGCTGGGCCGAGGCCCCCCGCGTGATGCGTTTACGCCTAGGTGTCCTCTGTTGCGGTCCTGGGGCCGGTCGAATTCTGCTCGTCAAGCCAGGCTTGAATGCCGCCAGGGTTCTGCGCGGGTGCGTCGAACGGGATGATCGGAAACGGGGGCGAGGTGGACAGCAAAGCCGCCATGTCAGCGGGGAGTGCGGCCACCGAGGACTCAGGCTCCTCGATCTTGGTCAGGAGTCGCTGAAGTTCTGCAGCCATGAAACGCAGATCCAGGTCCGCGCCGGCGACTTGGATCGTTCCCGCCTCTACGTTGATGAGGCGCATGGGGGGAGCTGGGAATGTGGGCTTGGTGCCCGCCTGCCACTCCTCGACGGTGGGGCGAGGCATGCTGACGATCCACTCGGCGCTCGTCGAAGTGCTCGCTTCCGTTACGGTCTTCGCGGGCCTTCAGTGGGGGCGAGTCCTCCCCCTCAAGAATCCTTCGTAGAAACGGACCTCGCTTCGTCCGCCGCTCCAGGCCCTCATCGGTCCCTTTCGGGCTCTTTCCTGTGGCAGGCCACCGAGCCCGGGAGACCTTTCCCACGTAGGAAAGGAAGTCCTCGAAGTAGACCCAGGCGGCTGGTGCACGGGAGTGGTCTGCGCATAGCCAATGAGGGCGTTCAGGGTTGCCAGAGCGTAGCGAGTATCGCGGGCCAGCCACGTCAAATACACCCGCTGTGCCCATGGGGCATCGGATATGCCGTTGCTCACGGGCGCCAGTGTGCCGCAGGTGGTCTACCGGCTGGGGGCCGGTTTCAGAGGTATGGCTTGGACGCCAGAGAATCATGAGGAAGTCGGAGGCTTCCGATGTCTGCCGGTCCCGGGGCCGAGCTTCGGTGTTGCCTCACGGGTGGAGGAAGCCTCGGTGTGGGGAAACAGGATGCGTCGTGCTTCCGCGAGGTTCGCCGCGAAGCCGTGCGGTTCCCACAGATGGCCGTTCCACCGCTGGATCGCGCGCGGCGCATCGGGGTTCAGATGCGATGCCCTCGGGCCGTCGCCGGTCACGAGGGGGACGGCGCGGAGCTGCCCGATCCTCGCGTCCCGACGCTCGGCCCACTGGGAGAGCGGTTCGTCGTCCATGTCCGGAGCGTAGTGGGTCAGGCGATCCGGTGCTCCCAGCGTAGGGAGGGGGCATGGTCGATCCAGT
Organism: Streptomyces sp. NPDC093600; assembly: GCF_044764755.1. NCBI lineage: Bacteria > Bacillati > Actinomycetota > Actinomycetes > Kitasatosporales > Streptomycetaceae > Streptomyces > Streptomyces sp. NPDC093600. The sequence continues at coordinate 399,950 of NZ_JBIWIU010000002.1, forward strand.
ACTGGTGGGACATGGGCGTCACGCGGAGCCGTACGGAGTCGATCTCCGGCGCCCCGGCGTCCCGCCAGGCGACGAGGGAACGTTCCACGTCGTCCCACAGGGCCACCGGACCGCCTTGGCGGACGGTCCAGTTCTCGCCATCGGCGAGGAACTCGGCGAACGACTCCTTCTCCGGATCGAACAGGTACCGCAAGGGCGAGCCGTCACCGCCCGTCGCGCGGACGAACTGAACGCCGGGCGCCGCCAACTGCGCAAGGAAGGCTGGCATCCACTCCTCCAGGACAAGAGGAGATACCTGAGTACGCCGCTCACTGTCCGCGTACGCGGTCCGGGCGGAGAGATCGCCAGCCGCGGGGGCCACTGCCTGGGCACGCGCCTGCATGAAGGAGGAGCGCCCGACGAACGAGCCCTCGGCGGTGCCGTCATCGCCGACGGTCAGTTTCGCGAGGCCGGTTCCCCACGGCCACGAGCCGACCGTGCCGAGGACGATACCTCCAGGGTTCGTCTGCCTGATCCAGGTGTATGGGATGCGGCGAACCGCGCAGGTGGCGATGACCCGGTCGTACGGTGCCCGGTGCGGGTGGCCGAGGAGCCCGTCGCCCGTCACCGTCCACGTCGAGAAGCCGACGGCTTCGAGAGCGGCATCGGCGCGTGCGGCCACCTGTGCGTCGACCTCGACCGTGGCGACGTTGTCCTCGCTGAGGTAGTGGCACATCAGGGCTGTGGAGTAGCCGGTGCCCGTTCCGATCTCCAGGACTCGGTGGCCCGTCGCGAGGTCCAGGGTCTCGATCATGCCGACGACGGTGGCCGGGTCGGTCGAGGAGGACGTGGGCACGCCCACGACGGGTCCGCCGGCCTGGTCGGCGGTGAGGTGGCCGTCGAGCTGGGTGGTGAGGGTGTCGACGCTGTATGCGATCTTCAGCCACTCGTCCGGATTCGTGTCGGTGGCGGTGATGGGCCGCCAGGTCCGCCCCTCGTTCAGGAAGACTCCCGGGCGGAGGAACCGCTCGCGGGGGACGGACTCGATGGCCTCACGCAGCCAGGGGGATTGCAGGACCCCTTCATTCATGAGAACGGTCGCCATGCGGCGTCGCTCGGATGCCGGGTCGGTCATCGGCGGTCTCCTTGTGCGAGCAGGTCGGCGAAGGCAGCGGACATCGGGAGGCCAGTCTCGGTCTCCAGCCACCCCCACTGTCCGTTGGGATTCAGTTCCAGCCACCAGTAGCCCCCCGCCCGGTCGACCGCGAGGTCGAAGCTTCCCGATACCAGATCCAGCCGGTCCAGGTAGGCATGCAGCCCCTTGGCCACCCGGTCGGGAAGGTGCTCCACGGTGTAAGTCAGGGCGCTGTAGTCCTTGCGCCAGTCCAGGAGGTCGGAGTCGATGCGTACAGCGAACGTGTGCCGGCCTACGAGCAGTACGCGAACGTCGGCGACTTTGTCCACGCGGGCCTGGAACAGGTGGGGCGCGACCCGAACGCTGTCGTCGATCTCGTCGGGGGTGACGGGGGCGGTCCATCCCGTCATCGGCACGCTGTCACGCGTGTAGGGGGTCCATCGCAGCGTCTTGAAGATCGCCTGCCCCTGAGCACGGACGAACTCGCGGGCCTCGTCCGGGTCGTTGGTGACAAGGGTGGGAGGGATGGTGAAGCCGAGTTGCTGGGCGAGAACGAGCTGCGCGGGCTTGTAGTCGGCTGCGGTAACACGCAGGGGGTGGTTGACCCAGAGAGGGCCGCCCAGGGCGAAGAGGGTGCCACCGAGTCCGTAGCGGACCTGCGCCGCCGCGAACCGGGAGTCGTCAGCGGACAGGTGGGGAAACGTGGGCCATTCCGGGCGGCGCCAGTACACCGACCGGACGTGGGACACATCAGCGGTTCTCGACGGGGTGCGTACCTGCCCGACCACCGGGGCCGGGCAGGTGCCGAACCGAGCCGAGACCGTGAGGTTCTCGCCGATGTCGGCGGGGTTGAACCGGACCACCGGCACATCTCGCCGGTTGAGTTCGGTGATCACCATGTCGGCGGTGATGTCGTCCGCCTCGGTGGCCACCAGAACCGGCCTCTCCTCGGTCATGGTCATCAGTCCTGCGTGCTGTCCTGATCGTGACCCTGGTCGTTCCGGGAGTCCGAGTTCGTCGTCGTGGAGGTCTCGGTGCCCGAGCTGGTGCCGTGCTTGCCCATCTCGACCACCTGCCCGACGCGGTCGCGGAACACCCCGAGCTGCGTCGTGGGGTCGATGGCGACCGTGGCGTGGGGTCGGCGGATGACCGTCGGGTAGGGCGCGAGTCGGCCCGCACCCCACGGCCGCGTGGGGGAGGGGGGTGCAACAGAGGTGGTCATGAGACTCCTTGGGTTGAAGGGTGTGGTGCGGGAATCCGTCTGCGCCAGGGGGCGCGGACGGCGATCTGCGGGCCGCGGCTCAGGGGCGAGCGGCCTGGATGTTGTCGGCCGCGGTCGTCCACTCGACTCCGGACGCGGGCCGGATGTGCGCGATGCGGACCGTGCCGTGGCTGTGGAGCTCGTGTGTGACGGCGACGAGCACACCCTCCCCACGCGAGGCGATGTCACGGACAAGCGTGTCCAGGAGCGGGTGGTGCTCGTAGCCGTCGGAACCGGCCGGGTTCACTCCTCCGGCTCCTGCCGGGCCTCGATGCGGCGCATGAACTTCTCCCAGCCGCCGGCCGCTCGCACCCGAAGAGCCCGGCTCGGCGCACCCGGCCGGGGCTCCGGCGGCGTGTACGTACGGCCACTGGCGCCAGAGTTCCTGTGGGGCAGTCCGGAGGTTGTCACTCGGTCGCTCCTCTCCGTCGTGGGAGCCGCCGGAGGGTCTTTTCGACCTCCGAGCAGCGTGTGACCAGTCAACGACGATCCGTTACCTTCCCCCAGAGCGGACCTCGCGCAATTCCCGGGCGTTTTCCAGGCGTTGGCGCGTGGCGGGTATGAGTGCGTGAAAGGGTTCTCGTGAGGGGAGACCTATGACGTCGAGGCGAAGGCACTTTGCGGAACGACGCGCAGCCCGGGGTTACTCTCAGGAGGAATTCGCAGAAGTGCTCTCGGTGGCCGCGTCCACCGTGGTCCGTTGGGAAAGTGGTCGTGCCACCCCGCGTCCTCATCAACGGCCTAAGATCGCAGGGCTGTTGGGAGTGACCCTCCCCGAGCTGGAAGCCCTTCTCTCCGACGAACAGCCGGCTGAGACAGCCGGGCTCTCCGCTGCTCCACCCCTCTTCCATGGTGATGATGACGACATGAAGCGCCGCGAAGTCCTGGGTCTGCTCGCCGTTACGGGTGCGCTGGTCGCACTTCCCGATCCCGGTGATGCCGCCCGAGGGCGTGCAGCGTCGACGCTCTTGGAGACAGGGGACGCCTTGCATCGCAGCCTCTGGCAGGTCTACGCGCTATCGGACGCCAAGCATGTTGTCTTCCCTGCGGTGCGCGCACAGCTCGATGTGATGGCGAAGGGACTGACCGAGACCCGTACTGCTGTGGATCGGTCCCGATTGTGTCGGATGACGGCCGACCTCTACCAGCTCGTCGGCGAGCTGTTCTTCGACGCCAACCGGTACACCGACGCCGCGCAGTGCTACACATTGGCCGCCAACGCGGCCTACGCCGGTGGCGACCACGACCTGTGGGCCTGTGCCATGACGCGCCACGCGTACGTCGAGCTGTACGCGCGCCGCGCGCACGCTGCCCAGCCCTTGCTCGCGGCAGCTTTCCGCATCGCCCGGAGGGGCGACGCCACTCTCTCCACCCGTCACTGGGTCGCGGCCGTCCAGGCGCAGGCGTACGCGGCCGTGGGCGATCTCGACGCGTGCAACCGGGCTCTTGACGAAGCTGAGAAAGTGCACGCCCTCGACAGCGCTCACTCCCACAACGGCGGCTGGCTCCGCTTCGACGGCTCCCGCCTGGCAGAGGAGAGAGGGGCCTGCTACCTCCAGCTGGGCCGCCCTGATCTCGCCGAGGAAGCGCTCACCGCAGCCCTTGCCCAACCCCTGTCCTTGCGTCGCCGAGCTGCTGTTCTGAGCGACCTCGCCGTGCTCGGGGCGCACAGGCGGGACATCGATCAGGTCATGCACTACGCGGAGCAGGCACTCGGACTGGCCGACCGGTCGAATTCGGGATTCCTCGGCAAGAAGCTGGACGGGCTTCGGGGGCGTCTTGCCCCGCTCATGTCCGATGACCGAGTCTCGACTCTTGATCACCGAATCGCGGCGCTTCCGCGCACCGCATGACGAGAGGGACACGCGCATGAATGACGGCCGGATCTTCCGCGAGGCGTGGATCGACGGTGTGAACAAGCATTACCCCGGTGAGCCCAAGCCTGGCTACGTCACGCCCTGGGACGACACGCCCGCGTGGGAGCGCGAAGCGGCCACCGCCGTGTACGGGCAGGTGCGCGACTTCATCGAGGTCAGCGGCGGGCACGCGGCCCGGCTCACCCGCGAGCAGAAGGGGCGATTCGTCGCGATCTGCTGGACCGCCCAGATGTTCCGGCATTTCGAAGACCCGAAGCCCGGATATGTCGCCGACTGGTCCGACCTGCCGGTCTGGCAGCGGGAGACGGACGCGGACATCTTCGAACGCATCGAGGGGACCGTCTGAATCTCAGGAGCGAAGACGTCCCCGTCCGGGCCAATCCGGGCGGGGGACGTCTTGTTACGTAGCCATCAAAGTAGCCACGGAAGCACCATCCCTGCACGTTTATGCAGGTCATAGCGTTGCGCCGACAGTCCCCGGCGTACAGCCCGACTCGTCTGCCCCTCTTTCCGGCCCCTCTCTCCGGCCCCCGGAGGCTCACTCCGAGGCCCCCAGGGCGATCGCCGTGTGCGCCACGGACGCCAGCGTCATGTGACGGTGCCAGCCGCGGAAGGAGCGGCCCACGAAGTCGCGCAGGCCGGCCCGGTCGCCGATGCGTGTGAAGTCCTCCTCCACCCGGTCGTTCAGCTTGGCGATCCGCAGCAGCGAGCCGATCGGCAGATGCGTCATGCCGGTGATCCACAGCTGGGCGGGGGGCTGCGCCGGGTGGGTCCACTCGCCGAGCAGGAGCAGACGCCGGGGTGCGGCCCCTGCCGTGCCCGGCAGCGTGACCGGCACGGCCGCGGTCAGGGTCGTGCGCAGGGTGTTGCCGTGCGCCGCGTCCCGCCAGGCGATGGGGACCCGCAGGCCCTTGACCAGTTCGAGTATCCGCGGGGCGGGCAGCGAACCGGTCCGGTAGCCGGGCAGAGACGGGTCGGCGACGGCCATCCGGGCCAGGGGGCTGATCCGGGCGACGAAGGGCACGCCGCCCGCGGCCAGCCGGTCGATCGCCGCGGAGATCCCGCCGCACCGCAGGTCGAGCAGGACCGGCCGGCGCGGAATGCTCCACCGCTGCTGCATCCGCACGACGGCGGACACGGCGCACTCCTCCGTGCTCTCCGCCCCGAGCCCTTCGGGCACTTCGGCCTGCTCACGCCGCTCCGGATCGCTGATCCACGGTTCCGGAAGGACCATCCGCCAGTTGACGGGCGCGCTCAGCTCGGGGGAGGCGAGCCAGACGCCGAGCGCCTGCTGGCCGCGGAAGACCTGACCGAGGTGAGGCGCGAAGTGCTGGTCCACGCCCACCGAGTGCTTGCCCGCCTTGGGTATGTGGATCGGCCGTATCACCCATGCCTGCGGTGCCGCGGTGTGTTCGAGGTATTCGGCCAGGGCGATGCGCAGCGGTCGCCAGTCCCAGGTGGAGCTGGCGATGAAGTGGTGCAGGCTCTGCTCCACGGCCGGTCCGCCCAGATGGGCGGCGATGTTGCGGATGGACTTGCGGCCCGGCGTGGACAGCAGACCGCGCAGGTACTGCTCCGCGCGCAGCCGGTGGTTCCTTCGGCTCAGCAGGGAGAACAGGACGGTGCACAGCTCGGCGACGATGTCGTCGGTCACGTCGGCACCGGAGGCGATGCCGCCCTGGCGAGGCACTGCCCGTGTGTCGGCGGGGTCGTCCGTCCCGAGGATGAATGTGTTCACGATGCTCCAGCCGTTGGGGGCGGCACTGTCGGTGTTGCCTGTCCACCTTGGCTGGGCGACCGTGATCTCACGAGGTGGTCCGGGCACCTGATTTCACGGCTCGACGCGCCGACGGTCACATGCCGCAGGCGTACGTGAACGGCGTGTTTCCGCCCTTCCGTACGGGCCTGTGCGGCGCACCGCGTCGCCGGGGCGGGTGGTGCCGGGACAACCGCGGATCAGGGGCCGGAGTGGGGTACGGCCACCCCGGCCCGCCGCGATCTCACCGGATCCGCAGGTCGTCGAGGTAGGAGCGGACGTTGCGGCGGGTCTCCGGGACGCTGTCGCCGCCGAACTTCTCCACCACCGCGTCCGCCAGGACCAGCGCGACCATCGCCTCCGCGACGATCCCGGCCGCCGGCACCGCGCACACGTCGGAGCGCTGGTGGTGGGCCTGCGCGGCCTCGCCCGTGACGACGTCGACGGTGGCCAGCGCACGCGGCACGGTCGCGATCGGCTTCATCGCCGCCCGCACCCGCAGCAGTTCACCGGTGGTCAGACCACCCTCCGTACCGCCCGAGCGGCCGGACGTGCGCTTGATGCCCTCAGGGGTCGAGACGATCTCGTCGTGCGCCTTCGAACCGGGCACACGCGCCAGCTCGAAGCCGTCACCGACCTCGACCCCCTTGATCGCCTGAATGCCCATCAGCGCCGCCGCCAGCCGGGCGTCGAGCCGCCGGTCCCAGTGCACATGCGAACCCAGCCCCACCGGCACCCCGTACGCGAGGACCTCCACGACACCACCGAGGGTGTCACCGTCCTTGTGGGCCTGGTCGATCTCCGCGACCATCGCCTTCGACGCGTCCGCGTCCAGACAGCGCACCGGGTCGGCGTCCAGCTTCGCCACATCGCCCGGGACCGGATACACGCCGTACGGCGCCTTCGCGCCGGCCAGCTCCACCACATGGGAGACGATCTCGATACCCGCCGCCTCCTTGAGGAACGAACGGGCCACGGCGCCGAGAGCCACCCGGGCCGCCGTCTCCCGGGCGCTGGCGCGCTCCAGGATCGGCCGGGCCTCGTCGAAACCGTACTTCTGCATCCCGGCCAGGTCCGCATGGCCGGGACGGGGCCGGGTCAGCGGCGCGTTGCGGCCCGTCTCCTTCAGCTCGGCGGGGTCGACCGGATCGGCCGACATCACCTTCTCCCACTTCGGCCACTCGGTGTTGCCCACCATGACGGCGATCGGCGAGCCCAGCGAGAGACCGTGCCGGACACCGCCGAGGAACGTGATCTCGTCCTGCTCGAACTTCATCCGCGCACCGCGCCCATAGCCCAGACGCCGCCGCGCGAGGTGGTCCGCCACCAGCTCGGTGGTGACCGGGACACCGGCGGGAAGACCCTCCAGCGTCGCGACCAGCGCGGGTCCGTGGGACTCCCCAGCGGTCAGCCAACGCAACCTGCTCAACGGGTCCCCCCGAGCCCGCTGTCGGTGAAGTCGCGGTCACCGTGCAGCCAGGACACCTTGTCGTACATCTCGTCCTGCGACAGCGCGGAGAGCATGGCGTTGCGCGCCTCGGCCTCCTCACCCGCCGGGTGGTACAGCTCGCTGCCCATGCGCCGGGCGATCAACTGGGTGCGTCCCGCGCGTTCGTGGCGCACGGCGTTGAACTTCTCCAGGCGCTGTACGACGTCGTCCGCGCCCATGCCGTCGACCAGGTCGCCGAGGACCACGGCGTCCTCCAGCGCCTGGCAGGCACCCTGGGCCGCGTACTGCAGCATCGGATGGGCGGCGTCGCCGACCAGGACGACGCGCCGGTCGGTCCAGGACCGGACCGGATCACGGTCGCACAGCACCCACTCGCGCCAACCCTCGCCGAGTTCGAGCAGGCGGCGGGCGGTGGCGCCGATGCCGGGGAACTGGGCGAGGACATGGGCGCGTTCGGTCTCCCGCCCGGCCACGGGCACGGTCGCGCCGTCGTCACGCGTGACCGCGAGGTTGAGGTACTTGCCGCCGCCGATGATGTAGTGCACGAAGTGCCACTTGGGGCCGGCCCACAGCGTGACGGTGTTCCAGCGCAGCTCCTCCGGCACCTTCTCGATCGGGATCACCGAGCGGTAGATCGTGTGACCCGACACACGGGGTTCACCGTCGCCCAGCATCGCCGCGCGCACGGTGGAGCGGATGCCGTCCGCGCCGATCAGTGCCGCGCCACGGAACGTCCGCCCGTCGGCGGTCCGTACGGTGACCCCACCGGCGTCCTGCTCGTAGCTCCGCACCGCGGCGTCGCCGACGAGTTCGACGCTGTCCAGCTCCTGGCAGGCGGTGAGCAGCGGCTGGTACAGGTCCCCCCGGTGCACGACCGCGTACGGGTTGCCGAAGCGCTCCCGATAGGCGCCGGTCAGCGACATGGCGGCGACCTTCTCGTCCGTGGTGCCGTCCATGAACCGCAACTCGTCGATGAACACGGCACGTTCGCGCACGCTCTCACCGGCTCCGAGGCGGTCCAGGGCGTGGAAGGCGTTGGGGCCGAGCTGGATGCCGGCCCCGATCTCGGCGAAGGTGTCGCTGCGCTCCAGCACCGTCGCGGTGTGTCCCGCCTGAGCCAGCGACATCGCCGTGGCGAGCCCGCCGATGCCGCCCCCGGCGATCACTATGTGTGCCATGGTCCGTCAAATCCCTTCGGAAATCAGATGGGTGCGATCGTGAGTCAGTGCCGCGCACGCGCGGTGGATGGCGGCAGCGGGTGCTGCGGGAAGAGCCGGTGCAGTTCCTCGTGGAAGCCGGGGAACGTCTTGGCGACACAGCCGGGATCGTCGAGGGTGAGGTTCCCGGTGCGCAGGTTCAGTACGGAGAACGCCATGGCGATCCGGTGGTCGCCGTGGCAGGCGATGCGCGCCGGTGACGTGCTGCCCGGGTGCACGGTGATCCAGTCCGGGCCGGTCTCGACGCGCACGCCCGACGCCAGCAGATTCCGCGCGACCGCCTCGATCCGGTCCGACTCCTTCAGCCGCGCGTGGCCGATGCCGCGCACGGTGATCGGGGCGTCGGCCAGCGGCGCGATGGCCGCCAGCGTCATGAAGGTGTCGGAGATCTCTCCCATGTCGACCGTGAAGCCGCCCCTGAACACGCCGGTCCCGGTGACCGTGGTCGCCTCCCGGCCGCGGCGCACCCGGGCCCCGGTGCGTTCCAGTACGTCGACGAAGCGCACGTCGCCCTGCAGGCTCTCCCGGCCGAGGCCGTCCACCGTCACACCGCACCCGGTGACCGCCGCCGCGGCGAAGAAGTACGACGCGGTGGAGGCATCCGGCTCGATGCGCAGATCGGCGGCGCGGTAGCCGGTGGGACGGACGGTGAACTCGTCCGGGGCGTCCTCGGTCACCTCGGCACCGAAGTGCCGCATCAGCGCGAGTGTCATGTCGATGTAGGGGCGGCTGACCAGGTCGCGCACCCGGACCAGCAGGGGAGTGCCGAGCAGGGGACCCGCCATGAGCATCCCGCTGAGGAACTGGCTGCTGAGCCTGCCGTCGACGTCCAGTTCGCCGCCGTCGAGCCCTCGCGCCGCCACCCGCAGGGGCAGCGTCCCGCCGGGAGCGGTGGTGACCTCGGCACCGAGCCGGCGCAACGCGTCGGCGAGCGGGGCCACGGGGCGGGCGGTGAGCTGGGCACTGCCCTCGAACACGAATTCGCCGTGGCCCGTGGCCGCGAGCGGCGGCAGGAAGCGCGCGGCCGTGCCCGCGTCCGCGCACCAGATCCGGCCGGAGCCGACCGGGCCGCGGCCCAGGCCGGTGACCCGCCAGGCGGTGCCGTCGGCCGACGGCTCGACACGGGCGCCGAGCCGGGTCAGCGCGTCGCGGAAGGCCAGGGTGTCGTCGCTGACCAGCGGAGCGCTGAGAACGCTGGTCGCGTCGGCCGCGGCGGCGAGCAGCAGTGCCCTGTTGGTGAGTGACTTCGAGCCGGGGATACGGGCGTCGAACGCCCGGGGCGGCGCGATGGCGGTGATCATTACTGTCCTTCGTCGAGGGGCCGGCCGCCACGTGGGTCACGGGAAGCCGGGCGTCGGGTGGCCGTATCGAGCGGTCGTGTCGAGGCGGCCCGCAGGTGCACCGCGCGGCACCCGGCCGGCCGTACGCGCGTGCCCGCGTGGGGGACGGCGCCGCCGTCCGGCGCGATGACACCGGTGTGTCCGGCCGGTGCGGCGACGACCGCATGATGCTCCCGCGGCCGGAAGGCCGCCTCGCCGTTCTCCGGCAGCACATCCGGCGTACGGCCGCCCGGGCCGGACGCCCGGCGCGGCGGTGGGTTCAGGGACCGGCGGTTCAAGGCCGGGGGGTTCAGGAATCTTGGGTCCAGGAACCGGCCGGTTGCAGCGCCGGTTCAGGGACCGGCCGGTTCCAGCGCCAGGCCGCGGCCGGCGAGCGCGGCCAGGGCGAACTCGCCCTCCACCGTGGCCTCCACGTCGAAGGCGTGGCGCTCGGTCGGCGGGTAACCGATCAGTGAGGCGGCCAGCTGGGGCAGAACGGCCTGCGCCGCCTGCCGCGACTCCCACAGCAGTACCGCTCCCCACCGGTCGGTGGCCGCGTCGGAGATCCAGAACTTCAGCCGCAGGCCGGGCACGTGCGAGAAGCGTTCCACCGCCTCGTCGCGCAGAAAACCGCGCAGCGACTCGATGGTCTGCGGCGAGCCCGCCAGATCCCACCAGACGATCACCGCGTGCATGCGCCGGACACCTCCTCGAGCAGCGAGCCGATGATGCTCGGCCCGTCCACGGTCAGCACGGACTCGGCGTGGAACTGCATCGACGCGAACCCGGCCGCCCGCAGCGCGTGCACCTCACCCGTCGCCGGGTTCCGGCTCACCTCGACCCGGCCGTGCACCGGGTGCTCGAAGGAGTCCGCGTCCCACTGGGCGGCGAACGTGTTGTAGAAGCCCACCCGCGCCGCCCTGCCGAACAGGTCGATCTCGTGCTGTGCGCCCTGGTTGGGCACCGGGCGGCGTACCAGGTCCAGGCCGAGCAGCGTGCTCAGTACCTGATGGCTCAGGCAGACGGCGAGGAACGGCCTGCGCTCCTCCAGGAGCTGGGTCACCGCCGAGCGCAGATGGGCGATCTTCGGGTGGGACGTGTCCCGCGGGTCGCCCGGCCCCGGGCCCATGACCACCAGGTCGTGGGCGTCGAAGTCGTACGGTTCGTCGAAGCGGCGCACGTCCACCTCGCAGCCCAGCGAGCGGATCTGGTGGGCGATCATCTCGGTGAACGTGTCCTCGGCGTCGACCACCAGGACCCTGCGCCCGGCCAGCGGGCCGGTGGGCCGGGCGGCACCGGCGGTGTCCCGCAGCCAGAACCGGGCGATGTCGTCGTTGCGCGAGTCCAGCGCCTCGCGCACCGCCGGATGCGAACCGAACCGGGTGGGTTCGGCCCCGCCGAGCGCCGCGAGCAGCCCCGCGGCCTTGGCGCGGGTCTCCTGCACCTCCGAGGCCGGGTCGGAGTGGCGCACCAGCGTGGCACCCACGCCGATCCGCATCACCCCGGCGGGGTCGATGTCGGCGGTACGGATCAGGATCGACGAGTCCAGGGTGCGCCCGCCCGCGGCGTCCCGCCCGATGAGTGCGGCCACGCCGCTGTAGTAGCCGCGCCCCGCCGGCTCGTAGCGGCTGATGACGCGGGCGGCGCTCTCCAGCGGGGAGCCCGTCACCGTCGGGGCGAACAGCGTCTCGCGCAGGATGTCGCGCACATCGCGGTCGGTCCGGCCCTCGATGAAGTACTCGGTGTGCGCGAGGCGTGCCATCTCCTTCAGGTACGGCCCCACCACGCGGCCGCCCCCGGGGCAGATCCGGCCCATCATCTTCAGTTCCTCGTCGACGACCATGTACAGCTCGTCGGCCTCCTTCGTGTCGGCGAGGAAGGCGAGGACTCCGTCCAGGTCCGGGCCGGACGCGGGGTAGCGGTAGGTGCCGCTGATGGGGTTCATCACCGCCCGGCCGTCCCGGACGCTGATGTGCCGCTCGGGGGTGGCCCCGACGAAGGTCCGCTCGCCGGTGTGGATGAGGAACGTCCAGTACGCGCCCGCCTCCCGTTCGACGAGGCGGCGGAAGAACGACAGCGCGGCCGGCACGCCGAAGTCCGGCAGCTGGGCGGTGAAGGACCGCTTCATCACGAAGTTGGCGCCCTCGCCCGTACCGATCTCGTCGGCGACGACGCGGCGCACCGTCTCGGCGTACGTGTCGTCGTCGATGTCGAAGTGGCCGCCGGTCACCTTCACCGGATCGTTGGGCAGCAGTCCCAGGTTCTCGCGCAGCGAGAGGGACGCCTGTTCGCGCACCCGCATCGCCAGCAGCGGACTGCCGTCGTCCGGGGCCGCGAAGCCGCGTTCGGCCAGCTGCCGATAGGGGATGAGCACCAGCAGTTCCTGGCCGGCGCCGGCATCGGCGTCCTGCGTCTCGTCGAACTCGAGGTCGGCGAGCGTGCCGACCCGCGCCATCTCACCGGTCAGCACCTCGAGGGTGTCGTCGCCTGCCGCCTCCGGGCGGTGCAGCAGGGCGAACGCCTCCGTCGAGCCGTCCAGGATGCGCGACAGCAGCGCCAGCGCGCCGTCCTGCCTTGTCATGGGAATCCTTTCGCCGGGGAGGGGCGCGCTCAGTGCGCTGCCGCGGTCGCCGCGTCGAGCTCGGTCAGTGCCGCTTCGGCCGTCACGACCTTCGCGGCACGCTCGGCGGCATAGGTGAGGGCCAGCCGGTGGTAGTCGGCGGAGAAGTCGGCCACCGCGTCGGCCACCAGGAAGGGCTGGATGTCGTTGGTGTAAGCCTCCACCGCGGTCATCAGTACGCCCACGTGCGCGTACACGCCGCAGATGATCAGCTGGTCGCGGCCCTCCGCGCGCATCCGGGCCAGCAGGTCGGTCTTGAAGAAGGCGCTGTACCGCCACTTGGTGAACGTCCAGTCGCCGTCTTCCGGCTCCAGCGGGGCGACCACCTTGCGGTGCTCGGGCGTGGCCCGCATGCCCGGACCCCAGAAGTCCTTGAGGAGCCCGCGCTGTTCCGGCGTCATGCTGCCGGGCTGCGCGGTGTAGGCGACGGGAATGCCCAGGGCCCTGGCCTGGTCGCGCAGCCGCGCCGTGTTGTCCACCAGGGACCGGCCGAGGTCGGTGGTGCGCGGGAACGGCCTGAGGAAGTACTCCTGCATGTCGTGCAGGAGCAGCACCGCGCGCCGGGGGGACAGCTGCCAGTCGACCGTGTTCTCGGGGAGTTGCTCCGCGGTGGGCAGGGGGTAGGACTCCACCGGGGGGATGCCGGGCATGGGGTGTTTCCTTTCGTTCTCAGACACCGAGGGTGGCTCCGCCGTCCACGGTCAGCTCGTGCATCGTGATGTGCCCGGCGTCCTCCGACAGCAGGAAGGCGACGGTCCGGGCGACGTCCTCGGGACGGGCGACCTTGCCCAGCGGAATGCCGACCCGGTACTGCTCCGGGCTGCCGGCGATCGACGCCTTGGCGGCGGTGTCGGCGGTGTGCATGCCGCGCAGCATCGGGGTGTCGGTGGAGCCGGGGGCCACCACGTTGCAGCGGATGCCGGTGTGCGCCACTTCGAGGCCCAGGCACTTGGTGAACGCGGTCGCGGCGGCCTTGGAGGCCGCGTAGGCCGCCATCTCCGCGCGTGCGGTGCCCGCGGCGTTCGACGCGACGGTGACGATCCCGCCGGTGCCACGGGGGATCATGCGGTTGACCACGGCCCGCGACACATGGAACACGCCGGTGGCGTTCACCGCGAACGTGGCGTTCCAGTCCTGGTCGGTCAGGGCGCGTGCCTGGCCGAGACGCAGCACACCGGCGGCGTTCACCAGGTGCCGCACCGGGCCGAGCCGGGTCTCGACGTCGTCGACGAGCCGCTCAACGGCGGAACTCGATGTGACGTCGGCGGCGAAGCCGGTCACATCGAGGCCGTCCGCGCGGAGCTCGGCGGCCGTGGCGGCGATCCGTTCGGCGTCCAGGTCGACGGCGGCCACCCGTGCTCCGCGCTCGGCCAGCAGCCGGGCGACCGCCTCTCCGATACCGCCGGCCGCCCCGGTGACCAGGGCGAGTGTTCCTTGCACGTCTCCAACCTCCTTGTGTCAGCGGCGAGTCGAGTGACGCCGTACGGGTCAGCCCCGCCAGGCCGAGGTCACCTCGACGGCCTGCTGCGGGTTCAGCCGCGGGTCGCAGAAGCTCAGGTACTTGTCGCCGATGCGGTCCAGCTCGACCGCGTCCGAGACGCACTCGGTGACCGCTTCGGGAGTCGTCTCCAGGTGCAGGCCGGCCGCGACGCCGCCGCCCGCGCACACCGCCTCCTGGAACGCCTGGATCTCGCACACCACGGTCTCGACCAGGCGGGTCTTGAGCCCGTCCGGGCCGGACACGGTGTTGCCGTGCATCGGGTCCGACAGCCACAGCACCGGGTGGCCGGCCGCGGCGACGGCCTTCACCAGGGCGGGCAGCTTGCGCGGGGCGTTCTCCGCACCCATCCGGGAGATCAGGGTGAGCCGGCCGGGGCTGCGCTCGGGGTCCAGACGCTCGCACAGCGCGAGCAGCTCCTCGGGCGTCATGCTCGGTCCGACCTTGACGGCGACCGGGTTGGACACGGCGGCGAGCAGGGCGATGTGGGCGCCGTCCGGCTGCCGGGTGCGCTCGCCCACCCACGGCCAGTGGGTGGAGGCCAGCAGCAGCGAGCCGTCGGGTTCGCGGCGCAGCATGGGCAGTTCGTAGTCGAGCAGCAGTGCCTCGTGGCTGGTCCACACCGGCACGCCGAACTCCGAACGGCGGCCCGCGGAGCCGCGCCAGCCCAGGTAGTGCATGGTGTCGCTGGCGGCCCGGTAGCCGGAGAGCAGATGGTCGGGGTCGGGGCGGCGCAGCTCGGGGTCGGGCTCGGGCCGGTTGACCAGGTGGCCCCGGTAGACGGGCAGTTCGACGCCGTTCACGGTCTCGGTGGGGCGCGAGCGGGGCTTGCCGAACTGTCCGGCGAGGCGGCCCACGCGCAGCACCGGCTTTCCGGACGCGAGCTTCATCGTCCCGGAGAGCACGTCGAGCAGCGCCGTCTTGCGGGCGACGTCCTCGGGGGTCGCCTCGGCCGGGTCCTCGGCGCAGTCGCCGGCCTGGACGATCTGCAGGTGGCCGGCCGCGGCCTCGCCAAGCAGGGACCTGAGGCGGTGCACCGCCTCGATGTCCACGAGGGCGGGCATGCGCCGCAGGTGGGCGCGGGCGGTGTCCAGACGGGGGTGGTGCGCCCAGTCGGGTTGTTGGAGAGCGGGCAGGGAGCGAAGGTAGGACTCAATGTCGGTCATCGAATTCCCTCGGCGGGGGCATGCCGGAGCAACTCCGGCTGATGGCGGGCATGGCCGTGTGTGAAGCGGGCACGGTCGTACGTGCGCGCCGGCAGGGTCTCTGCCCGGTGGGGCCGCGGCTGCGGGTGTACCGGCGTGCGTCCTCCAGCGGGTTCGCATCCGGGCTTGGCCGGGCGGACTCCACTGTGGAAGCGGGCGTCCGGAGCGGCAACGCACCGGCGGGTAGTCCGTCGTGATGGCGCTCAGTCCGTCGCGAAGGTGCCTAATCCGTCAACTTGGCGCGACACGGGGGCGCTGCCGGGGACAGCTGACGAAGTCGCGCGGCCGCGATTGCCGCTTCTTTGCCGGTTCCGGAAGGCTCCGCTGCCGTCATGACGCCGGGATGTCGGTCACCGGCCACCGGCCTGCGACGACGCAGAAGGAATGCCCGTGACGACGGGCGTCGCCGTCATCGATGACCGCTGCACCGGCCACGTCCGCCCCGCTCGCCCGGGCCGGCGGCCGACGCCGCCAGGAAGGCCGGCGCCGAGGTACGGCGGCGCGGGGTGGCCGAGCCGGCCGACAGGGCCGCCATCGCATCCGACCCGGCGGGGGCCGCGCACGACGCGCGGACGGAGGACGTCCACGGGGGCGCGATCATCGTCCCGTCCCGGCTACCCGGGCTCGGTCCGGTTCCACGTCGGGTACGGCGGTCCGTACGGCACCGGCCATGTCTCGTACGACAACGGCGCCGGCGACGAGGCCACCCTCGCCGCGACGGAGCATCGGACGCGCCGCACGATCGACCCGCGGCACGGTCGAAGTCCCGGCGGCGCTCAAACGGGGCTACGCGGCGACGCTCAAACGCGGTCATGCGGCGCGCTCAGAACGGGGCCACGCGGTGACGCTCAGACGCGGTCATGCGGCGGCGCTCGCACGGGCCACGCGGCGGCCTGACGCGCGAGCCACCGGGTGCGTCATGATCCGCCGCGTACCGGCCGGGTGTCGACCGGCGGCGGCCGACTCCGTCACCTTGCCCGAGCGCTTCTGACGAAGTCTGCGGCGTGTGACAGAGTCCGCGGCCGAGCCGTGCGGCGGCGACCACCCCTGTGACCAGAATGCTGGCCGTCCGCCCGCCCGTTGCGCCGATCAGCAGGAGTGTTCCCGCCCATGACCATCCAGGCCGACACCGCCGCGCTCCACGCGACCGACGAGGCCGTCGTGACCGTCTGGTCGGACATCGGCTGCCCGTGGGCGACGCTGGCGCTGGCCACGCTGCACACCGCCGCTGCCGAACGCGGCCAGGAGCTCCTGGTCGACCACAGGGCCTTCCCCCTGGAACTGTTCAACTCCGAACCCACACCCAAGCCCATCATCGACGCCGAGACGGTGGCGATCGGCGCGCTGGTGCCCACGCTCGGCTGGCGCCTGTGGCCCGGCCCGGACTCGCGCTATCCGGTGACGACGCTGCCGGCGCTGGAAGCCGTCCAGGCCGCGAAGGCACCGGCCGTCGGCGGGCTGCCCGCGAGCGATCAGCTGGACACCGCCCTGCGCCACGCCTTCTACGGGCAGGGCCGCTGCATCAGTCTCACCTCCGAGATCCTCGCCGTGGCCGCCGCGTGCCCGCTCGTGGACGAGGCGGCGCTGGCCGACGCCCTGGCACAGGGCACGGCCCGCGCGGCGATCCACCGTGACTTCGCCGTGGCACGCGGCTCCCGCGTGCAGGGCAGCCCGCACCTCTTCACCGCGTCCGGCACCGACGTGCACAACCCCGGTGCCGACTTCGTGTGGACGGGCGACCCGTACGACGGCGGATTCCCCCACTTCCGTTCCTACACGCGCGACTGGGCCGACGAACTCCTCGACCGCATCGCCAAGGCACCACAGGCCGACTGAACCCGGGGCCCCGACACGCCCTCCGCCGGACCTGGCCGAAAGGAAGCTCTCCGATGTCCGCTGCAGACCCCCTTCTCGAACTGCCCTACGGCACCACGCCCGACCCCGACGAATTCCTCCGCGCCGCGATCCGCTGGCACTTCTCCAAGGAGACCGGCGCGCCGTTCTGGCTCGACCGCCTCGGCCGGCTGGACTTCGACCCCGTCGAGGACATCCGCACCTTCGACGACCTGAAGCTCTTCCCGAACTTCGCCAACGACCTGCGGGACGTGCGTGCCGAGGACCTGATCCCGCGGGGGTACGGCGGCCGCCCCGAGATCGTCGGCGTCTTCGACAGCGGCGGCACCACCGGCGCGCCCAAGCGCGTCGTCATGCTCCAGGAGTGGCTGGACATGCTGCTGGCCCACAGCAACGCCCAGCTGGACGCGCACGGCGTGCCGCGCGACGTGAACTGGCTGCTGGCCATCCCGTCCGGGCCGCACATGGTCGGCGCCTCCTTCCAGCAGCTGGTGGCGCAGCGCGGCGGCCTGTCCTTCGCCGTCGACGTCGACCCGCGCTGGGTGAAGAAGATCATCGCGCGGGGCGACCAGGCCGAGTCCGACCAGTACACCGAGCACCTCATCGACCAGCTCCAGCATCCGCTGCGCTCCCAGGACATCGGCGTGCTCATGCTGACGCCGCCCGTCCTGGAGCGTCTGTGCCGCCGCGACGAACTCGTCGACCTCGTCCGCGAGAAGGTCAAGGCCATCATGTGGGTGGGCACCCAGCTCGACCCCGACACGCGGAACCTGTACCGCACCGAGCTGTTCCCCGACACCGTGCTGTGCAGCGGCTTCGGCAACACCATGACGCTCGGCCACGTCACCGAGCGCCCGGGCCTGGGCGACGACGACCCCTGCGTCTACGACCCGTTCTCGCCGTACATGACCTACAACGTGGTCGACCTGGAGAAGCGCCGGCCGGTCGAGTACGGCGAGCGCGGCCGCGTGGTGATGCACTACGTCGGCAAGAGCCTGTTCCTGCCCAACAACGTGGAGCGGGACGTCGCCACCCGTATCCGGCCCCTGCCGGGCCAGGTCGGCGACTCGGTGGCGGACATCGCCCCCGTGCGCGAGTTCGACGACCAGAAGGTGATCGAGGGGGTCTACTGATGCCCACGACCGAGCCGTACGCACTGGACGCGCTGGGCCCCGGGGGGCCGTACCGCGCACGCAACCGCGAGACCGTCACCGACACCGCCGGGACGGCGGTCGCCGAACTCAGCCTCGTACCCCGGCTGTTCGTCAGCCGGGCCCTGGCCGCCCTGCACAAGGCGACGCCGCTGCCGCGCGAGCGGCGCCTGGCGGCCCTCGCCCGTGCGGCCCGCATCTTCCGCGAGGAGGAGGTGCACGGGCTGACGTACGACGCGTACGAGCGCACCGTCGCCCGGGTCTCCGGGATCCCGCTGCCCGCCGTACGCTCCGCCGCCGACGAGATCGCCGACTCGGCGCGCCGCGCCCTGGCCGGGGCCTACGGCGCGCTGCCCGGCGGCGCCGTGCTCGACTGGCAGGACGCCCGCACCCGCACCGGCAGCGCGGTGTGGACCCGGCGCGGCGAGGTGCTCGCCGTGAACGCGGCGGGCAACCACCCGGCGCCGCACGCGCTGTGGCTGGAGGCCCTCGCGCTGGGTTTCCGCGTCGCGATCCGGCCCTCGCGCCGGGAACCGTTCACCCCGCACCGGCTGGTCGCCGCCCTGCGCACCGCCGGGTTCGGCGACGACCACGTGGTGCTGCTGCCCACCGACCACGCGGTGGCCGGCGAGCTGCTCACCGGAGCCGATCTGGCGCTGGTGTACGGCGGCGACGACGTCGTCCGCAAGTACGCAGACGACCCCGACGTGCTGGTACAGGGGCCCGGCCGGGCGAAGATCCTGGTCACGGCCGAGTCGGACTGGCGCGCGCACCTGGACACGATGGTGGACTCCATCGCGCACCACGGCGGCATGAAGTGCGTCAACGCGACCGCGGTCTTCGTCGAGGGCGATCCGGCGCCGGTGGCCCGTGCGCTGGCCGAGCGTCTCGGCGCGCTGCCCAGTCTGCCGGCCGAGGACGAGAAGGCGGGGCTGCCGGTGCAGCCGCTCGACCGGGCGCGGGCCCTGGAGCGGCATCTCCTGGAGCGCGCCAAGGGAACCACCGCACACCTCGGCGGCGACGGCGTCGTGGACGAACTCGCCGGCGGCGGCGCGGTGCTGCGCCCCGCGGTGTTCGAGGCGCCCGACCTGAAGGGCGGCTGGCACACCGCCGAACTGCCCTTCCCCTGCGTATGGGTGGTGCCCTGGAACCGCGCCGACGGCGCCGCCGTCCTGGGCGACTCACTCGTCGTCGGTGTGCTGACCGACGACGAGATCACGCCGTCGGACGGCGAGCTGATCGACGAGCTGGTCGCCGACCGGACGATCGCCAACGTGTACGTCGGTGACCACCCCACCCACTGGATGGACCGGGGCGTGCCGCACGACGGCTATCTCGGCGAGTTCCTGATGCGCAGCAAGACCGTCATCCGCGGCTGACCGGTCCCCCCGGACACAGCCGACATCCTCACCTCTTCAAGGAGCAGATCATGTCCACCAGTCACGCCATCGCAGGTACCGAGCCCGCAGCGGCGGCGGGGGAGTTCGCACTGGGCGGTGAACTCGTCATCCGCCGGATGGGGTTCGGCGCCATGCAGCTTCCCGGGCCCGGCGTCTGGGGCCCGCCGAAGGACCGGGCGCGCGCGGTGGCGGTGGTCCGGCGCGCGGTGGAGCTGGGCGTCAACCACATCGACACCAGCGACTACTACGGCCCGTACGTCGCCAACGAGGTCATCCGTGAGGCCCTCCACCCGTACGGCGACGACCTGGTCATCGTGACGAAGGTGGGCGCCTTCCGCACCCCGGACCAGGCCTGGCCGTCGGCGCTGAAGCCGGAACAGCTGCGCCGGGCCGTGTACGACAACCTCCGTGGGCTGGGCCGCGACCATCTCGACGTGGTGAACCTGCGGATCGTGGAGGAGGCCGGCGGTCTCGGCCCCGACGACTCGATCGCCGAACCCTTCGGCGCGCTCGCCGAACTGCGCGAGCAGGGCCTCATCCGGCACCTCGGGGTCAGCAACGTCACCGCCCGGCAGCTCGCCGAGGCCCGGGAGATCGCCCCCGTCGTCTGCGTGCAGAACGAGTACAACGTCGTGCGCCGCCTCCACGAGGACCTCGTGCAGACCTGCGCCGAGGCGGGCATCGCCTTCATGCCGTTCTTCCCGCTGGGCACGTTCACCCTCCAGCACGAGAAGGACACGGCGACGGACACGAAGGTGCCGCAGCACGTGCCGCTGGACGCCCAGGTCATCCACGCCGTGGCGCAGCGGCTCGAGGCCACCCCCTATCAGGTGGCGCTCGCCTGGCTGCTGCAGCACTCGCCGAACATCTGCTGCATCCCCGGCACCTCCAGCCCGGACCACCTGGAGGAGAACATCGCGGCGGCCGGCCTGCGCCTTTCGGAGACCGACGTCAAGGAGCTGGACGCGCTGTACGGAGGCGAGGGCCGGTGAGCCTGGGTTTCTTCGCGGGCCAGAACAAGAACGAGGTCGTCATCGTCCCGCCGGGCGAAGGGCCGAGCCGGTGGGCGTTCGGCGACCGGTACACCGTGAAGTCCGGTGAACACAACACCGGGAAGACGCTCACCCTCATCGAGGCGCTCGTCCCGGAGGGCGGCGGTCCGCCGCTGCACGTCCACCACTGGGAGGAGGAGGCCTTCTACGTCCTGGAGGGCACCGTCGAGTTCCGGGACAAGAACGGCAAGCACGAGGCCCCGGCGGGAACCTTCATCTACGTCCCGCGAGGCACGAAGCACGCCTTCAAGAACGTCACCGCGGAGCCCGCGAAGATGCTCTTCATGACCCTTCCCGGAGGGAAGGACAGGTTCTTCCTGAACGTCGGCGTCCCCGCGGACGGGGACACGCCGCCGCCCTCGGAGGAACAGCGCCTCAAGGATGTGGCCTACGGCTATGAGGTAGGCCCCGAATTCGGCGACGAGTACCTGGAGTAGCCCGCGGCGCGAAGTGCTGTACAGGCGCGCGCACGGTCTGTCCCACCCTTGATCTCGGGAGTTCTCATGTCACGCAACGGAAAACAGCCCAGCCGCCGTTCCGTCCTCGCCGCCGCGGGCGGGGCGGCCGGCGTCTCCGCACTCGGCTTCGCCCCGCCGGCCCTGGCCTCCGCCGGCGGTACGACGACGGAGGCGCCCCCCTTCGCCGCCACCGCGATCCAGCCCGGCGACCCCCGCTACGCGGACCTCACGGTCGGCCTGAACCAGCGCTGGACGTCGTCGCCGGACCGCGTCCACCTGGTGTCCACCACGGAGCAGGTCGTCGCCGTCGTCGCGCAGGCCGCGGCGGCGAGGAGACGAGTGACGGTCCGCAGCGGCGGCCACTGCTACGAGGAGTTCGTCTACAACTCCGACGTCGATGTGATCGTCGACATGTCGGAGATGAACCGCGTGTACTTCGACGCGGAGAAGAACGCGTTCGCGGTCGAGCCGGGCGCCAATCTCGGTGACGTCTACGACCGTCTGTACCGCGGCTGGGGCGTGACCGTTCCCGGCGGTATGTGCTACTCGGTGGGTGCGGGCGGCCATGTCGCCGGAGGCGGCTGGGGGCTGCTGTGCCGCCGCGACGGCCTGATCGTGGACCATCTGTACGCGGTCGAGGTCGTGACGGTGGACAGCTTCGGGAAGGCAAGGGCGGTGGTCGCCACCCGCGACGACACCGGTCACCTCCACGACCTGTGGTGGGCACACACCGGTGGCGGCGGCGGGACCTTCGGAATCGTCACCCGCTACTGGTTCCGCTCCCCGAACGCCACGGGGACCGATCCCTCCGCTCTCCTGCCGAAGCCGCCGGCCGAGGTCCTCGTCAGCGCCCTCGCCTGGCCGTGGGCGAAGATGACGCAGGCGGACTTCACCACGCTGGTGCGCAACTTCGGCACCTGGCACGAGATGCACGCCGAACCGGGCGACACGCCGGGCCTGGTCTCCCTGCTCAACCTGAACCACATATCCGGCGGGGAGATCGGGCTGCTCACGCACATCACCGGAGACACCCCGAACGCCGACACCGTGCTCAGGGACTTCCTCGCCCACGTCACCCGGGGCATGTCCATCTCCCCCGTGCGGCCCTCGGAGAACTCGAGCGACCACGGCCCGCTGGCCAACTTCTTCGTGCCGCGGCGCTGGAGCTGGCTCAAGGCCACGCACTACCTCGGCACCAGCAACCAGGTGATGACCAACCCCACGCTGCGCGGCGACCAGAAGTCCGCCTATCACCGGCGCGGCTTCACCACGGCCCAGATCGCCACCCTCTACAAGCACCTGCGGGCCGGGCAGCTGGACAACCCGATGGCGCAGGTGGTGGTGAGTTCCTACGGCGCGCAGGTGAACGCGCTGGCGTCCGGGGACACCGCGCAGGCGCACCGTGACTCCACGTTCAAGGTGCTGTACCAGACCAACTGGACGGAGGCCGAGGACGACGCGGTCAACCTGGCCTGGCTGCGCGCCCTGTACCGGGAGACGTACGCCGACAAGGGCGGCGTACCGGTTCCGGACCAGCAGACCTCGGGCTGCTTCGTGAACTACTGCGACATCGACCTCAGCGACGCGCGGTACAACACCTCTTCGGTGCCCTGGCACGACCTCTACTGGGACGGCAACTACGCCCGCCTCCAGCAGGCCAAGGCGTACTGGGATCCGACCGACTTCTTCCGGCACGGCCAGTCGGTCCGCCTGCCCTGACACATCCACACCGCAGATGCCCCGGGTTCAGCCGAGCCCGGGGCATCCGCGGTGTCCGGCTCACCGCGGCGCCGGGATCCGGGCGGCCCGCAGCACGGCCGGCAGCAGCCCGGGAAAACGCTGTTCGAGGTCGTCGGCGCGCAGCGTCAGGGTGTACTCGCGTCCCACCGCCTCCTGCCAGATGAGGCCACCCTCGCGCAGGACCCGCCAGTGGTGGGTGAGCGTGGACTTGGGGACGCCGTCGAGCAGGCTTCCGCACGGGGTCGGGCCGGACTCGGCGAGCGCGCGCACGACCTTGAGGCGCATCGGGTTGCTCAAGGCGGTGAACACGTCTTCGAGTCGGATCTCATCGGTCTTCGGGTGACGGAGTGCCATGACAGCCATATTACGAAGATACGCGGACCGTAGGGCTTTGGTCGTGCGATTCGCCTTGCGGAGCGCTTGCATACGATGGTACGAGTAGATGCGTACCAATCCACCGCCGTCCGGGTGCGGTAAAACCCCCAGCCGTACCCGGCGATCAGAGGTGGGTGCGGGCGTGGCTTCCGCGCCCGTACCCACCCGCTCGGCACGAAGGTGAGGAAAGCACAGTGAAGCAACCGTCAGCCGCCCCCGCGGACGAGCCGGTCACCTGTGACGTGGTCATCGTGGGCGGTGGTCCCGTCGGGATGCTGCTCGCCCACGAGCTGGCGCTGCAGGGCGTCCAGCCGCTGGTGGTGGAGAAACTCCCGGTGCCCACCGGACTATCGAAGGCCGGGACGCTGCACGCCCGGACGGTGGAGAGCCTGCACCGCCGCGGGTTACGCGAGGCGGTCCAGCCGCGTCCGGCGGGCGGCGGACGGACCAGCGTCCCCTTCCACTTCGCGGGGATGTTCGACCTCGACCTCGCCGACGTGAGCGCGGAGGGCCCGGTCATCGTCGGCAGTCCGCAGGCCTACGCCGAGCACGTCTTCGCCGAGCGGGCCGTCGGCCTGGGCGCGAGGATCCTGCGCGGCCAGGAGTGCACCGGCGTCCATGAGGAGGGCGACCGCGTCCGCGTGGAGCTCCAGGGCGCGGACGGGACCCGGAACCACGTCACCGCACGGTGGGTGGTCGGCTGCGACGGAGTGCGCAGCGTCGTCCGTCAGTCCGCCGGCATCCCCTTCACCGGCACGCCCGCCACCGTGTCGGCGCTGATGGGGGAGGTGCGCCTGCTCGACCCCTGGACCGCTCCCGCGGGCTGGCAGCGCACACCGCGGGGCTGGACCCTGGTGTGGCTGAACCCCGGCGGACACAGCCGGGTGTGCACGTACGACTTCCGTGGTCCCGCGCCGGACCGGCAGGCGCCGGTGACCTTCGAGGAGTTGCGGGAGGAGATGGAGCGCATCGCGGGCCGCCCCGTGCCGATGGCGGAGCCCCGCGACCTCACCCGGTTCAGCGACGCCGCCCTCCAGGCCGAGCAGTACCGCAGCGGCCGCGTGCTGCTGGCCGGCGACGCCGCCCATGCCCACTTCCCCATGGGCGGACAGGGGCTGAACACGGGCCTGCAGGACGCCCTCAACCTGGGCTGGAAGCTCGCCGCCGAGGTCAAGGGATGGGCGCCGGCCGGTCTGCTCGACACCTACCACACGGAGCGGCATCCCGTGGCGGCGCGCGTCCTGTACAACGTACGGGCCCAGGTGGCGCTCATGCACCCGGGGGTGCTCACGGACTCGCTGCGGGAGCTGTTCCGCGAGGCGATGCACCTGCCGCAGGTGAACACGTTCCTCACCGGAATGCTCAGCGGCACCGACATCCGCTACGACGTCCGGGTGCCAGGCGACCCCCTGGCCGGCACCTTCGCCCCGGACACCCGGCTGAAGACCGCCCAGGGCATGACGAGCCTCGCCGCCCTGCTGCACGACGGACGTCCGCTGCTGATCCACACGGCCCAGGCGGCCGACCAGGCCGAACTGGCCGCCCCCTGGTCCGGCCGGCTCTCCATCGTCGAAGTCGTACCGGAGTCCGCCTCCGCGATGCCGGCCCCGGCGCTCCTGATCCGCCCCGACGGCTATGTGCTCTGGAGCGGGCGGTCGCGAGGGGCGGGATCACCGGGCCTGGCCGAGGTGGCCACCGCGTGGCTGGGCGCGCCGGCCTAGGGAGTGTCCGGAAAGTATCGCCGTCCGCCCGGAGGGCGGGTCTGCGGCGTCCGGTGCGTGCGATCGCAAGGCGGCCGAAAGCCCTCGTAGCGGAGCTACTTGGGCTTGTGGCCAACGCAGCGACCGCGCGTGCAGGACGCCGCAGACCAGGCGAGACTTTCCGGACACGACCTAGGGTCTTGCGTTCGGATCACGCCGGACCCCGCGCGCCCGGCATGATCCGAACGAGAGGCCGGTGCGGTGCCGTCAGGCGGTTTCCGCTGGCGGCGGCCCCAGGGTGCGGATCGCGAGATCGATCGCGGCGGTCAGACGCTCGATGTCATGGCCGGCGCGCTCCCGCACCCGCAGGCCGAGCACCGTGGTGAACAGCAGCTCCACGGCGGCGTCGAGGTCGAGGTCGGCGGAGAGCTCGCCGCGGTCACGGCCCACGGCGAGCGCGGAGCGCAGGGCCTGCCGGGTGACCTCGAAGGCGGCCTCGGTCCGCTGACGGGCCTTCTCGTCGGTGGTGCCGAGCTCGGTGGCGGTGTTGACCACGAAGCACCCGCGGCCGGACTTGCCGCCGGCCGGGCAGCTGACCAGCCACAGCATCCATTCTCTCAGTACCTCCCGCACGGGGCGGTCCGACGTGTCCAGCCGCTGCCGGGCCTGGGCCGACTCGGTGGCCCGGTAATGGTCGAGCGCACGCAGGAACAGCGTGTGCTTGTCCGTGAACGTCCGGTACAGGCTGCTGGGCGTGAGCTTCAGCTCGTCGCCCAGGTCGCGCACCGAGGTGGCGTGGTAACCGCGCCGCCAGAACAGCTCGGTCGCCGACGTGACCGCGTTCTTCTCGTCGAATTGCCGGGGGCGTGCCATGTGTTCACCTTACCCAACTTGTGGAGCGAGCGCTCCCATACTAATGTCGGGCAGTATGGGAGCGAGCGCTCCCGAATCATTGAAGGAGACTCCGTTGACGACCGCAGAACAGACCCCCACCCAGGTACAGGAACCAGAGGCCCCGGAGAGAAGTCGCTGGATGGCGGTCTCCGCGGTGGCTCTGGGTACCTTCCTGCTGGTGACCGCCGAGCAACTGCCGATCGGTCTGCTGACCTCCGTGGGTTCCGCGCTGTCGATCTCCGAGGGCACGGCGGGGCTGATGGTGACGGTGCCCAGCATCGTGGCCGCGTTCGCGGCACCGCTGGTCCCGATGCTCGTCGGGCAGATGGACCGGCGCATCCTGCTCATCGGACTGATGGCTCTGATGACCGTCTCCAACCTGGCCTCCGCCCTGGCGCCCGACTTCGCCGTCCTGGTGGGCTCCCGGGTGCTGGTCGGTATCGCGATCGGCGGCTTCTGGGCCGTCGCCAGCGGCCTGGCCGTCCGGCTCGTCGCCCCCGCGGACGTGCCGCGAGCCACCGCCGTCATCTTCGGCGGCGTCGGAGCCGCGAACGTGTTCGGTGTCCCGCTCGGCACCCTGGTCGGTGACCTCACCGGCTGGCGCATCGCCTTCTCCTCGCTGAGCGTTCTGGCGCTCATCACGCTCATCGCCCTGCTGGCGGTGCTGCCGGGGCTGGCCGCCTCGCAGGCCATCCGGCCGAAGCTGCTGATGGAGCAGTTCCGCAACCCGGGCGTGCGCATCGGCATCATCGCGACGGTGCTCATCGTGTTCGGCCACTTCGCCGCCTACACGTTCGTGAGCCCGGCCCTGCAGAAGCTGTCGGGGATCGACGAGCGCTACGTCGGTCCGCTGCTGTTCGGGTTCGGTGTGGCCGGCATGATCGGAAACTTCGCCGCCGGCTCGGCGCTCTCCCGCCGTATGCACCGGAGCGTGCTGGCCATCTCCGTGGCCCTCGCGGTCGCGATGCCGCTCTTCCTGCTGCTGGGCCAGACCGCGGTCGGCGGTATCATCCTGCTGATCGTCTGGGGCCTGGCGTACGGCGGTGTGTCCGTGGGCCTCCAGACGTGGATGATCAAGGCCGCCCCGCGGGCGGTGGAAGCGGCTTCCTCGCTGTGGGTGGCGGTGTTCAACCTCTCCATCGGCCTCGGCGCACTGGTCGGCGGCGTCATCGTCGACATGCTGAGCCTCCACGGCGTGCTGTGGCTCGGCGGTGCCTGTGCCCTGCTCGCCGCCCTGGCGATCTGGACCGCCCGCAACAACGAAGCCCTTCGCTGACCGAGCCCTTCCGAGGGCTCACCGGGAACGCGTAGCCACACGGCGCCGACTGGCGCGCCGCCGCCCGCACGGGCGGCGGCCCGCCGGCCGGCGCCGTGTCGTGTCGGGCTACAGGTGTGGCTGAGGGGCCTCCCTCGGCACCCGGCTGGTCGCCGGGTGCCCCCGTCGGAGCCGCCGCCGACTCAACTCGCCCTCATACGCGCACTTCAGGCGAGCGTGAGGCCGGTGACCTGAGTCGTGAAGACCGTCTCCCCGTCCTGGATTCCGCTGACGACCTGGCGGCGGAGCTCCGCACCGTCGCTCTCGCTCCCGCTATCGGTCTCGGCCTCGTCCGCGACGATCGTGCACGGCAGGTCGAACTCGACGTAGCGGTAGAACGTGGTGTCGAGCGCGATCGGGACCACGCGCGTCGGTGCCGCGTCGGCCTGGACGGCCTGGCTCGCCGCCTCCAGCAGGACCATGCCGGGTATGTGGTCGTGGGGGTGGTCGAAGAGGACGGAGTGGGTGGTGTCGGCCCGCAGCATCCACCGTCGCCGCGCGCCGTCCACGCCCCGCGAGGTGTCCGGGGCCAGCGTCACGTCGCGTGCGTGGGTACGGCCCACCAGCGCGGGATCGAGCGCGGGACCCGGCGGCAGAGCGCGGGCGAAGGCCTCCTTGGCGTCGGCGTGGGAGCCGCGCAGCCGGTCGTACAGCGACGGCGGATAGGCGGTGTACCGCACCCGGGCGGTCCCCAGGTGCCCGCCGCCCCGGGTGGCCCGCACCTGGGCGATCAGCCGGACCAGGCCCGACCTGCGGCGGTCGACGGTCTCGTGGGTGACGGTCAACTCCACGGCGGCCTGGCCCGGTCCGCCGCCCAAGGCGTCCGGCGCGACCGCGCAGGACAGCGTCTCCCAGCCCATCCGGTGGCCCAGGGGTATGTCGAGCCCCGCGTGGCTGGCCATGGCCAGGGCCTGGCGGACGCTCTCGGTGAACAGCATGAGGCCGTAACCGTGCGGCGCGGGCGCGTAGAAATCGTGGTGACGTGGCCAGTGAACCGTCACCAAGTCTGTCAGGTCGCCCAGTCGACGCCACCCGGTGACGAGCACCTCGGCGGGGTCGACCTTGCCCACGTACCGCGCCACGTCAGGTACGGAGGCGGGCTCGGGGGCGGGGGAGCGGGGATCGAGATCGACGATTCTGTGCAGGGTGCGCGAAGCCATCCGATTCCTCCGTAAGGATGTTGACGTGGCGTCAGAACGGCTCGAGGGCCGTCGGCGCCATGACCATAAGAGAGATTATTCTTTTTCTCGAGCGAAGAAGGAGCCGTCCATGGCCGACCTGATGGGCAAGCGGGAGATCAAGCAGGAGCGCGCCGCTCGCACGAGGGCGGTCATCGCCCGTGCCGCCGCAGAGGTGTTCGCGGAGTTCGGGTTCTCCGGCGCGAGCGTCACGAAGATCACGCAGCGGGCCGGGATGACGCTCGGTGCGATGTACTTCCACTTCGAGAGCAAGGAAGCCCTCGCTCGTGAGATCGTGCGGGACCAGCCCGTCCGGGTGGCACCGCCCCATCAGTCGCAGGGGCTCCAGCATGCGATCGACATCACGTTGACCTGGGCGCACCGACTCCTCGATGATCCCTTCCTGTTGGCTGGTGCCCGTCTTGTCATGGAGCAGGACTCCTTCGTCGGCCCCGCGGAGAACTCGCACCAGCAGTGGACCGTGGTGATGGCCGAGGACCTCGCCGTCGGGAAACGCGAGCGCGAGGTGCGCGCGAACGTCGATGTCCTCCCGGTGGCGCGGCTGGTCGTCAACGCCTGTACGGGCGCGCAGATGCACGCGCATCTGGAGAGCGGCCGTGAGGACCTGCCCGAGCGAGTGAGAGAGATGTGGAACGTGCTGTTGCCCACCATCGCCACACCGAGCGCGATGAAGCGTCTCGTACTCGACGTCTCGCGAGGGAGGTCCGAGTGACCCCCGCCCCCGCCACGTCCTCCGGCGCGGCGCATCCGAAGATCGTCGTCACCGGCGCCACCGGAGCCGTCGGGCGCCAGGTGGCACGACTCCTCGCGGCCCGGGCGTCCGGGCCCGCGGCCCCGACCCTGTTCGTGCGGGACCCGGACAAGGCCGCCGCGCTCGGACTCGCCGGAACGGTCGTCCAGGGCGACTACCAGGACCGCGACCGGCTGCGCGAGACGCTCGAAGGGGCCGACGCGGTCTTCGTCGTGACGGCGAACCCGCTGCGCCCCGAGGACGACGAGAACATCCTGGCCGCCGCCCGCGCCGGCGGGGTACGGCACGCCGTGAAACTCTCCTGGCTCGGCGTCGCGGACCCGGGCGCCGACGATCTGGTCGCCCGCTGGAACCTGCGGAGCGAGCAGGCGCTGCGCGAGAGCGGCCTGTCCTGGACCGTGTTGCGCATCCGTACGCCGATGTCGAACGCCCTCGCCTGGGCGCCCTCGATCGGTGAGCACGGCGTGGTGCGGTCCCTCGGCGGCGACGCTCGCACCGCCTGCGTGGACCCCCGGGACGTCGCCGAGGTGGCGGTGCGGGCGCTGACCGAACCCGAGCACGCCTCCCAGGTCTACGCGCTGACGGGCCCTCAGGCGCTTTCGCCACGCGAGCAGACCGACATCCTCGCCGAAGTCCTCGGCCGACGGCTGGTGTTCGAGGAGATCACGGAGGAGGAGGCGAGGGCGGGATGGAGCCGGCGTTACGGCGACCGGATCGCCCAGGCCTTGCTGGAGGGCGCCCGGCGGCGGGCCGGAGGAGCGGCCGGCCGCGGCGACGGGACACTGGAGCGACTGATCGTACGGCCCCCGGCGACCTTCGCCGCATGGGCCGCGGACCACGCCGGACTCTTCGGCTGACCCACGACCTAGGTCGTGTCCGGAGAGTCTCGCCTGGTCTGCGACGCCCTGCACGCACTCCCCCGTAGCCCTTCGGGCACGGGAGGCGCCCCCACGCTGCGTTGGCCACAAGCCCAAGTAGCTCCGCTACGAGGGCTTCCGGCCGCCTTGCGATCGCACGCACCGGACGCCGCAGACCCCGCCCTCCGGGCGGACGGCGAGACTTTCCGGACACTCCCTAGGGGGGTACCGGCGTTCCGCGCCGGTACCGAGCGGGGTGGTCCGAAGTGACAGGGAGGGGATGCGCAGTGCTGAAGGACAGGACCGTCATGATCACGGGGGCGTCGAGCGGGATCGGCGCCGCCACCGCCCGGTACGTCGCCGCGCAGGGCGCGGCGGTGGTGCTGATGGCACGCCGCGAGGACGCGCTGAAGGCGCTGGCCGGTGAGATAACCGCCGCGGGCGGGCGGGCCCTGGCCCGCCCGGGGGACGTGACATCGGTGCGGGACGTACGGGACGTGGTCGCCGCCGCCGTCGACACCTTCGGCTCCCTGGACGCCGCGTTCAACAACGCGGGCTGGGGGACGGCGGGCGCCAGGCTGCACGAGTTGCCCGAGGAGGTCTACGACCAGATCATGGACGTCAACGTACGGGGCACGTGGAACTGCCTGCGTCAGCAGATCCCGGTGATGTTGGCCGGGAAGGGCGGCGCCATCGTCAACACCTCCAGCATCGCGGGGCAGTTCGCCACCGGTGCCGCGGCCCCCTATGTCGCGGCCAAGCACGCCGTGATCGGTATGACGAAGGCGGCCGCGGCCGAGTACGGCGAGCAGGGCATCCGGGTCAACGCGCTCGTGGTGGGCACGACGCGTACGGAGTTGATGGAGGGGGTCATCGAGCGGTACCCCGAGGTGGAGAAGCAGGCGGTCGCCCGCACCATCCAGCGGCGCATGGCCGAGCCGCTGGAGATCGCCCGCGCCGCCGCCTGGCTGCTGAGCGACGACTCGTCCTTCGTCACGGGCGCGGCGGTTCCGGTGGACGGCGGCTGCAGCGCGGTCTGACGGTTCAGGTGGCCCCCGACAGCACCACGTCCCAGACCTCGCCGAGTTTGCGCAGATGGCTCGGGCAGCCCCCTGCGGGCTGTGCCGACGCCTCCAGGCCCGAGACCAGATAACGCGTCAGGAGCGCCACGATCGCGGGGTCCACGCCGGCCCGCAACTCCTTCTTCCTGCCCGCCCGCTCCAGCAGTTCGTCGACACAGGGCAGCCAGGAGTCGTTCCAGTCGACCTGCCCCAGCGTCCGCTCCCGGCTGAGGCGGCCGGCCGCCCGGACGGTCGCCTCCTCGTGGAGCAGGCGCGCCAGGGCGTGCGTGACACCGATGACCCGCTGGAGCACAGGGGTGGTGTCGTGGTCGCCGTCGGTGGCGTCGGCCTGGGCCGCCGCCACGTGTTCCACCGCCGCCCGCGTGAGTGCGGACCCATGGGCGTGCACGGCCCCGGCCAGGTCGATCTTGGTGGGGAAGTGGAAGGTGAGCGCGCCCATGGTGACCCCCGCGGCGCTGCTGATCCGCTGGAGCGACGTGCCGCCGTACCCGTGCTGCGCGAACTCCGTGGCAGCCGCCTGGAGCAGACGCTGCCGCGTCCGCTCGGCACGCTCCTGACTGACCATTGACTCCTGGCCTCCGCACGTTCGATGGGCGCGGAACCCGCTGACCCCGCATAAGAAAGATAGCGCTCGCGATCATTTATGGAGTGCCGATGGCCGCCGGTGCAACCCCGGCATGCCGGTCGCGGCGCGAATTCGGCGTGAATCGGCTGCCCCGCCGCACCCCGCCCCGACCGGTCTCGCCACTCACCGCTCCAGCGACCGCTCCGCCACCCGCCGTACATGCCCCGCGAAGACCTCCGCCGGCTCCGGTGTCAGCGTCCGCAGCGCCACCATCGCCGTGATGATCACGTCGCAAAGTTCGGCCTCGACGTCCTGCCAGGTGTGCGTGGTGCCCTTGCGGGGGTTCTGGCCCGTCGCCCCGATGACGGCCTGGGCCACCTCGCCGACCTCCTCGGAGAGCTTCAGGATGCGCAACAGGACGTCCTGCTGCGGCGGAAGGTCGCGGTGCGCGGCGATCCACGCGTACAGGCGGTCGACGGTGTCCCAGGTGTCGGTCATGAGACTCAGCGTGCCAGGCGGGCGCGCCCGCCTGGGGCCCGATGCGGACGCTCCGCTCGCCCAGGTGGCCGAGTCCGTCCACTGACGCGCGCCACACTCCGGCCGGGCTCCACGGGGATCGGCGTCGTCCGGTGTACGGGTAGCCCATGACCATCCCCGTGGACAAGCTCAGCGACCCCGCCGTGCGCGCCTTCGTGGGCGCGCTGAACGCCAACGACCGCGACGCCTTCATGGCCACCCTGGCCCCCGGCGCCACCATGTCCGACGACGGCTCGGACCGCGACCTCGACGAGTGGACCGAGAAGGAGATCTTCGCCTCGCGCGGCCATATGGAGATCGAGTCCGTGAAGGAGGACGGGCACGTCCTCGTCGCCCGTTTCCGCAACGACACGTGGGGCGAGATGCGTACCCGCTGGCGCTTCGTCGTCGAGGGCGGGAAGGTCGTCCGCTTCGAGACGGGCCAGGCATAACCGGCGCGTGGCGGCGGGGCCCGCGGAACACGGCCCCCGCCCGACCCCCTAGCCCCGCCCGATGTACGGCATCGCCGTCGCCATGACCGTCGCGAACTGCACGTTCGCCTCCAGCGGCAGACTCGCCATGTGCACCACCGTCGCCGCCACGTCCGCCGCGTCCATCACCGGCTCGACCGCCAGCTCGCCGTTGGCCTGGAGGATCCCTGTCCGCATGCGCGCCGTCATCTCCGTCGCCGCGTTGCCGATGTCGATCTGCCCGCAGGCGATCCGGTACGGCCGCCCGTCGAGCGAAAGGGACTTCGTCATCCCGGTCATGGCGTGCTTCGTCGCCGTGTACGCGATCGAGTGCGGGCGCGGCACATGGGCGGAGATGGAGCCGTTGTTGATGATCCGGCCGCCCTGCGGGTCCTGCTCCTTCATCGCCCGGAAGGCGGCCTGGGCGCAGAGGAAAGCACCCGTCAGATTCACGTCCACGACCGAGCGCCAGGTCTCGTACTGCAGGTCCTCGACCGGGACCCCGCCGCCCGCGAACGTCCCCGCGTTGTTGAAGAGGAGGTCGACCCGGCCGAACCGGTCCCGTACCGCGTCGAACAGCGCCGCCACCTCGTCGGGTGACGTCACGTCGGTGGGGACGCACAGGACGTCCGCGGACGGGACGGACGCGGCCGTCTCCTCCAGGGCCGACGCCCGCCGGCCCGCGAGCGCCACCGACCAGCCCGCCTCCGCGAGAGCCAGCGCCACGCTCCGACCGATGCCCGAACCTGCTCCCGTCACTACAGCGATGCTCATGGGCGGGCAGCGTACGGCAGATCGGTGCACAGGGAACTCATCTGTCCGACACGCGGATGTTCTGTACCCGACAACCTGGGGCCTCGCCGCCCCGCTGCAATGCCGGGGGGACCACATCCGTCTGGGGAGGGGTACATGACCACCGCACCGCAGCACGCACCCGAACTCCGCGCCGCGGCCCGACACTTCGGCCGCCGCCGATTCCTCACCGGCACGGCGGCCGCCGCCGCCCTCGCCTTCGCCGTCAACCTGCCCGCCACCGGCACGGCGGCCGCCGCCGAACTCCGCGGCCGCCGGATCACCGAGAACCCGTTCACCCTGGGGGTGGCATCCGGCGACCCCCTGCCCGGCTCCGTCCTCCTCTGGACCCGGCTCGCGCCCAAGCCCTTCGAGCCCGGCGGCGGACTGCCCGCCGAGAGGGTCCTCGTCCAGTGGGAGCTCGCCCACGACGCGGCGTTCACCCAGATCGTCCGACGCGGCATCGCCACCGCCCACCCCGAGTACAACCACAGCCTGCGCGTCGAGATCGGCCTCCTCGGCCACGACCGGGTGTACTTCTACCGCTTCCGCACCGGCGCCTGGATCAGCCCCGTCGGCCGCACCCGCACCGCACCCGCCGCCGGCACCCTGACGTCCGAACTCAAGATCGCCGCCGTCTCCTGCCAGGCGTACCACGACGGCTACTACACCGCCTACCGCCACCTCGCGGAGGAGGACGTCGACGTCGTCTTCCACCTCGGCGACTACCTCTACGAGTACGCCGTCAACGCCACCGGCGGCGCCCGCAACTACACCGACCGCGTGCTGCCCGCCGTCTTCAACCGGGAGACCGTCACCCTGGAGGACTACCGGCTGCGCTACGCCCTCTACAAGTCGGACCCCGACCTGATGGCCGCGCACGCCGCGCACCCCTTCGTCGTCACCTGGGACGACCACGAGACCGAGAACAACTACGCCGACGACATCCCCGAGAACGGCGTGCCGCCCGAGGAGTTCCTGCTCCGCCGCGCGTCCGCCTACCGCGCCTACTGGGAGAACCAGCCGCTGCGCACGGCGCAGCAGCCCCAGGGCCCCGACATGCAGCTCTACCGCCGCCTCACCTTCGGCCGGCTCGCCCAGTTCGACATCCTCGACACCCGCCAGTACCGCTCCGACCAGGCGTACGGCGACGGCTGGCGGCCGCCAGGTCCCGAGTCCCAGGACCCGAGCCGCACCCTCACCGGTGCGACCCAGGAGCGCTGGCTGCTCGACGGCTGGCAAGCCTCGGACGCCGTATGGAACGTCGTCCCCCAGCAGGTCGTCTTCTCCGAGCGCCGCAGCAACCCGACCGCCGGCTACACCGTCTCCATGGACACCTGGGACGGCTACCCGGCCTCCCGGCAGCGCGTCCTCGACGGCGCGGCCGCCGCCGGCGTCGAGAACCTGATGGTGCTCACCGGCGACGTGCACGTCTGCTACGGCCTCGACATCAAGGCCGACTTCCGCGACCCGGCGTCCCGGACCGTCGGCACCGAGATCGTCACCACCTCCATCAGCAGCGGCAGGGACGGCACCGACCGGCCGCCCAACTACGACGACCTCACCACCGCCAACCCGCACATGCGGTTCTACAACGGGCGGCGCGGTTATGTGACGGTCGCGCTCGGCCAGCAGAGCGCCCGCGCCGACTTCCGTACGGTCTCGGCGGTGACGACCCCGGGCGCCCCGGTCACCACCGCCGGGTCCTTCGTGACCGAGGCGGGCAACCCGGGCCTCACGCCCGCGTAGCCGCCAGTTCGGCGCGGTGTTCGCCGGGGTAGCGGACGCCGACGCGGTCCCGTACCGCGTCGAGCGTCCGCATCACCGCCAGCGAACCGTCGAGCGGCACCAGCGGCGACTCCGTCTCGCCCGCCCGGAGACACCGCATGACCTCCGCCGCCTCGTACCGGAAGGAGTACCGTTCGGCGGGCCCGTGGCCCTCGATCACGTACTCCTCCGGGTCCCGGCCGTCCCTGTGCAGCGTGAAGCGCTCCGGGTGGAAGAAGCCGCGCGGGAGGTCGATCCGCCCGCGCGTGCCCGTCACCGAGGCCGTCACCGGAGTGTCCGCGACGATCGAGCAGGACAGCAGCGCGGACGCCCCCGAGTCCGACCAGCCGAGCAGCACAGCCGTGTTCAGGTCCACGCCCTCCGGCGAGAGCAGGGCGTGCGCCTGCACGGAGTCGGGCTCGCCGAGCAGCAGGTGCGCGAACGAGACGGGATAGACCCCGAGGTCGAGGAGCGCCCCGCCGCCCACCGCCGGGTCGCGCAGCCGGTGGTCCGGTGCGAACGGGCCCGCCAGCCCGAAGTCCGCCTGGACGGTGCGGATCTCACCGATCGCCCCGTCCGCGACCAGCTCCCGCATCCGCCGGATCAGCGGATTGCAGTACATCCACATGGCCTCCATGAGGAAGAGGCCACGGTCCCGGGAGAGCCGGACCAGCTCCTCCGCCTCGCCCGCGTGGAGCGTGAAGGCCTTCTCGCACAGGACCGCCTTTCCCGCCTCCAGGGCGATCCCGGCCGCAGCCCGGTGCGCGTGGTGCGGCGTCGCCACGTACACCACGTCCACGTCCGGGTCGGCGGCCAGCCCGGCCCACGAGCCGTACGCCCGCGCTATCCCGAAGCGGTCGGCGAAGGCCCGCGCCGACGCCTCCGTCCGGGACGCCACGGCGACGACCTCCGCGTCCTCCATCGCCAGGAGATCGGTGGTGAACCGCTCCGCGATCCCACCCGTCGCCAGCACGCCCCACCGCACGGTTCCGCTCATGCCCCACCCCAAAAGGTCTCGACCACTCCGGACGAGCTGAGAGCATAGGCAAGGATTCAACGAAAGGGAGGGCAGTCGATGCCGGAGAGCGGCCAGACCACGACGCAAGGACACATAGCCACCGCCCCGGTCACCGCCGCTCGGCGCACCGGGCTGCTCGTCACCCTCGTCCTCGGCGGTCTGACGGCCCTGCCGCCGCTCTCCATGGACATGTACCTCC
Source organism: Streptomyces sp. NPDC093600 (assembly GCF_044764755.1). NCBI lineage: Bacteria > Bacillati > Actinomycetota > Actinomycetes > Kitasatosporales > Streptomycetaceae > Streptomyces > Streptomyces sp. NPDC093600. Next base: position 436,422 of record NZ_JBIWIU010000002.1, read on the forward strand.
CCGCCCTGCCGGAGGTCACCGAGTCACTGGCCTCCCCCGCCGCGACCGTCCAGCTCACCCTCACCGCCTGCCTCGCCGGCATGGCGCTCGGCCAGCTCGTCGTCGGCCCCATGAGCGACCGGTGGGGACGCCGCCGCCCGCTGCTCATCGGCATGATCGTGTACGTCGCCGCCACCGCGGTCTGCGCGCTCGCGCCCTCCGCCGAGCTGCTGATCGCCTTCCGGCTGCTCCAGGGCCTGGCCGGCGCGGCCGGCATCGTGATCGCCCGGGCCGTGGTCCGCGATCTGTACGACGGCGTCGAGATGGCCCGGTTCTTCTCCACCCTGATGCTGATCTCCGGCGTCGCCCCGATCATCGCGCCCCTCATCGGCGGACAGATCCTGCGCACGACGGACTGGCGGGGCGTCTTCCACGTCCTCACCGTCGTCGGCATCCTGCTCACCCTGGTGGTGTGGAGGTTCCTCGGCGAGACACTGCCGCCCGAGCGCCGACACGCGGGCGGCGTCGGCCAGGCGCTGCGGACCATGCGCGGCCTGCTCGCGGACCGTGTCTTCACCGGCTACATGCTCTCCGGCGGACTCGCCTTCGCCGCGCTCTTCGCGTACATCTCCGCCTCACCGTTCGTCGTCCAGGAGATCTACGGCGCCTCGCCGCAGACCTTCAGCCTCCTCTTCGGGCTGAACTCCGTCGGGCTCGTCGCCGTCGGCCAGATCAACGGCAAGCTGCTCGTCGGACGGATCAGCCTGGACAAGGCGCTGGGACTCGGTCTCGGTGTGATCCTGCTGGCGGCGGTGGCGCTGGTGCTGATGACCAGCGGCGTGTTCGGCGAGCCGGGCCTGGTGGCGGTCGCCGCCGGTCTGTTCGTCCTGATGTCGGCGATGGGTCTCGCTCTGCCCAACACCAACGCGCAGGCGCTGATGCGCACCCCGCACGCGGCCGGTTCGGCCTCCGCGCTGCTCGGTGCCTCCTCCTTCCTGGTCGGGGCGGTCGCCTCGCCGCTCGTGGGGATCGCCGGGGAGGCCACGGCGGTGCCGATGGCGGTGGTGCAGCTGGTGTGCGCGGCCCTCGCCGTCGCCTGCTTCCTGGGAATGTGCCGACCGTGGCGGGCCCGGGACGCCGCCTGAGCATGCCGCCGCACACGCCGCCCGCGTGACCCCGCCTAAAATATGGAGGTGAACGCCACCTCCCTCCCCTCCGCCGACGCACTGCGCGCCGCCCTCGCCGGGCTCCTCGACGGGCTGCCGCCGCGCCAGGCCACCCAGGCCGTCGAGCGGCTGATCGCCAACTACCGGGGGACCACCCCGACCGACGCCCCGGTCCTGCGCGACCGCTCCGACGTCGCCGCGTACGCCGCCTACCGGATGCCGGCGACGTTCGAGGCGGTACGGGCCGCGCTCGGCGCCCTGCGGGACGCGGCGCCCGACTGGGAGCCGGCCACGCACACCGACATCGGCGGCGGCACGGGCGCGGCGAGCTGGGCGGTCGCGGAGGCCTGGGACGGAACGGCGCGCACCACGGTGCTCGACTGGGCGGAGCCGGCCCTCGCCCTCGGGCGGGAGCTGGCGGACGGCGTCTTCGACGCGGAGTGGCGGCGGGCCAGGATCAGCGGCACGCTGCGGCTCGACGACACGGACCTGGTGACGGTGTCGTACGTCCTGAAGGAGCTGACCGAGGCCGACCGCGCGGCGGTCGTGGCCGAGGCGGCGCGGGTGGCGCGGGCGGTCGTGATCGTGGAGCCGGGCACGCCCGACGGCTACGAACGGATCATCGCGGCGCGCACGCTGCTCGTCGAGGCGGGACTGACCGTGGCGGCGCCCTGCCCGCACAGCGGAGCCTGCCCGATCCAGCCGGGCACCGACTGGTGCCACTTCGCGGCGCGGGTGAGCAGGTCGTCGCTGCACCGGCAGGTGAAGGGCGGAACGCTGCCGTACGAGGACGAGAAGTTCAGCTACGTCGCGGCGACCAGGTTCCCGGCGGCTCCGGTGATTCCGGTGGTCCCGGCGGTCTCCCGCGTCACCCGCAGGCCGCAGATCCGCAAGGGCCAGGTCCTCCTGGACCTCTGTGGACCCGAGGGTCTCGCCAAGGAGACGGTCACCAAGCGGCACGGGCCCCTGTACAAGGCGGCGCGGGACGCGGAGTGGGGCGACGCCTGGCCTCCGGAGTGAGGCCGGGCGCCGCCGTCGCGTGTCAGGAGCGCAGCTCCTGCGTACAGCACTTGACGCTGCCGCCGCCCTTGAGGAGCTCCGAGAGGTCCATGCCCAGGGGCTCGAAGCCCCGCTCCCGCAGGGGGGCGAAGAGTCCCACCGCCGCCTGCGGCAGCAGCACGTGCCGCCCGTCACTCACCGAGTTCAGCCCCAGGGCGGCCGCGTCCTCGTCCGTCGCGAGCAGCGCGTCGGGGAAGAGGCGGGCCAGCACGGCCTGGCTGCCGGGGGAGAAGGCGCCGGGGTAGTACATGATCTCGTCGCGCGCGGCGTCCAGGACGCACAGGGCCGTGTCCAGGTGGTAGTAGCGCGGGTCCACCAGCTCCAGGCCGATGACGGGGCGGCCGAAGAACTCCTGTGCCTCGTCGTGCGAGAGCGGACTGGAGCGGAAGCCGCGGCCGGCCAGGATCCACGACGAGGTCACCGCGAAGTCGCCCTCGCCCTCGTTCACGTGGTCGGGCACCCGCACCCGCGTGAAGCCGTTCGCGCGGAACCAGTCCAGGTGCGCCGCCGCCTCGTCCGTACGCTCCGGGTGGGCGAACCGGGCGCCGAGCACCCGCCCGTCCACCACGGTCGCGCCGTTGGCGGCGAAGACCATGTCCGGCAGACCGGGGCGCGGGTCGAGCAGTTCGACGGTGTGGCCGAGCGAGCGGTAGCGGTCCAGCAGGTCCTCCCACTGCGCCAGGGCGAGCGGCAGGTCGACCGGTTTGGTGGGGTCCATCCAGGGGTTGATGGAGTACGTCACCTTGAAGTGCGTGGGTGGGCACATCAGATAACGGCGGGGCGAAGCCTCGCGCGGAGTCTGGCGCAATGAGGGCTCCTCACGGACGTGGGTCGGGTGGACCCCATGGTCCGCCCTCTCCGGCGTCCGCGCAGTGGGCCGTTCGGGTGGTTCCCGGCGCGGACCGGGCCGCCGGGTCGCGTACGGGCGCGTCCGGCGGATCTCGTACGGGCTCGTCCGGGACCGGTCCTGATCCGCCGGACAGGCCCGGGGCGCCCCGACCCCCAGCAGGCGAGACGTGGCGTCTCGCCTGCTGCTAGATTGGCTCCATGTCCGACACCAAGGCCCCCGACGCCTCCCGCCGCAGCGAACGCTCCCGCCGCGCCATCTTCGACGCCGCCCTCGCCCTCGTCTCCGAGACCGGCTACGCCAAGACCACCATCGAGGGCATCGCCGCCCGCGCCGGCGTCGGCAAGCAGACCATCTACCGCTGGTGGCCCTCCAAGGCCGCCGTCCTCCTCGACGCCTTCCTCGACCTCGCCGCCCAGGCCCACGAGGCGGCCCGGCGCGACGACGCCCCCGGCGGGGAGGGGGAGAGTGAGATCCCCGACACCGGCGACCTCGCCGCCGACCTCAAGCACGTGCTCCGCGCGACCGTCGACGAGCTGAACAACCCCACCTACGACGCCCCCTCCCGCGCCCTGGCCGCCGAGGGCATCGTCAACCCCGAACTGGGCGCCACGTTCGTGGAGCGGCTCCTGGAACCCCAGCTCCAGTACTACGTACGCCGGATCGAGGCCGCCCAGGCCGCCGGGGACATCGACCCGGCCGTCGACCCGCGGATCGCCCTCGAACTCCTCGTCGGCCCCCTGAACCACCGCTGGCTGCACCGCACGCTTCCGCTGACCCACGCCTACGCCGACACCGTCGTCGACTACGCGCTGCGTGGACTCGCACCCCGGGGCTGAGCCCCGGATCGGGCCCCGGATCGGCCCCCGGTTGCGGAGTCCGGTCACCCGGAGCGCAGGATGGTGGGACGATGGGCAGAGCCGAACGGGCGAGCATGAGGTGTGAGGGGATAGATGGGCGACGGTATCGGCCGCTACCGCGGCACGGAGAGCAAACTCGCACACTGGCTGCGCAGGCGCCCCAAACGCGCGGCGGCCGCCGACGACGAGAACCGCCGCGAGACGCTCCTCCTGGCCACCGCCGCGGCCGGACTGCCCCTCGCTCCCGCCGCGTACCCCGTCGGCTACCGCTGTTCCTGTGAACGCGTCGGCTGTCCCACCCCCGCCCGGCACCCCGTCTCCTTCGCCTGGCAGACCCAGTCCACGACGGACCGCGCCCAGATCCAGCGCTGGGCCGACGCGGAGCCCGCGGCGAACTTCATCACCGCCACCGGCATGGTCCACGACGTCCTCGACGTCCCCCTGGAGGCGGGCCGTGCCGCCCTGCGGCGGCTCCTCTCCGAGGACGTCGAGGTCGGCCCGGTCGCCGAGGCCGCGGAGAGCGCCGGCGACGGCGGGCGGATGCTCTTCTTCACCGCCACCCGCGGCACCCCCGAGGACGAGGACGAGTGGTGGCCCTGCGAGCTGGACTGCCATCCCGAGACCATGGACGAGCACCCGGGGCTGCGCTGGCACTGCCGCGGCAGCTACGTGCTCGTACCGCCGGCGCGACTCCTCGGTGACGAGGACGCGCAGCCGGCCGTCGCCTGGGTCCGCGGCCCCGAACACGCCCTTCCCGACCCGCTGAACCTGCTGGAAGCCCTCACCGACGCCTGCGCCCGCCACGCGGCCGTCCAGGCCGAGGAGGAGCGCCGCTCCGACGAGGAGTCGGCCTGGCCGCTGAGCCGCTGAGGCCGCTCGGCGGTGAGACCGCCGGGTGGTGAGGCTCGTGGGGCTTGGCCATCCGCCCCGGCTCCTTGGCCGCGGCCCTGGCTCCCGGCCCCCGGGGCCTCCCGCGGCCCGGTCTAGGAACCCACCGCCGCCGTCACGCCCTGGAGCCGGCCCGCGATCGTGACCCCGTCGCGCTCCGCGCCCGCCGGCTTCACCAGGACCGTCTGGCTCGACACCCACTCCTTGGTGACCGTGTTCTTCACCTCACCGGTCATCAGGGCCTTCACCTCCGGCCCGACCTTCGGCCGGTAGCCCTGGGCGGCCGTCTGCCGCTCGAAGTACCGCGTCGCGAAGAACACCAGTGCCCCGCCGTCCCGCGTGGCGAGCGCCAGCGGCGCGAAGTCCCCGGAGTTCTCGGCCCGGTCGACGTACTGCGTCGCCAGCCCCGCCCGCTTCGCCGCCCGCTGCCGCTGCTCCCGCCACACGGTCGTGTGCGGGCCCGCCGCGAACTGCCCCTGCGCCCCGCCCTGTTCCCCGCCCGCGAGGAAGGCGGCGTACTTATCGCCCAGGTCCTTCGGCGCGACCGCGAGCTGGCCGGAGTCCGCGGCGACCGGCACCGCGTATCCGCTGCCGTCCATCGTGAACACGGGGATCTCGTCCGGCGTCAGGATCGCCAGATAGGCGGCCTCCCACAGCTGGTCGGCGCCGTTGCGCACGAAGACCAGCAGCCAGCGGTTGTCCCCCCGGCCCTGGTCGGTGTCCTGGTTGGAGTCGGTGTCCGCCACGAACCAGCGGGGCCAGCCGGCCTTCTTGGGCAGGACGAACTTCACGTCCGTCAGCTCCAGCGGACGGTGCCGCGCGTTGTTCCCCGGACTGATGACCGAACGGGACCTCAGGCCCGCCTGGTTGATCTCGCCGAGCGGACCGGTGACGCGGCCCGCGGAGAGGGCGGGGTCGTTGGCCTTGTCCGCCTTGTTGTAGGCGACCGTGAAGTCCGCGAGCGCGCGCTCGGCCTCGGCTCTCGTCGCCGCCGGCAGCAGCTCCAGCTCGCCGTGCACCGTCACGCAGCCGCTCGCCGTCAGCGCCAGCACCGTCGTCGCCACGACCGCCGTCAGCGGTCGCCGCCGCCCCAGCCTTCTCATCGGTTGTCTTCTGCCCCTCGACCCGCTCGCCCTGCACGGACGACCCGACCCTACCGGGGCCGCGAACAGGGTGTGCGCCGGGACCGGACAGTGCGCCCACACCGTGACCTCGCGACGGCCGATTCGGGACGGAGCCGACGAACAGACGCCTCGGATGCTTGAATTCCGCCATGAACACGACCGCCCGTGACCGCGCCGCCACCCCTCATATCGACGTCCTGCGCGTCTTCTGCGCCGGCGACGGCCGGTACGGCAACGCTCTCGGTGTCGTACGCGACGGTCGCGGCCACCCCGACGAGGCGTCCCGGCAGGCGCTCACCAAGGAACTCGGCTTCAGCGAGACCGTGTTCGTGGACGACCCCGAGCGCGGGAGCGTCGACATCTACACGCCGGGCGTGCGGCTGCCGTTCGCCGGGCACCCCCTGGTCGGCGCCGCCTGGCTGCTCGACCTGGAGGTCGTCCGTCCGCCGGCGGGCGAGGTGTGGGTGCGCGGGGACGGCGAGTTCACCTGGATCGAGGCCCGAGCCGAATGGGCGCCGCCGCGCGTCCTGCGGCGTTACGGCTCCGCCGCCGAGGTCGACGCGCTGGAGGTGCCCGAGCCGGGCACGTGGGTCTACGCCTGGGCCTGGGAGGACGAGGCGGCCGGCCGCGTCAGGGCGCGGGGCTTCCCGGGGCGCGGGGACGGCATCGACGAGGACGAGGCCACGGGCGCGGCGGCGCTTCTGCTGACGGCCGAGCTGGGCCGGGCCCTGAACATCACGCAGGGCCGCGGGTCGCAGATCCTCACCGCCCCCGGCCCCGACGGCGTGATCGAACTCGGCGGCCGCGTCCGCCTGGAGCGGACCCTCACCCCCCTCGGCTGAGCCAGCACGTCCCTTGTCGGGCTGCACCGGCCCGCGCGTCCTCACGCGGCTGAACCGGTCGCGCGCCCCCTCACGCCGTCAGCGGGAACTCGCTGCCCAGCTCCCGGAACACCGCGCCGTTGAAGTCGAACGCGCGCTTGCACTCGTCGATGATCCGCTGCTTCTCCAGATCGTCCGCGTTCACCCGGTCCAGCAGCTCGCGGTAGCCCCGCTTGAAGGCCGCCGGATTGGCGATCTCCTCGAAGACGTAGAAGCGGACCCCGTCGCCCTTGCGCGCGAAGCCCCAGGTCCGCTCCGCCTTGTCGCGGATGATCTGGCCGCCGGAGAGGTCGCCCAGATACCGGGTGTAGTGGTGCGCCACATACCCGGCGGGCCACTCGCGCGCGCACTCCGCCACCCGCTCGGCGTACGCGGCCGTCGCGGGCAGCGGGGAGAGCCCGGCGCGCCAGTGCGGGCCCCGCAGATGGGCGAGGTCCCGCTCCAGGGCGGCGGTGCGGAACAGCTCCGGCTGGATGAAGGGCCCGGCGACCGGGTCGTCCTTCAGCGCCTCGGCACCGTGCTCCAGGGCGCGGTAGACGAACCAGAGCTGCTCCGTGTACCGCGCGTAGGCGTCCACGGCCAGCCGTCCGCCGAGGAGGTCGCTCATGAAGGTCGACGTCTCGGCCTCGGTGTGCTGCTCGTGCGAGGCCGTGCGGATGAGCGTCGAGAAGGGCGTGTCCAAGGCGTGCCTCCGGGGCCGGTGACCGATGCGACGGGAACCTCACTCCGATCCTGCTGCTTAGGCTTACCTAAGTCAACGGTTCCCGACTGCCTGTCGGTAAAAACGCTACCCCGCGGACGCGTCAGGGCAACGTGAGGATCTCGGCCCCGCTCTCCGTCACGACCAGCGTGTGCTCGAACTGCGCGGTCCGCTTCCGGTCCTTGGTCACCACGGTCCAGCCGTCGTCCCACATGTCGTACTCGTGCGTGCCCAGCGTCAGCATCGGCTCGATCGTGAACGTCATGCCGGGCTGGATGACGGTGGTGGCGTGCGGGGAGTCGTAGTGCGGGATGATCAGCCCGGAGTGGAAGGACGAGTTGATGCCGTGCCCGGTGAAGTCGCGCACGACGCCGTAGCCGAAGCGCTTGGCGTACGACTCGATGACCCGGCCGATGATGTTGATCTGGCGGCCCGGCTTGACGGCCTTGATCGCGCGGTTCAGGGACTCCCGGGTCCGCTCCACGAGCAGCCGCGACTCCTCGTCGACGTCGCCGCAGAGGTAGGTGGCGTTGTTGTCGCCGTGGACGCCGTGGATGTACGCGGTGACGTCGAGGTTCACGATGTCGCCGTCCCGCAGGACGGTCGAGTCGGGGATGCCGTGGCAGATGACCTCGTTGACCGAGGAGCAGAGCGACTTCGGGAAGCCGCGGTAGCCGAGCGTGGACGGGTACGCCCCGTGATCGCACATGAACTCGTGCGCGACCCGGTCCAGTTCGTCCGTGGTCACACCGGGCGCGATGTGCTTGGCGGCCTCCTCCATCGCCCGGGCGGCGATGCGGCCGGCGATCCGCATCCGCTCGATGGTGTCGGAATCCTGCACCTCGGGCCCCTTGTACGGGGCGGGCGCCGGCTTTCCGACGTACTCGGGACGGCGGATGGCTCCCGGAACGGAGCGGTGGGGGGAGAGTTCCCCGGGTACGAGAAGCGACTGGCCAGACATGTCAGCGAGTCTAACGACCGCGTCTGGGGCAGCATGGCGACAGAGGAAGGAGCCGACGATGGCCCTGTTCAAGAAGCGCACGGCGGGCAAACCGGGCGAGTGGTACTACTGCCTGGAGCACAGGAAGGTCGAGGAGGGCCCCGAGTGCCCGGCCAAGAACCGCTTCGGCCCGTACACCAGCCGGGAGGAGGCGTCCCACGCGATGGAGACCGCGCGGGAACGCAACCTGGAGTGGGAGAACGACCCGAAGTGGCACGACGCCCCGAAGCCGGACGCGGCCGAGGAGTAGGGGGGCCGGCCCGGCGAGCCGGGCACGGGCCGGGAGCCGGGTGTCAGGCCGGGGACTCCGTCTTCCCCTCCGCCCCGGCTCCGGCCGCCCCCGCCCCGGCCGCCCCGGCTCCGTCCTGCTCCGCGCGCCGGGCCCGCTGAAGGGCCCGGCGGCGCAGCGCGTCCTCGTCCTTCTCGGAGTCGTAGGTGAGGAGCTTCGGCAGCACCACACAGAGCAGGCCGACCGAGGCCACGCAGGCCGCACCGCCCGACCAGACCGCCGCGCGCGTGCCCGTCCAGCCCGCCATGGCACCCGCCCTGACCTGGCCGAGCTGAGGCCCGACGCTGTACGAGAGGACCTCGATGCCGGCCAGTCGGCCGCGCAGCTCCTCCGGGATCGTCTGGTTCCAGATCGTCGAGCGGCCCAGGCCGCTCAGCATGTCGCCGGCGCCCGCGAAGCCCAGGCAGAGCAGGACCAGCCACACGTTCGAGAACCAGCCCGCGGCGGCGATCGCCAGGCCCCAGCCCGCCGCGCCGCACACCACGAGCAGCCCGTGTCTGCGGACCCTGGACGTCCAGCCGCTGGTGAGACCGAGCACGAGCGAGCCGACCGACCCCGCCGCGTACATCAGGCCCAGCGACCACGGCGCCCCCAGCTCGTCCGCGAGGAACGGGAAGATCGTGTTCGGGAAGGCGAAGAACATCGCCGCGAGGTCGATCGCGTACGTGCCGAGCAGCACCGGCCGTGACCAGGCGTAGCGCGCGCCCTCCGCGATGCCGCGCAGAGAGGGCTTCTCGGCGTCGCGCGCGGGCGGCGCGGGGGAGAGGCGGCGGCAGAGCAGGACGGAGACGGCGAAGCCGACGAGCGTCACCCCGTACGCCGTCGCATGTCCGGCATAGGTCACCACGAGCCCCGCGAGCGCCGGGCCTGCGATCGCTCCCATCTGCCAGCGCAGGGAGTTCAGCGCCGCCGCGGCCGTCTGCTGCTCGTGCGGCACGATCCGCGCCATGAGCGAGTCGAGGGCCGGCCGCTGCAGCCCGGCCAGGGCGGACACACCGGCCGCCACGACGTACAGCGGCCAGAGCGCGGGGGACGGCAGCACCGCGTTGAGCAGCAGGATCAGCGCGAGCACGCCGAGACCCGCCTCGGTCGCGACGATCACCTTGCGCCGGTCGACCGCGTCGGCGAGCGCACCGCCGTAAAGGCCGCACACCACCAGCGGCACCAGCTCGACGGCCCCCATCGCCCCCACGGCCAACGGCGAACCGGTCAGCTCCTTCACCTGCAGCGGCAGCGCGATCAGCGCCATGAAGCTGCTGAAGTACGTCACCAGGCCCTGGACCCACAGCAGCCGGAAGTCGGCCGACGACCGCCACGGAGCGGGATCGGGCAGCACGGACGAGAGCTTCGAGAAGAGCTTGTGGGTGCGTTTCGGGGAGGGCTTCGAGGTCACGAAGGGCCATGCTCGGGGCGGCGCCGAGGTGGTGGCAATCGAATTACGGGCCCGTCACCGGCCGGCCTACCAGCGGGGCGGCGGCGGGGCCGTCAGATGGTCCGCCAGACGGGAGAGCCGGTCGCGGAAGCGGCTGCGGCCACGGGGCGAGGGCAGGCTGTTCTCGCCGGCCGCGGCGCTCACCAGGTGCTGGACCGTGTCCAGATCGACCTCCGCCGCCCCGTCCACCGTCAGCGCCTCGTGGGCCAGGCCGTGCACCTCCGGGTCGCCGTCGTCCAGGGACAGGACCGTCGCCCCGGCGCGGCGGGCGTGGTGGACGCGTTCCAGGACCCGGGCGCCCGGCCGCTCCGGCGCCACCATCAGCAGCGTCGCCCCCCGGCCCGCCGACTCCAGCCGCCCGAGACCCACCGCCAGGTGGGGCGGGTCCCCCGGCCGTACCCGATGCCGTACCAGCGTCGGCGCCAGCTCCGGCAGCCCCGACCAGGCGGCCTCGTCCACCAGGTGCGCCGCCAGGTGCCACGGCTCGTACTCCTCGGTGCCCACCAGCAGCAGTCCGCCGCCGTGCGGCACGACGGAGGACCGCAGCGACGCCGCGAACCGCCGGGCCGCCCTCGGCCACTCGGTCCCGGCGAGCACTTCCCGCAGCAACGCGACGCGAACGGCATCCATGGGTCCGCATCCTGCCGCAGCCGGGGCCTCGCGCGCGGGCGGTTGCCGAGGGTTCCCCCGTAAGGAACACGGGGCGGGGAGGGGACACGGGGCGGGGAGGGGACGCGGGGCGGGGAGGGGACGCGGGGCGGGAAGGGTGCACGGAGCGGAACCACCGGCCGGTCCTCCGCGGCGACCGGCCAGTAATGTCGGGGCCATGACTTCCTCGAACCCCACCACCGCGCCCAAGGACCCCTGGGACCTGCCCGACGTGTCCGGACTCGTCGTCGGCGTCCTCGGCGGCACCGGCGACCAGGGCCGCGGCCTCGCCTACCGGCTCGCCAAGGCCGGCCAGAAGGTGATCATCGGCTCCCGCGCGGCCGACCGCGCCCAGGCCGCCGCCGACGAGCTCGGTCTCGGCATCGAGGGCGCCGACAACGCCGAGTGCGCCCGCCGCAGCGACATCGTGATCGTCGCCGTGCCGTGGGACGGGCACGCCAAGACCCTGGAGGCGCTGCGGGAAGAACTCGCCGGCAAGCTGGTCGTCGACTGCGTCAACCCGCTCGGCTTCGACAAGAAGGGCGCCTACGCCCTCAAGCCCGAGGAGGGCTCCGCCGCCGAGCAGGCCGCCGCGCTGCTGCCCGGCTCCCGGGTCGCCGCCGCCTTCCACCACCTCTCCGCCGTCCTGCTCCAGGACGCCTCGATCGACGAGATCGACACCGACGTGATGGTCCTGGGCGAGGAGCGCGCCGACGTCGAGATCGTCCAGGCGCTCGCCGGCCGCATCCCCGGCATGCGCGGCGTCTTCGCCGGCCGGCTGCGCAACGCGCACCAGGTCGAGGCGCTCGTCGCCAACCTGATCTCCGTCAACCGCCGGTACAAGGCCCACGCGGGCCTGCGCGTCACCGACGTCTGAGCGACGCGGCCGTACGAGCGGTTCCGGGCATGGGGGACACTGGACGGGCACGATCAGCCGTACCCGGACAGGAGCCGACCCCCATGCCCCGCCTCGCTCTGTACGCCCTCGCCGTCTGCGCCCTCTCCGCGGCCGCGGCCGTCGTCTCCTTCGTCGCGGGCAGCTGGCTCGGGATCGTCTGGGTGCTCCTGGCCGGTCTCTCCTCCAACATGGCCTGGTACTACATCCGCCGCGCCAAGGCCGAGACCCGGACCGGGGCGCAGGCTTAGGAGACAGGCCTAGGCGACCTGGCAGATCTCCGGCGTCTCCTGCCAGAAGCGGAAGAGGTTCGAGCCGCAGTAGCGGGAGAGCTCCGGCACACCGAGCGCCCGCATCAGCGCGTCGATCGTGTCGAAGAACGCGCCGTTGACCGCCGGCACGAAGAGCAGCGCGATCACGACGAAGAAGCCGTAGGGCGCGTACGGCTCGATCTGCCGCTTCACCTTGTACGAGAGCCAGGGCTCGACCACGCCGTAGCCGTCCAGGCCCGGCACCGGCAGGAAGTTCAGCAGCGCGGCGGTCACCTGGAGGAACGCCAGGAAGGCGAGCGCGTAACGGAACGCGGGCGGGACGCCGTCGAGCGCGTCCAGCCAGAACGGCGCCGTGCACACGATCGCGAACAGGACGTTGGTGAGCGGGCCCGCCGCCGAGATGAGGCTGTGCTTCCAGCGGCCCCGGATCCGGCCCTGCTCGATGAAGACCGCGCCGCCCGGCAGGCCGATGCCGCCCAGGATCACGAAGAGCACCGGCAGGACGATGCTGAGCACGGCATGGGTGTACGCGAGCGGGTTGAGCGTGAGGTAGCCCTTCGCGCCGACCGTGATGTCCCCGCCGTGCAGGGCGGTGCGGGCGTGCGCGTACTCGTGCAGACAGAGCGAGACGATCCACGCCGAGGTCACGAAGAGGAAGATCGCGAGCCCGGGTGAGGCCGCGAAGTCGGTCCACACGGCCCAGCCGGTGACCGCCATGACGGCGAGGATCGCCAGGAAGACCGGGCTGATCCTGCGCTCGTGGCTGCGGGTGGTGGCCGTGGACATGGGTGGGGCTCCCTGAGGGCGCGGCGGGTGTGTGCGGGGAACGTGCCGGGGCGGGGGTGAGTTCCTGAGGTGATCCCCGGCTCACGGAGAATAGGGCCTGTGCGCTATTCCGTCCTCGGCCCGGTCCGGGTCCACACCGCCGACGGCACGTCCGTCGCGGTCGGCGGGCCCCGGCTCCGGGCCCTGCTGACCGTACTGGCGCTGCGGGCGGGCCGGACCGTCCCGGTCGCCGTACTCGTCGACGAGGTCTGGGACGGCGAACCGCCGGCCGACGCGACCGCGGCGCTCCAGGCGCTGGTGGGGCGGCTGCGCCGGGTGCTCGGACGGGAGGCCGTGGTCTCGGCGGAGGGCGGCTACCGGCTGGCCGGGGGCCCGGACGACGTGGACGCGCACCGCTTCGAACGGCTGGTGACGGAGGGCGTACGGTCGCTCGACACGGGCGACCCGGGCCGGGCGGCGGCCCTCCTCGACGAGGCGCTCGGACTGTGGCGGGGGCCCGCGCTCGCCGACCTGCCGGACCGCGCGACGGAGGCGGCGCGCTGGGAGGCCCGCCGCCTGGACGCCCGCCGCGCCCGCCTCGGGGCCGCCCTGGCCCTGGGCGAGGCGGCCTCGGCGCTCCCGGAGCTGATCGCCCTCTGCGAGGCCCACCCGCTCGACGAACCCCTCCAGGCGCTCCGCATCCGCGCGCTGCGGGACACGGGCCGGTCGGCGGAGGCGCTCCTGGCGTACGACACGATCCGCCGCACCCTCTCGACCCGCCTGGGCACGCCGCCTTCCCCCACCCTGCGAGCACTCCACGCGGAGCTCCTCTCCCCGGCGGCGGGGGTGCCGGCCGCGGCGCCGGCACGGGGGGTGCCCGCCGCCGCGCCGATTCCGGCGGTCGAGGACCGCGCACCGGGCCCCGCGCCCGCGTCCGCCCCTGGCATGCCCGACCGGGCACCCGCTTCCGCGCCGGCCGCGGCGGCCGGAGGCCGCACGTCCGGCCCCGCGCCGGTCTACGACGCGCCTACCTCGCCGTCGGCCTCGGGTGCTCCCGCCGCGCCGGCTCCGGCGGTCGGGGACCGCCCACCCGCCTCCGCGCCGGCGTCCGGTGTGCCCGCCAGCGCACCCGCCCCCGCGCCGACCTCGGCGGTCGAGGACCGCGCCCCCGCCCCGGCGCCGATCCCGGCGGTCGGGGACAGCGCACCGGGCCCCGCGCCCGCGCCAACCCCTGACGTGCCCCGCCGGGACCCCGCCCCCGTGCCCCCCGGCCCCCGCCCCGCCACCGGCAATCTCCGTGCGCGGCTCACGAGTTTCGTTGGGCGCGAGGAGGACATCGGCGCCGTTCGCGACGATCTGCGTCGTGGCCGGCTCGTGACTCTCCTCGGGCCCGGTGGGGCCGGGAAGACGCGGCTCTCGCAGGAAGCGGCCGAGCGTGTGGCCGGGGCCGGGGGGTGGCCCGACGGGGTGTGGATGGTCGAGCTCGCTCCCGTCACCGTCCCCGAGGCGGTGCCCGAGGCCGTGCTCGGGGCCGTCGGGGCCCGCGAGACCGTGTTGCGGGGTGCCGGGGCGGAGGAACTCCGCAGTGTCGACGATCCGTTGGAGCGGCTCGTCGAGCACTGTGCCGACCGGAGGATGCTCCTCCTGCTCGACAACTGCGAGCACGTCGTCGGCGCGGCGGCGCGACTCGCCGAGACCCTGCTGACCCGCTGCCCCGGCCTGACGGTCCTCGCGACGAGCCGTGAACCCCTCGGCGTACCGGGGGAGTCGGTCCGCCCGGTCGGCCCGCTGTCCCCGGAGACCGCGCTGCGGCTGCTCGCCGACCGTGGCGCGGCCGCCAGGCCCGGATTCCGGACCGAGGACGACCCGGACGCGGCGGACGAGATCTGCCGCCGCCTCGACGGCCTTCCCCTCGCCATCGAGCTGGCCGCCGCCCGGCTGCGGATGCTCACCCCCCGTCAGATCGCGGACCGGCTCGACGACCGCTTCCGTCTGCTCACCTCGGGCGCCCGCACGGTCCTGCCCCGCCAACAGACCCTCCGCGCCGTCGTCGACTGGTCCTGGGACCTCCTCGACGAAGCCGAACGCGCGGTCCTGCGCCGCCTGTCGGTCTTCACGGGCGGCTGCGACCTGGAAGCGGCCGAAGCCGTCTGCGCCGACCCCGACGGGCCCGCCGCCCCCTCCGCCCCCGACCTCCTCGACCTCCTCGGTTCCCTCGTCGACAAGTCGCTCGTCATCGCCGCACCCGTCGACGGCGCCCGCATGCGCTACCGGCTCCTGGAGACCGTCGCCGAGTACGCCGCCGACCGCCTCGACGCCGCCGGGGAGCGGGCGGCCGTAGAGCGGCGGCACCTCGTCCACTACCGGGAGCTCGCCCGCGCCACCGACCCCGAACTCCGCGGCGGCGGCCAGGTCGCGGCCGTCGCCCGGTTCACGCTCGAGTACGAGAATCTGCGCACCGCCCTGCGCCGTGCCGTCGCCGTCCGCGACGAGCACGAGGCCCTCAGCCTCGTCCACGCCCTGCTCTGGTACTGGCAGATGCGCGATCTGCGCGCCGACGCCCTGCACTGGTCCGAGGCCGTCGCCGCCCTCGGACCGGACCCGTTCGGCCCCGACGCGCCCTCCGTCGTACCCCTCTTCGAACCCTGCACCGCCCAACCGCCGCCGCTCGGGGAGGACCAGCTGTGGGAGGCCCGGCGCGGCCTGCGGCTCGTCCAACTGATCAGCATGGACCACCAGACCGGCGGCTGGACCACCCCCGAGGGCGCCGAGCGGCTGCGCCGCATCACCGCCCCGTACCGCCCCGGGCTGCCCCAGATCTGCCGGCTGCCCGGCTCTCTCGTCGTCTTCGCCGTCGTGCTCACCGGCGAGGCCGGCCGGATGCGGGAGATGCTCGACGCGACCGTCGAGGCGTGCCGTACCTACGGCTACGACTGGGAGCTCGCCAACGCCCTCCAGTGGCGCGCCAACATGCTCGCCAACCGGGCCGACCTGGCCCACGACGCGAGCGCCGACGCCGACGAGAGCCTGAGGATCTTCGTCCGTCTCGACGACGCCTGGGGCGCGGCCGAGGCGCTCTCCGCCCGGGGCGAGACCCGCGAGAAGCGGTGCGACTACGAGGGCGCGGCCGAGGACTTCGCCGCCGCCATCGGGTACGCGGAACGGATCGGCGCCCAGTCCCAGACGGCCCTGCTGCGGGCCCGTTACGCGGACATGCTCGCCCACACCGGCCGCGCGGAGGAGGGCGAGGCGATCCTGCGGCAGGTCCTGGAATCCGGGCCCACCCGTGGCCACGAGCCGGTGCTCGCCGCGCGGATCTTCCTCGCGATCCTGCTCGGCCGCACCGGCCGCACCGACGAGGCCCGCGCCCATCTCACCACCCTGCTGGGGGAGTTCAGCTCCGAGACGCTGTCCATCTTCGAGGGCTTCACCCTGGGCAGCCTCGGGTGGCTCGACAACCTCGACGGCGCGTACGCCTCCGCGCTGACGCGCTCCCGGGAGGCCCTGGAGCGGTCAAGAGGCACGCTGTCGATGATGGTGGCGCCGCAGATGCCCGCCGTCCATCTGGTGACCGCCGCCCGGGCCCTGACCGGCCTCGGCGGACCGCGCGCGACGATCGGCGCCCGGCTCCTGGGCGCCTCCGCGAGCCACCTGCCGCCGGGACATCCGCTCACGCCGCTGGAGCGGGAGAACCTGGAGCGCGCCACCCGGTTCGCCCGCTCCGTGCTCGGGGACCACGCTTTCGAAGCGGCGTACGCCGAGGGCGGCGGCCTCTCCCTCGGGGAGGCCACCGCCCTGCTCGACAGCGCCGACGCGATCAGCGGGCGTGCCGAGTCCTGAAACCCCTGTCCGTACGGCTCGGCTCAGGTCTTCTTGCGGAACTTGGCGACCGCGAGCGGCGCCGTGACGACCGTGATCAGCAGCGCCCAGCCGAGGGTCATCCACACCGACTCGGCCACCGGACCGCCGTTGATCAGGTTCCGCGCCGCGTCGGCGAGGTTCGACAGCGGGTTGTAGTCGGTGAAGGTCTCCAGCCAGCCGGGCATCGACGTCGGCGGGGCGAAGATCGACGAGCCGAACTGCAGCGGCATCAGGACGAGCATGGCCACTCCCTGCACGGCCTGCGCCGTCTTCATGGTGAGACCGAGCAGCATGAAGATCCACATCAGCGACGCGCCGAACACCACGGACAGCCCGATCGCGGCGAACAGGTCCAGGACCGAGGTCTTGATCTCCAGGCCGAGCAGGAAGCCCATCCCGAGCAGGATCGCGGTGGCGATCAGCATGCGGCCGATCTCGACGACGATCTTCGCGATGAGGACGGAGGACCGGGCGATCGGCATCGTACGGAACCGGTCCATGACCCCCTTCTTGAAGTCGTCGTTGATGCCCACGCCGACGGCCATGGAGATGTTCATGCCCATCATCGCCATCAGGCCGGGCACCACGTAGTTGACGTACGCCTCGTTGTTGCCCTTGCCGGAGATCGCGCCGCCGAAGACGTACACGAACAGCAGGACGAAGATGATCGGCATCAGGACGGCGTCGAACATCGACTCCGGGTCCTGCTTGATCTGCAGCGCGTTGCGGCGGACCAGGGCGCCGATGTGGCGGAGGTTGGCCCGCGGGCCGATCCGGCCCTCGTCGGCGACTGCGCCGCGCACCGGCGACGGGCCCGGGGTGCGGACGGGGGACTTGGTGAGCTGTGTGGTCGTGGTGCTCATGCGGCGACCTCCTCGGGAGTCGCGTCGGACACGGTCGCCTTCTGGCCGGTGATGGCCAGGAACACCTCGTCCAGACTGGGCAGATGGGTTCCGATGTGGGTGATGCCGTAACCGCGCGCGCCCAGCAGGCCGACGACCGCGGTCAGCTGACCGTCGCTGAGGATCGGGACGTACAGCACGCCCTCGTCGGGGACGACCGTCGAGCCGGCGATGCCGTCGAGACCGGCTTCGCGCAGCGCGCCCGCCATGGCGGGCAGGTCGGCCGGGTCCACCGGGCGGATCTTCAGCGTGCGGCCGCCGACCCGGGCCTTGAGCTCGTCGACCTTGCCCTTGGCGATGACCTGGCCGCGGTCGATGACGGTCAGCTCGCTCGCGAGCTGTTCGGCCTCTTCCATGTACTGGGTGGTGAGCAGGACGGTCACGCCCTCCGACACCATCCGCTGGACCTCGTCCCAGACTTCGTTGCGGGTGCGCGGGTCGAGGCCGGTGGTGGGCTCGTCCAGATAGAGGACGGCCGGCTGCCCGATCATCGAGGCGGCCAGGTCGAGCCGGCGGCGCATGCCGCCGGAGTAGTTCATCGCGGGCCGCTTGGCGGCCTCGGTGAGCGAGAAGCGCTCCAGCATCTCGTCGGCGCGGCGCCGCGCGTCCTTGCGGGAGAGGTCGAGCAGCCGCCCGATCATGTAGAGGTTCTCCCAGCCGGAGAGCTTCTCGTCGACCGAGGCGTACTGACCGGTGAGCCCTATCGTGCGGCGGAGCTGGCGGGGCTGCCTCACCACGTCGTAGCCGGCGACGGTGGCGGTCCCGGCGTCCGGGACGAGCAGGGTGGACAGGCAGCGTACGAGCGTGGTCTTGCCGGCGCCGTTCGGCCCGAGGACCCCCAGGACCGTGCCCTCCCGTACATCGAGGTCGACCCCGTCGAGGGCCTTCGTCTCGCCGTAGTGCTTCACGAGGCCCCGTACCTCGACGGCGTTGGTGTGTGATCGCGTCATGCCCTCAGTTGACCAGCCGCCACCGACAACGCCCCGACAGACGACCGACAGACGACCTGCGGACGAGCGACAGCCCGCCGATGGGGGATGTCGGCGGGCTGTCGGTCGTACCGCGGTGGCTGGTCCGTCCGGCGGTTCAGGGCCGGACACCCCCTGGGGGAAGCTGTGCCCCTAGTGGAAGCTGTGCTCCTCGGCGGGGAACGCCCCGCCGGTCACGTCCTGCGCGAAGGCGCGGGCGGCGTCGCCGAGCGTCTGCCGCAGGTCGGCGTACTGCTTGGTGAAGCGGGGCACCTTGCCGCCGGTCATACCGGCCATGTCGGTCCAGACGAGGACCTGGGCGTCCGTGTCCGGCCCGGCGCCGATGCCGATCGTCGGGATGTGCAGGGAGCGGGTGACCTCGGCGGCCAGTTCGGCCGGTACGAGCTCCAGGACGACCGCGAACGCGCCCGCGTCCTGCGCCGCCTTGGCGTCGCTGAGCAGCCGGTGCGCGGCCTCGTCGCCGCGGCCCTGGACGCGGTAGCCCATCGTGTTGACGGACTGCGGGGTCAGGCCCAGGTGGGACATGACCGGGATCCCGGCCTGGACGAGCAGCTCGGTCTGCGGCAGCGAGCGCTCGCCGCCCTCCAGCTTGACCGCGTTGACTCCCGCGTCCTTCACGAGGCGGGTGGCGTTGCGCAGGGCCTGTACGGGCCCTTCCTGGTACGAACCGAAGGGGAGGTCGCCGACGACGAGGGCGCGCTTGGTGCCCCGTACGACGGCGGCGGACAGGATCGTCATCTCGTCCATCGTGACGGGCACGGTGGTGTCGTAGCCGAGATGGCAGTTGCCCATGGAGTCGCCGACGAGGATGACCGGGATGCCGGCCTCGTCGAAGACGGACGCGGTCATCGCGTCGTAGGCGGTGAGCATGGGCCACTTCTCGCCCCGGGTCTTGGCGGCGGCGATGTCGTGGACGGTGATGCGGCGCGTGCCCTTGCCTCCGTACAGCGCCTTGGTGCTGTCGACGGACTGCTTCTGGGCAGCCTGAAGCGTCATGGTGAACGGCTCCTTCGTCATCTCGAGGCGCCCTGACGGCGTCCCCGGACCACGTCCATGGTGGCACTCCGCGCGGCGCAGGGGGAAGTGGGCCGGAGTGGTGCTCTTCACACCGCCGGTCACACCGCCGGGAAAACGCACGAATGTGCGCGTTCTGTCACAGCCGCGCCGCCCCGGCCGCCGGCCGGAACCCGCCGCGCCGCCCTGTCGTCCCTCGTGGCAGTGCGACCCGTCCGTCATCACCTAGTGTCGACGTCGGGTAGCGGAGAAGGAACGTGCGGCAGCGCGAGAACGACGAGCTGCCGCAGGACCGAGAAGCAGAGCAAGAGCAAGACGGCACGGCGGCAAGGCAGTGAGGACAGCGGAGATGGCGCGGGTGGACATGACGGAGACCGAGTACGGCGGCGCGCGGGACGAGCGCTCCGGATCGCGGATCCGATCGGCGTTCGACCGCCTGCGGGGCGACCGGGGCATCTGGCGCCGCGGGATCCTCCTGGCCGCCTGCGCGGTCCTGCTCACCTTCCTGATGGTCTTCCACGCCGAGATCCCCAACCGGGTCGGCAACCTGGGCAGCCTGACCGAGACCTTCCTTCCCTGGCTCGGCCTCTTCGTGCCGGTCCTGCTCGTCCTGGCGCTGCTGCGGCGCTCCGCGACCGCGCTGATCGCCCTGCTGCTCCCGGCCGTGGTCTGGCTCAATATCTTCGGCGGCCTGGTCACCGACAAGTCGACCGCCGGCGGTGACCTGACCGTCGCCACCCACAACGTGAACGCCGACAACCCCGACCCCGAGGGCACGGCCCGCCAGATCGCCGCCTCCGGCGCCGACGTGGTCGCCCTGGAGGAGCTCAAGGGCGAGATGGTCCCGGTCTACGAGCGCGGTCTCGCGGACACGTACAAGTACCACTCCGTGCAGGGCACCGTCGGGCTGTGGAGCAAGTACCCGATGAGCGAGACGCGCGAGGTGGACATCCAGATGGGCTGGACGCGCGCCATGCGCTCCACCGTCGCCACCCCCAAGGGCGAGGTGGCCGTGTACGTCGCGCACCTGCCGTCCGTACGGGTCAGGCTCGACGCGGGCTTCACCGCCAATCAGCGCGACAACAGCGCCAACGCGCTGGGTGAGGCGATCGCGGCCGACCCGCACGAGCGGATCGTGCTGCTCGGCGACCTCAACGGCACCATGAACGACCGTTCGCTCAACGCCGTCACCTCCCAGATGCGCTCCACCCAGGGCGCTTCCGGCGACGGCTTCGGCTTCAGCTGGCCGGCGTCGTTCCCGATGGCGCGGATCGACCAGATCATGGTCAAGAACGTCGAACCGGTCTCCTCCTGGGCGCTCCCGGAGACGAAGAGCGACCACCTGCCGATCGCGGCCCGCGTCCGGCTCTGACGGATCCCGGCCACGACGGGCGGCCGCCGGGACGACGGGGTCTCTCCGGAGCCGCCACCGCGCCGACGACCTCGGCACCTCCGTCCCCACAGCGGGCCACCCCGTCTCCGCCTACGCGATCGGCGTCGTCATCGGCGCTCCGCTGCGCCCGCTGACCGACCGGGCGCCGCGACCGACCCTGTACGGCTCCCTCGCCGCGCTCGCCCTCGTCCTGGTCGCCTTCCGGTTCACCGTCCATGTGCCGTGGCTGGCGCTCGTGACCGTCGTCGTCCTCGGCGCGGTCGGCTTCATGACCACCACCCCCCTCCAGATGCTGGTCATGAACCACGCCAAGGACGCGCCCACCCCGGCCTCCGCCTCCAACCACTCCGCCTCCAACCTGGCCAACGCGGCCGGCGCCTGGGCCGGTGGCTCGGCCGTCGCCGCGGGCTGGGGCTGGACCTCCCCGGCGCTCGTGGGCGCGGGTCTGGCGGTGGTGGGTCTGGCCGTCGCCGCCGTGGCGGGACTGCTCGACCGTACGGCGGAGGGGGCCTCCCGCGTCGTCGCGGGAAGCCCCCTCGCGGCGGAGGACGAGCGGGTCAGCGGGGCGTCGTCCCGGTCCTCGTCCCGGTCCTTGCCTCGCTCGTCGTCCCGCTCGTCGTCTCGCGCCAGCGGTTCGTGATCGGCAGGCGGCGGTCCTTGCCGAAGCCCTTCGCCGAGATCTTGGTGCCCGGCGGGTACTGGCGCCGCTTGTACTCCGCCGTGTCCACCATCCGCAGCGTCCTGGTCACCAGCTCCTCGTCGAAACCGGCCGCGACGATCGCCTCCTTGCCCTGGTCGCGGTCGACGTACAGCGCGAGGAGCCGGTCCAGGACGTCGTAGTCGGGCAGCGAGTCCGTGTCGACCTGGCCCGGCCGCAGCTCGGCGCTCGGCGGCTTGCTGATCGAGCTCTCCGGGATCGGCGGGATCTGGCCGCGCTCCTCGGCCGCCCGGTTGCGCCAGCGCGCGAGGCGGAACACGGCCGACTTGTACACGTCCTTGATAGGGCCGTACGCGCCGACCGAGTCGCCGTACAGGGTCGAATACCCCACCGCCAGCTCGGACTTGTTGCCCGGCGCGAGGACGATGTGGCCCTCCTGGTTGGAGATCGCCATCAGCATCGTGCCGCGCAGCCGCGACTGCAGGTTCTCCTCCGCGAGGCCGGTGAGGCCGAGGGAGCCCATGTACGCGTCGAACATCGGCTCGATCGACACCGTACGGAAGTTGAGTCCGGTGCGCCGGGCCAGTTCGGAGGCGTCGCCGCGGGAGTGGTCCGAGGAGTACTTCGACGGCATCGAGACGCCGTACACGTGCTGCGCGCCGACCGCGTCGCAGGCGATCGCGGCCACGAGCGCCGAGTCGATGCCGCCGGACAGACCGACGAGGACGGAGCGGAAGCCGTTCTTGGCGACGTACGCCCGCAGGCCCACGACCAGCGCCGAGTACACCTCCTCGTCGTCGTCGAGCCGGTCCGCGTACCCCCCGGTCAACTCCGGCTCGTACGCGGGCACCGGGTCCTCGGAGAGGATCACGCGGTCGATCCGCAGCCCGTCGTCGACGACGCCCGCCGGGGCGTCGGCCGCGGCGGCCGGCAGATCGAGGTCGAGGATCACGCTGCCCTCGGAGAACTGCGGCGCACGCGCGACGACTTCGCCGTTCGCGTCGACGACGATCGAGTCGCCGTCGAAGACGAGATCGTCCTGGCCGCCGATCATCGCGAGGTAGGCGGTGGTGCAGCCGGCCTCCTGGGCGCGCTTGCGGACCAGTTCCAGCCGGGTGTCGTCCTTGTTCTGCTCGTACGGCGAGGCGTTGATCGAGACGAGCAGCCCGGCGTTCGCGCTGCGGGCCGCCGGGACCCGGCCGCCGTCCTGCCAGAGGTCCTCGCAGATGGCGAGGGCGACGTCGACGCCGTGGACACGGACGACGGGCATGGTGTCGCCGGGCACGAAGTAGCGGAACTCGTCGAAGACGCCGTAGTTGGGCAGGTGGTGCTTGGCGAACGACAGCGCGACCCCGCCCCGGTGCAGCACCGCCGCCGCGTTCTGCGGCGCGCCGGCGGGCTGGCCGTACCTCGGCTGCGCCCGCTCGGAGCGGTCGAGATAGCCGACGATCACGGGAAGCTCCCCGAACCCCTCGTCATCGAGCCGCCGCGCGAGCGCCCGCAGCGCGGACCGGGACGCCTCGACGAAGGACGACCGCAGCGCCAGGTCCTCGACGGGATAGCCGGTCAGCACCATCTCGGGGAACGCGACCAGATGCGCGCCCTGAGCGGCGGAGTGCCGGGTCCAGTGGACGATCGCCTCGGCGTTGGCGGTGAGATCGCCGACGGTCGAGTCGATCTGATTCAGAGCGAGGCGTAGTTGAGGCACCCGCCCAGTGTAATCGTCAGAGCGACGCGATGTCCTGGGATAGGCCAGGAACGCGACGGTGCGGGGGCTGAGGGGGGCTCTCGGCGCCTCCCGGGGCGCCCCCGCACGGGGCTTATGAGGCCGGGCCGGTCCAGATGGCGTTGTCGTACGTCAGGACCGTCGGGCCCACCTCCAGCTGGATCTCGCCGGTCGCGTCGGCGGGCAGCGAGAAGGCGAAGTTCGCCTTGGCCTGCTTGCCAGGCAGCAGCGTGCCCTGGAACGGCTCGGAGGCCCGGCTGCCGTCGAAGATCTGGCTCGCCCGCGCGCCCTGGCCGTCCCGCACGTCCGGCAGCGCCGTCGTGATGTCGAGGGCCTTCTTGCCGCCGTTGACGATGGTGATGGTGAGCTGGACCGCCTTGTTTCCCCTGGTGTGCCCGGCGGCGAACTGGTCCGGCCGGTACGGCCGCGGCTTGGAGACCGTGACCTTCACACCGTCCTCGTACGTGTGCGTCCCGCCGAACGCCAGCGTCGCCGGGCCGGTCTCGGTGGGCTCGGGCTCCGGGGCGCCCGCCCCCGGTTCCGCGGGAGCGGTGCTCGCGCCCTCCGACCGGCCCTGCTCCCGCTCGATGTCGTCGCGGACGTCCTTCACCGCCGTGATGATGACGACCAGCCAGACGAGCGCGGCGGCGATCGCGACCGAGCCGAGCACGATGCCGGTCACCGCCTGCGCCTTGTCCGTCGCCTCGCCCTTGCGGGCGCGGCCGTGACCGACGATGCCGAGGACGAGGGCCACGACACCGAGGATGCCGCCCAGCCAGAACAGGAACGGGATGATCCCGAAGAACAGCCCCACGCAGCCCACGACCAGCGCGCCGATCCCGAGGCCGTTGCGGAGCTGGTGCGGAGGCTGCATCGGCGGGCCGGGCAGCCCGGCCGGCGGCGGCCCCCAGGGGGACTGGTCGGGGGCGTTCGGGGGCAGGGTCATGCGGCATCCTTCGAGCGAGGTAGGGGGTTCAGGGGGCTTTGACCGTCATGGACGCATCACACCGACCCTGTTGATCAAGACGTTAAGCCAGTCGAATGTGTACAGGCCAGGGATTTTGTGGACGAGACGTGTTCGTGACCGCCCCCGCCGCCGTATGCGGCCGCCCCGAAGCCTGTCGCCGCCGGTCCCGGTCTGCGGCAGACCCGGGCGGCGGCCGGGGGTCGGGCTCGTGAAAGTCTGGAGCGCACCACTCGCCGTTCCGCCGTGGCCAGGGAGCCTTCTTGAGCGTGTTCGTACGGATCGGGGGCGTGGCCCACCACGTCGTCGCCGAGGGTTCGGGGCCCGTCTGTGTGCTGAGTGCCGGGCTCGCCATGAGCTGGTTCGACTGGGACCCGGTCGTTCCGCTGCTCACCCCGCACCGCACGGTCGTCCGCTTCGACCGGCCGGGCCACGGGCTCTCCGCCCCCGCCGCCGTGCCGCCCAGCGCGACGGGCGAGGCGCACCGGATCGCGGGGCTCCTGGACGCGCTCGGCCTGCCGGGCCCCGCCACCGTCGTGGGGCACTCCATCGCCGGGTTCCACGCGGAGGCCTTCGCCCGGCTCCACCCGGACCGTACCGCCGGGATCGTCCTCGTCGACTCCTCCGTCGAGGAGCACGCCAGTACCCCCGCGGCCCCCGCGCTGCGCACCGCCGCCGCCCACGGCCTCGGGGCCCTGCTCGGCGCTCTCGGCGCCCCGGCCGCGGCCGGCCCCGCCGTCCGCCGCGCCACCGTCCGCCTGTCCCGCGCCCGACACGGCGCCGACCCGGCGCCCGCCCCGCTCGTCCGCCGCGTGTACGCCACCTCACGGGCCCTGCGCGGCGCGCTCCTGGAGAACACCCACTACCGCGCCGTCGCCGCCGAACTCCTCGTCCTGCGCGGACGCTTCCCCCTGCCGCCCGGCCGGCCCGTCACCGTCCTGGCGGCCCCCGACGGCTCCGCCCGCTGGGCGGGCCGCCAACGCGCGCTGGCCCGAGCGCTCGGCGCCCGCTACGAGGCGGTCGAACCCTCGGGCCATCTGGTGATGCTGGACCGCCCGGAAGCCGTCGCACGGGCGGTACTGGAACTGGATCGGGATCAGGGACAGGATCGGGGTGGGGATCAGGGCGCGGCGTAGACGCGCGCGCAGAACTCCTTGATCTGCTCGTCGTCCAGGTGCTGCGCCAGGTCCGCCTCGCTGATCATGCCGACGAGCCGCTTGTTCTCGATGACCGGAAGCCGCTTGATCTGGTGGCCGGTCATCTCGTCGAGGACCTCGCTCACGTCCGAACCCGCGTCGATCCAGCGCGGGGTGCCCTGCGCCATCTCGCCACAGGTGACCTTCGCCGGGTCATGGCCCTCGGCCACACAGCCGACCACGATGTCACGGTCCGTGATGATGCCGCAGAGCCGTTCGTTCTCGTCGGCGATCGGCAGCGCGCCGACATTCAGGTCGCGCATCATCTGCGCCGCGCGGTCGAGCGTCTCGTGCCGGGGGACCCAACGGGCCCCGGGATGCATGATGTCCTTCGCCGTGGTCATGGGGTGCGTACCTCCGTACAACGTCGTCGTACCTACGTCCCCGAGCGTCACCCATTCTCCGCGTACGGCGCGGCCCCCGCGACCGGTGCCGGTCGCGGGGGCCGCGCCGTGGGTCCGGCGACCGGCACCGGTCGCGGGGGCCGCGCCGTGGGTCCGGCGACCGGTCCTCGTGGCGAGGAGCCGCCGGCTCCGGACGGCGTCAGGCGCGCGGCTTCGCGCCCCGCTGCCTCAGCAGCTCCGCCATGAGCCCCATCTCGGACTCCTGGGCGTCGACCATGCCCTGCGCGAGGTTCCGCTCCACGTCCACGGAGCACTTGTCCACACAACCCTGGGCCATGTGGACCCCGCCCTTGTGGTGGTCGGTCATCAACTGGAGGTAGAGGATCTCCGCCTCCACGCCGCTGGCCTTCCGCAGCCGCTCCAGCTCCGTCTTCGTCGCCATGCCGGGCATCAGCGCCCCGTCGAGGGGCCCGCTGTCGCCGTGCCCGCCCATGCCCATCCAGGCCATCGGCTCCGTACCGGACTCGACCTTCGGCAGGCCCCACATGTCCAGCCAGCCCAGCATCATGCCGCGCTGGTTGGCCTGGGTGTTGGCGATGTCGTACGCCAGCCGGCGCACGTCCTCGTCCGTCGTCCGGTCGCGGACGATGAACGACATCTCGACGGCCTGCTGGTGGTGGACCGACATGTCACGGGCGAAGCCCGCGTCCGCCGAGCCCGACACCGGGGTCGCCGGCGCCTCCTCGCGCTCCGCGGAGGCGACCGTGACGGCGCCACCGGCGAACAGCATCGCCAGGGCGACGGCGATCACCGCCGCCCACTGCGTACGGTTCGGGCGGCCGCGGCTCACTGGCCGATCCCGCCGGTGCAGGCCGCGCCCGGCTCGGGGGTCTGCGGACCCTGCACGTACTTGGTGAAGAAGGCGTCGACGCGCGGGTCGGTCGCGCTGTCCACCGTCACCTGCTTGCCCCAGGCGCTCAGCATGATCGCGCCCGCCTGGTCGTCGACCGGGCTCATCAGCGAGTACGGCGTCTTCCCGACCTTCTCCGCCAGCTTCTTCACCTCGGCCTCGGGGGCCTTCTTGTTGTACGTGACCCAGACGGCGCCGTGCTCCAGCGAGTGCACGGCGTTCACCTCGGCGACGGGCGCCTTGTAGACGTCGCCGTCGCAGTTCTGCCAGACCTGGTGGTGGTCGCCGCCGACCGGGGGCTTCATCTCGTACGTCACGGCGGTGGTGACGTGGTTGCGGCCGAGCTTCTTGGCGTCCCAGGACTTCTCGTCCTTGATCGGGGCCTTGGCGACGGCCTCCTTCTGTTCCTTCTTCTCGGACTCCTTGTTGAGCATGTAGCCGCCGAAGCCGACGAGGCTGAGGACGACGACGGCGGAGACGCCGATCGTGAGGAAGCGGTTGCGGCGCTCGCGGGCCTGCTCGGCGCGGCGCATCTCCTCTATTCGGGCGCGGCGGTCGGCGGTGGCGGAGCGGTTGGCGGCCATGGTGATGTCGTCCTTCTTCGGTGAGGGGTGTCATGACGTGACGTGGCGTGCGGGATGAGCGCTGAGGCAGACCCGGCCGCTCACGTCCGCAGAACTTGAAGGACGTGCAGGTCCGGCGCGCGCGGCAGCGCGTCGGAGCGGGGCGCCAGGCCGGTGCGGTGCGGCGCGTCGAGGCGCGGGAGCCGGCCCTCCGCCTGCGGCGGGGGGTCCAGCGGCGGCGCGGTCAGTACCGCCGGGCTGAGCGAGGGGAAGAGGGAGCAGTCGTCGCGGTCGTACGGGCAGACGTACTCCTCGGCCTCCTCGGCCGCGAAGGCGAGCGTCATCCGGGGCTCGGAGGGACGGTGCGCCGGGGCGTCGGTGGTGCCCGCGCAGACGAAGAGCGCGGCGAGCAGCGTCGCCACGGCACTCACCAGCGCCATGGGACGCGCGTGCTGCGACAGGCGTGTGCGCCGCGGGGCCCCCATGGGCGCAGATCGTAGTGGGAGATGGCGTCGGATGGGCCGAACGGGGTACCGATCGATACCGGCCGGGTGGCCCAGGGGGCGAGCGGAGGGGAAACCCTGGGTGGGAACAGGCGCCCGGAATCGGCCCGTCCCTCGTTACCTGCGTCACAACCGAGCAGGCACTATGGGTGTGCAACGTGCGCGAAACCATGTGGTGGGATGCTCAGGTGCCCTCCGATGTGCCCGAGGCGGTGGGAACAGGCGGCCTGACCAGCAACGATGGGTAGGAACGTAAAAATGGACAAGCAGCAGGAATTCGTGCTCCGGACGCTCGAGGAGCGTGACATCCGGTTCGTGCGGCTGTGGTTCACCGACGTGCTCGGCTTCCTGAAGTCGGTGGCGGTGGCGCCCGCCGAGCTTGAGCAGGCGTTCGACGAGGGCATCGGCTTCGACGGCTCCGCCATCGAGGGGTTCGCCCGCGTCTACGAATCGGACATGATCGCCAAGCCGGATCCGAGCACCTTCCAGATCCTGCCGTGGCGCGCCGAGGCCCCGGGGACGGCGCGGATGTTCTGCGACATCCTCATGCCGGACGGCTCGCCGTCCTTCGCCGACCCGCGTTTCGTCCTGAAGCGCATCCTCGCCAAGACCTCGGACCTGGGCTTCACCTTCTACACCCACCCCGAGATCGAGTTCTTCCTCCTGAAGGACAAGCCGCTTGACGGCACGAAGCCGACCCCGGCCGACAACTCCGGCTACTTCGACCACACACCGCAGAACGTCGGCATGGACTTCCGCCGCCAGGCGATCACCATGCTGGAGTCGATGGGCATCTCGGTGGAGTTCTCCCACCACGAGGGCGCCCCGGGCCAGCAGGAGATCGACCTGCGCTACGCCGACGCACTGTCCACGGCCGACAACATCATGACCTTCCGCCTGGTCATGAAGCAGGTCGCGCTGGAGCAGGGCGTGCAGGCGACGTTCATGCCGAAGCCGTTCTCGGAGTACCCGGGCTCGGGCATGCACACCCACCTCTCCCTCTTCGAGGGCGACCGGAACGCGTTCTACGAGTCCGGCGCGGAGTACCAGCTCTCCAAGGTGGGACGCTCCTTCATCGCCGGCCTGCTCAAGCACGCGGCGGAGATCTCGGCCGTCACCAACCAGTGGGTCAACTCCTACAAGCGCATCTGGGGCGGCTCGGCCCGCAGCGCGGGCGCGGGCGGCGAGGCCCCCTCGTACATCTGCTGGGGCCACAACAACCGCTCGGCCCTGATCCGCGTCCCGATGTACAAGCCGGGCAAGACGGGCTCCTCCCGCGTCGAGGTCCGCTCCATCGACTCGGGCGCCAACCCCTACCTGACCTACGCGGTCCTCCTCGCGGCGGGCCTCAAGGGCATCGAGGAGGGCTACGAACTCCCGGCCGGCGCCGACGACGACGTATGGGCGCTCTCGGACGCGGAGCGCCGCGCGATGGGCATCGAGCCGCTGCCGCAGAACCTGGGCGAGGCGATCGCCCTGATGGAGAAGAGCGAACTGGTCGCGGAGACGCTGGGCGAGCACGTCTTCGACTTCTTCCTGCGCAACAAGAAGCAGGAGTGGGAGGAGTACCGCTCCGAGGTCACGGCCTTCGAGCTCCGCAAGAACCTGCCGGTGCTGTAGGCGCAGGTCGGAGCGGGTAGACCCTGGAACCGACGCTCAGGGCCGACGGTGGCGAACCGTCGGCCCTGAGCCGTCTCACTTGGCCTGGGCCGTCAGGCGTCGAACCGAGGACCCTCGTAGCGCCCGTCCACGGCCCGGCGCGGGCCCGGGCGGGGTGTTCATCGGGTTCTCCCTGGTCAGAGGGGCCGCTAGAGTCGAGGCCATGGGGAACGGCAGACGCGAGTGAAGCAGTGCAAGCAGTGCCACCGGCCGCTCGATCAGCGCCGGTGGAGGCGCCCGAAGCGATTCTGCCGCCGGCGGCACCAGGTGCGGTACTGGCTGGAAGAGATAGCCGACGCCGTGTTCGGCTAGGCGCCGTCACGCGCGCTGGAGCCCACTTGGGGAAGCCGACCGGCGCCGGACCGCCCAGACGCGGGCGGACAACCGGCACCAGCACGCCGGCGGCGGCGACCAGTCGAACGGGGTCTGCGGGACGAACCCGTGCCGGCTGCTGCGGCGGCCTGCGCAAGAACCCGCCGGTGCTGTGAGCGCGGCCCAGCGGCTACGGCCCACCCGAACGACAGACCGGCGCGGCGGAGGGCATCCGCCGTGCCGGGTTGCTCAGCTGTGCCGGGTCGCTCAGCGTTCCGACAGTTCCGACGGGGCCTCCTGGACCACCCAGCCGTTGCCGTCCGGGTCCTCGAAGGACATGAACGAGTTCCAGGTGTCGCCCTTGCCGTCCTCCCAGCCCGACGCGCCGACGTGGCGGATCGGGGTGACGTCCACGCCCCGGTCGATCAGCTCCCGGCGGGCCGCCTCGATGTCCGTCACGCAGAGCTGGAGGCCGTGGAGCGAGCCCGGCGCCATCTCCTTCGTGCCCGGCATCGTCGGCATTCCGCTGAGCATCGCGATCGAACAGCGCGAGCCGGGCGGGGTCGCCTGGATGATCCGCATCCCCGGCGCCACCTCGTCGTCGAGATCGATCTTGAAGCCGCACTTGTCGCCGTAGAACTCCTTCGCCCGGTCCATGTCGGTGACAGGCACGGGAACGACTTCGAGCGTCCAGTTCATGGAGATACTCCTCAGAAACGCCAGCGGGTCTGGCCGAACGGCTCGCCCTTGGCGAAGCCGAAGGCCGTGCGGGGCGCGACGGCGAACACCAGGGCGACTCCACCGTCGCCCACGAAGACGCCGTCGCGCACGTCGAATCGCCAATCCGGGCCGTACTTGTCGACATAGGCGCCGGCCAGGGCGCGCAGCCGCGTCTCGTCCGTCACCCGGACGGCCTCGCCCTCGATCACGACGTCGAAGCCCGCGGAGAGGCTGTTCGTGCCGGTGGTGAGGGCCACCTGGGCGTTGGCCGACAGATTGCGGGCCTTGCGCTCGTCCGGTCCGGTGCAGAAGTGCAGCGCCCCCTCCGACCAGACCGCGATCAGCGGCGTGACGTGCGGGCGGCCGTCGGGGCGGACCGAGGTCAGCCAGAAGACCTCCGCCCCGGTGAGTCGGGCGACGGCCTCCGACCAGTCGGCGGCGTGCGCCTCCGGCGCGCTGTAGCGGGGGTCCAGCGAGGTCTCGGTGGGCATGGCGGGAGGCATGGCGCGGTCCTTTCGACGAGTGCCGTCACCAGGGCAGACCGTCCCCGGGCCACGAACTCATCGGTCCCCGGTCCTGGAGCGACCCCGCCCCGCCCTCCGGATAGGCTCGAATCCTTGAACGGTGGAAGGAACGGCGGAGGGAGCGGCGGAATGACGGTGCCGGGGCGCAGGAGCAGTATCTTCACGCGGCTGCTGCGGCACGGGTTCACCGATCCGTCCGGCGCCGAGCGGCTGCTCGACGTCCCCGAGCTGGGCGCCCTGCGCGGCGACTCCGTGCTGCTCGACGCGCTCGGCGCCACCGCCGACCCCGACCTGGCCCTGCGCGGCCTGGTCCGCCTGGTCGAGGCGCAGCCCGACGAGGAACGCCAGACCCTCACCTCCACGCTGCTGTCCGCCAAGCCGTTCCGCGACCGGCTCCTCGGCGTGCTCGGCACCTCCGAGGCCCTCGGCGACCACCTGGCCCGCCACCCCCGTGACTGGCACGCCCTGGTCACGTACGAGGCGGCCGATCTCCACCCCGGCGTCGCCGAGTTCGAGCGGTGCCTCGCCGACGCCACCGACCCCGTCTCCCTGCGGGTCGCCTACCGCCGCTGCCTCCTCGCGATCGCCGCCCGGGACGTCTGCGGCACCATCGACGTCGCCCAGACCGCCGCCGAGCTGGCCGACCTCGCCACCGCGACGCTGCGCGCCGCCCTCGCCATCGCCCGCAGCGCCGCCCCGGAGGACGCGGCGCTGTGCCGGCTCGCCGTCATCGCGATGGGCAAGTGCGGCGGCCACGAGCTCAACTACGTCTCCGACGTGGACGTGATCTTCGTCGGCGAGCCCATCGAGGGTGTGTCCGGCACCTCCGGCACCTCCGGCACGTCCGGCACGGAGGAGGCCAAGGCGCTCCAGGCCGCGACCCGGCTGGCCTCCCACCTCATGCGGATCTGCTCGGAGGCCACCGTCGAGGGCACCATCTGGCCCGTCGACGCCAACCTCCGCCCGGAGGGCCGCAACGGCCCCCTCGTCCGCACCCTCTCCTCCCACCTCGCCTACTACCAGCGCTGGGCCAAGACCTGGGAGTTCCAGGCCCTGTTGAAGGCCCGTCCCGTGGCGGGCGACCCGGAGCTCGGCGCCGCCTACATCGCGGCCGTCTCCCCGCTCGTCTGGCAGGCCGCCGAGCGCGAGAACTTCGTCCCCGACGTGCAGAAGATGCGCCGCCGCGTCGTCGAGAACATCCCGGCCGCCCAGGTGGAACGCGAGCTGAAGCTCGGCCCCGGCGGCCTGCGGGACGTCGAATTCGCCGTCCAGCTCCTGCAGTTGGTGCACGGCCGCAGCGACGCCACGCTGCGCGGCGGCAGCACCCTGGACGCCCTGAGGTCGCTCGCCGCCGGCGGCTACGTCGGCCGCGTCGACGCGGCCCAGCTCGACGCGGCGTACCGCTTCCTGCGCGCCATGGAGCACCGCATCCAGCTCCACCGGCTGCGCCGCACCCATCTCGTACCCGAGGACGAGACCGACCTGCGCCGGCTCGGGCGCTCGCTCGGACTGCGCACCGACCCCGTCGCGGAGCTGAACCGCGAGTGGAAGCGGCACGCCGCCGTCGTCCGCCGGCTGCACGAGAAGATCTTCTACCGGCCGCTGCTCGACGCGGTCGCCCAGCTCACCCCCGGCGAGACCCGGCTCAGCCCCAAGGCCGCGGGCCAGCGGCTCGAAGCGCTCGGTTACGCCGACCCCGTCGCCGCCCTGCGCCACCTGGAGGCCCTGGCCTCCGGCGTCACCCGCAAGGCGGCGATCCAGCGCACGCTGCTCCCGGTCCTGCTCGGCTGGTTCGCGGACTCCGCCGACCCCGACGCCGGGCTCCTCGGCTTCCGCAAGGTCTCCGACGCGCTCGGCAAGACCCCCTGGTACCTGCGCCTGCTGCGCGACGAGGGCGCGGCGGCCGAGAACCTCGCCCGGGTGCTCTCCGCCGGGCGGCTCGCCCCCGACCTGCTGCTGCGCGCGCCCGAGGCGGTGGCGATCCTCGGCGACCCGGAGGGGCTGACCCCGCGCGGCCGCGACCACCTCGAACAGGAGGTGCTGGCCGCCGTCGGCCGCGCCGACAGCGCCGAGCAGGCGGTCGCGGCGGCCCGTGGCGTTCGCCGCCGCGAGCTGTTCCGTACCGCCGCCGCCGACATCATCGGCTCCTACGGCACGGAGGACAGCCCGCGCGAGCACGACCCGGGCGCGCTGGTCGACCGGGTCGGCCAGGCGGTGACCGACCTCAACGCGGCGACCATCGCGGGCGCGCTGCGGGCCGCGGTGCGCGCCGAGTGGGGGGACCGGCTGCCGACGCGGTTCGCGGTCATCGGCATGGGCCGGTTCGGCGGGCACGAGCTCGGCTACGGCTCCGACGCCGACGTCCTGTTCGTGCACGAGCCGCGCGAGGGCGTGGCCGAGCACGAGGCGGCGCGGGCCGCGAACCGGGTCGTCACGGAGATGCGCCGGCTCCTCCAACTCCCCACCGCCGACCCGCCGTTGCTGATCGACGCGGATCTGCGACCGGAGGGCAAGAGCGGTCCGCTGGTCCGTACGCTGAAGTCGTACGAGGCCTACTACCGCCGCTGGTCCCTGGTCTGGGAGAGCCAGGCCCTGCTGCGCGCCGAACCGATGGCGGGCGACCCGGAGTTGGGGAAGCGGTTCATCGAGCTGATCGATCCGCTGCGCTATCCGGCGGAGGGCCTCGGCGAGGACGCGGTGCGCGAGATCCGCCGCCTCAAGGCCCGGATGGAGAACGAGCGTCTGCCGCGCGGAGCGGATCCGACGCTCCACGCGAAGCTGGGCCGGGGCGGTCTGAGCGACGTCGAGTGGACGGTCCAGCTGCTCCAGATGCGCCACGGCTGGGCGGAGCCCGGGCTGCGCACCACCCGGACCCGCGACGCGCTGGCCGCCGCCCGGGCGGCGGAGCTGATCCCCACGGACGAGGCGCAGATCCTGGACGAGGCCTGGGTCCTGGCGAGCCGCGTCCGCAACGCCGTGATGCTGGTCCGCGGCCGGCCCGGAGACACCTTCCCGTCCGACGGCCGCGAACTGGCCGCGGTGGGGCGCTACCTCGGCTACGGCCCCGGTCACGTCGGCGAGATGGTCGACGACTACCGCCGGATCACGCGCCGGGCCAGGGCCGTGGTGGAGGAGCTGTTCTACGGAGCCTGAGCGCGGGCGACGTGCTGGGTCGGGCTGCGGAGCGCGGCGGCCGCGTCGGCCCCCGGCTACGGAGCCTGAGCGGGCAGAAGCGTCGGGCCGGGCTACGGAGCCTGAGCGTGGCGGCCGCGTCGGCCCCCGGCCACGGGGCCTGGCGCCCCGCGCCCGTCGGCATGGCCCGTCGGCATGCCCCGGCAGTGCGTCAGGAACGCCTCCAGCGCCAGCTCGAACGCCGCGTTCGCGCGGTCCGCGGCCGCCGCCGTCAGCGCCTCGGCAAGCCGTGGCGTGGTCGTCTCGTCGGGCAGCTCCCACATGGTCCGCGGGGCCGCCAGGTCGAGCGCCGAGCCGAGGACCAGGTTCTCCAGGGCGACGATCACGGTCATGACGTCGGCGTTCGCGAATCCGGCGGCCAGCAGGCGGCCGACCGCGCGCTCGTACTGGGCGAGGACCTTCGGCGCGCGGACCGGTGAGGTCATCAGCATCGGGATGACCCGGGGGTGGGCCGCGAAGGCCGAGCGGTAGGAGCGCGCCCAGGCGGCCATCGCCGCGTCCCACGGCTCCAGGTCGAGCGTCCCGCCGTCGATCGCGTCGCAGACCCGCTCCCGCATCAGCTCGACGACCCCGCTCCGGCCGTCCACGTGGTGATACAGCGACCCGGTCTGCACGCCGAGCGCCCTGGCGATCTGCGGAACGCTGAAATCCCCCTGCGCGCTGACGAGTTGGAGCGCCGTCGTGGTGATGCGCTCCCGGTCGATCAAGGGTGTCCGCGGCCGTCCCATGCTCCCGCTCTCTCGCTGAGGTCTTCCCGTACGTCGTCTCGGAGGCTACATTGCCGCAACCGAAAGCCTTTAGGTTTTCGGTCGCGCACCCTCCGCGCGCACCCTCCTTCCCCGCCGTAGCAGAAGGGCTCCCCCTTCCATGCCCGCACCCACCTCCCCCGACGAGCCCGAGGGGCTGAGAACCGGCACGCTCTCCACCGCCGACATCTCCTTCTTCGTCGTCTCCGCCGCCGCCCCGCTCACCGTGATGGCCGGTGTCGCCCCGATCGCCCTCGTCCTCGGCGGCATCGGCGCCCCCGCCGGGTATCTCCTCGCGGGCGTCACCCTCGCGATCTTCGCCGTCGGGTTCACCACGATGACCCGCCACGTCAAGAGCGGCGGCGCGTTCTACGCGTACATCACCCGGGGCCTCGGCAAGCCCGTCGGCATCGCCGCCGCCCTGCTCGCCATGCTCGGCTACAACGGCATGGAGATCGGCGTCTACGGCCTGCTCGGCTCCGCCACCGCCGACACCGCCCACGCCCTGTGGGGCGTCGACATCCCCTGGCTCCCCGTCTCGATCGCCGGTCTGCTGCTCATCTGGTACGGCGGCTTCCGCTCGATCGACTTCGGCGCCAAGGTCCTCGGCGTCCTGCTCGTCGCCGAGACCGGCATCCTCGTCCTGCTCGCCGCCGGCGTGCTGCTCGAAGGCGGCGCGGACGGGCTCTCGTTCGCCTCCTTCGCCCCCGCCCACGTCCTGGTCCCCGGCAGCGCGGCCGTCCTCGCCTTCGCATTCACCGCCTTCACCGGCTTCGAGTCGACCGTGATCTACCGGCGCGAGGCCCGGAACCCCGCCCGCACCATCCCGCGCGCGACCTACATCGCCGTCTGCTTCCTCGGCCTCTTCTACGCCTTCGTCGTCTGGACCGTCATCCAGGCCTTCGGCGACGACAAGGTCGTCGAGGCCGCCGCGGGCGACACCGGCGGGCTCTTCTTCGCCGCGATCACCACCTACGTCGGCGCCTGGGCCGCCGACCTGATGCACGTCTTCATCGTCACCAGCGTCCTCGCCTCCCTCCTCGCCTTCCACAACGCGATCAACCGCTACGGCCTCGCGCTCGCCGAGGAGGGCGTGCTGCCGCCGCTCCTCGGCAGGGTCCACCCGCGCCACCGCTCCCCGTACGTCGCGGGCCTCGCGCAGACCGTCCTCGGCCTGGCCGTCGTCCTCGGCTTCGCGGCCGCGGACGCCGATCCGTACACGCAGCTCCTGCTCTGGGTGAACACCCCCGGCGGCATCGGCCTCATGGCCCTCCAGCTCCTGGCGGCCCTCGCCGTCCCGCTCTACTTCCGCCGCGTCCGCCACGGGGAAGGCGTCCTGCGCACCGTCGTCGCCCCGGTCGTCGCGGCCGTGCTGCTCGCCGGGGCGATCGTCCTGGTCGTCTCCAAGATCGACGTCTTCACCGGGGCCTCCGCCACCGTCAACACGGTCCTCGTCGCCCTCGTCCCCGGCGTCTTCCTCCTCGGCCTGCTCCTGGCGTACCGGCTGCGCCGCACCCGCCCCGAGGTGTACGCGAACTTCGCCGCCGAACCGGATTCCGAACCGGATTCCGAACCCCGTTCCGGTCCCGATTCCGACCCCGCATCCACCCAAGGAGAAGAGCCGTCGTGTCCGCACCCGACCTCGTCCTCGTCAACGCCCGAGTCCGCACGCCCGAGCTCACCGGCCACACCGCTGTCGCCGTCCGCGACGGACTGATCACCGCCCTCGGCGACGACACCGACGCCCGCGACTGGAGCGGCCCCGGCACCGAGACGGTCGACCTGGCCGGCGCCACCCTCACCCCCGGTCTCACCGACGCGCACAGCCACCCCGTGTGGGGCCTGGAGATGTTCACCGGCACGGACCTGTCCGCCGTGCGCGACCTCGACGAGCTGCGGGCCGTGCTCGCCGGCGCCGAGCGCCGGGACGGCTGGGTGATCGGCGCCGGCCTCGACCACAACGTCTTCGGCGGCCGCCCGATCCACCACGACCTCATCGAGGACGTCCTCGGCGGCGCCCCCGCCCACCTGCGGCTCTACGACGGGCACTCCACCCTCGTCAGCGTCGCGGCGCTCAAGGCCGCGGGCGTCGACGGCCCCCGCGCCTTCGCCCAGCGCTCCGAGGTCGTCTGCGACGCCGACGGACGGCCCACCGGCCATCTGATCGAGCACGCCGCCATGGATCTGATGACCCCGCTGCTGCCCGTCCAGCCCTACGCCGAGCGGCGCGACCGGCTCGTCGCGCTGCTGAGCTCCATGGCCGCCACCGGCCTGACCGGTGCCCATGTCATGGACCTCGGCGGACACGACGTACCCGGGCTGCTGGCCGCCCTGGAGGAGGACGGCGACCTGCCGCTGCGGCTGCGGCTGGCCCCCTGGTGCATGCCCGGCGCCGACCGGGAGGAGCTGGCGGAGCTGGTACGGCTCCAGAAGCGGGCCGGGCGCCTGTGGCGGGTCGGCGGCGTGAAGTTCTTCATGGACGGCACCGTCGAGGGCGGCACCGCCTGGCTGGAGCACGCCGACTGCCACGGCCAGGGCACGGACGCCTTCTGGCCCGACCCGGCCGCCTACTCCGCCGCCGTACGCCACCTCCACGAGGCCGGGGTCGGCACCGCGACGCACGCCATCGGCGACGCGGCCGTCCGCCACGTCCTCGACACCGTGGAAGCCCTCGGGCCCGGTGGCCCCCGGCACCGTGTCGAGCACATCGAGACCGTGCCGGACGACCAGCTCGGCCGGTTCGCGGCGCTCGGGGTGGTGGCCTCGATGCAGCCCCCGCACACCGCGTACACCCGCGCCGACCGCACCGACGAGTGGTCGAAGCGGCTCGGGGAGGAGCGGGCCGGACGGGCCTGGCGGTGCCGGGATCTGCGGGACGCCGGGGCGTACCTCGCGCTCGGCTCGGACTGGCCGATCGCCCACTATGACGCCCGGCAGATCCTCGCCACCGCCCAGACCCCGCGCGGCGCGGCCTCGGCGCGGCACGGGCTGACCGGCCTCATGGCCCTTGAGGGCCTGACCACGCACGCGGCGGTCGCGGCCGGGGAGGAGGCGATCGCCGGGCGGATCGCGCCGGGCTACCGCGCGGATCTCACCGCGTTCACCGTCGACCCGGTGACGGCACCGGCCGACGAGACCGAGCGGGCGCCGGTCCGGCTCACCATGGCCGGGGGCCGCGTCACCTACCGGTGCTGACCGGGGCCTGGTCGGCGTCGTACTCGGGGCCGCGGCCGGGTTCCCGCGCGGGGCTCGCCGCGGCGACCGGACCGCGGCCCTCCGTGTCCAGACCGTCCAGACCGTCCAGGTCGTCCACGTCGTCGAGACCGCCCACGTCGGCGCCCGCCGCGGGCACCGCGCCACGCGCCACCGGTTCCGCCGGTCCGACCAGCTTGGGCAGCCGCTGCGGCGCCGAGCCGTACCAGACGTACGAGACGCCGAAGCCGAAGGCCAGGCAGATCATGCCGCCCACGGCGTCCAGCCAGAAGTGGTTGGCCGTGGCCACGATGACGACCAGCGTCAGCGTCGGGTAGAGCAGCCCCAGGATGCGCGCCCACGGCGCCTTGGCCAGGGCGAAGATGGTCAGACCGCACCACAGCGACCAGCCGATGTGCATCGACGGCATCGCGGCGTACTGGTTCGACATGTGCTTGAGGTTGCCGGAGGCCATCGAGCCCCAGGTCTGGTGCACCAGGACGGTGTCGATGAAGCTCTGGCCGTTCATCAGCCGGGGCGGCGCGAGCGGATACAGGTAGTAACCGACCAGGGCCACACCGGTGGTGGCGAACAGGACCGTACGGAAACCGGCGTAACGCCCCGGCTGCCACCGGTACAGCCACACCAGCACACCGATCGTCACGACGAAGTGCAGCGTGGCGTAGTAGTAGTTCATCGACACGATCAGCCATGTCACCGAGTTCACGGCATGGTTGACGGTCTGCTCGAAAGCCAGGCCGAGCGACTGCTCGGCCTGCCAGATCCAGTCGGCGTTCCGCAGCGCCTGGGCTTTCTGCTCCGGCACCGCGTTGCGAATGAGCGAGTACGTCCAGTAACTGACCGCGATGAGCAGGATCTCGAACCAGATCCGCGGCCGTCGAGGCACGCGAGCGCGCAGACGCGCGAACCTGCCGTCGGCCACGATGGGTGACGGGGTGGCCGCTGTCCGGCGTTCCAAACTCTTCACGGTCGTTTCACCCATAGGGAGAGAGTCTGCCAGATCCACGCCCCTCGACCGATCATCCTCCGGTCGGGTTCTCGGCGCATGTGCTCCGCCTCGGGAGGGAGGCCGGGCGCGCCGGGATCAGGGGTTCCTCGGGGTCGGGGCGGAAGCGGTTGAACCGCGAACCACCAGTTCGGGCATGAAGACGAACTCGCTGTGCGGGGCGGGGGTCCCCCCGATCTCCTCGAGCAGCGCGCGGACCGCCGCCTGCCCCATCGCCTGCACGGGCTGGCGGATGGTGGTCAGCGGCGGATCGGTGAACGCTATGAGCGGCGAGTCGTCGAAGCCGACCACCGAGACGTCCTTGGGGACGTGCAGCCCCCGCTGCCGGGCGGCGCGGATGGCGCCGAGCGCCATCATGTCGCTGGCGCAGACGACGGCGGTGCAGCCGGCCGAGATCAGGGCGCCCGCGGCGGCCTGGCCGCCCTCCAGGGTGTAGAGGGAGTGCTGGATCAGCTCCTCGGACTCCTCGGCGGAGAGGCCGAGCCGGTCCCGCATGCCGAGCCGGAAGCCCTCGATCTTGCGCAGCACCGGTACGAACCGCTTGGGCCCGACCGCGAGGCCGATCCGGGTGTGGCCGAGCGCGGCCAGGTGCGTCACGGCCAGCTGCATCGCGGCCCGGTCGTCGGGCGAGACGAAGGGAGCCTGGACCTTGGGGGAGAAGCCGTTGATCAGGACGTACGGGACACCCTTGCCGCGCAGCTGGTCGTAGCGCGTCATGTCGGCCGTGGTGTCGGCGTGCAGTCCCGAGACGAAGATGATGCCGGAGACCCCGCGCTCGACGAGCATGTCGGTGAGCTCGTCCTCGGTGGACCCGCCGGGGGTCTGGGTGGCGAGGACGGGGGTGTAGCCCTGCCGGGTCAGGGCCTGCCCGATGACCTGCGCGAGCGCGGGGAAGATCGGGTTGTCCAGTTCGGGGGTTATGAGTCCCACCAGTCCGGCGCTGCGCTGGCGCAGCCGCACCGGACGCTCGTACCCGAGGACGTCGAGTGCGGCGAGCACGGATTCACGGGTGGCCGCGGCCACACCGGGCTTGCCGTTGAGCACGCGGCTGACTGTGGCTTCACTGACCCCCGCCTGGGCTGCGATGTCGGCAAGCCGCGCGGTCATGGGATTGGACTGTACCGGTCGCACGTCAGATTGCCCACCAGACGCAGGACTCGGCGGGAACCCGGATCGTGCGCGGCTCGGGCCCGGCGGGGGCGGCGGGGGTCAACTCGCGGGTGGGGGAGGGGAGTACGGGGTCGGCTTCGGCGCCCGCTCCGGCCCCCTCGCCGCCGGCGCTGCTCAGCAGGAGCGAGGCGGGGACGGTCCAGGCCGGGGGCCCGGTCAGGGGCTCGGCCACGGTGATGCCGGCCTCCACGGTGATGTCGGCCTCCACGGTGATGTCGGCGGAGCGGGCCGTCGTGTTCAGGGCCACCAGCACGTCACCGCCGTCGGAGCGGCGCCGGAAAGCCAGGACGCCCTCCGGGGCCTCCAGCCACTCCACCGCGTCGCCCGCGCCCAGGGCGGGGTGCTCCCGGCGCAGCCGGAGGGCCGCGCGGTACAGCTCCAGGGTCGAGCCGGGGACGCCGCTCTGGGCCGCGACGCTCAGGGCGGCCCACTCGGGGGGCTGCGGGAGCCAGGAGCCGGCCGGGCCGAAACCGAAGGAGGGGCCCTCGGCCGTCCACGGCAGCGGGACGCGGCAGCCGTCGCGCAGCCCGTCCTGCCCCTCCCCGCGCAGGAACGCCGGATCCTGCCGGAGCCGGTCCGGGAGGTCGGTGACCTCCGGCAGGCCCAGCTCCTCGCCCTGGTAGAGGTAGACGGAGCCGGGCAGCCCCAGCATCAGCAGCGCCGCCGCGCGGCCCCGCCGCAGGCCCGTGGCCGGGTCGCCCGCGCCGTACCGCGTGGTGTGCCGGACCACGTCGTGGTTGGAGAGCACCCAGGTGGTGGGCGCGCCGACCGAGGCCGTGGCCCGCAGCGACTCCTCGACCACCGACCGCAGCGCCGCCGCGTCCCAGGGGCAGTTGAGGAACTGGAAGTTGAACGCCTGGTGCAGTTCGTCCGGGCGTACGTAGAGCGCGAGCCGTTCCGGGGTCGGCGCCCAGGCCTCGGCGACCCCGATGCGATCGGGGCCGTACGACTCCAGCAGGCGCCGCCACCCGCGGTGGATCTCGTGGACCCCGTCCTGGTCGAAGAAGGGCAGCCGCTGGGTGCCGATGAGGCGCGCCTGCCGGCCGTGGCCGATGTCGGGCAGGCCCTCCGCCTTGACCATGCCGTGGGCGACGTCGATCCGGAAGCCGTCCACGCCCAGGTCGAGCCAGAAGCGGAAGACGGAGTCGAACTCTGCCCGCACCTCCGCGTTCTCCCAGTTGAGGTCCGGCTGCTCGGGTGCGAAGAGGTGCAGGTACCAGGACCCGTCCGCCACCCTCGTCCACGCCGGGCCGCCGAAGACCGACTCCCAGTCGTTGGGCGGCTCGGCGCCGTCCTCGCCGCGGCCCGGCCGGAAGATGTAGCGGTCCCGCTCCGGGCCCGCCGCGGCCCGCGCCGCCGTGAACCAGGGGTGCCGCTCCGAGGTGTGGTTCGGGACGATGTCCACGATCACCCTCAGGCCGAACTCGTGCGCGGTCCGCACCAGGTCGTCGGCGTCCGCCAGATCCCCGAAGACCGGGTCGACCGCGCGGTAGTCCGCCACGTCGTAGCCGCCGTCCGCCTGCGGGGAGGCGTAGAAGGGCGTGAGCCACACGGCGTCCGCGCCGAGCCGGGCCAGATGCGGCAGCCGCTCGCGGGCGCCGCGCAGGTCGCCGATCCCGTCGCCGTCGCTGTCCGCGAAGGAACGGACGTACACCTGGTAGATGACGGCATCCCGCCACCATTCGGCGCGGCGGGCGCCGTCTTCGCAAGGGCTTGCAAGGTCGGGCAGCGGCGTCGGTGAGGTGAGCTCGTGGGCCATGTGGGGTGTCCCTCTCGCGTGTTCCAGGGCCGAGGATCGTCGGGGTGTCGTACTGACAACGAGGTCAGGGCGGTCATGAAACGGCCCTGCAAGGAATGCCGAAAACCCTTGCAGGGCGCTGAGAGCTCCGCAAGAGCGCCCTTTTCCGCGCTGTCAAGCGATCCGGTGGCAACCTTCGGGACACGCGGATGTAACGATCCCCCGTCCTTGCAGAAATTTCACGCAAGGTCTTTCGGCTCGTTTTCATCCCTGTTACGTTCCTGGCAACCCGGCGCGCCGCGAGGGAGCGGTCGCATGAGGAAGGTCTTCGCCCCTCGTTCATCCGGGATCGTTTGAAGGAGTTCACATGCGGCGTGGCATAGCGGCCACCGCGCTGGTCGCTGCCCTGGGCGTGACCCTGGCGGCGTGCGGAAGCGACGACGGCGGCACCGGCGGCACGAAGGGTTCGGGCGAGCTCTCCGGCACCGTCACCTGGTGGGACACGTCGAACGTCGGCAGCGAGGACAAGGTCTTCAAGAAGCTCGCCGAGGGCTTCACCAAGAAGCACCCGAAGGTCTCCGTCAAGTACGTCAACGTGCCGTTCGGCGAGGCGCAGAACAAGTTCAAGAACGCGGCCCAGTCCGGCTCCGGCGCCCCCGACGTCATCCGCTCCGAGGTCGCCTGGACCCCGGAGTTCGCGGACCTGGGCTACCTCGCCCCGCTCGACGGAACCGCCGCCCTGAAGAACGAGGGCGACTTCCTGGAGCAGGCCGCCGCCTCCACCAAGTACAACGGCAAGACCTACGCCGTTCCGCAGGTCATCGACTCCATGGGCATCTTCTACAACAAGAAGATCTTCAAGGACGCCGGTGTCGAACCGCCGAAGACCATCGACGAGCTGAAGACCGTCGCCACCAAGATCAAGGAGAAGACCGGCAAGACCGGTCTCTACCTCCGCGGTGACGACGCCTACTGGTTCCTCTCCTTCCTCTACGGCGAGGGCGGTGACATGGTCAACGCCGAGCAGAAGAAGGTCACGATCGACGGCCCCGCCGGTGTGAAGGCCATGAAGGTCGTCAAGGACCTGGTCGACTCCAAGGCCGCCATCACCGACGCCAGCAACGGCTGGGACAACATGCAGGCCGCCTTCAAGGACGGCAAGGTCGCGATGATGATCAACGGCCCGTGGGCCGTGACCGACACCTACGCCGGCAAGGAGTTCGCCGACAAGGCGAACCTCGGCATCGCGCCCGTCCCGGCCGGCTCCGCCGGTCAGGGCGCCCCGCAGGGCGGTCACAACCTCGCCGTGTACGCGGGCTCCAAGAACCTGCAGGCCTCCTACGCCTTCGCCGAGTACATGACCTCCGCCGAGGCGCAGACCACCGCCGCCAAGGAGCTCAGCCTGCTTCCGACCCGCGAGTCGGTCTACATCAAGCCCGACGTCGCGAGCAACGAGATGATCGGCTTCTTCAAGCCGGTCGTCGACAAGGCCGTCGAGCGCCCCTGGGTCCCCGAGGGCGGCAGCCTCTTCGCCCCCCTGCAGGTCGAGTACACCAAGGTCCTCACCGGCCAGACCAGCCCGGAGCAGGGAGCCAAGGCGACGGGTGACGCCTACCGCAAGCTCCTGAAGGACTGGAAGTAACAAGGAAGGCAGGCCGGCTGATGGCTGTGGACACCAGCAGCCAGTCGGTGGCGAAGGCCGCGGGCGACGACGTCGCCCGCGGCCGGAGCCGCGGTACTGGCACCCCCGGGGGGAAGCTCCGGCGCTCCCTCTCCACCCACTGGTACGCCTGGGCGATGGTCGCCCCGGTGACCGTGGTGATCGGCGTGATCATCGGATATCCGCTGTTCCGGGGTATCTATCTCTCCCTCACCGACGCCAACGAGCGGAACGTCGCCCGCAGCATCGGCATCAACGAGATCCCGGCCACCTACGAGTTCGTCGGCCTGGACAACTACGCCGACGCGCTCACCGGAGGCCAGTTCCTCGGCACGCTCGGCTGGACGCTGGTGTGGACGGTGTCCTGTGTCTCGGTGACCTTCGTCCTCGGCCTCGGCCTCGCCAACATGCTCAACCGCAGGATCGCCGGCCGCTCCGTCTACCGGCTGCTGCTGATCCTGCCCTGGGCCGTGCCCGGCTTCGTCTCCGTCTTCGCCTGGCGCTTCCTCTACGACGAGCGCCGCGGCATGCTCAACCAGATCCTCACGAGCGGCGGCCTCGACGCCCTGCCGTGGCTCAACGACCCGACCTGGGCCAAGTTCTCGGTCATCGCCGTCAACGTCTGGCTCGGCGTCCCCTTCATGATGGTCGCCCTCCTCGGCGGCCTGCAGTCCATCCCCGGCGAGCTCTACGAGG
This sequence comes from Streptomyces sp. NPDC093600, assembly GCF_044764755.1. Lineage (NCBI taxonomy): Bacteria > Bacillati > Actinomycetota > Actinomycetes > Kitasatosporales > Streptomycetaceae > Streptomyces > Streptomyces sp. NPDC093600. Next base: position 480,886 of record NZ_JBIWIU010000002.1, read on the forward strand.
CCGCCGAGATGGACGGCGCCAACGCCTGGCAGCGCTTCCGCCACATCACCCTGCCCGGCCTGCGCTCGGTGTCCACCACCGTGATCCTGCTGAGCACCATCTGGACCTTCAACATGTTCCCGGTGATCTTCCTGCTCACCCGGGGCGGGCCCGGCGAGGCCACCCAGATCCTCGTCACCCAGGCGTACAAGTTCTCCTTCGAGATCAGCCCGCGCGACTTCGCCCAGTCGTCCACCTGGGGCGTACTGATCCTGGTCCTCCTGATGATCTTCGCCGCGGTCTACCGGCGAGTCCTCCGCAAGCAGGGAGAAGTCTGGTGACCACCGACGCACTCGACCGGACCGGCGACGCCCCGCTGCGCGGACGCCGCTCGCCGCTCGCCTCCATCGGCCTGCACGCCACCCTGGCCGTGGCCTCCGTGATCGCCGTCTTCCCCGTGCTGTGGGTCTTCCTGACCTCCCTCAAGCCGGCGAAGTACGCCACCACCACGGACTTCTTCCGGGAGACGACGTTCGCGAACTACACCGACCTGCTGGAGAACACCGAGTTCCTCAGCTGGTTCGGCAACTCGCTGCTCGTCGCCGGCCTGACCACGCTCCTCGGCGTCTTCATCGCCTCCACCACCGGCTACGCCGTCAGCCGCTTCCGCTTCCCCGGCAAGCGCGGACTGATGTGGACGCTGCTGATCACCCAGATGTTCCCGGTCGCCGTCCTGATCGTGCCGATCTACAACATCATGTCCTCGATGGGGCTGCTCAACCAGCCGGCCGGCCTGGTCATCACGTACCTCACCATCGCCGTGCCGTTCTGCGCCTGGATGATGAAGGGCTTCTTCGACACCATCCCGCGGGAGATCGACGAGTCGGGCCAGGTCGACGGACTCACCCCGTTCGGCACCTTCTGGCGGCTGATCCTGCCGCTCGCCAAGCCGGGCATCGCCGTGACCGCGTTCTACTCCTTCATCACCGCCTGGGGCGAGGTCGCCTACGCCTCCGCCTTCATGGTCGGCGACGAGAACCTCACGCTGGCCGGCGGACTGCAGAAGTTCGTCAACCAGTACGGCGCCCAGTGGGGCCCGATGACCGCCGCCTCCGTGCTCATCGCCATCCCGGCGGCACTGGTCTTCCTCGTCGCCCAGCGGCACCTCGTGACCGGCATGTCCGCCGGCGCGGTCAAGGGCTGAGCGCCCGCGTGGCGGCCCAACCGCCCGTACATGTACGCAACTCCTTACCTCCCAGGGAAGTCATGACCCAGCACCTCGCTGCCCCCGCCGCCCCGACCACCGGCACGCACACGGGCTGGTGGAGAGACGCGGTGATCTACCAGGTCTATCCGCGCAGCTTCGCCGACGGAAACGGCGACGGCATGGGCGACCTGGAGGGCATCCGCAGCCGGCTGCCGTACCTGAGGGACCTCGGGGTCGACGCCGTCTGGCTCTCCCCCTTCTACGCCTCCCCGCAGGCCGACGCCGGTTACGACGTCGCCGACTACCGGGCCATCGACCCGATGTTCGGCAGCCTCCTCGACGCCGACGCGCTGATCCGCGAGGCGCACGAGCTGGGCCTGCGGATCATCGTCGACCTGGTCCCCAACCACTCCTCCGACCAGCACGAGTGGTTCCAGCGCGCCCTGCGCGAGGGACCCGGGTCGCCGCTGCGCGAGCGCTACCACTTCCGCGCCGGCAAGGGCGCGGACGGTGAACTGCCCCCCAACGACTGGGAGTCCATCTTCGGCGGCCCGGCCTGGACCCGGGTCACCGAGCCGGACGGCACCCCGGGGGAGTGGTACCTGCACCTCTTCGCGCCCGAGCAGCCCGACTTCAACTGGGAACACCCGGCGGTCCGCGACGAGTTCCGCTCCATCCTGCGCTTCTGGCTGGACATGGGCGTCGACGGCTTCCGCGTCGACGTCGCCCACGGCCTGGTCAAGGCCGAGGGCCTGCCCGACATCGGCGCCCACGACCAGCTCAAGCTGCTCGGCAACGACGTCATGCCCTTCTTCGACCAGGACGGCGTCCACGAGATATACCGCTCCTGGCGGCAGGTCCTCTCCGAATACGACGGTGAGCGCGTCCTCGTCGCCGAGGCGTGGACCCCCACCGTCGAGCGCACCGCGAACTACGTGCGCCCCGACGAGATGCACCAGGCGTTCAACTTCCAGTACCTGGGCACCGATTGGGACGCCGCCGAGCTGCGCCGGGTGATCGACGCCTCGCTCGAAGCGATGCGCCCGGTCGGCGCCCCCACCACCTGGGTGCTGTCCAACCACGACGTGACCCGGCACGCCACCCGGTTCGCCAACCCGCCGGGACTCGGCACCCAGCTGCGCGAGCCCGGCGACCGCGCACTCGGGCTGCGCCGGGCCCGGGCCGCGACGCTGCTGATGCTGGCGCTGCCCGGCTCGGCCTACGTCTACCAGGGCGAGGAGCTCGGCCTGCCGGACGTCACCGATCTGCCCGACGAGGTGCGCCAGGACCCGTCGTTCTTCCGGGCCACCGGGCAGGACGGCTTCCGCGACGGATGCCGGGTGCCCATCCCGTGGACCGTCGAGGGTTCCTCGTACGGCTTCGGCAGCGGCGGCAGCTGGCTGCCGCAGCCCGCCACCTGGGGCGGGCTCAGCGTCGAGGCACAGGCCGGGGACCCCGGCTCCACCCTGGAGCTGTACCGCAGCGCGCTCGCCGTGCGCCGGGAACAGCCCGGACTCGGTGCGGGCGAGGGCGTCGAGTGGATGGAGGCGCCCGAAGGGGTGCTCGCCTTCCGCCGCGACGGCTTCGTCTGCACCGCCAACACCACCGGCCGGGCCATCTCCGTCCCGCTGCCCGGCCGGTTCCTGCTCGCCAACGAGCCCGTCTCCCACGGGGAGGGCTTCGCGGAGCTGCCCGCCGACACCACCGTCTGGTGGGCGGTGTGACGATCCCCCTGCCGCGGGGTGCCGGGAACGGCACCCCGCGGCTCGCGGACCTCGCGGCCCAGTCCGGCGTCAGCGAGGCCACCGTCAGCCGCGTCCTCAACGGCAAGGCGGGCGTCGCCGGCGCGACCCGGCACCGCGTCCTGGCCGCGCTCGACGTGCTCGGGTACGAACGTCCCGTACGGCTCAAGCGCCGCAGCGCCGGCCTGGTCGGTCTGGTCGTGCCCGAACTGACCAACCCGATCTTCCCGGCCTTCGCCCAGGTCATCGAGCAGGTCCTGGCCGGGCACGGCTACACCCCGGTGCTCTGCACCCAGATGCCCGGCGGCGCCACCGAGGACGAGCTGGTCGAGCAGTTGGAGGAGCGCGGGGTCAACGGCATCGTGTTCCTCTCCGGGCTGCACGCCGACGCGATGGCCGATCCCCGCCGCTATGTGCGGCTGTCGGCCCGCGGCGTGCCGTTCGTCCTCATCAACGGCTTCAACGAACACGTCGACGCCAACTTCGTCTCGCCCGACGACCGGGCCGCGGCGCGCATGGCCGTACGGCACCTGGTCGAGCTCGGCCATGAACGGATCGGCCTGGCGATCGGCCCGACGCGCTATGTGCCCTCGCGCCGCAAGGCGGAGGGCTTCGCCGCCGAACTCCACCATCTGCTGGGCATGGAGCGGGCGGAGGCCGAACGGTACGTCCGCCCCACGCTCTTCGGTGTCGAGGGCGGGCACGCGGCGGCCGACATCCTGCTCGACCAGGGGTGCACCGGGATCGTCTGCGGGTCGGACCTGATGGCGCTCGGCGTGATCCGCGCGGTCCGCGCCCGGGGCCTGGACGTACCGGACGACGTGTCCGTGGTCGGCTTCGACGACTCGCCGCTGATCGCGTTCACCAGCCCGCCGCTGACCACCGTGCGCCAGCCGGTGCAGGCGATGGCGACGGCCGCGGTCGGGGCGCTTCTGGAGGAGATCGAGGGGAATCCCGTGCAGCGCACGGAGTTCGTCTTCCAGCCTGAGTTGGTGGTCCGGGGCTCCACCGCGCAGCCGCGCACCCGCTGAGTTTCCGGCGGGTGACGGGAGTGTGTCCAGGGGGTTGACCGGGCGCCGGGGTACTCGTACGGTCACGTCCGAAAACACTTGCTGCTTTCTTGCAGCAAGAGATTGCGAACTTCTTCGCCCCCCCGCACCTCCCTTCCCCAGGAGGAAACATGGCCAGAAAGACCGTGGCCGCTGCACTCGCCTTCGTGGCGGGAGCCGCTGTGGCCGTCACGGCGCCTGCCTCTGCGCAGGCCGCAGCACCCGGTGAGAAGGACGTCACCGCGGTGATGTTCGAGTGGAAGTTCGCCTCCGTGGCGAAGGCCTGCACCGAGCAGCTCGGCCCCGCCGGTTACGGATACGTCCAGGTGTCGCCGCCCCAGGAACGTATCCAGGGCTCCACGTGGTGGACCGCCTACCAGCCGGTCAGCTACAAGATCGCCGGACCCCTCGGCGACCGAACCGCCTTCAAGCACATGGTCGACACCTGTCACGCGGCGGGCGTGAAGGTCGTCGCCGACGCCGTCGTCAACCACATGGCGAACGCGTCCGGTACGGGCACCGGCGGGACCTCCTTCTCCAAGTACGACTACCCCGGCCTCTACTCGGGCGCCGACATGGACGACTGCCGCACCACGATCTCCAACTACCAGGACCGAACCAACGTCCAGAGCTGCGAGCTCGTCGGCCTGCCGGACCTGGACACCGGCGAGGACTGGGTGCGCGGCCGGATCGCCGCCTACTTGAACGACCTCCTCTCGCTGGGCGTCGACGGATTCCGGGTCGACGCGGCCAAGCACATGCCGGCCGCCGACCTCGCGAACATCAAGTCACGCCTGACGAACCCGGGCGTCTACTGGAAGCAGGAGGCGATTTTCGGCGCGGGCGAGGCCGTCTCGCCCAGCGAGTACCTCGGCAACGGAGACGTCCAGGAGTTCCGCTACGCACGGGACCTCAAGCGGATCTTCGGCTCGGAGAAGCTCGCCTACCTGAGCAACTTCGGCGAGTCCTGGGGCTACATGTCCTCCGGCAAGTCCGGGGTCTTCGTCGACAACCACGACACCGAGCGCGGCGGCGACACCCTCAACTACAAGTGGGGCGCCACCTACACGCTGGCCAACGTCTTCATGCTGGCCTGGCCGTACGGCTCCCCGGACGTCCACTCCGGCTACGAGTGGTCCGACAAGGACGCCGGCGCGCCGAACGGCGGCCAGGTGAACGCCTGCTACACCGACGGCTGGAAGTGCCAGCACGCCTGGCGCGAGATCGCCTCCATGGTCGCCTTCCGCAACGCGGCCCGGGGCACGTCGGTCACCGACTGGTGGGACAACGGCAACAACGCGATCGCGTTCGGCCGCGGCGACAAGGCGTTCGTGGCGATCAACCGCGAGGGCTCCCCGCTCAGCCGCACCTTCCAGACCTCGCTGCCGGCGGGCACCTACTGCGACGTGCAGAGCGACAAGGCCGTGACGGTGAACTCGGCGGGCCAGTTCACGGCGACGCTCGGCGCGAACACGGCGGTGGCGCTGCACGTCGGCGCAAAGACGTGCGGGTCCAAGACCGCTACGGGAGCGTCGTTCGCGGTCGACGCCACGACGGTCCCCGGCGAGAACATCTACGTCACCGGAGACCGCCCCGAGCTCGGCAACTGGTCGACGTCCTCGGCCCTGAAACTGGACTCCTCTTCGTACCCGGTCTGGAAGCTGGACGTCTCCCTGCCGGCGGGCACGACCTTCGCGTACAAGTACCTCCGCAAGGACGCGTCCGGCAACGTGACCTGGGAGACCGGCGCGAACCGGACGGCGACGGTCCCGTCCTCCGGCCTGGTCACCTTGAACGACACGTTCCGCACCTGACAGTTCCGCTTCACAGGGCCGCCCCGCCAGGGGCGGCCCTCCTTCCCGTACCTCCAGGGAGAACCCTCGTGATACGCAAGAGAACGGCGGCCGCCGTGGCCACCGCCCTGTGCGCGGCCCTCGTGCCCGCCCTGCCCGCCGCCGCGGCGCCCCCGCCACCGCCGCCGCCCTCCGACAAGGCGCTCGCCGCGCAGCCCGCGCGCCACGACCTCACCCGGGAGCAGTTCTACTTCGTCCTGCCCGACCGGTTCGCCAACGGCGACACCCGCAACGACCGCGGCGGTCTCACCGGCACCCGTCTCGACACCGGGTTCGACCCCACCGACAAGGGCTTCTACCAGGGCGGCGACCTGAAGGGGCTGACGAAGAAGCTCGACTACATCAAGGGCCTCGGCACCACCGCCATCTGGATGGCGCCGATCTTCAAGAACCAGCCCGTGCAGGGCACCGGCAAGGACGCCAGCGCCGGCTACCACGGCTACTGGATCACCGACTTCACCCAGGTCGACCCGCACTTCGGGACCAACGCTGACCTGGAGAAGCTGATCGACAAGGCCCACGCCAAGGGCATGAAGGTCTTCTTCGACGTCATCACCAACCACACCGCCGACGTCGTCGACTACCAGGAGAAGTCGTACACGTACCTCTCCAAGGGCGCCTTCCCCTACCTCACCAAGGACGGCGTCCCCTTCGACGACGGCGACTACGCCGACGGGTCCAAGCGCTTCCCGCGCGTCGACAAGGACTCCTTCCCCCGCACCCCGGTGGTGCCCCCGGCCAAGAAGGACCTCAAGGTCCCCTCCTGGCTCAACGACCCCACCATGTACCACAACCGGGGCGACTCGACCTTCGCCGGAGAGTCCTCCGAGTACGGCGACTTCGTCGGCCTGGACGACCTGTGGACCGAGCGCCCCGAGGTCGTCGAGGGCATGGAGAAGATCTACCAGCGCTGGGTGCGCGACTTCGACATCGACGGCTTCCGGATCGACACCGTCAAACACGTCAACACCGAGTTCTGGACCCAGTGGGCCACCGCCCTCGACGAGTACGCCGCCAAGCGCGGCCGCGACGACTTCTTCATGTTCGGCGAGGTCTACTCCGCCGACCCGAAGATCACCTCGAAGTACGTCACCGAGGGCCGCCTCGACGCCACCCTCGACTTCCCCTTCCAGGACGCCGCCCGCGCCTTCGCCTCCCAGAGCGGCTCCGCCGACCGACTGGCCGGCCTCTTCGCCCAGGACTACCGCTACACCACCGACAAGGCCAACGCCTACGAGTCGGTGCCCTTCCTCGGCAACCATGACATGGGCCGCTTCGGCACCTTCCTCAAGCAGGACAACCCGAAGGCCGACGACGCCGAACTCCTGCGGCGCTACCAGCTCGCCAACGAGCTGATGTTCCTCAGCCGCGGCAACCCCGTCGTCTACTACGGCGACGAGCAGGGCTTCACCGGCCCCGGCGGCGACAAGGACTCCCGCCAGACCCTCTTCGCCTCCCGGACCCCCGACTACCTCGACGACGACCGGATCGGCACGGACCGTACGCACGCCGACGACGCGTACGACACCTCGCACCCCCTCTACCGGCAGATCGCCGCCCTCGCCGAGCTCACCCGGAAGAACCCCGCGCTGCGCGACGGCGTACAGCAGCAGCGGTACGCCGAGGGCTCGGTCTACGCCTTCTCCCGTACCGACGCCCGGGCGAAGGCCGGGGCCGCCGAGTACCTGGTCGCCGTGAACAGCTCCACCGAGGCGAAGACCGTCGAGATCCCGACCGGTTCCGCCGCGGGCACCGCCTTCACCGCGATCCACGGCGGTGACGCCCGCGTCACCAGCGGCGCCGACACCACGGTGAAGGTCACCGTCCCGGCGCTCGGCTCCCTCGTCCTCAAGGCGGCGAAGCCGCTCCCCGCCCCCGCCTCCGCGCCGGCGATCACCCTCAAGGCACCGGCGGCCGGCGCCACCGGCACCGTCGAGGTCTCCGCCGATGTCGACGGCGGACAGCTCAACCGCGTCGTGTTCGCCGCCCAGACCGGCAACGGGAAGTGGCAGGTCCTCGGCTCCGCCGACCACGCCCCGTACAAGGTCACCCAGAAGATCACCGCCCCCGTCGGAACCGCCCTGCGCTACAAGGCCGTCGTCGTCGACAGCACCGGCCGCACCGCGAGCGCGACCGCCACGACCACCAGCGGCGCCCCGGCCGTCGAGCAGCCGCCGACCGCCACCCAGCGCGACCACGCGATCGTCCACTACAAGCGCGCCGACGGGAACTACGACGACTGGGGCCTCTACACCTGGGGCGACATCGCCGACGGCGAAGGCACCACCTGGCCCGCCGGGAAGCCCTTCACCGGCCGCGACGCGTACGGCGCCTTCGCCTACGTCAAGCTCAAGCCCGGCGCCTCCTCGGTCGGCTTCATCGCCGTGAACAAGGACGGCGTCAAGGACACCGACGCCGACCGGACCATCGACCTCTCCCGCACCGGCGAGGTCTGGATCGAGCAGGGCAGGCCCGACGTCCTGAACGCCGCGCCCGAAGGCGCCTACCCGCCCCAGGACACCACCAAGGCCGTCCTCCACTACCAGCGCGCCGACGGAGACTACGCCGGCTGGGGCCTGCACACCTGGACCGGCGCCGCGCACCCGACCGACTGGTCCAAGCCGCTGCAGCCGGTGCGCACCGACGCCTACGGCGCGGTCTACGAAGTGCCCCTCGCGCCCGGAGCGACCTCCCTCAGCTACATCCTGCACAAGGGCGACGAGAAGGACCTGCCCTCCGACCAGTCCCTCGACCTCAAGGCGAACGGCCACGAGGTCTGGATGCTCGCGGGCCAGGAGAAGTACCTGCTGCCGCAGCCCAAGGGCGGCGGCGCGGCGCTCGACCTCACCAAGGCCCAGGCCGTCTGGATCGACGAGACCACCCTCGCCTGGAACGGCAGCGACGCAGCCGCCTCCAGCGTGCTGCTCTCCTCCCGCTCCGGCGCGATCACCGTCGAGAACGGCACCCTCACCGGCGACCGCCAGGCGCTGCGCCTGACCCCGACGCGGCTGACCGACGCCCAGAAGGCCGCGTTCCCGCACCTCAAGGCGTACGGAGCCTTCACCGTCGACCCGCGCGACCGCGACCGCGTCCGCGACGCCCTCAAGGGCCAGCTCGTCGCCGCCCAGTACGCGGCCAACGGCGCCGTCCTGACCGCCACCGGCGTCCAGCTCGCCGGGGTCCTCGACGACCTGTACGCGCCGAAGGCCACCACGGCCTCACTCGGCCCGGTGTTCCGCCACGGCCGCCCCACGCTCTCCCTGTGGGCGCCCACCGCCCAGTCCGTCGCCCTCGAACTCGACGGGAAGACCGTGCCCATGCGCCGCGACGACGCCTCCGGCGTCTGGTCGGTCACCGGCACGCGCGCGTGGACCGGAAAGCCGTACCGCTACGTCGTGAAGGTCTGGGCGCCCAGCGTCCAGCGGATCGTCACCAACAAGGTCACCGACCCCTACGCCACCGCCCTGACCACCGACTCGGCCCGCAGCCTCGTCACCGACCTCGCCGACCCCAAGCTCGCCCCCGAGGGCTGGACCGGCCTGAGGAAGCCGGCGGCCGTACCCCTGCGCGACGCGCAGATCCAGGAACTCCACGTCCGCGACTTCTCGATCGCGGACCCGACGGCCAGGGCCGACCACAAGGGCACCTACCTCGCCTTCACCGACCCCGGCAGCAAGGGCTCGCGCCACCTGAAGGCGCTGGCCGCCTCCGGCACCTCCTACGTCCACCTCCTGCCCGCCTTCGACATCGGCACCATCCCCGAGAAGAAGTCCGAGCAGACCACCCCCGCCTGCGATCTCAAGGCCTACGCCCCCGACTCCGAGGAGCAGCAGGCATGCGTGGCCGCCGCCGCGGCCAAGGACGCCTACAACTGGGGCTACGACCCGCTGCACTACACCGTCCCCGAAGGCTCCTACGCCACCGACCCCGAGGGCACCCGCCGCACGGTCGAGTTCCGACGGATGGTCCAGGCCCTCAACGGCGCCGGACTGCGCACCGTCATGGACGTCGTCTACAACCACACCGTCGCCGCCGGCCAGTCCGACAAGTCGGTCCTCGACAGGATCGTGCCCGGCTACTACCAGCGGCTCCTGGCCGACGGCTCCGTCGCCACCTCCACCTGCTGCGCCAACACCGCGCCCGAGAACGCCATGATGGGCAAGCTCGTCGTGGACTCGGTCGTCACCTGGGCCAAGCAGTACAAGGTGGACGGCTTCCGCTTCGACCTCATGGGCCACCACCCGAAGGAGAACATCCTCGCCGTCCGCAAGGCCCTGGACGCGCTCACCGTCGAGAAGGACGGCGTCGACGGAAAGGCGATCGTCCTCTACGGCGAGGGCTGGAACTTCGGCGAGATCGCCGACGACGCCCGCTTCGTCCAGGCCACCCAGAAGAACATGGCCGGAACCGGCATCGCCACCTTCTCCGACCGGGCCCGCGACGCCGTCCGCGGCGGCGGCCCCTTCGACGAGGACCCCGGCGTCCAGGGCTTCGCCTCCGGCCTGTTCACCGAGCCCAACTCCTCGCCCGCCAACGGCACCCCGGAGCAGCAGAAGGCCCGTCTGCTCCACTACCAGGACCTGATCAAGGTGGGGCTGAGCGGCAACCTCGCCTCCTACACCTTCACCGACACCTCCGGGCGTACGGTCAAGGGCTCCCAGGTCGACTACAACGGCGCCCCGGCCGGCTACGCCGCCGCCCCCGGCGACGCCCTCGCCTACGCCGACGCGCACGACAACGAGACGCTGTACGACGCGCTCGCCTTCAAGCTGCCGGCGGGCACGCCGGCCGCCGACCGGGCCAGGATGCAGGTCCTCGCCATGGCGACGGCGACGCTCTCGCAGGGTCCCGCGCTCTCCCAGGCGGGCTCGGACCTGCTGCGGTCGAAGTCGCTGGACCGCAACTCGTACGACAGCGGCGACTGGTTCAACGCGATCCACTGGGACTGCCGCGACGGCAACGGCTTCGGCCGCGGACTGCCCCCGGCCGCCGACAACAAGGCCAAGTGGGCGTACGGAAAGCCGCTGCTCACCGCCCCGTCGCTGACGGTCGGCTGCGCGGAGATCGACGGCGCGTCGGCCGCCTACCGGGACCTGCAGAAGATCCGTACCACCGAGCCGGTCTTCTCCCTCGCCACCGCCGGGCAGGTGCAGGACGCCCTGTCCTTCCCGCTCTCCGGTGCCGGTGAGACCCCGGGCGTGATCACCATGCGCCTCGGCGACCTGGTCGTCGTCTTCAACGCCACCCCGGAGCGGCAGACCCAGCGGGTCGCCGCCCTGGCCGGCACGGCCCACCGTCTGCACCCGGTGCAGGCGTCGGGCACGGACGACACGGTCAAGACCGCCTCATACGAGGCCGGTTCGGGCACCTTCACGGTCCCGGCCCGGACGGTGGCCGTCTTCACCGCCCGGTGAGGCACCGGCCGGCCCGGCGCCCGGGATGCACCCCGGCGCCGGGCCGGCCGTCAGGCCACGGCCTTCTCGAGCAGCGTGACCCGGTAGCGCCGCCCGTCGGCGGCGACCTTCTCCAGCTCCTCGACGACCGCCGTGTACCCCGCCGACTCGTAGTAGGTCCGCAGCCGCGGATCGCCCGCCTCGCAGTCCAGCCGCGCGAGGCGCCGCCCACCGGCCGCGGTCCGCTCCTCCGCGTGCGCGAGGAGCACACGGCCGGTGCCGGCCGGGGCGGCCTCCCGGTCGGTCATCAGCCGGTGGACATAACCCGCCTCCGGCGGCCGCGCTCCCCACACCTGCTCGTCCTCCCACCACAGCTCGTACGCCCCGACGGCCCGGCCGTCCTGGCACGCCAGCCACACCTCACCGGCGGCCATCCGGGACCGGAAGTGCTCCGCGGTCTTGTCGCCGGGCTTCCACTGGTCGATGCCGTTGCGCACCATCCAGTGCGCCGCCCTGTCGAACATCCCCACCAGAAGGTCCAGATCACCGTCGTCCGCCTGCCGGAAGGCCACTTGTGCGCTCATGGTGATCACCGTAAAGGTGTGGCCAGACATCCGTACGAACGGGAGTGACCCCCATGCCGCAGATCACCGTGGACTACTCCGCGCCGCTCGACCGGCGCGGCTTCGCGCTCGCCCTGCACCCGCTGGTCGTGGAGACGGTGGACACGCGGCTCGACGCCTGCAAGACCCGCTTCCGTGAGATCGAGGAGTCGGTCTGCGGCGACGGCTCGACCGACGACGTCGTCGTCCATGTCGACATCGCCCTGCTGCCGGGCCGCACGGAGGAGACCAAGGCCCGTCTGACGGAGGCCGTGCTCGCGCTGCTGCCCGCCCATCTCAAGCAGACGGAGGGCGTACGGATCTCCGCCGAGGTGCGCGACCTCGACGCCTCCTACCGCAAGGCCTGAGCCACGGGACGAGCCGGGCCGCCTCGCCCGGCGGTCGCCGGGCGGGCTACGGCGCCGGCTGGGCGGGAGCCTGGGGCGCCAGCGTGAGCAGCCGGCCGACCAGGTCGCCGAACGGGCCGTCGGCCGGCTCGTCGCCGAGGATCCGTACGACGATGTCCGCCATGCCCTCGTCGTACGCGGCGCTGACCGCGGCCAGCGCCGCGAAGTCGTGCACCAGCTGCAACTCGAGCTCGGCGCGCGGGATCCGCCGGCCGTCCAGCCAGAGCAGCGCGGTCGACTCGGCGAGGGACACCCAGGAGCGGACGACCAGTTCGAGCCGGGCGGAGGGGTTCGTCACCTCCAGATGGGCGAGGATCTGCTCGTAGGCGGCCTGCCGCACCTCGTCGATCATCGCGTTCGTGGTGGACGAGCCCACCGCCGGCCCGCCGCGCATCAGCGCGGCGAACCCCGGGCCGTGTCCCTCCACGAAGTCGAAGAACCGCCCCATCACCCGCAGCAGCCGCCCGCTCAGGGGGCCCCGCGGCGGCTCCAGGAACCGGGCGGCCAGCTCGTCGGCGGCCCGCCGCAGCGCCGCCTCGTACAGGCTCTGCTTGCCGGGGAAGTAGTGGTAGACGAGCGGCCGCGAGATCCCGGCGGCCGCGGCGATCTCGTCGATGGAGACCTCGTCGGGCGAACGGTGGCTGAACAGCTCCAGGGCCACCCCGATCAGCTGCTGTTTGCGCTCCTCGACGCCCATCCTGCGGCGCACCCCGGTCGTCATGCGAACAGCCTAACGGGCGTCCGTTACGCTCCCACCACATGAGCGCATCCGGTTTGACTCCGAGGCAGGCCCGTCGACTGCGGATAGCGGCCGCGTCCGTCCTGCTGGTCGCGATGGCGGCGGTCCTGGTGATCCGGCTGGCCAGCCGTACGTCCGTCCTCGTGGTCGGGGTGTACGGCCTCGCCATGATCCTCTGCGGCGTGGTCATCGAGCTCTCCCGCAACGGCCGTACGCGGCTGGGGACCTGGCTCCTGGTGGGCGGTCTCGGCGCCGCGCTGGCCTTCGACTGGCTGATCCTCCCCTGATCGGGGGCCTGCATGGTCAGAGGTCTCCCTGATCAGAGGTCGAGGACCAGCCGCCCGCCCGCGCACCGCGAGACGCAGATCAGCATCGAGTCGGTGCGCTCGGCGTCGGTGAGCAGCTCGTCCCGGTGGTCGATCTCGCCCTCCACGACCCGCTGTTGGCAGGTTCCGCAGAATCCCTGCTCGCAGGAGTACGGGACACCGGGCACCTCGGCCCGGACGGCGGCGAGCACCGACTGGTCCGGCGCCACCGTCACCGTACGTCCGGAGCGCCGGAGTTCGACCTCGAAGGCGTCGCCGCCACCGGCCGTTGCGGCGGGGGAGAAGCGCTCCAGGTACGGGACGCGGCCCGGCGGCATCGCGGCGGCCACCGCGTCCATCAGACCGTCCGGGCCGCAGCAGTACACCGCGGTCTCCGCCGTCACCTCGGAGAGGAAGCCGAGCTCCGGCCGGCCCGACTCGTCCTCGGCGACGACGCTCACGCGGTCGCCTGCCGCGCCCAGCTTCTCGACCTCGTCGAGGAACGCCATGGTGGCCCGGTCGCGTCCGCAGTACAGCAGCCGCCAGTCGGCGCCGGCGGCCTCCGCCGCGCGGAGCATGGGCAGGACGGGCGTGATGCCGATGCCTCCGGCGACGAAGACGTAGGCGGGGGCGTCGGCGAGCGGGAAGCGGTTGCGGGGCCCGCGGATCTCGACCTCCGTCCCCTCGTGGAGCTGTTCGTGCACCTCGCGCGAGCCGCCGCGGCCGTCCTCGATCAGCCGGGTGGCGACCGTGTACGCCTCCGTGTCGGCCGGGTCCCCGCAGAGCGAGTACTGGCGTACGAGGCCGGACGGCAGGACGAGGTCGATGTGGGCGCCCGGCTGCCAGGCGGGCAGTCCGGCGCCTTCGAGGCGGAGCCGGACCACGCCCTCGGCGGGCTCGGCGCGCTCGGTGATCAGGACCCTGCGGGTGACGGTGGAGAGCCGGCCGCGGCCCGAGGTCGGTTCGTCGAGGGCGGGCATGGGCCACAGCGGTGAGGCGGTGATCCGGCGGCGCGCGGCGCGCTTGGCGAGGAGGACGGCTCCGGCGGCCAGGAGGAGGGTGACCGGTCGGGGCATCAGCGGCCTCCGTTGGCGCCGGGGGAGGAGGCGAGGTAGGCGGCCGCCTGGGCGGTGTCCCCCTCCCGGGAGGGGTGGTAGGAGCGGCTGAGATAGCGGGGGATCGCGCGCAGCAGGTCCGGCGTGGACGGCAGCACGCCTTCCCTGCCCTTGCGGACGAGCTGCCCGACGGACGCCTTTCCGTCGGTGAGCGTTGGATCGTTCTCCATGAAGAAACGGGTGCCGCGCTGCCAGAGGAAGACCATCGCGGCGAAGGCGGTGGCCCAGGTGCGCGCCCGGCGGCGGTAGCCGCCGTCGAGGTGCATGAAGAGTTCGAACGCGACGGAGCGGTGCTCGACCTCTTCCGCGCCGTGCCAGCGCAGCAGGTCGAGCATGGTGGGGTCGGCGCCCCGGCGGTCGAGCTCCTCGGCGTTGAGGACCCAGTTGCCGAGGAAGGCGGTGTAGTGCTCGATCGCGGCGATGAGGGCGACCCGCTCCATCAGCCACCAGCGGCGCGGCCTGCCGGGCGGCAGGGTCCGGTCGCCGAGCAGCTTCTCGAAGAACCAGTCGACCTGCGCGGTGTACGGGGTGGGGTCGAGGCCGAGCTTCTTGAGGTGGGGGAGGACGTCGTCATGGGCCTGGGAGTGGACGGCCTCCTGCCCGATGAAGCCGATGACGTCCGCACGCAGCCGGTCGTCGGTGATGAGCGGCAGCGCCTGCTTGTAGACGTGCACGAACCAGCGCTCGCCCGCGGGGAGCAGGAGGTGCAGCACGTTGATGGTGTGGGTGGTGAACGGGTCGCCGGGAACCCAGTGGAGCGGGGTCTCCTCCCAGTCGAAGGAGACCTTCCGGGCCTTGAGTTCGATGTGCTCCGACGCGACCGGGGCGGGCTGCGTATTAGACATGGCGTCAATGTACTGAGGCGTAGGCGGCGGCGACAGGGTCGTGCACGGCCTTTTCGCAGGGCCCCGCGCCTGGAGCGCCCCGCGCCCGGTAGGCCTGGCACCCCCTACCGCAGCGCGTCCACCCTCGTGCCGTTCTTCAGCGTGCCGTGGAGGTCCGCCCGGGCGCCCGGCTTCGTTCTCAGGGCCAGGAGGTGCCCGTCCGCGCGGCCCACGACCCCGCCCGAGGTCTCCAGGGAGGCGAAGTCGCCGCTGCCCGCCGCCAGGACGTACCAACCGCCGCTCTTCGCCTGCCACAGCACGCCCGCAAGGACCCGCGGGTCCCGCACCCCGCACGCGGGTGACTCCTCGGCCTTCGCCGCGAGCGCCGCCGGGGCGGCGGCGGGCGCCTGGAACTGGGCGAGGACCCTGCTCCCGGTGCCCCGCCATGTCTCCGCCCGGGTGCACAGCCAGGCGGCCCGCCCGCCGCCCTCCGGCAGCGGCTGCGTGGCGAACCGCCAGGAGTTCACCGCCCGCACCCCGTGCGAGAACACCGCCGTCAGACCGCACGCCGTCCGCGCCCACCCCGCCCGCGCCTCCTCGCCCGTGGCGTCCACCGGCGCCGCCGGCGGCCCCGCCGTCAGCCGGGCGGGCGCCAGCTCCCCGAGATCGGTCAGGAGCCGCACGCCCGTACCGTCCCGGACCTGGAGCGCGTGCCAGGCCGTGCACGCCCGTGCCGACGCGGGGCTCGGCATCGGATCGGTCACCCCGTCCGCGTTCCGCCCCAGCGGCCATGGCTTCCTCGACGGGGCCAGCAGATCACGTACCACCGTCTCCCGTACCCAAGGAGCCGTCAGATAGCGGACGTTGCCCGCGGCGCGCGAGACGACGAGCGCCGCCGAGCCGGCCTCGTCCGCCCCGTCCGTCCGCGCGAAGTCCAGCGCCGCGCCGCTCGTCCCCCCGGCCGGCTCCGCGTACCGCACCGCCCGCAGTCCGTCGTGGAACAGCACCACCCGCGCGCCGTCGACCTCCCCCGCGTACAGCAGCTGCGGCGCGCCCATCGGCGGTCCCACCGGCGTCCCGGGCGTCGCCGACGACCGCACCGAGCCGCCGGGGCGCGCCCACACCGCGAGGGCCCGCCGCAGCAGCGCCCGGTCCCCGGCCAGGCCGCCGCGCTCCGGCCACACCGAGAAGTCCACGCGGGCCGAACGCTGCCAGAACCCGGCCGGGACCCGCTTCACCTTCCCCGGGTCCAGCGCCGCCTCGGCGGCCGGATTACGGGCGTACGAGGGCGCCGCAGCACCGTTTCTGCCCCAGCCGTCCCCGGGCAGTCCGAGCAGCGTCCCGCACACCGCGACCGCCGCCGCCGCGGCGAGCACCGCCTTGCCGTGCTGGCGGCGCCGCATGAGGTCCGTCGGCCGGGCCTGGAGCGAACACGGGTCGAACTCGGGCGATTCGAGCAGGCCGTACTCCGCCCCGGCCCCGTCCGCCTCGGCGAGCGCCGCCTCCGCGTCCGCCTCCGGCACCCCGGCCGTCGCCAGCACCCGCAGCACCTCCGGATCGCCCTGCCGCTCCAGTCCGCGCAGCACGTACGCCGCGCGCGCGGGCCCCGAGAGCGCGGAGAGCCGCTGGTCCAGGGCCAGTTCGTCGGCACCGCCGGCCCGCGGGAACAGTCGGAGTCCCCACACCTGCGGCAGCAGCGGCGGGAACTGGGCCCGGCGCGGCAGCGCCCGCCGCTTCAGCGGCAGCCCGGCGGTCAGCGCCTGCCGCAGCACCTCGCCCCGCACATAGGCGTAGCCGGGATCGACGGCGTCCTCCGGCCGGCGCGCGGCCGGAACGGCGCCGCCGGACGTCCGGCGGCGCGGCAGCGACCGCTGGACGACCGCGTGCGCGGTCAGCACCCGCCGGTTGCGCCCCAGCGAGGGCGGCAGCACGAGGTACGCGATCCGGACCAGCCGCGGATAGTGCTCGACGAGCGCGGCCTCGGCCTGCTCGACGTCGACGGGCCCGGGGGCGGGGTCGGGGCCGTGGGGGGAGGGGGCGAGTTCCTGGGTGCTCACGTTCAGCAGAACGAGCGAATCTTGCGATGGTCACCCCGGTCTCCCGTCGCCGTCGCCCGGCCCCGTCACGCAGGTCGCCCGTCACCCGGCCCGGGTGCCGGTCGCCCGCGCGGACCCGTCGTCCGCCCGGTGTGGCCGCCGGGCTCAGGCCGCGTACACCGTCAGCCGCTCGCGGATCACGTCCGTCACCTCGTCGGGGACCCCGAGCCCGTCCCGTACGTACTTCTCCATCGAGCCGTGCCGGACCGCCACCTCGTCCAGGGCGGCGGTCAGGTACTCCGGCACCACTCCGATCAGGGCCAGTGCGAGGTCCGGATCGCCGCCCTGCGCCGTGAAGCCCTCCACCATCGGCGCGAAGGCCCGGCGGACGGCCGTGTTGACCGACAGGTACTCCGCCATCACCGTCTCGTCGTCCGCGCCGAGGACCGACAGCAGGATCGTCGCCGCCCAGCCCGTGCGGTCCTTGCCCGCCGTGCAGTGGAAGAGCAGCGGGCCGCCGCGCGGATCGCCCAGCTCGGTGAGGAAGGCCCGGTACGCCGCGCGGGCGGAGTCGGTGGAGACGAAGGCCCGGTAGGTGCGGGCGAAGGCCTCCCGCACCTTGCCCCCGCCGAGCACCTCCTCGGCGAGCACGGGGTCGCCGAGGAGGGTCTTCAGCCGGGCGGCGGGCGGCAGGCCGCTCTCCGCCAGATGGTCGGCGAGCACGTCGGCGACGAGCAGCCGTCCGCCGTCCGGGACGTGGTCGGGCCGGTCGGCGCGCTCGGCCGCGGTGCGGAAGTCGACGACGGTACGGATGCCCAGGGAGGCCACCACCGGGTCGGCCGAGTCGAGACGGTCCAGCCGGCCGGAGCGGAAGACCCGGCCGGGGCGGACGCTGCGGCCCTCGCCCAGAGGGAGGGGGCCGAGGTCGCGGAGGTTGGCGACGTTGGTGGCGGGAATGGCGGGCATGGCGTCGACTCCTCCGGATCAGTCCTTTTCGTACCAAACCGTAATCGATCGGATTCCACCACTCCTGGCGTTCGGCCCCGGAACAGGTGAGCGGACGGGCAGGATGAGGGGATGCTGATGCGTACGCGGCGAACGGCGGAGGCGGCGGTCCTGGCCGCCGCGATGGTGCTGATGACCGGGTGCGGTGGCGGTGGCAGGGGCGACGGGCCCGAGGAGGCCACCGGCACCCTGGAGGAGATCGCCGCGAAGGCCGCGTGCGAGCCCGAGCTGCGGCCGGACGCGGCCGAGCTGCGCCAGGCGTCGTGCGCGACGGGCGACGGGACGTACGTCCTGCTCACCTTCGCCAGCGACCGCGGCCAGCGCGAGTGGCTCAATGAGGCCAAGGACTACGGCGGTTCGTACCTCGTCGGCCGCAAGTGGACGGTGGCCGGCGACGCGCGGACCGTGGAGCGGGTACGCGAACGGCTCGGCGGTCAGATCGAGACCGCCGAGCCGCACCCCTCGCACACCGGCGGGCACCACTGAACCGGGGTGTGACCGGAAGGCATCCGGACACACCCTAGGAACAGCGGCGACCTTCGTTGAGGCAGGACACCAGGCGCTTCATCAGCCGCTGGTCGAAGACGTTGATGAAGTCCCCGTGGTCGGTGACCGGTTTGTGCAGCTGTTCCGGGAAGGAGTCCACGGCGAACCCCGGGCCCGGCGGCACGTCGTACACGATCCGCTGCACGAGCTGCGGAATCGCCCGGAAGCCGTCGCCGCACCGGCCCGAGGCGGGATCGGCGAAGGCCACGTGCGTCCGGTGGTTGGCGCTGTCGGTGTTCCGCCCGTCCCAGCAGCTCTGGAACCGGAAGGTGCGCACGACCTTGCTGCCCTCCGGACAGATCGGGTACTTGTCCTTCAACTGGCGGTTCTCGAAACCGGTGCACGACCAGGAGGCGTTGGCGTTCGCGTCGCCGTTGGTGAATGCCTTCGCGTCCCCGGTGATGATCCGCAGGAACCGCGGCATCGCCGTGACCTTGGAGACCGGACTGCCGACGAACTCCAGGGTGACCTCGTCGGGCGTCTGTATCTCGCCGACGTTCTGGTCCTTGCCGCCGCCGTCGGCCTCCGCGTCGGCCTCCGCCCGCCCGTTCTGGAGCCGCAGCACCGGCCAGTAGTAGGTGGAGCGGTCGCCCTGGTTGCGGCAGGTGGTCCGGCCCCTGGCCAGGTCCTCGTCGCTGGCGAAGGCGTCGTTGGCCTGGTTGCCGACGTAGTCGTGCATGTGGTGGGCGCCGTTGCGCACGCCGGGCGCGACGATCACGTTGTCCGGGTTGAACTTGCCGTTCTCGTTCCGCCCGCAGTCGGTGGTGAAGGTGCCGCGGGAGGCTCCGCGCAGCTGCCGGGGGGTGCGCACATTGGGGGCCACGGACTGGATGTCGACGAAGTCGGAAGCCTCCGGCCCGTTGCCGGCGGCACCGTCGTCGCCGTCGTTCTCCTCGCCGTCCTGCGCGTCGTCGTCGCCCTCCTGCGGAGCGTCGTCGTCCGCCCGGAGGGTGCAGGGCGCCAGGCTTTCCAGCGGCGGCTGTTCGAGCAGGAGACCGATCCGCTGGAGGATGTTACGGCGCTCGTTCTCCAGCGGGGTCAGGATCTGCTGCTCGGCGAACTCCGGATCGCGCTCCGCCCGCTCCTTGTTGTCGGCGAACCGCTGGTACGCGACGGTGATCTGGCTGTCCAGCGTGGCCAGTTCGCGGTCCACCGCACCCCGTACGGACTGCGGCACCTCGGACAGTTCCTCGGCCACGTCCGGGCAGTCGATCGTGGAGAGCGACGTGGCCCGGCCGGCGGGCGGATCGCCCCGGCCCTCGCCGGCCGAGGCATACACATTGACGGCGATGAGCCCGCCTCCGCCCAGGACGAGTGCGACGGAGGCGGCCACCACGCGCTTCGCGCGTGTCGAACGTTTTCGTGTGCGTCCCATGGGGCTCTATACGGAAGGGACGCCTGGGGCGTTCAGTCGGAGCCGGCCGTACGTCGGTCCGACAGCAGGGCGGCCTCCCGCTCCGGGGAGAGGCCGAGCGGGGGCCGGTCCGGACGCTGGGGCGCCGAACCGCCGATCGATTCCAGCCACGCCCAGGTGTCCGCGACCGTCTCCGCCGCCGACCGGCAGCGCAGTCCCGCGGCGAGTGCCTTGGAGACGTCGGCGGTGTGCATCGCGTCGTAGAGCTCGCCCGGCGGAATCCATACCGGCAGGTCGGACCAGGGCTCCACGCCGGCCGCGAGCACCGTCTCCGGGTCGGTCCAGCGCAGCTCGGCGTCGGAACCGGTCACCCGCACACAGGCGTCGAGCAGCTCACCCATGGTGGTGTGCCCGGGCGGCGAGACCAGGTTGTACGGGCCGGAAAGCCCCGCCTCGGCCGCGTCGAGCGTCCACTCGGCGAGGTCGCGGACGTCGATGTACTGCAGCGGCAGCGAGCGCGGTCCGGGCGCGAGGACCGGGCCGCCCCGGGCGATCCGGCCCAGCCACCAGGGGAGCCGGCCGACGTTCTCGTACGGGCCGATGATCAGCCCCGCCCGTACGAACAGGGTGCGGTCCGGCCCGAACGCGCCGAGGGCCGCCAGCTCGCCGCCCCGCTTGGCCTGCGCGTACGGCACCTCACCGGCGTCCGGGTCGCCCTCGACCAGCGGACCGTCCTCGCTGAGACCGGCCGCCGGCGGCCAGGCGTACACGGAGCGGCTCGACACATAGACGTACCGCCCGACCCGGTCGGCGAGGAGCCGGGCCGCGTCCCGCACCGCCGAGGGCGCCGACGACCAGGTGTCGACGACGACGTCCCACTTCCCGTCCGCCAGCGCGGCGAGCCCTTCCGCCGCCGGGGCCGTACGGTCGCCGATCAGGGTCCGCGTGCCGGGCGGGGGGTCATGACGGCCCCGGTGGAAGACCGTCACCTCCCAGTCGCGGGCGAGCGCTGCCTCGGCCACGGCGCGCCCGGCGAATTCCGTACCGCCCAAGATCAGAAGTCTCATGCCACGACTGTGCACCCGGGGGCGGCCGTTCGCACAGCCGTTCCGCTGCGGGAGGAATGCGGGAGGAAACCGGAACCGGGCAGGGTGCGGGAGGCGTGCGGGGAGAGGGTTGGGAGGCGGTCTCCCGTGGCCGGTGGCGGGATGTCACCATGTCCGGACCATGACGGATGCCCGGTCGCCGATACGCGCCCTGCGAGCCGCACTCTTCGCGGCGGTGTGCGTGACATTGGCGGCTGTGGGGCATTCGTCCATGTCTGCGCACGATCTCGCTCCCGGCTCGCTGTACGCGGCCTTCGCCGTCACGAGCGGCCTGGCGTGGCTGGTGAGCGGACGGCGCCGGGGCCCGCTCTCGATCGGCGGCGGGCTGCTGGCGGTCCAGACGGCGCTGCACCTGATCTTCTCGTCGGGTGAGCCGCACGGTGGTGAACAGCACGGTGGTGCGGCGCACACCGGCGCCGACCATGGCTCCCTGGGCCACGCGTCCATGGGCGACGCGTCCATGAGTCACACGTCCCTGGGGCACGCCTCCATGGCGGATCCCAGCGCGAACCCGGTCTTCGACATGGCCGGCGGCCACACCTCCGTCGGGATGCTCGCCGCCCACGTCCTGGCCGCCGTGGTCTGCGGCCTCTGGCTGGCCCGCGGCGAGGCCGCGCTCTTCGCCCTCGGCCGAGCCGTCGGGGCACTGGCCTTCACCCCGCTGCGCCTGCTGCTCGCCGTCGCGCACCTCCCCTCGCCCCAGCCCGCGCCTCTCGTACGCACCCGCCCGCGCCCCCGAGGCCTGTGCGGCGTCGTCCTCGCGCACGCCCTCTCCCGGCGCGGCCCGCCCCGGCTGTCCGCCACCCGCGCCACCGCCCTCGGAGCTCACGTCTGACCCGGGGGCCGATACCCCCTGTCGGCACGACACCGACACCGACACACTCCGAGGACAGTCATGACCATCGACGATCCCGCGCGCCCGGACGCGGCCGAAGCGCCCGCCGGCCCGGCCGCCGACGCCCCCGAACGCGCAACGACCTGGAGCGCCCTGCGCCCCCTCGTCCTGCGCGTCCACTTCTGGGCGGGCGTGCTCATCGCCCCCTTCCTGCTCGCCGCGGCCGCCAGCGGACTCCTCTACGCCCTCTCCTTCCAGGCCGAGAAGGTGCTCTACGCGCACGAACTGGAGGTCCCCGTCGGGGACCGGACCGTGCCGCTCTCCCAGCAGGTGCACGCCGCCACCAAGGTGAACCCCAACGGCACCGTCACCGCCGTCTGGCCCTCCTCCGAGCCCGGCGCCACCACCCGCGTACTGATGGCCGACCCGGACGTCGAGGAGGGCACGTCCCTCGCCGTCTTCGTCGACCCGTACACCGGGGAGATACGCGGACAGCTGCCCAGCTACGGCAGCTCGGGCGCGCTGCCGCTGCGCACCTGGATCGACGGGCTCCACCGGGATCTGCACCTCGGCGACCTCGGCCGCAACTACAGCGAGCTGGCCGCCAGCTGGCTGTGGGTGGTCGCGCTCGGCGGCCTGGCGCTGTGGACCGGCCGCCGCAGGAAGAACCGCCGCTCCCTGTTCGTACCGGAGCGCGGCCCGAAGTCCCGCCGCCGTACCCTCTCCTGGCACGGCTCGGTCGGCCTGTGGGCGGTGACCGGACTCGTCGTCCTCTCCGCGACCGGACTGACCTGGTCGCGGTACGCGGGCGAGAACATCGGCGCGGTCCAGGACCAGCTCGGCGGCGCCACCCCGACCGTCTCGGCGACGCTCGAAGGCGCGGCGGCCGGCGGCCCGTCCGAGCACGAGGGCCACGGCGCGGGCCACGGCGCCGGCCACCCGGCCCCGACAGCGCCGGGCACGGACGTCGGCATCGACAGGGTCGTCGAGTCGGCCCGCGCGGCCGGCGTCGACGGCAGGATCTCCGTCGTCCTGCCCTCCGAGGGCAAGGGCTATGTCGTCAAGGAGACCGACACCCAGTTCCCGGTCCACCTGGACTCGGTGGCGGTGGACCCGGCCGACGGCACGGTCATGGACGAACTCCGGTTCGCGGAATATCCGTTGCTCGCCAAGCTCACCCGCTTCGGCATCGACGTCCACATGGGCGTCCTCCTGGGCCTGGCCAACCAGCTGGTCCTCGCCGCCCTCGCGCTCGCCCTCATCCTGCTGATCCTCTGGGGCTACCGCATGTGGTGGCTGCGCCGCCCGGGCCGCCCGGTCGCGCGCGGGGCGTGGCGGAGGGTTCCGCCGACGCTGCTGCTGCCGCTGCTCGCCGCTACGGCCCTGGTGGGCTGGTTCGTGCCGATGCTGGGCCTGAGCCTGCTGGCGTTCCTCGCGGCCGACCTCGTGACCGGCCTGGTGACGAAGGCGAGGTCCCGGAAGCGTGACCGGGACCTCGCCACGCCCGCCTGATCAGGGCGTGTACGTGTAGCCGACCCGCCGCACGGTCCGGATCGTGCGGCGGTGCTCGGCACCCAGCTTGCGGCGCAGCCGCGCCACATGCACATCGACGGTCCGGCCGTCGCCCACATGCCCGTACCCCCACACCGTCGTCACCAACTGGTCGCGGGTGTGGACCCGGTGGGGATGGGCGACGAGATGGGCGAGCAGCTCGAACTCGAGGTAGGTGAGGTCCAGCGCCCTCCCGTCCACGGCGGCGATCCGCCGGGCGCTGTCGATGGACACCGGCCCCTCCTGCGGCTCGGCCGTCGCCGCCGGGGCGGCCGCCGGTGCGTGCTGGTCGGCCGGGACGAGGACGAGATAGCCGACCATGGGCGGTCGACCGGGCAGCGCCGGCAGCGTGTGCGGGGGCGCGGGCAGCAGCGTGGCACCGGGCGGCAGGAATTCCGCGACCCGGGCGAGGCCGACGGCCTCCTGGGGGTCGACGGCACGGAGTCGGTGCCGGCCGGGACGGACGGCCGTGAGGGACGTGGTCGGGGAAGCGCTCTGGGTGTGGGCCATGAGGAGTCAGCTCTTTCGCGCGGAGAAACGGACGGAGAGGTCTCGTACGTCGTGCGCGTCGACCGAAGGCCGGAAGGCTACCGAGGGCCAGAAGGCTTTAGAGGGCCGACGCGTTCCTCGCGCGGCAACACACCCGGTCGAAGTCGTGGTGCTGACGGGAAGGCCAGAACGGCTCCAGGTCGTGACGACCCGTCGCGGCGACGTTCTGGGTGATGGCCATGGCCTCATTCAACCAGAAGGAACCACCGACGAGCAGCCACTCCCCGGCCAAAGCCCCTTCCGGGAAAGGCGGAAGGGCGCCCACCTCACGGTGGGCGCCCTCATCCACGTACCGGAGCGGATCAGACCTGGCCGGCCTTCTCCAGGGCCTCGCAGCAGGTGTCCACCAGAAGGCGCGTCACCACGTACGGGTCGACGTTCGCGTTCGGGCGGCGGTCCTCGATGTAGCCCTTGCGGTCCTGCTCGACCTGCCACGGGATACGGACCGAGGCGCCGCGGTCCGACACGCCGTAGGAGTACTCGTCCCACGGGGCCGTCTCGTGCAGACCCGTCAGGCGGTCGTCGATGCCCGCGCCGTAGTTCTTGACGTGGTCGAGCGGCTTCGAGCCCTCGCCCAGGGACTCGCACGCGGTGATGATCGCGTCGTAGCCCTCGCGCATCGCCTTCGTGGAGAAGTTGGTGTGCGCGCCCGCGCCGTTCCAGTCGCCCTTCACCGGCTTCGGGTCCAGCGTCGCCGAGACCTTGAAGTCCTCGGCCGTGCGGTAGAGCAGCCAGCGCGCCACCCACAGCTGGTCGGCGACCTCGAGCGGCGCCAGCGGGCCGACCTGGAACTCCCACTGGCCCGGCATGACCTCGGCGTTGATGCCGGAGATGCCCAGGCCCGCCTTCAGGCAGTTCTCCAGGTGCGCCTCGACGACGTCACGGCCGAAGATCTCGTCGGCGCCGACGCCGCAGTAGTAGCCGCCCTGCGGGGCCGGGAAGCCGCCGACCGGGAAGCCGAGCGGACGCTCGCCGTCGAAGAAGGTGTACTCCTGCTCGATGCCGAAGATCGGCTCCTGAGCGGCGTACTTCGCGTAGACCTCGGCCAGCGCGGCGCGCGTGTTGGACTCGTGCGGCGTCATGTCCGTGTTGAGGACCTCGCACATCACGAGGATGTCGGCGCCGCCGCGGATCGGGTCCGGGCAGACGAAGACCGGCTTGAGGACACGGTCCGAGGCGTGGCCCTTGGCCTGGTTCGTGCTGGATCCGTCGAAGCCCCAGATCGGCAGCTCGTCGAGGGTGGCGCCCGTGCCCGGCAGTATCTTCGTCTTCGAGCGAAGCTTCGCGGTCGGCTCGGTGCCGTCGATCCAGATGTACTCAGCCTTGAAGGTCACGGGCCTCATCCTTTGGGCGTGCGCTGCGGGTACTCGCGGCGGCTCGCGACGCTGCGAGAGCTGCGGTGTCGTGCTCTGTGTCTGCGCGCAGCTTCGCAACAAGGGATTTCCCGCCCGTTGCCCGTTTGTGAACCCCGTGTTACTCGGCTCTCCCGTTCTTCCCGTTCCTGCTGTTCCTCCCGGTGGGGCCGCCGCGGGGCGATGTCGGTGGGGACCGGCAGACTGGGGGCATGACGACGTTCCCGGGCGGCAAGCCCCGTATCGGACTCCTCGGCACCGGCCCCTGGGCCGGGCGCACGCACGCGCCGGCGCTGGCCGCGCATCCGGGCGCCGAGTTCGCCGGGGTATGGGGCAGACGGCCCGAGGCGGCGGAGGAACTCGCCGCCGCCTGCGGCACGCGCGCGTACGGTGACGTCGACGCCCTCTTCGAAGCGTGCGACGCCGTGGCCTTCGCCCTGCCGCCGGACATCCAGGCACCGCTCGCGGCGCGAGCGGCGGCCGCGGGCTGCCATGTGCTCCTCGACAAGCCGGTGGCCACGACGGTGGCGGCGGCCAGGGAGGTGGCCGAGGCGGTCGAGAAGGCCGGGGTCGCGTCGGTCGTCTTCTGCACGCTGCGGTTCGCGGAGCCGACCGCCCGCTGGATCGACGAACAGGCGGCGACGGGCGGCTGGTTCCTGGGGGAAGCCCACTGGCTGGGCTCCCTCTTCGCCCCAGGCTCCACGAGCGCGTACGCGGCCTCCCCGTGGCGGCGCGAGAAGGGCGGCCTGTGGGACGTCGGCCCCCATGTGCTCTCCGTCTACCTCCCCGTACTCGGCGATGTCACGGACATCACGTCCGTGCGCGGCCCGGGGGACACCCGCCACCTGGTCCTGCGGCACGCCTCCGGCGCGAGCAGTACGGCCACCCTGACCCTGAGCGCGCCGCCGGAGGCGGCGGAGGCGGCGCTCACGCTGCACGGCCAGCGCGGACGGGCCGTCATGCCGGGGTGGGACGGCGCGCTGGGGGCGCTGGGCCGTGCGGTGGACGCGCTGCTGGAATCGGCGCGTACGGGGGTCTCGCACGGGTGCGACGCCCGGTTCGGACTCCGGCTGACCGAGATCCTCGCGGAGGCGGAGCGGGAGGGGGACTCTGACGGGGCGGCGGAGGTGGCGTCGGGGGGTCATGTCGGCGCCACCTCCTGAGCGGGCTCAGCCCACGCGCTCGATCCGGGCCTCGCGGATCAGGAACTTGCCCGGTTCGCGGACCTGCTCGAAGGCCGCGTCGTTGAGGAGCACGCAACTGCCGGAGGCGGACGTGACCTCGACCGTGGTCGACTTGGCGTTGTCCAGGTTGGTCACCTTGAGGCGCGTGCCGGGCGGGAACCGGTCGCTGGACGCGGCGGGGGCGCCGCCCTCACCGGAGAGGGTGACGGTGGACCCGGCACAGACGACCTCCCCGGACGCGCCCGCGCCGGCTTCCGTGCCAGCACCGGCCTCTGCCTCCGTACCGGTCTCCGCGCCCGCGCCGGCCTCCGCACCGGCCTCTGGCTCCGCACCGGCGCCGGTCTCCGCGTCGGCTTCCGCTTCCGCACCGGTCTCCGCGCCCGCATCCGTCTCCGTACCGACAGCCCCCGTACCGCTGTCGGTGTCGCAGCCGGACGCCGCCTGTTTGCGGCGGATCTCGGCGATCACCGCTTCCCGGTTGGCGATGCGGGCCGGGGACAGTGCGTCGGGCTTGGCGCGCTGGTCCGCGATGAAGCGCTCGTTGTTCGCGAGCGCCGTAACCAGTCCTTCGCAGGCCGGGGAGGCCTGACTCGTACCGGTCAGCACCACCGCCGTACCCCCGGCGAGCACAAGGGCACTTGCCAGCAGCGCGATCTTCTTCCTCCGGCTGAGCGTTCTTCTGCGTGACACGTGAGGCTCCGTTCGTCTTCCGTCGGTTCCTGTGGCGTCAGATACGAGGAGCGCGGCCGTTCCGCTCAATCCGCGGCCG
The DNA here is from genome assembly GCF_044764755.1 of Streptomyces sp. NPDC093600. Lineage (NCBI taxonomy): Bacteria > Bacillati > Actinomycetota > Actinomycetes > Kitasatosporales > Streptomycetaceae > Streptomyces > Streptomyces sp. NPDC093600. The sequence continues at coordinate 508,388 of NZ_JBIWIU010000002.1, forward strand.
GGTAACCATGCCCCGGCCCGCCGCGCCCGGCCCGGTCAGCCGGACAGAACCTCACCCAAAGCGGCGCAGAGGGCGTCGAGGGCCGCGCCGTACAGCCGCTCGGGAGGCGTCGCGTAGCCGACGACCAGGCCGTCCGCCCTCCGTACGTCATCGGCCGCGTCCGGATGCCGGTAGCCGGCGAGCCCCTCCACCGCGACCCCGTGCCGCGCCGCGGCCTCGACCGCCGCGCGCTGCGTGCCCCGGGGCAGCTCCACCACGGCGTGCAGCCCCGCCGCGAGACCCGTCACCCGTACCTCCGGCACACGCTCGGCGAGGACCGCCACCAGCCGGTCGCGCCGCCCGCGGTGGTGACGGCGCATCCGCCGGACATGCCGGTCGTACCCGCCCGAGGCGACGAAATCGGCGAGGGTGAGCTGGTCGGTGGCCGACGAGTACGGCTCGCGCTCGCCCTTCGCCGCCACGACGGCGTCCACCAGAGTCCCGGGCAGGACCATCCAGCCGATCCGGAGCATCGGGGAGAGGCTCTTGCTGACGGAGCCGAGGAGGACCGTACGCTCGGGGGCGAGGCCCTGCAGGGCGCCCACCGGCCGCCGGTCGTAGCGGAACTCCCCGTCGTAGTCGTCCTCGACGACGAGGCCGCCCGTCTCCCGCGCCCAGTCGAGGACGGCCGCCCGGCGGTCGGGCAGGAGCGGCCCACCGGTCGGGAACTGGTGCGCGGGGGTGAGGAGCACCGCGTCGACCGCGCCGGGCAGGAAGGGCAGGGCGCCGACATCGGCGCCGTTCTCGTCGACCGCCACGGGCACGGTACGGACCCCGGCCTCGGCGAGGAGCCCCCGGTGGAACGGGAGCCCGTACTCCTCCACGGCCCACGGGCCGGTCACGGTCCGGGCCAGCAGCCGCAGGGCGTGCGCCGTGCCCGAGCAGACCACGATCCGGTCCGCGCTCGTCCGCACTCCGCGCACCCGTGCCAGATACTCCGCGAGCGCCCGCCGCAGCTCCACCCGCCCCCGCGGGTCACCGATCCCGAACGCCTCGTGCGGCGCCGCCGTCAACGCCCGTCGCGCCGCCGCGAGCCAGGCCGTACGCGGAAAGGCGGCCGGGTCAGGCTTGCCCTGGACCAGGTCGTACGGGACGGACGCCACCACCACCCGGCCCGAGGTCCCTGCCGCCCCGGCCGTGCCCGCCGCCCCTGCCGCCCCGGCCGTTTCCGCCGTCCCCCCAGTGCTCGCCGTTCCCGCCGTGCCCGGCTCCGTGGCCACCGCCCGCGCCGCCACCCGCGTCCCGGACCCCTGACGGGAGGTCAGCCAGCCCTCGGCCACCAGTTCCGCGTAGGCGTCGGCCACGGTGTTCCGGGCCAGCCCGAGATCGGCGGCGAGCGACCGGTACGGCGGCAGCCGCGCCCCGGGCTCCAGCCGCCCGCTCCGTACCGCCTCCCGCAACGCCCTGATCAGCACCGCGCGCCGGCTCCCCGGGCCGGTCAACTCCAGATGCAGATCGGCCCCGAGGACTTCCGCGGCCTCGGTCCAGGCACCCACCGTCGTCCCGAGCCGTCCGCGGCCGTGCTCGGGCTCTTCGGCGGGACCTCCGGACAAGCCGTCCACCTCTCTCGCACTCCCGACCTGCCCGCCCTCAGCGCGACAGCGCGTCCCGCACCGCCTCCTCGCTCCGGGCCACCACGGCCGTACCGTCGTCGGCGGTGATGATCGGCCGCTGGATCAGCTTGGGATGCGCCGAGAGCGCCTCCACCCACCGGTCCCGGTTCGCCTCGTCCCGCGGCCAGTCCTTCAGGCCCAGCTCCTTGGCGACGGGCTCCTGCGTCCGCGTGATGTCCCACGGCTCAAGGCCCAGGCGCTCGAGAACGGCCCGGATCTCGTCGGGATCCGGTACGTCCTCCAGATAGCGGCGCACGGTGTAACCGGCGCCCTCCCGGTCGAGCAGATCGATGGCGCCACGGCACTTGGAACAGGCGGGATTGATCCAGATCTCCATGGCGCAAACCTACCCGCTCCGGGGCCCCAAAGCCCCTCTGGCCAGGGATGATTGTCAGTGGCCGCGGGTAAAATCGTAGATGAAGGTGAGGGTCCCGGGGAGGGCCCGCACCCACCGTTCGCCAGGAGGTCGCCCATGGCCGTCGCCATGACCCGGACGCTGTCCCTCGAACCCTGGAAGCCCCTGCGGAAGCAGCCGCTGCCCGCGGGCCGCCCCCGCGAGTGGTACATCAGCCACAACCGTCGTCTGAAGGCCATGCGCCTCGCGATCGCCCTGCTCGACGCGGGCATCCACGACCCTGCGAAGGCCGGCAACGCGAAGATAGCCACCACGGCCGAACTCCTCGGCATCCACCCGCCCTCGGACACCACCTGCCAGATGGTCCGCGCCCTGCTCCGCTACGGCCGCTGACCCGACCCGACCCGACGTGACCTGACCCGACCTGACCCGACCCGACCAACCGTCACACCGACCTGACCGCCCGACCGATCGCGAGCGAAGGCGAGGGCCGCCGCCTCCCCCGAGCGCCGGGAGACGGCGGCTTTGGCCGCACGGAACGCCCCTGCGTTCGGCGCCAGTTGACCGATAGGATCTCGTCCTGATCTTCCACCGTTCGGCCTGGGGGCGGGCGACCGCCCTCCACCGGCAGGTGGTGACGTGAGGCGGCCGGCACGCGGCCGCGGGGGAGCGAGGGGGACCCACCGGTGGAGAACGCGGTCGAGTTGGCCGACATGATCACGCAGCTGCGGCAGGAGCTGAGCCGCGCGATGTCGGAAGGCGACCACGCCGACCTCCGCTTCCAGGCGGAGCGGGTCGAGCTGGAGCTCACCGTGGGGATGGAGAAGAGCCGCGAGCCCGGGGCGAAGGTGCGGTTCTGGGTCCTCGAAGCCGGCGCCGCCGCCCGGCAGGCCACCGCCGCCACACAGCGGATCACGCTGACGCTGCAGCCCGTACGCGCGGACGCCCCGGACCTGCCCGCGCTGATCTCCGGCGCCGACCTGCCCGACGAGGACTGACCGCGCCGTGACGCCGCCCCACGACGGCGGAGTGGACCCGAACCGCATCGCCGAGATCATCGTCCTCACCACCGGGGGCCGCCGCCGCGGTTCGGGCTACCGCGTCACCGGTACGGCCGTGCTGACCGCGGCGCACGTGGTGGCCGACGCGACCGAGGTACGCGTCCGCTTCAACGCCGACCGGCCCGGCCAGTGGACGACACCGGCGACGGTCGCCTGGTCCGACACCGGCACCGACGCGGCCGTGCTGTCCATCGAACCACCGGCCGGCTCCCCGGCCGTCACCCCCGCGCGGTTCGGCCGGGTCACCGACGACCGCCACGCCGTCGTCGACGTGCACGCGGCCGGATTCCCGCTGTGGAAGCAGCGCCGCCGCCCCGACGGAGGACAGTTCCGCGAACTCCACCAGGCCGACGGGACCGTGGCGGCGCTGTCCAACCTCAGAACCGGCACCCTGGAGATCACCGTCGCGCCGGCCGGAGCCGACCCCCACCCCGAGGCGTCGCCCTGGGCGGGGATGTCCGGTGCGGCGGTGTGGGCGGGCCGCCGCATCGTCGGAGTGGTCGCCGAGCACCACCGCCGGGAGGGCGCGGGCCGGCTGACCGCCACCCGTATCGAACACGTCCTGCGCGCCTGCGACGAACCGGAACGCGCCGCCCTGGCCGCGCTGTTGTCGATCGCCGACCCGCTGGCGCTGCCGGAGGCCGGTTCCGACGACACCGGCCTCCCCGGCCCCGCCACCGGCACGCCGTCCGAGGAATCCCGTACGTCCCAGGTGATCGGTCTGCCGGTCGCGCACGGGATCGAGCTGTTCAAGAACCGTACCCGCGAGATCGAGACGATCGGCCGGCATCTGGCCGATCCGTCGCTCCGCATGGTCACGATCACGGGCCGACGAGGCATGGGCAAGAGCGCGCTCGCCGCCAGATTCATGGACCTCGTCCACCGCGGCCAGTGGCCGGGGCACGTTCAGGCGCCACCGCCGTCGGGCCTCGTCAATCTCAGCACCCGCACCTCCGGCATCTCCCTGGAGCGGCTCTACTTCGACTGCGCCCAGCTCCTCGGCCCCGAGCACCTGCCCCGCCTGCGCGAGACCTGGGCCACGCCGTCGCCCGTACAGGACAAGCTCGACGCACTGTTCGGCGCCATGGGGGACAGGCTCTTCCTCATCCTCATGGACAACTTCGAGGAACTCCTCGACGACGACGGCAACATCGAGGACGAGGAACTCGCGGTCTTCCTGGACTGCCTCTTCCGCGCCGGACCCACCCCACGCCTCCTGGTGACCTCGCAGCTACCGGTCAGGCTCGCACCGGAACTGCGCCGTTTCGTCGCGCAGGTCGAACTGTCCGAGGGGCTGCGCCCCGCCGAGTCCGTCGCGCTGCTGCGCGAACTGGACCGTGACGGCAGCCTCGGCATCGCGGGCCTCTCCGACGAGGAGCTGCTGCGGGCGGCCGTCCGCGTCCACGGGGTGCCGCGCGCCCTGGAACTCCTGGTCGGGGCCATGGCCGACGACGCCCTGACCCTGCCGAGTCTCCAGGACGTCCTGGAGAACTACGCCCAGCGCCGCGACGTCGTCGCCGGCCTCGCCGAGGACCGGTACCGGCGGCTCGGCCCGGAGAGCCGGAACGTCCTCGGCGTCCTCGCCGCCCTGCGTACACCGGTGACACAGGACACCCTCCGCCGGATCGTGGCCGCGCTCGACCCGGAACTCGACATCGCGCCGATCCTGTCGCGCCTGATTCGCGTCCACCTGCTGTCGGTGGACCGGGCGCGCCGGACGTTCGCGCTGCACCCCATGGACGCCGACCTGGCCTACTCCGCGATGCCGGCCGACGGCGCCATGGGGCGCCAGGCGGTGGAGCGGCGGATCGCCGACTGGTACGCCGACATCGCCCCGCCCCGCTCGGCATGGCGGACCGTCGACGACATCCGGCCGCACCGGCAGCGGTTCGACCACCTGGTGCGCGCCGGGGACTACGACGCCGCCGCCACCGTCCTGAGCGGGATCAGCGAGTGGATGGTCTGGCACGGCTCGGTGCTCGGCGCGATCTCGATGCACCTGGCCCTCGACGGACGGCTCACCGACGACCGGGCACGGCTCGCCCACGTCGGGGCCTTCGGACACGCCCGGCTGACCGCGGGCCCGATGGAACACGCGGTCGGCCTGTTCACCGAGGCGGCCGACCTCGCGGAGCGCCTCGGCGACCACGGCGCGCTGCAGAACGCCCTGTTCGGGCTCGGCGACGCCTACCGGCAGCTGGGCCGTCTCGACGCCGCCGTCGGCCCGCTGGCCCGCGCCGCCGACCTGGCGCACGCGATCGGCGACACCGAACGCGAGGTGCACGCGATCCTCTCCCTCGGCCTCGCCCACAGCTACCTGGGCGACGGCGAGACGGCCCTCGCAGGCGCCGACCGGCTGAGCGCCCTCGCGCGCACCACCGGAGACCTCCTCACCGAGGCCCGCGCGTGGAACGCGCGCACGATCGCGCTGCTCGCGCTGGAGCGCTGGGAGGAGACCATCACCGCGGGCGAGCAGGCCGTACGCGCCTACCGGGCCGCGGGCATCCCGGAAGGGATCAACAACGCCCTGAACGCCCAGGGCCTCGCCCTGCTCGGTCTCGAACGCGGCGGCGAAGCGGTGACCATGCTGAAGGCGGCGTTCGACGAGGCCTCCCGGATGGAGAACCCCCGCTCCGAGGGCGTCTGCCTCTGCAACCTGGCGTGGGCGTACTGGTGCGACGGCCGGTACGCGCAGGCGGCCGAGACGGCCGAGCGGGCCTCGGTCTCGCTCCGGATCGCCGGGGCGGCGGAAGCCGCGGCGGCGAGTGAACTGGCCGAGGCCGCCCGCGCCCGCACCCTGCCTCGCCCCCGGGCCGCCGCCGACGCGCTGATCCGCGCGGCCGACGCGCTGGGCGGCAACGTCGAGGTGGTGGCCCGCTCCTGGCTCCTCGCCCACGCCCAGCATCTGCGCGCCGGCGGCTGACGACCCGGCGCCGGAGCACGGCGAAGGCCGCCACCCGGGCGTGGGTGGCGGCCTTCGTACGCGATCCGCTGTTTAGAGGTCGAAGTACAGCTCGAACTCGTGCGGGTGCGGGCGCAGCTGGATCGGGGCGATCTCGTTCGTCCGCTTGTAGTCGATCCAGGTCTCGATCAGGTCGGAGGTGAAGACACCGCCCGCCTGGAGGTACTCGTTGTCCGCCTCCAGGGCGTCGAGGACCGCCGGGAGGGAGGTCGGGACCTGGGCGACGCCCGCGTGCTCCTCCGGGGCCAGCTCGTAGAGGTCCTTGTCGATCGGCTCCGCCGGCTCGATCTTGTTCTTGATGCCGTCGAGGCCCGCGAGGAGCAGCGCCGAGAAGGCGAGGTACGGGTTCGAGGACGGGTCCGGCGCGCGGAACTCGACGCGCTTGGCCTTCGGGTTCGAGCCCGTGATCGGGATGCGCATGGCCGCGGAGCGGTTGCGCTGCGAGTAGACCAGGTTGACCGGGGCCTCGAAGCCGGGCACCAGGCGGTGGTACGAGTTCACCGTCGGGTTGGTGAAGGCCAGCAGCGACGGGGCGTGCTTCAGGATGCCGCCGATGTAGTAGCGGGCGGTGTCCGACAGGCCGGCGTAGCCCTGCTCGTCGTAGAACAGCGGGTCGCCGTTCTGCCACAGCGACTGGTGGACGTGCATGCCCGAGCCGTTGTCGCCGAAGATCGGCTTCGGCATGAAGGTCGCGGTCTTGCCGTTGCGCCAGGCGACGTTCTTCACGATGTACTTGAAGAGCATCAGGTCGTCGGCCGCGGCGAGCAGCGTGTTGAACTTGTAGTTGATCTCGGCCTGGCCGGCGGTGCCGACCTCGTGGTGCTGGCGCTCGACCTGCAGGCCGACGTTCTCCAGCTCCAGGGAGATCTCCGCGCGCAGGTCGGCGAAGTGGTCCACCGGCGGGGCCGGGAAGTAGCCGCCCTTGTAGCGGACCTTGTAGCCGCGGTTGTCCTCGACCTTGCCGGTGTTCCAGGCGCCGGCCTCGGAGTCGATGTGGTAGAAGCCCTGGTTCGCCGAGGTCTCGAAGCGGACCGAGTCGAAGACGTAGAACTCCGCCTCCGGACCGAAGAACGCGGTGTCCGCGATGCCGGTGGAGGCGAGGTACGCCTCGGCCTTCTTCGCGATGTTGCGCGGGTCACGGCTGTACTGCTCGCCCGTGATCGGGTCGTGGATGAAGAAGTTGATGTTCAGCGTCTTGTCACGGCGGAACGGGTCCAGGCGCGCCGTCGACAGGTCCGCGCGCAGCGCCATGTCCGACTCGTGGATCGCCTGGAAGCCGCGGATCGACGAACCGTCGAAGGCGAGCTCCTCGGACGGGTCGAACGCCGTCGCAGGGATCGTGAAGTGCTGCATCACTCCCGGAAGGTCACAGAAACGGACGTCGACCATTTTGACGTCGTTGTCCTTGATGAACTTCTTGGCCTCGTCGGCGTTCTGGAACATCCAACTCCTCCTACTCCCGGCCCGGGGAGGGGCGGGGTTGCAGCTCGGTCGTGCGGCCAGTGCGGTGGCACACGCTGGACCCGACCATAGGCAGACGGGATTTCTCAAGCATGACCCAATTGTTTCACCCAAGTTAACCGCGCGGGGTGGGACCGGCATCGCGGAGAGCACGCGGGAGCGCCGGCGGCGAGTCGGCGGGAGGGCCGGCCCGGCCGACGCCGACCCAGCCGGAAGTGATCAAAAGCGGGCACAGTACCGTGGACGCGTGGACAACAGGCAAGCATTGGGATCGTGGCTCTCCGGCCCCCGCGCGGCGGCCGAGGACGCGGGTGTGGACTTCGGCTACCGGGGGCAGCAGCTCGGCCTCCCCGAGGAGGGCCCGGGGTCGATCGCCCGCCCCGGACGACGGATCGGCGCCCTGGCCGTCGACTGGGCGCTCTGCATGCTGATCGCATACGGCCTGGTCACGGACGGCTACAGTCAGGCGACCGGCAACTGGGCCCTGGTCATCCTGCTCGCCCTGAGCGTGCTCACGGTCGGCACCGTCGGCTGCACCCCCGGCAAGCGCCTCTTCGGTCTCCGGGTCGTCTCCGTGCACGGCGGTCGCCTCGGCTTCGTCCGCGTCGTGCTCCGCAGCGTGCTCGTCTGCCTCGCCGTCCCGGCCCTGATCTGGGACCGCGACGGACGCGGCCTGCACGACCGCCTCACCGGCGCCGTCCAGGTCCGGATCTGACCACCGGCCCTCGTAGCGGCGCGCCGTACGAGAAGAAGGGCGCCCCCGGGAACCTCTCGGTCCCGGAGGCGCCCTTCTCGTGTCAGCCGTTCCGGCGGCCTCAGCGCATCTTTCCGCCGCGCGGCATCCGCATGCCCTTCGGCATGGGGCCCTTCGGCAGCGGCATGTTGCTCATCAGGTCGCCCATCGCCCGCAGCCGGTCGTTGGCCGCCGTCACCTGCGGGCCGGAGAGCACCCGCGGCAGCTTGAGCATGGTCGTGCGGACCTTCTTCAGCGGCACCTGACCCTCGCCGTTGCCGACGACGATGTCGTGCACCGGCACGTCCACCACGATCCGGGCCATCCGCTTCTTCTCGGCCGCGAGCAGGGTCTTCACCCGGTTCGGGTTGCCCTCCGCCACCAGGACGATGCCCGCCCGGCCGACCGCGCGGTGCACGACGTCCTGGTTCCGGTTCATCGCCACCGCCGGCGTCGTCGACCAGCCGCGCCCGATGTTCTGCAGCACCGCCGCCGCCGCGCCCGGCTGGCCCTCCATCTGGCCGAAGGCCGCCCGCTCGGCGCGCCGCCCGAAGACGATCGCCATGGCCAGCAGCGCCAGGATGAAGCCCAGGATCCCGAGATAGACCGGGTGCCCGATCACGAAGCCGATCGCGAGGAGGACACCGAGCACGACGATGCCCACGCCTGCGACGACAAGTCCGACCTTCGGGTCGGCCTTCCGGGTCATCTTGTACGTGAGGGCGATCTGCTTCAGTCGCCCCTGGTTCGCAGCGTCGCCGCTGCCCGTGTTTGCCTTCCTCGCCATGTCCTGAAGTTTACGTGGCCTGGGAGGCGCGCCCCGCCACCGCCTCCATCACGTGCTGGGCCTCGACCCGGTCCTTGGCCCGGCGGCGGTCCTCCAGGACGGAGGTCCAGGCGTTACGGCGGGCGGTGCGCTGGCCGCCGGCGAGGAGCAGCGCCTCGACGGCCTTCAGGGCATCGGTGACGGACGGGATCGCGGTGGCGCGGACATGGGTCGCGGCCTGCATGACGGGGTCCTCCCTCAAGCACGGATGAGACGAGGTGGGGGGTACGGCCTCGTGCGGTGTGGCGGTGAGTGACACGAGGCTCACAGACTGGTGTTACCAGGGCATGACCCGGCGGTCAAACACTGGTGAAACGCTGATGCGGCCATCCGTACGGCTCCAGGAACACGGCAGCGGCCCGTACGACCCCCTGACCTGGGGGTGCGTACGGGCCGCGAAGGATTCGGCCACTACCGGCCGGTAACTACTTGTGCGCGGATTCACACAGCCTGAGTGGCGTTGTCGACCGCGCCGCGGCGCTCACCTGTTGGTCGAGCTCCGCCTCGCCAGCGCTGCGGCCGCGTGCCCGCCCTCGTTCCTCGGGCGGACCCGCAACCTACGCTCCGGCTCGGCTGCGCTTCTGGATCACCTGCTGGTCGAGCTCCGCCTCGCCACCGCTGCGGCCGCGTGCCCGCCCTCGTTCCTCGGGCGGACCCGCAACCTACGCTCCGGCTCGGCTGCGCTTCTGGATCACCTGCTGGTCGAGCTCCGCCTCGCCACCGCTGCGGCCGCGTGCCCGCCCTCGTTCCTCGGGCGGACCCGCAACCTACGCTCCGGCTCGGCTGCGCTTCTCCATGGCCTGCTGGAACAGACGCCCAGCCCGGTAAGACGAGCGGACCAGCGGGCCCGACATCACACCCGAGAAGCCGATCTCGTCGGCCTCCTCCTTCAACTCCACGAACTCCTGCGGCTTCACCCAGCGCTCCACCGGGTGGTGCCGGACCGACGGACGCAGGTACTGCGTGATCGTGATCAGCTCGCAGCCGGCGTCGTGCAGCTGCCGCAGCGCCTCGCTGATCTCCTCACGGGTCTCGCCCATGCCCAGGATCAGGTTCGACTTCGTGACCAGACCGTAGTCGCGCGCCTGGGTGATGACGTCCAGCGACCGCTCGTAACGGAAGCCCGGACGGATCCGCTTGAAGATCCGCGGAACCGTCTCGACGTTGTGCGCGAAGACCTCGGGGCGCGAGGCGAAGACCTCCGCCAGCAGCTCCGGCACCGCGTTGAAGTCGGGGGCGAGCAGCTCCACCTTCGTACGGCCGTCGGCGCGGCCCGCCGTCTGCTCGTGGATCTGGCGCACGGTCTCCGCGTACAGCCAGGCGCCGCCGTCCTCCAGGTCGTCGCGCGCGACGCCGGTGATGGTGGCGTAGTTCAGGTCCATCGTGACGACCGACTCGCCCACCCGGCGCGGCTCGTCACGGTCCAGCGCCTCCGGCTTGCCCGTGTCGATCTGACAGAAGTCGCAGCGCCGCGTGCACTGGTCACCGCCGATGAGGAAGGTGGCCTCGCGGTCCTCCCAGCACTCGAAGATGTTGGGACAGCCCGCCTCCTGGCAGACCGTGTGCAGCCCCTCGCTCTTCACGAGACTCTGCATCTTCGTGTACTCGGGACCCATCTTCGCCCGGGTCTTGATCCACTCGGGCTTGCGCTCGATGGGGGTCTGAGCGTTACGGACCTCCAGGCGCAGCATCTTGCGTCCGTCGGGTGCGACTGCGGACACGACCGGCTCCCTGTAGCTTCGATTCTTCGGCGCCCACCAGGGTACGCCCGTTGTTTCGTACGGTTATCCGTCTGGCCAACCTGCGGCCGGAGCCCGGCATTCCCCGCCGGTGCTCGCTGAGCCGTCGCGGCCTAGGCGGACGCGGTGGCCGGAGCCGTCTCGCGTGCGACCTCGCGCGGCTTCAGCTCCGCGCCCTCCAGCACCGCCTTCAGATGCTTCTCCACCACCGGCAGGACCTCCTCGATCGTGATGTCCCGGCCCAGCTCGTTGGCGAGCGAGGCCACGCCGGCGTCCCTGATGCCGCACGGGATGATCCGGTCGAACCAGGTGTTGTCCGGGTTCACGTTCAACGCGAAGCCGTGCATCGTGACGCCCTTGGCGACCCGGATGCCGATCGCCGCCAGCTTCCGGTCCTCCCGGCGCTGTCCGGCGTTGGACGGGGCGTACTCCGGCCCGTTCATCCGCGGGTCGAACTCCTCGTCGTGCAGCCGCGGGTCGAAGTCCAGCGAGAGCCCGCCGAACGACGGCCGCTCCTCCACCGGGTCGCCCAGCACCCACACGCCGCTGCGGCCCTCGATCCGGGTGGTCTCCAGGCCGAACTCGGCCGCCGTGCGGATCAGCGCCTCCTCCAGACGGCGGACGTGCGCGACGACGTCGACCGGGCGGGGCAGCTTCATGATCGGGTAGCCCACGAGCTGACCGGGGCCGTGCCAGGTGATCTTGCCGCCGCGGTCCACGTCCACCACCGGCGTACCGTCCAGGGGGCGCTCACTGTCCTCCGTGCGCCGGCCGGCGGTGTACACCGGCGGGTGCTCCAGGAGAAGACAGGTGTCCTCGATCTCGTCGGCGAACCGGGCCGCGTGCACCTCGCGCTGCTTGTCCCAGGCCACCTGGTACTCGACGGCGTCCTCACCGAAGCCCAGACGGACGAATCGCAGCTCACTCACGGCAATGCCTCCTCAGGGGTGCCGGAGGCCGGGTTCCGGGGATCGTCCCGGGGGCCGGCTCGACACCATGCGTCATTCGCGCCCATGCCACTGTACGGCGGCGCCGCGGACACCGGTCCGGCAGGTGCGGCGGGGTCTCCTGCGTCAGCGGCGCCCCCAATCCTCACACGATCGGATGAATGTGGGGCGAAGGTGGCGGTACGGGCGGCCGGGGCCGCTAAATTCGCGCCGTTCCATGAGGGTCCACACAGGGCTGCCACCCGGGCCCGGAAGGCAGGAGACCGCACAGCTGATGACGGAACGACCCCCCCAGCGCATCCCGAACCGCCAGCTCGCCGCGCTCATCGCCGAAGCCGGATTCTCCAACGCGGGCCTGGCCAGAAGGGTGGACCAGCTCGGCCTTGAGCACGGCCTCGACCTGCGGTACGACAAGACCTCCGTGACCCGCTGGCTGCGCGGTCAGCAGCCGCGCGGCACGACCCCCGCCCTGATCGCCGAGGTCTTCACCCGGCGTCTCGGCCGCCGGCTCTCGGCCCAGGACCTCGGCCTCGACGCCTGCGCGCCGGTCTACGCAGGCCTGGAGTTCGCGGCCACACCGGAGGAGGCCGTCGACATCGTCAGCGGCCTCTGGCGGAAGGACTCCGGCAGCCACGCCGAGCTCCGCAAGATCGCGTTCACCCCGGCGGGCCTCGTGGTCCCGAGCCGGGACTGGCTGATCGGCCGCGCGGACGAGCGGGTCGCCCGGGGGGAGCCGCACGCGCCGGGCGGCGGCCGCGTGCCGCAGGAGGGCCGGCCCGGTCCGGACGGGCGCGTGGGCGGCGCCGATGGCCGGCTCGCAGGCGACGGCCGGTTCGGTGGTGACGCCCGGCCGGGCGGCGAGGGGCGCCCAGGTGCCGACGGCCGACTGGGTACGGACGGACGCCCCGCCGCCGACGCGGGGCCGCACGCCGGTCAGGAGCCCCGCGTGCCGGCCCAGGGTCGGTTCTCCGTCCCCCGCCAGCGCGGCACCGACCGGGGCCCCGGGCAGCGGGTCTCCAGCGGCGACATCGCCGCCCTGCGCTCGGTCGGCGAACTGTTCCGCACCCTCGACCACGCCTACGGCGGCGGCCACGCCCGGCAGGCCCTCGTCCGCTATCTGGAGCACGAGGCCGAGCCGATGCTGCGCGGCACGTACGGCGAGTCCGTCGGCCGCCGCCTGTTCGCCGCCGCCGCGGACCTGACCCGACTGGCCGGCTGGACCTCGTACGACATCGCCGCGCACGGACTGGCGCAGCGGTACTTCGTCCAGGCGTTGCGGCTCGCCCAGGCGGCCGGGGACCGGGCGTACGGCTCGTACGTCCTGATCACCATGAGCCGCCAGGCCGTCTACCTCGGGCACGGGCGGGAGGCCGTACAGCTCGCCCGCGTCGCCCAGCAGGGCGTCGGCTCCGCCGCGCCCCCCGTCGTACAGGCGCTGCTGCACGCGGTGGAGGCCCGCGGGCACGGCGTACTCGGCGAGGCGCGGGCGTGCGGTGCCTCCCTCGCGCGCGCCGAGCGAGCCCTCGAAGCGGCCCGGCCCGGTGATGAAGTGCCGTACTGGGCACGGAATTTCGACGAGGGGCAGCTCGCCGACGAGTTCGGGCACTGCCACCGCGACCTGCAGCAGTACCGGTCGGCGGCTCAGCACGCCGAACGCTCGCTGCAACTGCGCGCGCCCGGCTTCGCGCGCAGCCGCCTCTTCTCCCGGGTCGTCCTCGCCTCCGCCCGGCTCGGCCTCGGCGAGCTGGACCAGGCCTGCGCCCTGGGCGCGGAGGCCGCCCAGCAGGCGTCCGAGATGCGCTCGGCCCGTGCCGTCGAGTACATCCGCGACTTCGAGCGCCGCCTGGAGCCCTACCGCGACGCCGCGGCGGTCCGCACCTACCGCGACCGCGTGGCGGCCATCGGCTGAACCCGGCCGGGACGATGCCCGGCCGGGACCTCGTCTACGCCGCCACGTCCGCCGTCGCCGCGTCCGCCATCAGGCGGATGCCGAGGTCGGTCAGGAGGGCGTGGGCGGCGCGGTGGCCGGAGCGGAGGGCGCCCTGCGGGGTGCCCGTGTCGCGGTGGTCGCCGCAGACGTAGAGGCCCGCCAGCAGACGCACCGGGCGGCGCGGGTCGTGGGGCGGGGGCATCGCCGGGACGGCGTCCGGGGTGTGGTGGAGGGCGAGCAGCTCCCACTCGTCCGTCGACGTGCCGTACAGCGTGGCGAGATGCTTGCGGACCCGGCGCTCCGGATCGTCGGGCAGTGTGCCCAGGACCGTCGAGGTGATCAGCGCCCGGCCCTCGGGGACGCGCGCGGGGTCGACCGCGCTCATCACCGCCGTGTGCGCGACCGGGCCGCCGGGATCGGACTCCAGGAGCAGCACCGGGTGGGACGTGGGTGCGACGGGCGCCGTGTGGTGCAGCACCGTGACCGCGTGGAAGCCGGGCGCCCGGAGCCCCGGCAGCAGCTCGGCGGCGGTCCGCGCCCCGGTCGCCAGAACGACCGAACGGCAGCCGAACACGCCGTGCTCCGCCGTCACGACCTTGTTGATCGACACATCGACCGCCCGGACGCCCGTACGGACCGTGCCCGGCGGAAGGGACGCGGCCAGCAGCTCCGGCAGCGCCCCCGCCCCGCCCTGCGGCACACACAACCGCCCCCGGGCGAACGCCCGCAGAGCGAGATCGGCCGTACGGCTCGACATGGCGAGATCGGGGTCGCCGAGCAGCGCGGCGAGCAGTGGGCGGAGGAAACCCTGGACGGTACGGGCGGGCAGCCGGGCGTTCAGGGCCTCGACGGCCGTACGCTCCGGCCGGGTCAGCAACCGCTGCGCGGGCGTGGCGGCGAGCCGGGCCAACGTCGCGCCGAGGCGCGCCTGATCGAGCGAGGCCGTCGGATTACGGGGGGCGCTCGCGAGGGCGCGCGCCACTGTGAACGCGCCCCCTACGCCCCTGGGGGCGGACCCCCACCCGCCGCTCCGGGAGACATGCGTGGGCCCCCATCCGCCGCTCCGGGGCGCGTGAGAGGCCCCCCACCTCACACCCCCCGGCCCGCCGTTCCTGACGTACCGTCCGTCGCTGTGGACCAGCGCCCCCGGTGCGAACGGGCGCAGGACGAGATCGTCCAGGGCCGGTGTGCGGCGCAGTTCCTGGTACGACGTCGTGAGCAGCGGGCCGACGCGGTCGAGCCGGAAGCCGTCGACGTCGTCGGTGGCCATCCGGCCCCCCACGCGCGCCTCGGCCTCCAGGACCGTGACGGTGAGCCCCGCCCTGATCAGCCGGTGGGCGGCCGCGAGACCCGCGGCCCCGGCTCCGACGATGACGACGTCCGTGTGGTGCGCATGGCGTGCGGTACTGAGCACGTGCCCCTCCCCGGGTCGGCGCGGCTGGTGGGAGGCTCATGCCCCCGACAGACCCCCTGAATGCCGAGTTCTCCTTCAGGGGCCGTCCAGCCTAGGCAGCGCGCCCGCAGGCGCCAGCCGCGCGCGGCGGGGTGCACGCAGCACGGGGTCGCACACGCCCGGGACAGACCGTCCGCGCCGCCTCCGCCGCCCCGGCCGCCCCTGCCGTCACAGAAGCTCAGGCCGCCGCCCCCGCCGTCACACGGCGCTCAGGCCGCCGCCCGGATCGACTCGTCGATCGTCGGGAACGCGAAGTCGAACCCCGACTCCAGCAACCGGCCCGGCAGAACCCGCTGGCTGCCCAGCACGTCCTGGGCGAAGTCCCCCAGCACCGCCTTCAGCGCCGGCGCCGGCACCGTCAGCAGCGTCGGGCGGCGCAGCACACGGCCCATCGCCGCCGTCACCTCGCGATTGGTGACCGGTTCCGGAGCCGTCAGGTTCACCGGCCCGGACAGGGAGCCGGTGTCGATCAGATGGCGCAGGGCGGCCACCTCGTCGTGCAGCGAGATGAAGCTCCAGTACTGCCGGCCGCTGCCCATCCGGCCGCCGACCCCGGCGCGGAAGACCGGGAACAACCGCCCCCACGCCCCGCCCTCACGCGCCACCACCAGCCCGGTGCGGGCGTACGCGACCCGGATGCCGGCCTCCTCCGCCGGGGCCGCCGCGGCCTCCCACTCCACGCACACCGACGGCAGGAAGCCCTCGCCCGCCGGAGCGGTCTCGTCCACCGCGCGCGTGCCCGTGTCGCCGTAGTAGCCGAGCGCCGTACCGCACACCAGGACCTCCGGCGGCTCCGCCAGCGAGGCGAGGGCCTGCGAGATCGCCGCCGTCCCGAGCACGCGGCTGTCGCGGATCTCCTTCTTGTACGCCTCGTTCCACCGGCGCTCGCCGACACCGGCGCCCGCCAGGTGCACGACCGCGTCGACGCCGACCAGGCCGGAGGCGTCCACGTACAGCCGGGACGGATCCCACTCGACCTCGTCGGCCGTGCGGGCGGGGCGGCGGACCAGGCGCAGGACGTCGTGGCCGTCGGCGCGCAGGGAGCGCACCAGGGCCGAGCCGATGAGACCGGAGGCGCCGGTGACCGCGATACGGGAGCGTTGCATAAAAAACATCCTGCCCTCCCCGGCACGCGTGGCACAGTGGCGCCATGACCGCGCCGGAGCCGCAGATACGTATCCGTCCCGCCCTCGTGGAGGACGCGGGCCCGCTCGGGGAGCTCGACCGGGCCACCTGGTCGCCGTTGCACGCCGTGCAGCCCGCGCCGGAGCCTCCGTACGAGCCGTTCTTCGACGACCGTCACCGGCCGGAGGACTACCTCGTCGCCGAGGACGGAGGGACCGTCGTCGGCTATCTGCGGCTCGTGCCGCCCACACCGCTCGCCTGCAACCGGCACGTCCGCCAGATCCAGGGCCTCGCCGTCGCCGAGAGCGCCCGCGGCCTGGGCGTGGCCCGCGCGCTGCTGCGCGCCGCGATGGCGGAGACGCTGCGGCAGGGCGGCCACCGCATCACCCTGCGCGTGCTCGGCCACAACACGCCGGCCCGCACGCTCTACGCGTCCGAGGGCTTCGCGGTCGAGGGCGTGCTGCCCGGCGAGTTCTTCCTGCACGGCCGGTACGTCGACGACGTCCTCATGGGGCGGTCCCTGGCTCCCTGACGTCGGGGCCGAGCAGCCGCATCCCGCCCATCAGCTCCCGCAGGCACCGCACCGCGAGCGCGGCCGGCCCGCCCGCTCCCTCTGCCGGCGCGTCCGTCTCCGCCCAGGTCTCCAGGGCGATCCGGATCGCGTCCGTGGCCGCCGCCGCGGCGAGACGCACCTCCAGCGGGTCGGCGTCCGGCCCGGCGAGTTCCGCGACGACGACCCGCAGCCGGTCCTCGGACTCCTGGTTGACCCGGTACCAGACCGCCCGCAGCGCCGGGTCCCGCTCGGCCGCCCGCAGCAGACCCCGTGTCCAGCGCAGCCCCTCGGCGGCCTCCGCGTCGGCCGGTGTCAGCGACGCGGCGATCGAGCGTTCCAGCGCGTCGGGCAGGGCCGCCCCCGGTCCGGCCGCCAGCCGCTCGCGCCAGCGGTCCGCCCCACCCGCCAGGAGCGGGGCCACGGCGTCCTGCTTGGAGCGGAAGTAGCGGTAGAAGGTGCGCAGGGCGACCCCGGCGCGCAGGGCGATCTCCTCGGCCGTGGTGTCGTCGGGGCCGCGCTCGGTGAAGAGCTCGGCGGCGGCGCGGGCGATGTCGAGCTGCGTCGCCGCCTTGCGGCGCTCCGTCAGCGAAGGGGGCTTGGTGCTCACCGTACGAAGCGTACGCCCGCGCCTGCCGCGGCGGCATGATGTGTAGTAATGGCAAAACGTGCCACTTCGGCGTACGGTGTCTCACGCCCAGACGGACAGCCCGAGAGGTCGGACAGCAACATGAACCGCTACGAAGGACGCCGCGCCCTGGTCACCGGCGGCGGCTCCGGCATCGGCCAGGCCACCGTGCTCCGCATGCTCGCCGAGGGCGGCGACGTGGTCGCCGCCGACATCAGCGCGGCCGGGCTCAAGGACACCGCCGCTAAAGCCGGAGCCCACGCGGACCGCCTGACGACCGTCGTCGTGGACGTCGCCGACGAGACGTCGGTGCGCGAGGGCGTCGCCGCCGCCGTCGAGGCGCTGGGCGGCCTGGACGTGCTGGTCAACGCGGCCGGCGTGCTGCGCTCCTCGCACACCCACGAGACCAGCCTCGACGCCTTCGAACAGGTCGTCCGGATCAACCTGACCGGCACCTTCCTGGTGATCCGCGAGGCGATACCCGCCCTCCTCGCGGGCAACGGCTCCGCCGTCGTGAACTTCTCCTCCACCTCGGCGATGTTCGCCCACCCGTACATGTCCGCCTACGCGGCCAGCAAGGGCGGCATCCAGTCCATGACCCACGCGCTCGCCGCCGAGTACGCCAAGCGGGGCATCCGCTTCACCGCCGTCCAGCCCGGCTCCATCTCCTCCGGCATGACCGACGGCACCGGCGCCAGCAGGCAGAGCGTCGGCCCCGGCCTCCCCGAGGACGCCGACCTGTCCCTCTTCGCCAAGCTCGCCCCCGCCCTCGGGCAGGGCTTCGCCGGGCCCGAGACCGTCGCCGGGGTCGTCGCGATGCTGGCGAGCGAGGACGGCAGGTTCATCACCGGCACCGAGGTGCGCATCGACGGCGGCACCCACTTCTGACGGGCCGCCCGCCCCTCGGCGGCTTGCGTGACCGGTACGGCTACCGGGGCCGTACCGCTCACCTCGTCGGTCGCGCCGGCCCCGGGGCCGTACCGGTCCGTCGGTCGTACTCCCGTCAGATCTCCGTCCCCCCGAATCGCGACCACAGTCTCGGGAAGCGCTCCGCGAGCGCCGCGTCGTCCTCCAGCTCCAGCGGGCTGCCCTCCGGCTCGGCCGGCTGGGGCGGAATCCCCAGGTCCGGCGCCTCCGCGCCCGTGAGCTGCTCGTACGCCTCGTCCGCCGCGTACCCGAGCTCCTCGCCGTCCCCGTCGATCTCCTCGTCGAACTCGTCCAGGAGCTCGGCCAGGGCGTCCGGCTCGTGCACCGCGCCCTCGAAGACCTCCCGCCCCTGCCCGATCAGCCAGCAGCGGAAGTAGTCGAAGGCGTCGTCGCCCGCCCCGCCGAGCAGGATCGCCGCCGCGCCCCACAGGTCCCAGCGGTACGCACGGTTGTAGCGGGCCTCGAAATGACGGGCGAAGTCCAGCACGGAGTCGGGATCGAGCTGCAGCAACCGCTCCACGAGCAGGTCGGCATGGTCCTCGGGATCGCCCTCGGCGGCCTCCCGGGTGGAGTCGATGATCTCCCAGAACTCCGTTTCGTCCATCACGGGATACAGCATCGGCCTTGGGGGAGTGCGACGCACCCGGAAACGGCCGAAAACAATCCGGACAGAGGATGTCGTACTTTCCTGGGACGCTCGATTCATGACCGACGAAACGAAGCCGCTCGGCGGCAGGATCGCCCTGGTGGCCGGTGCGACCAGGGGCGCGGGACGGGCCATCGCCGTACAGCTGGGCGCGGCCGGAGCCACGGTGTACGTGACGGGACGCACCACACGGGACAGGGTCAGCGAGGTCGGACGCACCACCGAGACCATCGAGGAGACCGCCGAGCTGGTGACGGCCGCCGGCGGCGAGGGCGTCGCCGTCCCCACCGACCACCTGGAGATCGACCAGGTGCGGGCCCTCGTCGACCGGATCGACCGGGAGCGGGGACGGCTGGACATCCTCGTGAACGACGTGTGGGGAGGCGAACACCTGATCAAGTTCGGCGACACGTTCTGGGAGACCGACCTCACCGGCGGCCTGCGCATGCTCGAACTCGGCGTCAAGACCCACGCCATCACCGCACGGCTCGCGGTGCCGCTGCTCGTCCGGCACCCCGGCGGCCTCGTCGTCGAGGTCACCGACGGCACGGCCGAGTACAACACCACCCGGTTCCGCGAGAACCTCTTCTACGACCTGACCAAGAACGCGCCGATCCGGATGGCCTTCGGCCTCTCCAAGGACCTGAAGGACGTCGGCTGCACCGCGGTCGCGCTCACCCCGGGCTGGCTCCGCTCCGAGCAGATGCTGGACCACTTCGGCGTCACCGAGGAGAACTGGCGCGACGCCGTCGAGAAGCTCCCCGACTTCGCCAGTTCCGAGTCCCCGGTCTACGCCGGCCGCGCGGTCGCCGCCCTCGCCGCCGACCCCGACCGGGCCCGCTGGAACGGCCAGTCCCTCTCCAGCGGCCAACTGGCCAAGGAGTACGGCTTCACCGACGCCGACGGCTCCCGTCCGGACGCCTGGGGCTACATCATCGCCAAGGAGAGCGACCCGGACGTCTCCGTCGACGACTACCGCTAGCGCTGAGCGGTTCATCGGCTGAGCGGCTCAGCCGTACAGCGCCGCCATGCCCCGGGCCGCCTCCGCGAACCGCGCGCGGAGGCTGTCCGGGGCGAGCACCTCCGCCTCCGGACCGAGCGCCAGCAGCTGCGAGAAGGCGACCTCCTCGTTCTCCACCCGGAGCGTCACCGTCACCCGCCCCTCCGCGTCGGTCGACCCCGAGGCCAGCGCCTCCTCGACCGCCGCGCGGTCCGTGACGTACGGCAGCCGGCGGGCCCCCGCCTCCGACAGCCGCAGCACCACCTCCGTACGCAGCAGGGACCGGGCGAACTCCGCCGCCCGCGCCTCCCAGAACGCCGGCAGATCGAAGCCCTCGTCCCGTACGAAGCGCTCCTCGCCGAGCGCGACCGCCGTGAAGCGGTCCACCCGGTACGTACGGAACGAGGAGCCGGCCCGGGCGCACACGTACCAGACGCCCGCCTTCAGCACGAGCCCGTACGGCGCCAGTTCGCGGTCTACCTCCGTGTCGCCGCGGCGGTAGCGGGCCGAGATCATCCGGTCGTCCCACACCGCCTCGGCGATCGGCGCGAGCAACTCCGGTGTGCGCGGCTCCTGGTACCAGCCGGGCGCGTCCAGATGGAAACGCTGCGCCGCCGACTCCGGGGCGTCGCGCAGCGACGGCAGCAGCGCCGCCGACACCTTCAGCCGGGCCGCCGAGGCCGCGTCCCCGAGCCCCATGTCCCGCAGCGCCCCCGGCAGCCCGGACAGGAACAACGCCTCCGCCTCGCCGCGGGCCAGCCCCGTGAGCCGCGTGCGATAACCGCCGACGAGCCGGTAACCCCCGCCCCGCCCCCGGTCCGCATACACCGGAACCCCCGCCTCCGAGAGGGCGAGGGCATCACGGGTGATGGTGCGCTCCGACACCTCCAGCTCCTCGGCCAGTTCGGCCGCCGTCATCGAAGGACGGGACTGGAGGAGCAGCACCATCTTGATCAGCCGGGCAGCGCGCATGAGAGGCATTCTGCCCGGCCGGTCGAAGGCCTTACAGGCCGTAGCGCTCGCGCGCCTCCTTCACGGCCGTCGCCCGTACCTCGCCGCGGCGGGCGAGCTGGGCCAGGGCCGCGACCACGATCGACTGCGCGTCGACACCGAAGTGGCGGCGGGCCGCCTCGCGGGTGTCCGACAGGCCGAAGCCGTCCGCACCGAGCGAGGAGTAGTCCTGCTCGACCCACTGCGCGATCTGGTCCGGCACCTGCCGCATGTAGTCGGAGACCGCGAGGACCGGGGAGTCGATCCCTTCGAGCGCCTTGCGGACGTACGGGACCCGCTCCTCGCCGCGCAGCAGCGCCGCGTCCGCCTCCAGCGCGTCGCGCCGCAGCTCGGTCCAGGAGGTCGCGGACCACACGTCCGCGCCGACACCCCACTCCTCGGCGAGCAGCTTCTGCGCCTGCAGGGTCCAGTGGATCGCCGTGCCCGAGCCGAGCAGCTGGACGCGCGGGGCGTTCGCGGGCAGGGACAGACCGGCCGACTCCGCCGTGTTGAAGCGGTACAGGCCCTTGATGATGCCCTCGTCCACACCCGCCGGCTTGGCCGGCTGCGGCATCGGCTCGTTGTAGACGGTGAGGTAGTAGAAGACGTCCCGGTCCTCGCCCGGGGCGGCCTCGCCGTACATCCGGCGCAGGCCCTCCTTGACGATCGCCGCGACCTCGTAGGCGAACGCCGGGTCGTACGTCAGCGCGGCCGGGTTGGTCGCCGCGATCATCGGCGAGTGGCCGTCCGCGTGCTGCAGTCCCTCACCGGTCAGCGTCGTACGGCCCGCGGTCGCGCCGACGAGGAAGCCGCGGCCGAGCTGGTCGCCGAGCTGCCACATCTGGTCGGCGGTGCGCTGCCAGCCGAACATCGAGTAGAAGATGTAGAACGGGATCATCGCCTCGCCGTGCGTCGCGTACGACGACGAAGCGGCGATGAAGTCGGCCATCGAACCGGCCTCGGTGATCCCCTCGTTGAGGATCTGGCCGTTGACGGCCTCCTTGTAGTACATCAGCTGGTCGCGGTCGACCGGCTCGTACGTCTGGCCCTTCGGCGAGTAGATGCCGAGCGACGGGAAGAGCGACTCCATACCGAAGGTACGGGCCTCGTCCGGGACGATCGGGACCCAGCGCTTGCCGGTCTCCTTGTCGCGGACCAGGTCCTTCACCAGCCGTACGAACGCCATCGTGGTCGCCACCGACTGCGAGCCGGAGCCCTTGTCGAACGCGGCGAACGCCTTCTCGGCCGGCGCGGGCAGCGGGGCCAGGGCGTGCGTGCGGCGGGCCGGGGCGGGGCCGCCGAGGGCCGCGCGGCGCTCCTGGAGGTAGCGGACCTCGGGGGAGTCGGCGCCCGGGTGGCCGTAGGGCACCACGCCGTCGACGAACTGCGCGTCCGAGATCGGCAGCTCAAGCAGGTCGCGCATGTTCTTGAACTCGTCCACCGAGAGCTTCTTCATCTGGTGGTTCGCGTTCTTCGAGGCGAAGCCCTCGCCGAGGGTGAAGCCCTTCACGGTCTGCGCGAGGACGACCGTCGGCGCGCCCTTGAACTCCAGCGCGGCCTTGTACGCGGCGTACACCTTGCGCGGCTCGTGGCCACCGCGCGAGAGGTGGAAGCACTCCAGGATCTTGTCGTCGCTCAGCAGCTTCGCCATCTCGACGAGCGCCGGGTCGGAGCCGAAGAAGTCCTGGCGGATGTAGGCCGCGTCCCGGGTCTGGTACGTCTGGACCTGGGCGTCCGGGACCTCACGCAGCCGGCGGACGAGCGCGCCGGAGGTGTCGAGCTGGAACAGCTCGTCCCAGGCGTTGCCCCACAGCGACTTCACGACGTTCCAGCCGGCGCCGCGGAACTGGGCCTCCAGCTCCTGCACGATCTTGAAGTTGGCGCGGACCGGGCCGTCCAGGCGCTGCAGGTTGCAGTTGATGACGAAGGTCAGGTTGTCCAGACCCTCGCGGGCGGCGAGTGCGAGGGCCGCCGTCGACTCCGGCTCGTCCATCTCGCCGTCACCGAGGAACGCCCACACGTGGGACGCGGAGACGTCCTTGATGCCGCGGTTGGTGAGGTAGCGGTTGAAGCGCGCCTGGTAGATGGCGGAGAGCGGGCCCAGACCCATGGAGACGGTCGGGAACTCCCACAGCCAGGGGAGGCGGCGCGGGTGCGGGTAGGAGGGCAGGCCCTCGCCGCCCGACTCCTGCCGGAAGTTGTCGAGGTGCGCCTCGGTGAGGCGGCCGTCGAGGAAGGCGCGGGCGTAGATGCCGGGGGAGGCGTGGCCCTGGATGTAGAGCTGGTCGCCGGAGCCGTCGGCCTCCTTGCCCTGGAAGAAGTGGTTGAAGCCCGTCTCGTACAGCCAGGCCGCCGAGGCGAAGGTGGCGATGTGGCCGCCGACGCCGTGCTTGGCGCCGCGGGAGACCATCGCGGCCGCGTTCCAGCGGTTCCAGGCGGTGATCCTCCGCTCCATCTCCTCGTCGCCGTCGATGCCCGGCTCGGCGGAGGTGGGGATGGTGTTGACGTAGTCCGTCTCCAGCAGCTTGGGCAGGGCCAGGCCCGCGCCCTCGGCGTGCTGGAGGGTGCGGCGCATCAGGTAGGCGGCCCGATGAGGGCCGGCGGCCTTGGTGACGGCGTCGAGGGAGGCCGCCCACTCGGCGGTCTCCTCGGTGTCACGGTCCGGGAGCTGGTCGAGCTCACTCGGAATCTTGCCTACGGGATCGGTCATGATCGCCGCCTTCCGGACAGATGGGGGTGGAGAAGGGGTGCCTTGTCTGGCAGGACAGGGCGAGGGCCGGGGTGCGGCCCGCCGAAGACTGTAAGCCGCCGATCGATGATCGATCAAAGGGTTGAAGGCGAAAACCTCTTCGGATCGGGAAAGTCGGCACAGGGTGCCGCGAAAATGGGCACCGGGTGCCTTGTTTTCGCAGGTGAGGAGCCGGATGAGGTCGGGCGCGCACGAATGAGCGGACCGCCGTCCGGACGGTCCGCTCGATGGGTTGTCGGGCCTGCGAAAGGGGGCTCAGGCTCTCGGCGCACAGCCCAGGACATGGGCCTTGACCAGGGCGCCGATGTTCGGGTCGCCCCGCCGGAAGGCCTCCACCAGCTCCTGGTGCTCCTCGGCGTACGACTTCTGCACCGTGCCCAGCCAGCGGATCGACAGCGCCGTGAAGACCTCGATGCCCAGGCCCTCCCAGGTGTGCAGCAGCACACCGTTCCCGGCCGCCTTCACCAGCTCCCGGTGGAAGGCCACGGTGTGCCGCACCTGCGCCGTCCCGTCGGCCGTCCGGTCCGCCTCGTACAACGCCGTCACATGCGGCTCCAGGGCCGAGCAGTCCGCCGCGAGACGGGTCGCCGCCAGCTCGGCCGCGATCTGCTCCAGACCGGCCCGGACGGGGTAGCTCTCCTCCAGATCGGCCGCGGTGAGGTTCCGTACCCGTACGCCCTTGTTGGGGGCCGACTCGATCAGCCGCAGCGACTCCAGCTCCCGCAGCGCCTCGCGGACCGGGGTCTGGCTGACCTCCAGCTCCGTGGCGATCCGCCGCTCCACGATCCGCTCGCCCGGCTTCCAGCGGCCGCTGACGATGCCCTCCACGATGTGCTCGCGGATCTGTTCGCGCAGCGAGTGGACGACGGGCACGCTCATGAAGCCGCTCCTTAGGGACGTGCTGACGCCTATGACAATACGGCGGCGCCCCTGCCAGGGAGTACTCCCCGGCAGGGGCGCCGCTGGTGAGCCTTGTTACAGCTCAGGGGCTTGCCTACAGGCCGAGCTCGACCTCGAACTCGCCGGCCTCGAGGATCGCCTTGACCGTCGTCAGGTAGCGGGCCGCGTCGGCGCCGTCCACCAGACGGTGGTCGTAGGAGAGCGCGACGTACGTCATGTCGCGGATCGCGATCGTCTCACCCAGGTCCGGGTGGTTGACGACGACCGGACGGCGGACCGTGGCACCGATGCCCAGGATGGCGACCTGGTTCGGCGGCACGATGATCGTGTCGAACAGCGCGCCCCGCGAGCCGGTGTTGGAGATCGTGAAGGTCGCGCCCGAGAGCTCGTCCGGCGTGATCTTGTTGCCGCGGACCTTGCCGGCCAGCTCGGCGGTGGCCTTCGAGATACCGGCGATGTTCAGGTCGCCCGCACCCTTGATGACCGGCGTCATCAGACCCTTCTCGGAGTCCACGGCGATGCCGATGTTCTCCGAGTCGAAGTACGTGATGGTGCCCTCGTCCTCGTTGATCCGGGCGTTGATGACCGGGTGGGCCTTCAGCGCCTGGGCCGCCGCCTTCACGAAGAACGGCATCGGGGACAGCTTGACGCCCTCGCGGGCCGCGAAGGAGTCCTTCGCGGCGGCGCGCAGACGCATCAGCTTGGTGATGTCGACCTCGACGACCGAGGTCAGCTGGGCCTGGCCGTGCAGCGCCTTCATCATGTTGTCGCCGATGACCTTGCGCATGCGGGTCATCTTGACGGTCTGGCCGCGGAGGGGGGAGACCTCCAGGGCCGGCGCCTTCGCGGCGGGAGCCGGGGCGGCAGCGGCGGCCGGAGCCGGGGCGGCCTTCTTGGCCTCGGCGGCCGCGAGGACGTCCTGCTTGCGGATACGGCCACCGACGCCGGTGCCCTTGACGGTCGCCAGGTCGACACCGTTCTCGGTGGCGAGCTTGCGGACCAGCGGGGTCACGTAGGCGCCGTCCTCCGCCGGCTGTGCGGCGGCGGGGGCGGCCGGAGCCTGGGCGGCCGGAGCCGGAGCCGGAGCCGGAGCCGGAGCCGCCGGGGCGGGCGCCGGCGCGGGGGCCGGGGCAGCCGGAGCGGCCTGGGCGGGCGCCGGGGCCGGAGCCTCCGGGGCCGGTGCCGGGGCGGCGGGAGCGGCCTGGGCGGGAGCCGGAGCCGGAGCGGGCGCCGGGGCCTCGGGAGCGGCGGCCGGAGCCGGAGCGGCGGCCGGGGCGGCACCCGCGGCACCGATGACGGCCAGCTTGGCGCCGACCTCGGCGGTCTCGTCCTCACCCACGACGATCTCGAGCAGGACGCCCGACGCCGGAGCGGGGATCTCGGTGTCGACCTTGTCCGTGGAGACCTCGAGCAGCGGCTCGTCGGCCTCGACCGACTCGCCGACCGACTTCAGCCAGCGGGTGACGGTGCCCTCGGTGACGGACTCGCCCAGCGCCGGCAGGACGACGTCGGTGCCCTCGGCGGAACCGCCGCCGGCCGCGGCCTCGGCCGTCGGGGCCGGAGCCGGGGTCTGCACCTCGGTGGAGGGGGCGGCCTGCGGCGCGGGGGCCGGGGCCTCCTGCTGCGGGGCCTCCTGCTGAGCGGCCGGAGCCGGGGCCTCGGCCTGGGCCGGCTCGGCGGCCGGAGCGGCCGCGTCGGCACCCGAGCCGTCGTCGATGATCGCCAGCTCGGCGCCCACCTCGACGGTCTCGTCCTCGGCCACCTTGATGGAGGACAGGACACCCGACGCGGGGGCGGGGATCTCGGTGTCGACCTTGTCGGTCGAGACCTCGAGCAGCGGCTCGTCGGCCTCGACACGCTCGCCCTCGGCCTTGAGCCAGCGGGTGACGGTGCCCTCGGTGACGCTCTCGCCGAGCGCCGGCAGGGTTACGGAAACCGGCATGGTTTCAGTTGCTCCTAACGAATTGCGGAAAGTGGTCGTCGCGCCCGTAGATGACGTGAGCGTCAGTCGTGGGAGTGGAGGGGCTTGCCGGCCAGAGCCAGGTGAGCCTCGCCGAGCGCCTCGTTCTGCGTCGGGTGGGCGTGGATGAGCTGCGCGACCTCGGCCGGCAGCGCCTCCCAGTTGTAGATCAGCTGCGCTTCGCCGACCTGCTCGCCCATGCGGTCACCGACCATGTGGACGCCGACCACGGCACCGTCCTTGACCTGGACGAGCTTGATCTCGCCCGCGGTCTTCAGGATCTTGCTCCTGCCGTTGCCCGCGAGGTTGTACTTCAGGGCGACGACCTTGTCCGCGCCGTAGATCTCCTTGGCCTTCGCCTCGGTGATCCCGACGGAGGCGACCTCCGGGTGGCAGTACGTCACCCGCGGCACGCCGTCGTAGTCGATCGGAACCGTCTTCAGACCGGCCAGACGCTCCGCCACCAGGATGCCCTCGGCGAAGCCGACGTGCGCGAGCTGGAGCGTCGGGACGAGGTCGCCCACGGCCGAGATCGTCGGCACGTTCGTGCGCATGTACTCGTCGACCAGGACGTAGCCGCGGTCCATCGCGACGCCCTGCTCCTCGTAGCCCAGACCCGACGAGACCGGGCCGCGGCCGATGGCGACCAGCAGCACCTCCGCCTCGAAGGTCTTGCCGTCGGCCAGGGTGACCTTGACGCCGCTGTCGGTGTACTCGGCGGACTGGAAGAACGTTCCGAGGTTGAACTTGATGCCGCGCTTGCGGAAAGCGCGCTCAAGAAGCTTGGAGCTGTTCTCGTCCTCGGCCGGGACCAGGTGCTTCAGACCCTCGACGACCGTCACGTCGGTCCCGAAGGACTTCCACGCGGAAGCGAACTCGACGCCGATGACACCGCCGCCGAGGATGATCGCGGACTCCGGGACACGGTCCAGGGTCAGCGCGTGGTCCGAGGAGATGATGCGGTTGCCGTCGATCTCCAGGCCCGGCAGCGACTTCGGCACGGAACCGGTCGCGAGGAGCACGTGCCGACCCTCGACGCGGCGGCCGTCCACGTCGACCGAGGTCGGGGAGGACAGGTGACCGTGACCCTCGATGTAGGTCACCTTGCGGGAGGCGACGAGTCCCTGCAGACCCTTGTAGAGGCCCGAGATCACATCGTCCTTGTACTTGTGCACGGCCTTGATGTCGATGCCCTCGAAGGAGGCCTTGACACCGAACTGCTCCGCCTCGCGGGCCTGGTCGGCGATCTCGCCGGCGTGGAGCAGGGCCTTCGTGGGAATGCAGCCGTTGTGCAGGCAGGTGCCGCCGAGCTTGTTCTTCTCGATCAGTGCGACGTCCAGGCCCAGCTGCGCTCCGCGCAGCGCCGCGGCGTAACCGCCGCTACCGCCGCCGAGGATCACTAGGTCGAAAACGGTGCTGGCGTCGTTCGCCACGTCACGTCCTCCATGCATGTGCGCCGGTCGCCGGTCATCTCCGACCGGGCGGCGGCTGGTGTTCGGCCGCTGTTTCTTCGGCCCTGTGGTGGGGGCCCTGTCCTGCCGAGAACCCATCTTCGCACTTGTTGCCGGACGGCGGGACGCGGGGCCGGGGTGTGAGACGGCCGATCGCCCGTACGGACAGGTGATCGGCACGTACGAACGTACGGATTTCGTCGTGAGCGCAACGGCCCCCGGGCTCAGCACCCGGGGGCCGGTGGCACGCGCGAGCGGTCAGAGCTCGCCGTCGGCCGTGCGCTCCGCCAGCCGCACCAGCGTGCGGACCGCGGATCCCGTGCCGCCCTTCGGGGTGTAGCCGTACGGCGCCCCCTCGTGGAAGGCCGGGCCCGCGATGTCGAGGTGGGCCCAGGTGATGCCCTCGCCGACGAACTCCTTGAGGAAGAGGCCGGCGACCAGGCCGCCGCCCATCCGCTCGCCCATGTTGGCGATGTCGGCGGTCGGGGAGTCCATGCCCTTGCGCAGGTCCGCGGGGAGCGGCATCGGCCAGGACTGCTCGCCGACCTCCTCGGCGATCTCGTGGATCGCGGTGCGGTAGGCGTCGTCGTTGGCCATGATGCCGAACGTCCGGTTGCCCAGGGCCAGGACCATCGCACCGGTCAGGGTCGCCACGTCGACGATCGCGTCCGGGTTCTCCTCCGAGGCCCGGGTCAGCGCGTCGGCGAGGACGAGGCGGCCCTCGGCGTCGGTGTTCAGGACCTCGACGGTCTTGCCGCTGTACATGCGCAGCACATCGCCGGGGCGGGTGGCCGAGCCCGACGGCATGTTCTCGGCGAGCGCCAGCCAGCCGGTGACGTTGACGGCCAGACCGATCCGGGCGGCGGCGACGACGGCGGCGAACACGGCGGCGGCGCCGCTCATGTCGCACTTCATCGTCTCGTTGTGGCCGGCCGGCTTCAGCGAGATGCCGCCCGAGTCGTAGGTGATGCCCTTGCCGACCAGGGCGAGGGTCCGCTCCGCCTTCGGGTGGGTGTAGGCGATACGGACCAGCCGCGGCGGGTTCTCCGAACCGGCGCCGACGCCCAGGATGCCGCCGTAGCCGCCCTTGGCGAGCGCCTTCTCGTCCAGGACCTGGACCTTGAGGCCGTGCGCCTTGCCCGCGGCCTGAGCCTCGGCGGCGAAGGCGGCCGGGGTCAGGTCGTTCGGGGGCATGTTGATCAGGTCGCGCGCCCGGTTGATCTCCTCGGCGACCGCCTGCGCGCGCTCCGCGGCGGCCTTGAAGGCCTTGTCGCGCGGCTTGGCGCCCAGCAGGGCCACCTCGGCCAGCGGCTTCTTCCCGTCCTTGCCGTTCTCCTGGTAGGCGGTGAAGGCGTACGCGCCAAGCAGCGCGCCCTCCGCGATCGCCGCGGCGTCCTCGACGGCGGCGATCGGCAGCGCGAACGCGGCCTTCTTGGCGCCGGTCAGGGTGCGGGCGGCGGTACCGGCGGCACGGCGCAGCGCCTCGGTGCCGAACGCCTCGCCGTCCTCGGGCGCCGAGCCCAGGCCGACGGCCAGGACGACGGGGGCCTTCAGACCGGCGGGGGCGGGCAGCTTGGTCACCTCACCCTCGGCACCCGAGGCGCCCAGGGTCTCCAGGACGGCGGCGAGCTTTCCGTCGAACGCCTTGTCCACGGCCTCGGCGCCCGGCGTGACGACGAGGGCCTTGCCCGACTTCGCTACGCCGACGACGAGTGCGTCGGCGCGCAGCGTCGCCGCACCGGCAGTGCTGAGAGTGAGAGCAGTCACGGTGGTGAAATCTCGCTTCCGTTGAGTCCTGTGGCGGTCGAGGGATGGGCCGACCGTGCCCGCCGTATCGTATTTCGGCCCGATGAGCGCCGGGAACGAGCCTACGCTCGCTCTCCGCGTTCGCTCACGGCGACGGCGATTCACTCGTCAGAGGTGTCTCCTTCGCGTTCACCGCGCACGCCCGGAGAGCTCGTCCACACTCGGCCGACGTGCCCGCCACCGTCCCCCTGCGCCCTGCTTACCCGACCGACCGCCCATCGTGCCTAGGGAAGTTGTGAACCCGACTCGACCGGTCCCCTCTCTGCTGGTGCCCTTCTACGAGCACCCCGCCGACCGTCCGGAGGCGTGGACGGCGGTGATCGAGTCGGCGCGCGCCCTCTACGGCGTCGTGCTGAACCCCGCCGACGGCGCCGGACCGGCGCCCGATCCCGCCTTCGCCGCCGTCGCCGGCCGGCTCCGGGAGGCCGGGGTGCGGGTGCTCGGCTACACCGACACCGCGTACGGCCGGCGCCCGCACGGCGAGGTCGTCGCCGATCTGCTCCGCCACCGCGACTGGTACGGCGCCGACGGCGCCTTCCTGGACCAGGTGCCGACCGAGCCGGGGGCCCTGACCCACTATCAGCGCCTCGGCGTCGCCGCGCGGGCCGCCGGGGCCCGGACCGTGGTCCTCAACCACGGCGCGCACCCCGCCCCCGGCTACGCCGACCTCGCCGACCTGCTGGTCACCTTCGAGGGCCCCTGGGACTCCTACCGCACGCTCGACCTGCCCGTCGCCGACCACTACTGCCACCTCGTCTACGCCGCCCCGCCCGACGCCCTGCCCACGACCCGGGTCCACTGCGCGGTCCCCGGCGCGGGCGCCCACCCGTGGGGCACGCTCCCGCACGCCCTGGCGCCCGTGCGATGAGACGGCCGCTGTTCCCCGGGGTCCTGGACAGGGCCCCGGGGGTTCAGAGAGCGCCCAGGGTCAGTGCCACCAGCGCCACCGTCCCCGCGGTCTCCTCCACCGCCCCGAACACGTCCCCCGTCACCCCGCCGAACCGGCGCACACACCGTCGCAGCAGCAGCGCGGCCGCCCCGAGCCCCGCCACCGCCGCCAGGACGTGACGGACCGCGTCGTACGGCGAGAACAGCGCGCCGGCGGCCGCGCACAGGATCAGGACGCCCCCCGTGACCAGCGCCGCCGACCGGGCCGGGACGGTCGAGGCGACCATCGCGCCCAGGCCCTCCGGGCGGGCCGCGGGGACGCCCGCGCGGGAGGCGTGGGTCAGCGCGAGGCGGGCGACGGTCGCGGCGAGCGCGGCGGCCACCGCGCCGTGCGCCCAGCCCTCCCCGTACAGCCGGTGGAGCGCGGCGACCTGGGCGAGGAGGACGAAGAGGAGCACGACGACGCCGAACGGGCCGATGTCCGACCGTTTCATGACGGCGAGCGCCTCCTCGGCCGGCTTCGCGCTGCCGAGGCCGTCCGCCGTGTCCGCGAGCCCGTCCAGGTGCAGCCCCCTGGTCAGCAGCGCGGGCACCGCCGCCGTGACGACGGCTGCGAGCAGCGGGCCCGCGCCGAGCAGCAGGAACGCGCCGCCGAGCGCGGCGGAGAAGAGGCCGACGACGAGGCCGGCGAGCGGGGCCCAGAGCATGCCGGCGCGCGCCGCGTCCCGGTCCCAGCGGGTGACGCGGGCGGGCAGCACGGTCAGGGTGCCGAAGGCGAAACGCAGGCCGTCCATCCGGGCAGGGTAGGCCAGAGCCCGGCCTTGTAAATTGCGCATTGAGCGCAAACCGGAAGTGGGTGGCATGGGTCACTGGTTCTCCCGCAACATCGTCGAGCCCGGGAAGCTCCCGATGCTGCTCGCCCTGGCCTCCTTCGTCCTGACCTTCCTGGTCACGCGGACGATCACCCGGCTGATCCGGGCCGGCAGGGGGCCGTTCAAGAACGTCTCTCCCGGCGGTCTGCACATCCACCACGTCGTCCCGGGCGTCGTGCTCACCGTCGTAGGCGGCTTCGGCGCCATCGGCAGCGGACGGCACGGCGTCGGCGTCGCCGTCTTCGCGATCGTCTTCGGGATCGGTGCGGGTCTCGTCCTCGACGAGTTCGCGCTGATCCTCCATCTCGACGACGTGTACTGGAGCGAACAGGGGCGCCAGAGCGTGGAGGTCGTCGTCCTGACGGCCGCGCTGGTGCTGCTGGCACTCGGCGGCTTCTCACCGCTCGGCGTCGACGACATGACCGCCGACGAGCGCCAGAGCCGGGCGACCTTCCTGCTCACTCTCGCGGGGAACTTCCTCTTCGTGCTCATCGCCCTGGTGAAGGGGAAGTTCCGCATGGCCGTCATCGGCGCGCTGGTGCCGTTCGTCGCGATCGTGGCGGCCGTACGGCTCGCCCGTCCCGGCTCCTGGTGGTCACGGCACGCCTACGCCCGCCGCCCGCGGACCCGCGCCCGCGCCACGGTGCGCGCCTACCGCCACGACCGGCGCTGGACCCGCGTCCGCCGCAGGGTTCAGGACCTGATCGGCGGCTTCCAGGAGCGCGCCCCGGGCCCGGGCTCCGGTTCCGGCCGGCCTTGACGGCGCTCCCACCAGGCGACGCAGGCGATGAGCCCGAGCACGGCCGCGATCGCCGCCAGATGCTCCTTGCCCGCCAGGTTGTTCTTGACGAGGATCTCCACGACCATCGCGACGATCACGAGGGCGCCGGTCCACCGCGCCCGGTGGCGCCAGCAGACGTAGACCGCGAGGCCCACCACGGCGGCCGACGGTCCGGTGTCGACGACCCGCGCGTCCGAGGCCGGCAGCCCGAGCGGGTTCTCCGGGCCGAGCGCGATGCCGATCCGGGCGTACAGCGTCCCGGCCAGCGTGGCGAGATAGGCGATCGCGAGCGTCCGCCACCGGCCCAGGCAGATCTCGGCGATCCCGAAGACCAGCAGGATCTGCGCCAGCGCGCCCCACACCGGCAGATCCAGGGCCGGTACGAACAGCGAGAGCGGGGTACGGAGGAGGGCGAGCCAGAGCGGTTCCTCGGCCCGTACCGAGCCGACGTTCTGCACCGGCTGATAGCCCCACTCCTGGTTCTGCATCAGCTGGAACGCGGACGTGAGGCAGATGGCGGTCAGCGTCAGCGGGATCGCCCGCCACCCGCGCGCGACGAGGGCCGTCCGTACGGCGGTGAACAGCGACCCCCACTCGCGGCGGGCGAAATCCTTGAGGGCGGGCCTCATCTCCGGCCCTCCAGGTGCTTGCGGTGCAGCCACTTCGGCAGCCCGGGGGCCTCCAGGAAGCCCTCCCGCCCCGAGCCTCGAGCCGCGTTCGAAGACGGAGCGGAACATCGCGAAGTTCAGTGAGACCGGGGTGATCCCGATCTCCTCGGCGCGCTGGAGGAGTTCGATGACCATGAACTCCGTCAGGCCGTTCTCGGAGTCCCGGTCACGCCGCATCAGGTCCAGCGAGAGGCCCTTCGGGCCCCAGGGGACGAAGGAGAGCAGGGCCCGCGGCGCACCGCTGCCGTCCGTGCACTCCAGCATCACGCACCGGCCGTCGCGCGGGTCGCCGAGCCGGCCGAGGGCCATCGAGAAGCCCCGCTCGGTGGCCCCGTCGCGCCAGTCGTCGGCCTTGCGGAGCAGCTCGTCCATCTCGTCGGCCGGGATGTCCTCGTGGCGCCGGATCCGCACCTGGTGCCCGGCCCGCTTCACCCGGTTGAACGCCTGCCGGACCGTGCGCATGGCCCGGCCGTCCAGGGTGAACTCCGCGGTCTCCACGATCGCCTCGTCGCCCAGCTCCAGGGCGTCGAAGCCGTGCCGCGCGTAGACGGTGCCGCCCTCCTCGCTCGCGCCCATCACGGCCGGGATCCAGCCGTGCTCGCGGGCCTCGGCCAGCCACGGCTCGATCGCGCCGGGCCAGGCCTCCGGGTCGCCGATGGGGTCGCCGGAGGCGAGCGAGACGCCGCCGACCACGCGGTAGGTGATCGCCGCCTTCCGGCTGGGGGACCAGACCACGCTCTTGTCGCGACGCAGCGCGAAGTAGCCGAGCGAATCGCGGTCCCCGTACCTGTCGAGCAGCGCCCGCAGTCTGTCCTCGTCCTCCTCGGTGAGCGGGTCGACGGCCCGGCGCGAGCGGAAGGCGGCGAAGAGCACGGCGATCAGCAGCAGCGTGTACAGGACGTTGATGGTGACGTCGACCCAGCCCGGTGGGGTGATCCCGTCGAAGCGGGAGCCGTCCGAGGCCAGGGTGACCAGCCGCATCACGCCGTACCGCCAGCGCTCCAGGAAGGTGGAGGTGCCGGGGGAGGTGTCGGTGACGGTGACCAGGACCGCGGCGAGCAGCGAGGCGACCAGGAGTCCGCCGACCGCCACGGCCGCGGCGAGCATCGGGTTGGAGCGGTCGCCCTTGGCGTAGAACTCCCCGCGGCCGAGGAGCAGCGCGAGCACGAACGCGGCCGTGAGGGCCAGCGAGACCCAGTTCTGGGCGTGCTGCCGGATCTCGGGGAGGGTCATCGCCAAGGCGAGGAGCAGCAGGAAGAGCCCGCTGAGCACGGTGTTGAGGATCCAGGCGGCGCGCTTGCGGCGGCGCATGGTGATCGCAAGGAAGAGCGTGAAGACGCCCGAGGCGAAGCCCGCGGTCAGCAGGTACGGGGTGAAGTAGTCGTCCGTGTTGTGCCGGCGGAGGTCCTGGCCGAAGGAGACCCAGACGGCGCTCAGGAAGTTGACGAACGTGACGGCGCGCAGATACCAGACGGCGAAAGCGGCGCCGCGCCGCGATCGGGCCGTGCTCCCGGGCGCTCCTTCGGTGGACAAACGGACCTCTCCCATGAAAAGCGATCATATGGGGCATCGCTCGTCATGATCGGTCGCCGGGCGCACCCGTCCGCGCGTGGCGGAAGGACGCGCCCGGTGCCGTGATCCGTCTCAGCTCTCCTCGTCCGCGGAGACCGCCGCGGGCTCTTCCGGAATGGTCGGTTCCGGTCGCTCCGGCAGCTCGGCGGCCAGTGCGGCCGCGGCCTGGACGAGGGGAAGAGCGAGCAGCGCCCCGGTTCCCTCGCCCACAGTGACGCCCTGATCGAGCAGCGGGTTGAGCGCCATCCGGTCCAGCGCCTTCGCCTGCGCCGGCTCCCCGCTCACCTGACCCGCCAGCCACCAGTCCGGCGCACGGAACGCCGCCCGCTGCGCCACCAGCGCACAGGCCGCCCCCACCACACCGTCCAGGATCACCGGCATCCGCCGCACCGCGCTCTGCAGCAGGAACCCCGTCATCGCCGCCAGATCCGCGCCGCCGACCGCCGCGAGGAGCTCCAGCTGATCGCCCAGGACCGGCCGCGCGCGCCGCAGCGAGTCCCGGACGGCCGCGCACTTGCGCATCCAGGCCAGATCGTCGATCCCCGCGCCGCCCCGGCCGGTGACCACCGAGGCGTCCGTGCCGCACAGCGCCGCGACCAGGGTGGCCGCCGGCGTCGTACCGCCGACGCTCAGATCACCCAGGACGACCAGGTCCGTGCCCGAGTCGGCCTCCTCGTCCGCGATCGCGACGCCCAGCTCGACCGCCGCCACGGTCTCCTCGGCGGTCAGCGCGTTCTCGACGTCGATCCGGCCGCTGCCCCGCCGCACCCGGTGCCGTACCACCTCGGCGGGCAGCAGCTCCGGATCGCAGTCCAGACCCGCGTCCACCACCCGCACCGGCACGCCGGCCCGCCGGGCCAGCACCGCCACCGGGCTCGCACCGTCGAGCACCGCGCGGACCAGCTCGTACGCGGTACCGGCGGGACGGCCCGACACCCCGAGCGAGGCCACCCCGTGATCACCCGCGAAGAGCACCACCCGCGGTTGCTCGATCGCCCGCACCTTGACCGAACCCTGCGCCGCCGACAGCCACTCGCCCAGCTCGTCGAGCCGGCCGAGCGCGCCGGGCGGAACGATCAACCGCTCCCGGCGCTCCTCGGCGTCACGCCGTATCCCGCCGTCCGGGCGCTCGATCAGATCGGAGAAGTCGTCCAGGTTCAAGGCTCTTCCTCGTGACGTCGGCGATGGCCATGGGTGATCGCACCCTACCCGCGCAGCACCAGGGCCTGTCCCGAGACGACGAGGAGCACCTGCTCGCACTCGTCGCCGAAGGCCGCGTTCAGCCGGCCCAGCTCGTCCCGGAAGCGGCGCCCCGACGCCGTGGCCGGGACGACTCCCGAACCGACCTCGTTCGTCACGGCGACGACCGTACGGGAGGTGGCGCGCACCGCCGCCACCAGCTCGGCCGTCCGCTCCCGCAACTCCTCCTGCCCGCCGTGCGCCCACCGCTCGTCGTCCCAGGCCCCGGCCCGGTCCATCGCGTCCGTCAGCCACAGCGACAGACAGTCGATCAGCAGGGCCGGACCGTCGGACCCGAGCAGCGGTACGAGATCGCACGTCTCGGCGGTACGCCAGGAACCCGGCCGCCGGTCACGGTGCAGGCTCACCCGCTGCGCCCACTCCCGATCGCCCTCCCGCGTCCCGCCGGTCGCCACGTACAGCACCTCGGGGAAGGTCTCCAGACGCCGCTCCGCCTCCACCGACTTGCCCGACCGGGCGCCCCCGGTCACCAGCGTGCGCCGCGGCACGTCGGTCACGGCGTGGTACTCCCCGACGTACAGCGTCGTCCCGTCCGGCACCGCCCGCGCCCCGGCCGCCGCGAGCCGCCGGTCCAGCTCGGCACCGCCCGGGACGTCATGGTCCAGGTGGGCGGCGACCACATCGGTGCTCGCCCCGACAGCCCCGGTCGCCCGGAGCCTGGCGAGCGCGTCGGGCCGTCCGGTGACATCCAGGACGACCATGTCGTACGGGGTGCGGTGCGCGTCCGGCAGCCCGGCCGGGGCGCCGCCCGGAGGCAGATAAAGCAGCCGCTCGCCGTCCGGGGAGATCACCTCGTAGCCGGTCCCCGGCGAATCCATCGGCAGGGCCCGTACCCGGTGCCCGCTGATCAGGGTCAGCTCCCGCCCGTCCGGGACCCGCCCCGCCGCCGGCAGCCCGGCCGGCACCTCCACGGCCGGCCCGTCGTGCGGATGCGTCAACAAGACCTGCCGTACGCCCACCAGCGAGTGCCCGGACCGGGCGGCGGCCAGCGCGGCCCCCGGCGTCAGGTCCAGCAGCAGCGCCCCGTCCACGAGCAGGGCGGTGGCCGCCCGCGCCTGCGGTCCACGAGCGGTCGCGCACACGGCGCAGGGGCAGTCGGGGCGGGGGAGCCCGAGGGGGGCACCGGTGCCGAGCAGAGTCAGTTCCACCCTCAGATCCTCCCGCGTCACCGCGAGGGGTGCGCGCCCGGCTACGCTGCGGGCAGGAAACCGATCATCCGGTGAGCCTTCAGGAGGCGGACATGGCATGGACGTGGCGGTTCGAGAAGTCCGACGGCACGGAGGTCCAGCCGGCGGTGGCGCCGGAGGAGTTCACGACCCAGGGAGACGCCGAGTCCTGGATCGGTGAGTACTGGAAGGACCTCCTGGAGGGCGGCGCGGACCAGGTGACGCTCTCGGAGGACGGCACGAAGATCTACGGCCCGATGCCGCTGAACGCGGAGGGCTAGAGCCCCCGGACCGCGGACCCCGGCCTCGTGGTCGTGCCTGCCCCGGCGGAGGGAGGCCACGACCACGAGGTCACATCTTGCCCAGCGTGACCTCCGCCCGGGACTCCCGGCCCGCCCGCTCGTACACCACCGTCACCCTGTCGCCCGGCTTCAGCGCGGCCAGCGCCTCCGACAGCGACGTGATCGTCGTGATCGGCTCGTCGCCCACCCGGGTGATCACGTCCCCCGGCCGCAGCCCCGCCCTCCCCGCCGCCCCGTTCGCCGGCGCCTCGACCACCGCGACCCCCGACGGCTCGTAGGCGTCGTCGAGCACCGTCCGGCCGATGATGTTCAGGGCCGCCCGGCCGGAGTCGGTCACCCTGCCGCTCTCGATGATCTGGTCGGCGACCGTCCTGACCATCGAGGCGGGGATCGCGAACCCGATCCCCGGCGCCGCGCCGCCGCCCATCTGCGGGTCCGTCGCCGCCAGTGTCGGGATGCCGATGACCTCGCTGTCCAGATTGACCAGCGCGCCCCCGCTGTTGCCCGGGTTGATCGCCGCGGACGTCTGCACCATGTTCCCGATGGTCGCCCCCGTACCACCGCCGGCACGGCCCGCGCTGACCGTGCGGCCGGTCGCCGACACGATGCCCTGGGTGACGCTGCCCGACAGACCCAGCGGGGAGCCCATCGCCAGGACGATCTGCCCCATGTCGACCTTGGCGGAGTCGCCGAACTTCGCCGGTTTCAGCCCCTGCGGGACGGAGTCCAGCTTGATGACGGCGAGATCCTGCTCGGGGTACGCCGAGACCAGCTTGCCCACCACCGGCTGCCCGCCGGTCGCCGCCGTGACCCGGAAGCTCTCCTCCCGCCCGATCACGTGCGCGTTGGTGACGATGTGCCCCTTGGCGTCGTACACCACTCCGGAGCCGAGGCTCTGCGAGGCGTCGATCTGGACGACGGACGGCAGCACCGCCTTGATGACGGCCCGGTAGTCGTCCTGGAGGTCGTTTGCCGCGAGCGGGGCGGCCGCCTGCGTGGAGCGCTCCGCCTCCGGCACCGCACCAGATGTGCAGCCGCCGGCCAGGGCGGCGGCGCAGGCCCCGGCGGCGAAGGGCAGCAGCAGACGGCGCGTACGGGCACGAGCGAGGCAACGGGCGCGGGCACGGGAGACGTCCATGTCCGGAGTATCCCGTTCACCCCGTAGGACCGGCCCGGTGAGCGCCGCCGATCAGGGGGCCGACGACAGGAACTGCGTGGCCGCCAGCTCCCCGTACAGCTCGTCGCCCGCGACCAGCTCGCCGTGCGTGCCCACCGCCCGGACCCGCCCCGACTCCATCACCACGATCCGGTCCGCCAGCGTCACCGTCGACAGCCGGTGCGCCACCACCAGGACCGTCACCTCGCGGGCCGCCTCCGCGACCACGTCGCGCAGCGCCAGCTCGTTCACCGCGTCCAGCTGCGAGGTCGCCTCGTCCAGCAGCAGCAGCCGGGGCCTGCGCAGCAGCGCCCGGGCGATCGCCACCCGCTGCCGCTCACCGCCCGACAGCTTGGACCCGCGGTGGCCGACGACCGTCTCCAGACCGTCCGGCAGCCGCTCGACGAGCCCGTCGAGCCTGGCCCGTACGAGCACGTCCCGGATCTCCTCCTCCGTCGCCTCCGGCGCGGCGAACACCAGGTTCTCGCGCAGCGTGCCGGAGAGGACCGGGGCGTCCTGCTCGACGTACCCGATGGCCGCGCGCAGATCGGGCAGCGACCAGTCGCGTACGTCCTTCCCGTCGATCAGGACCCGGCCGCCCGAGGGTTCGTAGAAGCGCTCGATCAGCCCGAACAGGGTCGTCTTGCCCGCGCCGGACGGGCCGACGAAGGCGGTCATCCCGGGGCCGCGGACGGTGAAGGAGACGCCCTGGTGGACGAGAGGGAGGTCGTCGCGGTAGCGGAAGGAGACGTCCTCGAAGACGACCGAGGCGGGGCCGTCCGCCACCCCGCCCGCGGCCGGCTCGCCCAGCTCCTCCGTCGCGAGGCGCTCGGCCTCCAGGATGCGGCCGATCGCCGCCGAGCCCACCTGGTACTGCGTCGCCGCGTCGACCAGCTTGGAGACGGGCTCGATCAGATAGAAGAGGAAGAGCAGGAAGGCGATGAGCGAGGAGACGGAGATCGCTCCGGACGCGACCCGGGCGCCGCCGATGCCGAGCACCGCGAGGAACGACACCTGCACGGCGAGCCCGATCGAGGATCCGGCCACCGCCTGCCACTTCGCCGAGCGCACCCCGTGCCGCCAGGCCTCGTGCGCCGCCGCCTCGACGACCGCGGTCTCCCGCTCCTCGGCGCCGGACGCCTTGATCGTACGGAACGCGCCGAACGCCCGCTCCAGGACCGTGGAGATCTCGCCCACCGCCTCCTGGGAGCGTTTCGTGGCCCGCGAGATCCTCGGCATCACGAACGCGACCGCGCCGCCGATCAGCGCGATCACGCCCACGGTGACGCCGAGCAGGACGGGGTCCATCAGCCCCATCAGCACGAGCGTCGCCACGAAGGCGAGTCCGCCGGTCGCCGCCGAGACCACCGACTGGGTCGTGACCGCGCGCAGCAGGGTGGTGTCGGAGGTGACGCGGGACATCAGATCGCCCGGCTGGGTCTTCTCCACCTCGGGCAGCCGCAGCCGCAGCAGCCGGCCGATCAGCGTGCGGCGGGCGGCCAGGACGACGGACTCGGCCGTCCGCTCCAGGATGTACGCGCCGAGCGACTCGATCGCCGTCCCGACGACGACCAGGGCGGTGAGGAGGAGCAGGATCCCGGCGACCGATCCGCCGTCGCCTAGGCGCTCCACGAGAGCCTTCGCGGCGAGCGGCTGGGCGAGCCCGCCGGCGGCGCCGGCCAGCGCGAAGAGCGCACCGAGGGCGACCGTCCGGCGATGCGGCCGGAAGTGGGCGTAGAGCGCGCGCCACACGTCGCGTGCGGGCACGGGGGAAGCGGCGGCGGGGGAGGTGTCGGTACTCACGGGGAGGAGGACGCGGCAGCACCCCGGTCACCTGACGCGGCAACCGAACCGGCGGGAGCGCACCGGCGCACACACAGGCAAGGCCGCGCGCCCATGCGCCGTCTCGGTGCCGCGCGCCGTCTCGGTCCCGCGGGCCTCCGTAAGGCCGCCGGGCAAAGCCCCCAGCGCCTCCGGGGCGGAAAGGCTCCCGCTAGCCCCGGACCCCGCACAGGTGCAGGAGCGCCGCGATACGGCGGTACGGGTCCGTGCGGCCCGCGCGGTCCTCCGCCATGAAGAGCCGGTCCAGTTGCTCGGCGGACGGCAGTCCCTCGTCACCCGGCACGCCGTCGGTGAAGACCCGTACGCCGTACCAGGCGTGCAGCGGCGCCGCGATCCCCGCGAGCGTCGCCGTCAGCGCGTCGAGCCGGTCGGCGCGCACCTTGAGGCCGTTGTCGTCGGTGTACACGTCCGACTCGAACCCGGCCAGCGCGCCCGCCCAGTCCCCGGCGAGTCCCGGCCGCATGGCCAGTGCCTCCGCGTTCCGTACGACCAGGGACAGCAGGCCGCCGGGCGCCAGCATCCGGGCCAGGCCGGCGAGGAGCGCGTCCGGCTCGTCCGCGTACATGAGCACGCCGTGGCAGAGCACGACGTCGAAGCTGCCCGGCAGGAAGTGCACCCCGGTCTCGCGGCCGTCGCCCTCCACCAGCCGGACCCGCTCGCGGATCCCGGCCGGCTCGGTGGCCAGCGCCTCACGGGCGGCCTTGAGCAGCTCGGGGTCGGCCTCCAGACCGGTCACCGTGTGCCCGGCCCTGGCCAGCCGCAGGGCCTGGGTGCCCTGCCCCATGCCCGCGTCGAGTATCCGCAGCCGCTGCCCCACGGGGTAGCGGCCGGCTATCTGCTCGTCGAGCTGGCGGGCGATCATCTCCTGGCGGACGGTCTCGCGCAGGCCCCCGTGACCGGCAGGCCACGGGGACACGGCGGGCAGCAGCGGGCCGCCCGTGGCAGAGCCGGAGCCGTTCCCGCTCAGGGCCGCTCTCCGCGCTTGACCTGCGGCTTCGGCAGTCGCAGTCGGCGCATCTGGAGCGTACGCATGAGGCCGTAGGCCACCGCGCCGCGCTTGGACTCGTTCGGGAAGCGCTCGTTCAGCTGCTTCTTCAGCCGCAGCCAGATGCCGATCGAGTCGATGACGATCATGACGATCACACCGAGCCAGAGCAGCAGCGAGATGTTCTGCAGCGCCGGGACGCGGATCATCGACAGCACGAGGATCACCACGGCCATCGGGAGGAAGAACTCCGCGATGGCGAAGCGCGAGTCGACGAAGTCGCGCACGAAGCGGCGGACCGGACCCTTGTCACGGGCCGGCAGGTAACGCTCGTCGCCACTGGCCAGCGCCTCGCGCTGACGGGCGAGGTCCGCGCGGCGCGCCTCTCGCTGGCGCTTCATGGCCTCCTTGCGGTCGGTCGGCACCGTCGCGGCACGGCGGCGCTGGGTCTGCGCCTCGCTCCGCTTCGGAGTCGGGCGGCCCTTGGGGGCCTCGGGGTCGCGGGGCTGCTTGGAGAGGTCCGCCGTCACCTTGTCGGTGGGGGCCTTCTCTTCCTTCGAACGGCTACGGAACACAAAACCCAAGGGTACGTGGTGGGGGGCATGGACCCCAGCCCCGGCGGGAACGATCCGCTAACGGCCCGCGTCTGTGGGGGTACGCACGGAAGACGGGCACGGTCACCCCGAGATCCCTCTACTCCCTGGGCGGGAGGGAAACCGCACCGCAGTCGTCCTTGGGGAGGAGCACATCCGGCCCCGAACAGTGCGGTAATGGATACAGGGACCGTACTGTGGATCCTGTTGGAGTGCTTGAGCCGAGTCCGTCAGAAGGGGGCGCGCGAAGCCCATGAGCGGTGTCATGAAGCGTATGGGGATGATCTTCCGCGCGAAGGCAAACAAGGCCCTTGACCGGGCCGAGGATCCGCGCGAGACCCTCGATTACTCCTACCAGAAGCAGCTGGAGCTGCTGCAGAAGGTCCGGCGGGGCGTCGCCGACGTGGCGACCTCGCGCAAGCGGCTCGAACTGCAGCTGAACCAGCTCCAGGGCCAGTCCGCCAAGTTGGAGGACCAGGGCCGCAAGGCGCTGGCGCTCGGCCGCGAGGACCTGGCGCGCGAGGCGCTGTCCCGGCGGGCGGCGCTCCAGCAGCAGGTGAGCGACCTGGAGGTGCAGCACCAGACGCTGCAGGGCGAGGAGGAGAAGCTCACGCTCGCCGCGCAGCGGCTCCAGGCCAAGGTCGACGCCTTCCGTACGAAGAAGGAGACGATCAAGGCGACGTACACGGCGGCGCAGGCCCAGACCCGGATCGCCGAGTCGTTCTCCGGTATCTCGGAGGAGATGAGCGACGTCGGCGTGGCCATCCAGCGCGCCGAGGACAAGACGGCCCAGCTGCAGGCCCGGGCCGGCGCGATCGACGAGCTGCTCGCCTCGGGCGCGCTCGACGACCAGTCGGGCCTGGCGAAGGACGACATCCAGGCCGAGCTCGACCGGCTGTCCGGAGGCACGGACGTCGAGCTGGAGCTCCAGCGGATGAAGGCCGAGCTGGCGGGAGGCCCCGCGGCCTCGAAGCAGGCCATCGAGGGCGGCACCGGAACGGCGGCGCCGCAGGACCAGCAGCAGTCGAACCCCCGTTTCGACAAGCAGTGACGAACCTTGAGCGGTCACCATCCCTGAGCGGTAACGAGCCCTAAGGACGGCGCGTCATGATCGTACGGATCATGGGGGAGGGCCAGTGGAAGCTGGCGGACAGTCACTTCGCCGAGTTGAACAAACTCGACGACGAGCTGCTGGACGAGATGGAGTCGGGTGACGGCGCGGGCTTCCGCCGCACCCTCTCCGCCCTGCTCGACGCCGTCCGCACGCTCGGTTCCCCGCTCCCGGACGACGCGCTGGAGCCGTCCGAGCTGATCCTCCCGTCTCCCGACGCGACCCTCGAAGAGGTCCGCGAGATGCTCTCGGACGACGGGCTCATCCCGGGCTGAGCCCAGGCACCCGACACTCCCGGTGCCCCGCGCCCCTTCCCGGGGGCGCGGGGCACCGCCGTGCGCCACCCCGTACCGTTGCCCGGTGTGACCTCCCTCGACAGCGGGTTCTCGCGCGGCCGGCACTGGCTGCGGACGCACCCCCTCGCCTTCGACGCCGGCCTCGCTCTCGCCGTGCTCGTCTGCATGGTCACCGGCTCCTTCGCCGATCCCCACGGCAGCCCCAACGGCCCGACGTTCGGCGACCGCACCCCGGACGCCTCCAGCGTCCTGCTCATGGTGCTGGGGGCCGCCGCCCTCGTCCCGCGACGGCGCGCGCCCCTCGCGGTCCTCGGCTTCACCTCCGCGGTCGCCCTCGTCGAGCTGCTCGCCGACGACAGGCCCGCGCCCGTCGCCATGGCCGCCGTCGTCGCGCTCTACACCGTCGCCTCCCGCACCGACCGCCCCACCACCTGGCGCGTCGGCCTCGCCACCATGACGGTGCTGACCGCCGCCGGGATGCTCTTCGGCCCCACGCCCTGGTACGCCCAGGAGAACCTGGGCGTCTTCGCCTGGTCCGGCATGGCCGCGGCCGCCGGTGACGCCGTCCGCAGCCGGCGGGCCTTCGTCGACGCCATCCGGGAGCGGGCCGAACGCGCCGAACGCACCCGCGAGGAGGAGGCACGGCGCCGTGTCGCCGAGGAGCGCCTGCGGATC
The DNA here is from genome assembly GCF_044764755.1 of Streptomyces sp. NPDC093600. Lineage (NCBI taxonomy): Bacteria > Bacillati > Actinomycetota > Actinomycetes > Kitasatosporales > Streptomycetaceae > Streptomyces > Streptomyces sp. NPDC093600. Next base: position 552,406 of record NZ_JBIWIU010000002.1, read on the forward strand.
GCCCGCGACCTCCATGACGTGGTCGCCCACCACATCGCGCTGGTCAACGTCCAGGCCGGGGTCGCCGCGCACGTCATGGACAAGCGCCCCGACCAGGCCAAGGAGGCCCTCGCGCACGTCCGCGAGGCCAGCCGCTCGGCCCTCAACGAGCTGCGCGCCACCGTCGGTCTGCTCCGCCAGTCCGGCGACCCGGAGGCCCCCACCGAGCCGGCGCCCGGCCTCGGCGTCCTCGACGAACTGCTCACCACCTTCCGCAACGCCGGTCTCCCCGTCGAACTGGCCCGCACCGACGACAGCGCCGCCCTGCCCGGGGCCGTCGACCTCGCCGCGTACCGGATCATCCAGGAGGCGCTGACCAATGTGCGCAAGCACGCCGGGCCGGACGCCAGGGCGGAGGTGAGCGTCGTGCGGGTCGGCCGGACGATCGAGATCACCGTCCTCGACGACGGCAGGCCCAAGGACGCCCCCGCCGACACCGGTACGGGCGGCCACGGCCTGATCGGCATGCGCGAGCGGGTCACCGCCCTCGGCGGCACCCTGACCGCCGCCCCCCGTTACGGCGGCGGCTTCCGCGTGCAGGCGATACTGCCCACCACGGCCCGTACGGGGGAGGACACATGACGATCCGGGTGCTGCTCGCCGACGACCAGGCCCTGCTGCGCAGCGCGTTCAAGGTGCTGGTGGACTCCGAGCCGGACATGGAGGTGGTCGCCGAGGCCGCGGACGGCGCCCAGGCCGTCGCCCTGGCCCGGTCCGCTAAGGCGGACGTCGTCCTGATGGACATCCGCATGCCCGGTACGGACGGGCTCGCCGCCACCCGCATGATCACGGAGGACCCCGAGCTGTCCGCCGTACGGATCGTCATGCTGACCACCTTCGAGGTGGACGAGTACGTCGTGCGGTCGCTCCGCGCCGGCGCCTCCGGCTTCCTCGGCAAGGGGGCGGAACCGGAGGAACTCCTCAACGCCATCCGGATCGCCGCCGCCGGCGAGGCGCTGCTCTCGCCCGTGGCGACCAGGGGACTGATCGCCAGATTCCTCGCCCAGGGCGGCGGTGCGGACGGTGAGGAGGGGCAGAACGCGCCGCGGCACTCCGAGCGCCTGGCCGCCCTCACCACCCGCGAACGCGAGGTCCTCGTCCTGGTCGCGGGCGGCCACTCCAACGACGAGATCGCCGAACGCCTCCACGTCAGCCCCCTCACGGTCAAGACGCACGTCAACCGGACCATGTCCAAGCTCGGCGCCCGCGACCGGGCTCAACTGGTGGTCACGGCCTACGAGTCGGGTCTGGTACGTCCGAAGGTGGAGTGAGGGAGCACCCCGGCGTACTCCAGGCGCGGTACGCGCGGGACGAGGAAGTGGGTCCGGGGGCCGAGGATCCGGCGCCTCCCATGGCTGATCGTGGAGGCGGGCACCTGTCACCGCCCGCCTGCCGAGCACGCCACAGAAGAGAGACCCCATGTCCTGGCTGTCCAGATTCAGCCTCGCACAACGGGCCCTGATAGGGCTGATGTCCATCGTCGCCATCCTCTTCGGAGCGATCGCGATCCCGCAGCTGAAGCAGCAGTTGCTGCCCTCGATCGAGCTCCCGATGGTCTCGGTCCTCGCCCAGTACCAGGGCGCCTCCCCCGAGGTGGTCGAGAAGCAGGTCGTCGAACCGCTCGAGAACACCCTTGAGGCCGTCGACGGCATCACGGGCGTCACCGCCACCGCCTCCGAGGGCAACGCGGTCATCATGGCCACCTTCGACTACGGCGACGAGGGCACCAAGCAGCTCGTCGCCGACGTCCAGCAGGCCGTGAACCGGGCCAGGACCGCCCTGCCCGACGGCGTGGACCCCCAGGTCGTGGCGGGCTCGACCGACGACATCCCGACCGTCGTCCTCGCCGTCACCTCGGACAAGGACCAGCAGGCGCTCGCGGACCAGTTGGAGCGGACCGTCGTCCCGGCCCTGGAGGACATCGACGGGGTCGGCCAGGTCTCCGTCGACGGCGTCCAGGACCTCCAGGTCTCCATCACCCCCGACGACGCCAGGCTCGCCGCGGCCGGCCTGAACACCATGAAGCTCGCCGAGGCCGTCCGGGCCGGCGGCGGCACGGTCCCGGCCGGCTCGTTCTCCGAGGCCGGCAAGAGCCGCACGGTCCAGGTCGGCGGCGGCTTCACCTCGCTCCGGCAGATCCAGGACCTGCGGATCAAGTCCGAGAAGGGCAAGGCGGTCCGCCTCGCCGACGTGGCCACGGTCAAGCAGGAGGAGTCCTCCCGGGTCTCCCTCACCCGTACCAACGGCAAGCCGAGCCTCGCCGTGATGGCCACCATGGACAACGACGGCAGCGCCGTCTCCATCTCCGACGCGGTCAAGGAGAAGCTGCCCGAGCTCCGAGAGGACCTCGGCGCGGGCGCCGAGCTGACCGTGGTGTCCGACCAGGGCCCGGCGGTCTCCAAGTCCATCTCCGGTCTGACCACCGAGGGCGCGCTCGGGCTCGTCATGGCCGTCCTGGTGATCCTGGTCTTCCTCGCCTCCCTGCGCTCCACCCTGGTCACGGCGGTCTCCATCCCGCTCTCGGTGGTCCTGGCGCTCATCGTGCTGTGGACCCGCGACCTGTCGCTCAACATGCTGACGCTGGGCGCCCTGACCATCGCCATCGGCCGGGTCGTCGACGACTCGATCGTGGTGCTGGAGAACATCAAGCGGCACCTCGGCTATGGCGAGGAGCGCCAGGCGGCGATCCTCACGGCCGTACGGGAGGTGTCGGGCGCCGTCACCTCCTCGACCCTCACCACCGTCGCGGTCTTCCTGCCGATCGGGCTGGTCGGCGGCATGGTGGGCGAACTGTTCGGGTCGTTCAGCCTGACGGTGACCGCCGCCCTGCTCGCCTCCCTGCTGGTCTCCCTGACCGTCGTCCCGGTCCTGTCGTACTGGTTCCTGCGCGCCCCCAAGGGCACGTCCGCGGACCCGGACGAAGCCCGGCGGCTGGCCGAGGAGAAGGAGAACAGGAGCCGGCTGCAGCGTCTGTACGTCCCGGTCCTGCGGTTCGCGACCCGGCGCCGCCTCACCAGCGTGGCGATCGCGGTCGTCGTCCTCATCGGCACCTTCGGCATGGCCCCGCTCCTGAAGACCAACTTCTTCGACCAGGGCGACCAGGAGGTCATGAGCATCAAGCAGGAGCTGGCCCCGGGCACCAGCCTTGCGGCGGCCGACGAGGCCGCGAAGAAGGTCGAGAAGGTGCTCGCCGCCACCGGTGGCGTGAAGGACTACCAGGTCACGGTCGGCTCCTCGGGCTTCATGGCCGCCTTCGGCGGCGGCACGGGCGCCAACCAGGCCTCGTACCAGGTGACGCTGGAGGACTCGGCGTCGTACGAGAAGACCCGCGACGCCATCGACGAGGCGCTGGGCGCGCTCGACGGCATCGGCGACACGACGATCGCGGCGGGCGACGGCTTCGGCAGCCAGGACCTCAGCGTGGTGGTCAAGGCGGCCGACGCGGACACGCTGAAGAAGGCGTCCGAGGCGGTCAAGGCCGGCGTGGCGGAGCTCGACGACGTCACCGACGTCCAGAGCGACCTGTCCCAGTCGGTGCCGAGGATCTCCGTCCGGGCCAACGCCAGGGCGGCGGAGGCGGGCTTCGACGACACCACGCTCGGCATGGCCGTCGCGCAGGCGGTGCGCGGCACCCCGGCCGGCAAGGCGATCCTCGACGACACCGAGCGGGACGTCGTCCTCACCTCCGCGAAGCGGGCCACGACGATGGCCGAGCTGAAGGCCCTGCCGCTCGGGCCGGTCAGGCTCGGCGACATCGCCGACGTGAAGCTGGTCCCCGGCCCGGTCTCGATGACCCGGATCGACGGCTCGCGGGCGGCGACGATCACGGCCGAGCCGACCGGTGACAACACCGGCGCGGTGAGCGCCGCCCTCCAGACGAAGATCGACGGGCTTGACCTGCCGGAGGGCGCGAGCGCCTCCATCGGCGGTGTCTCCGAGGACCAGTCCGAGGCGTTCGGCAACCTGGGGCTGGCGATGCTGGCGGCGATCGCGATCGTCTTCATGCTCCTGGTGGCGACCTTCAGATCGCTGATCCAGCCGCTGATCCTGCTGGTCTCGATCCCGTTCGCGGCGACCGGGGCGATCGGTCTGCTGCTGGTGACGGGTACGGCGATGGGCGTCCCGGCGATGATCGGCATGCTGATGCTGATCGGCATCGTGGTGACCAACGCGATCGTGCTGATCGACCTGATCAACCAGTACCGGGCGCAGGGCGTCGGCGTCGTCGAAGCGGTCGTCGAGGGCGGCCGCCACCGGCTGCGCCCGATCCTGATGACGGCCCTGGCGACGATCTTCGCCCTGCTCCCGATGGCGCTCGGCATCACGGGCGAGGGCGGTTTCATCGCCCAGCCGCTCGCCGTGGTCGTGATCGGCGGCCTGATCACCTCGACACTGCTGACGCTGCTGCTGGTCCCGACGCTCTACGCGATGGTCGAACTCCGCAAGGAGCGCCGCGCGAAGAAGAAGGCGGCGAAGCGAGCGGCGAAGACGGGCGAGACCCCGGTCCCGCCGCAGGCGAAGGAGCCCGCAGGCGTGTAACCGCCCCCGCACGCCGAAGGGGCGCCCCCAAACGGGGGCGCCCCTTCACGCGTGCCCGCTGCCTACGGCAGCGCCAGCATCCGCTCCAGGGCCAGCTTCGCGAAGCTCTCGGTCTCCTTGTCGACCTCGATCCGGTTGACCAGGTTGCCCTCGGCCAGCGACTCCAGCGCCCACACCAGGTGCGGAAGGTCGATCCGGTTCATCGTCGAGCAGAAGCAGACCGTCTTGTCGAGGAAGACGATCTCCTTGTCCGGGTGCGCGTTGGCCACGCGCCGGACCAGGTTCAGCTCTGTGCCGATGGCCCACTTCGAGCCGGCCGGGGCCGCCTCCAGCGTCTTGATGATGTACTCCGTCGAGCCGACGTAGTCCGCGGCCGCCACGACCTCGTGCTTGCACTCCGGGTGCACGAGGACGTTCACGCCCGGGATCCGCTCGCGCACGTCGTTGACCGAGTCCAGCGAGAACCGGCCGTGCACCGAGCAGTGCCCCCGCCACAGGATCATCTTCGCCGCGCGCAGCTCCTCGACGGTCAGGCCGCCGTTCGGCTTGTGCGGGTTGTAGAGGACGCAGTCGTCCAGCGACATCCCCATCTCGCGGACGGCGGTGTTGCGGCCCAGGTGCTGGTCGGGCAGGAACAGCACCTTCTCGCCCTGCTCGAAGGCCCAGTCCAGGGCCCGCTTGGCGTTGGACGAGGTGCAGATCGTGCCGCCGTGCTTGCCGGTGAACGCCTTGATGTCGGCCGAGGAGTTCATGTACGAGACGGGCACGACCTGCTCGGCGATCCCGGCCTCGGTCAGCACGTCCCAGCACTCCGCGACCTGCTCGGCGGTGGCCATGTCGGCCATCGAGCAGCCCGCCGCCAGGTCCGGCAGGACGACCTTCTGGTCGTCGGTGGTGAGGATGTCGGCGGACTCGGCCATGAAGTGCACACCGCAGAAGACGATGTACTCGGCCTCCGGACGCGCCGCCGCGTCGCGGGCGAGCTTGAAGGAGTCGCCGGTGACGTCCGCGAACTGGATGACCTCGTCGCGCTGGTAGTGGTGGCCGAGGACGAAGACCTTGTCCCCGAGCTTCTCCTTCGCGGCGCGGGCGCGCTCCACCAGGTCGGGGTCGGAGGGCGACGGCAGGTCGCCGGGGCACTCCACGCCGCGCTCGCTCTTCGGGTCGGCCTCGCGGCCGAGCAGCAGGAGGGCGAGCGGCGTCGGCTGAACGTCCAGGGGCTGGGCGGTGGTCACGTCACGCACCCTTTCTTATCTGCGGAGCGAGCCTTTTCGTCGAAATGACGCTATCTATGATAACCGCTTCACGTCACTTTGACGATGTCCATAGTGTCGATGTGACGAAAGTCCGCACGGCGGCCTGGACAGCGGCGCGTGACCCTTCCGCGGCCGGTGTGCGAGCATGAAGAGGAAAAGACGCGAAAGCCGAGCCTCGCCCGGAATGATTCCGGCGTCCCGCCGGTTGCAACCGTCGGCAAGCAGTCTCCGTACACACCGGGAGAGAAGCAGATGTCCGTATCGGACGAGAAGACCACTGTCAGCGACGGCATCCTCCTGTCTGACGCCGCCGCGGCCAAGGTCAAGGCCCTGCTGGACCAGGAAGGCCGCGACGACCTGGCGCTGCGCGTCGCCGTTCAGCCCGGCGGCTGCTCCGGCCTGCGTTACCAGCTCTTCTTCGACGAGCGCTCGCTCGACGGCGACGTCGTCAAGGACTTCGACGGCGTCAAGGTCGTCACCGACCGCATGAGCGCCCCCTACCTCGGCGGCGCCTCCATCGACTTCGTCGACACCATCGAGAAGCAGGGCTTCACGATCGACAACCCCAACGCCACGGGCTCCTGCGCCTGCGGCGACTCGTTCAGCTGACCCCTGAACGCGCACGACGTACGAAGGCGGCCGCCCGGATTCCGGGCGGCCGCCTTCGTGCATGCTCGGGGGAGCGCGGCTACTTCCTGGGCACGGGCTCCCCGCTCGCCGCGTCCACGACCGTCCTGCTGCCCAGCGGCTGGTCCAGCGTCACCGTCTTCGTCACCTCCACCGCGATGGCGATGCACGCCCGGTCCGGGTCGGCGGGCTTCTCGCTCACCCGCACCGTGACCTTGCCGGGGCTCTCCTGCGCGGTCGCCGTGTACGTGCTGCACACCCCGCCCCAGAAGGTCACCGACAGCTTCCGGCCGTCCGCGTCCGTCCGGTACGAGCCGATCTGCCGCGGCGTGCCCTCGTCCGAGGGGGCCGGGGACGGCTTCGCCGGCGGCGCCAGATGCTCAGGAGCCACCGCCGTGTGCACGACCGTGTGCGGCTCGGCCCCTGCCTCGGCCTCGACCCGGAACAGCCACGACGGTACGAGCGCCCGCTTGCCGTCCACGAACTCCGAGGCGAGACCGAGCGTCGCGCCGGTCACGGCCAGCTCCCGCGGCCGGGCATCCGGCTCGCAGGTCACCGTGGGAACGTCCGCGCCCGCCGGCGGGGCGGTCGCGCAGCCGCCGATGCCGATCGGCCCGCCGGCCGACGACTTGTTCAGCTCCTTCAGCGCCTGCTCCGCGCCGATCACCGGATACGTATGGCTCTTCACCGGCTCCTTCAGCTGGCCGCTGCCGGCCACCGGAGAGCCTTCCGGACCGACCTGGATCCCGGTCGACCAGCCGTACGTCGGCAGCCCGCCCACGACCGGGTCCGCGTTGACCACGCGCACCGAGCCGCTCATCACCTGGGTCGCGTCCAGCTTCGCGTCGCCCTGCCCGATCGCCTTGAGCACCGGCGCGGCCGCGGCCTTCGCCGCCGCCTCGCTCACCGGCGTACCGCCGCGCGGCGGCTTCGGCTCGCCCGGAGGCGGACACGCCCTGCCCTTGAGGCAGGCGTCCCCGGCCGGGCCGCCGTCGTGCCGCGAGAACGTCCAGCTGCCCGGAGCCTCGGCCGACACGTCGAGCCGCAGCCCGGAGCCGTCCTTCTCGGGCGCCACCTTCCAGACCGCGCCCTCCAGCCTCGGAGCGCCCGGGATGCCGAGCGCCTTCGCCAGCCGGGTCACCTCCGCCGAGGTGACCCGGCCCTCTGGCCGGTGGACCGCGGCCGAGGAGGGCCCCTGGGGGAGGGGACCCTTGGCCTTGTAGACGGCACCGCCGTCGTTCGGGTCCGGCTCGCCGGGCGCGATGCCCGGGCCGTCGCCCACGCCGCTGTCGCTCTTGCCGTCGAGGTGCAGCCGCGGGGGAGTGGCGGCACCGCTTCTCGTACCGTCACCCCCGTCGGAGGCGGTGGTGGCGAAGAACGCGCCCCCGCCGCCGACCAGCAGCACTCCCGCCGTCACCGAGGCGACCAGCAACGGCGTACGTTTCCGCCGGGGGTTCTCCGTACCGCTCACCGCATCGCTCCTTCGTCCCGCCGAAATCTCTGGAAGACACGGATGGGACGGAACGGGCGGCCGAGTGGTTCCGTCCCGGTCAGCCGCCGTACTCGGAGGTGGCGTCGATCAGCCGCGCCGAGGCGGGCGGGACGACGACACCGTGGATCAGCGCGGGAGAGACCGGGGCGGCCGCCGCGGCCGCCGGCACCACCCAGTGCGGTGCCATCCGCGCGCTGTCGCCGCGCAGCTGGTCCAGGCTGAGATCGGACTCCTGAGGCTCCCGGGGAGCGGGGTGCGAGGGCATAAGCGCACCGTACGCACGGCACGGCTTCCCGGAAAAGACCTACTCTGGGGTAGTTTCCGCTGTTCGGCAGCGGGGCCCCCGGACCGGTAGCGTGAACCGTCAACCCTCTCCGTCCCGCAGGAGCGCCCAGCCGTGCGTATCGCAGTCACCGGCTCCATCGCCACCGACCACCTCATGACCTTCCCCGGCCGGTTCGCAGACCAGCTCGTCGCGGACCAGCTGCATACGGTCTCGCTCTCCTTCCTCGTCGACAACCTCGACATCCGGCGGGGAGGCGTCGGCCCGAACATCTGCTTCGGCATGGGCCAGCTCGGCGGCAACCCGATCCTGGTGGGCGCGGCCGGCTACGACTTCGACGAGTACCGCGCCTGGCTCGACCGCCACGGCGTCGACACCGAATCCGTACGGATCTCCGAGGTCCTGCACACCGCCCGCTTCGTCTGCACCACGGACAAGGACCACAACCAGATCGGCTCCTTCTACACGGGCGCGATGAGCGAGGCCCGGCAGATCGAGCTGAAGGCCGTCGCCGACCGCGTCGGCGGGCTCGACCTGGTGCTGATCGGCGCCGACGACCCCGAGGCGATGCTGCGCCACACCGAGGAGTGCAAGGCGCGGGGCATCAACTTCGCCGCCGACTTCTCCCAGCAGATCGCGCGCATGGGCGGCGACGAGATCCGCACCCTGCTCGACGGCGCGACCTACCTCTTCTCCAACGAGTACGAGAAGGGCCTCATCGAGTCCAAGACCGGCTGGACCGACGAGGAGATCCTCGCCCGCGTCGGCCACCGCGTCACCACCCTCGGCTCGCGCGGCGTGCGCATCGAGCGCGTCGGCGACCCCGTCATCGAGGTCGGCTGCCCCGAGGAGGACGCCAAGGTCGACCCGACGGGCGTCGGCGACGCGTTCCGCGCCGGCTTCCTGACCGGCCTGTCCTGGGGCGTCGGCCTGGAGCGCGCCGCCCAGGTCGGCTGCATGCTCGCCACCCTGGTGATCGAGACCCTGGGCACCCAGGAGTACACCCTGCGCCGCGCCAACTTCATGGAGCGGTTCGTCAAGGCGTACGGCCACGAGGCCGGCGCCGAGGTCCAGGCGCACCTCGCCTGACGCGACGGGCCCTCCCGGCCCCTCGGGGCCCGCGCCACGCGGGCCCCGAGGCCGCTACGCCACCCGTCGCACCACGTAGGCGGTGCCGCCCTTCGGCGAGGGCTCCTCGCCGACGTACTCCTGGCCGCGCATCTCGCACCAGGCCGGAACGTCCAGCCGGGCCGCCTCGTCGTCGGCGAGGACCGTCACCGTGCCGCCCAGCGGTACGTCCCCGATCACCCGGGCCAGTTCGATGACCGGGATCGGGCAGCGCCTGCCCAGGGCGTCCACCACGAGTGAGCCCGCCCCGTCGCTCTTCCCGGCCACCGCCTCCGGGGCCCCGAGCCGCTCCCGTACCGCCCCGACCACCCCCGGCAGCAGGTCGAGGAACCGGTCCACATCGCCCTCCGAGGCCCCTACCGGCAGGGACACCCGGACGTTGCCCTCGCTCAGCACCCCCATCGCCCGCAGCACATGGCTGGGCGTGAGAGTGGAACTCGTACACGACGAACCGGACGAAACGGAGAAACCCTCCCGGTCCAGCTCGTGCAGCAAGGTCTCTCCGTCGACATAGAGACAGGAGAAGGTCACGAGGTGGGGAAGCCGGCGCACCGGATCGCCCACCACCTCCACGTCCGGCACCAGCTCGGGCACCCGCGCCCGGATCCGGTCCACCAGCCCCCGCAGCCGGGCCGCCTCGGCCTCCGCCTCCGCCCGCACCGCCCGCAGGGACGCCGCCGCCGCCACGATCGCCGGCAGGTTCTCGAACCCGGGCGCCCGCCCGGACTCCCGTTCGTCCGCCGGTCCTTGGGCGGCGAACCGCACGCCCTTCCGTACGGCGAGCAGCCCCACCCCGGCCGGACCGCCCCACTTGTGCGCGCTCGCCGCGAGCAGCGACCAGGCGCCCTCGACCGGCCCCCAGCCCAGCGACTGCGCCGCGTCCACCAGGAGCGGGACCCCCGCCGCCCGGCACACCTCGGCGACCTCGGCCACCGGCTGCACCGTCCCCACCTCGTGGTTGGCCGACTGCAGACAGGCCAGCGCGGTGCCCGCGTCCAGCGCCGCCGCGAAGGCCGCGGCCTCCACCGCACCGGAGCGGCCCACCGGCACCTCGGTCACCGACCCGCCGGCCGCCGTGTGCGCCTCGGCCGCGTGCAGCACGGAGGAGTGTTCGACCGCCGAGACCACGAGCCGGTCCCCGACACGCCGACGGCCCGCGAGAGCTCCGGAAATTCCCGCGTGAACCGCGCGCGTCCCCGAAGGAGTGAACACGAGCTCGTCGGGGCGGCACCCCACCGCCTCCGCGGCGGCCTCCCGCGCCGCGTCCAGCAGCAGCCTGGCCCGCCGTCCCTCGCGATAGAGACGGGCGGGATCCGCCCAGCCCTCGTCCAGGGAGGCAAGCAGCGCCTGGCGGGCGACGGGGTGCAGCGGGGCGGCGGATGCGGCGTCGAAATAGGGCACACCACCACGGTAGAGCCCCCGCGCGTAAGCCCCCGTCAGACGGCCCGCCCGCCCCGCTCGTCGACCACCGGACGGCCGCCCCCGAGCCCCCCGCGGAATGCCCGCGTCCACCCCTTCGGGGAGTCGGGCGGCGCGTTGGGCACCCTCCCCGCGCGACCCCAAATAGCGTCCAGTAGGGTTTGGTCCGCATAAACATCCAAACCCCTGCCCGCGGCCGGGGCGGCGACCGACCAGCGAGACGGCCGTAGCCGACCAGCGCGGGCCGAGACTCTCGGGAAGGCGCTACGTGAGTCCCAACGGCTCCGACCTCCCCCGCAGCCAAGGCGCGGGTGGTACCCCCACGTCTCGGCGCTCGATGCGGCGGAAGCTGCCGCAGGTGCTGACTGCGGGCCTGATCCTGGCGACAGCCACCGGCTGCTCGTACAACTGGGAAGACTTCCCCCGCCTTGGTATGCCCACCCCGGTGACGGAAGAGGCACCTCGGATCCTCTCCCTCTGGCAGGGCTCGTGGGCGGCTGCGCTCGCCACGGGTGTCCTGGTCTGGGGTCTGATCCTGTGGTCGGTCTTCTTCCACCGGCGCAGCCGCACCAAGGTCGAGGTACCTCCGCAGACGCGGTACAACATGCCCATCGAGGCGCTGTACACGGTCACCCCGCTCATCATCGTCTCCGTGCTCTTCTACTTCACGGCACGCGACGAGTCGAAGCTCCTCGAGCTCTCCGCCAAGCCCACCCACACCATCAACGTGGTCGGCTACCAGTGGAGCTGGGGCTTCAACTACGTCGAGAACGTGCCCGGCGTGACGGGCGACGCGAAGACGGACAAGAACCTGGAGTCCATCCCGGACAAGTTCCTCAAGGACTTCCCGGAGAACGCCGGAGGCGTCTACGACGCGGGTATCCCCGGCGACCGGAATCCGCAGAACGGCAACCCGGGTCCGACCCTGTGGCTGCCCAAGGGCGAGAAGGTCCGGTTCGTCCTGACCTCCCGTGACGTCATCCACTCCTTCTGGGTGGTCCCCTTCCTGATGAAGCAGGACGTCATCCCGGGTCACACCAACTCCTTCGAGGTGACTCCGACGCGGGAGGGCACCTTCATGGGCAAGTGTGCCGAGCTCTGCGGCGTCGACCACTCCCGGATGCTCTTCAACGTCAAGGTGGTCTCTCCGGAGCGCTACCAGCAGCACCTGAAGGAGCTGGCGGAGAAGGGGCAGACCGGCTACATCCCGTCGGGCATTGAGCAGACGGACCCGGCCAGGAATGCGGAGAAGAACCAACTGTGAGCATCCTCAACGAACCCCAGGGTGCGGCCGCGGCTGAGGACTCGTACGAGAACGAGCTCCCGGTACGCCGCAAGCAGCCCGGCAATGTCGTGGTGAAGTGGCTGACCACCACCGACCACAAGACGATCGGCACGCTCTACCTGGTCACGTCGTTCGTCTTCTTCTGCGTCGGCGGACTCATGGCGCTCTTCATGCGCGCCGAGCTGGCCCGTCCGGGTACGCAGATCATGTCGAACGAGCAGTTCAACCAGGCGTTCACGATGCACGGCACGATCATGCTGCTGATGTTCGCGACGCCGCTGTTCGCCGGATTCGCGAACTGGATCATGCCGCTGCAGATCGGCGCGCCCGACGTGGCGTTCCCGCGGCTGAACATGTTCGCGTACTGGCTGTACCTCTTCGGCTCGCTCATCGCGGTGGCCGGCTTCCTCACCCCGCAGGGTGCGGCCGACTTCGGCTGGTTCGCCTACGCCCCGCTGTCGGACGCCGTCCGCTCGCCGGGTGTCGGCGCCGACATGTGGATCATGGGTCTGGCCTTCTCCGGCTTCGGCACGATCCTCGGCTCGGTCAACTTCATCACCACGATCATCTGCATGCGCGCTCCCGGCATGACGATGTTCCGGATGCCGATCTTCACCTGGAACGTGCTGCTGACCGGTGTGCTGGTCCTGCTCGCCTTCCCGGTCCTGGCGGCCGCGCTGTTCGCCCTGGAGGCGGACCGCAAGTTCGGCGCCCACGTCTTCGACGCCGCCAACGGCGGCGCCCTGCTGTGGCAGCACCTCTTCTGGTTCTTCGGACACCCAGAGGTGTACATCATCGCGCTGCCGTTCTTCGGCATCGTCTCCGAAGTGATCCCGGTCTTCAGCCGCAAGCCGATGTTCGGCTACATCGGTCTGATCGCCGCGACCATCGCGATCGCCGGTCTGTCGGTGACGGTGTGGGCCCACCACATGTACGTCACCGGTGGAGTGCTCCTGCCGTTCTTCTCCTTCATGACGTTCCTCATCGCCGTACCAACGGGTGTGAAGTTCTTCAACTGGATCGGCACCATGTGGAAGGGCTCGCTGTCCTTCGAGACACCGATGCTCTGGACGATCGGCTTCCTGGTCACCTTCACCTTCGGTGGTCTGACCGGCGTCATCCTGGCCTCGCCGCCGATGGACTTCCACGTCTCCGACTCGTACTTCGTCGTCGCGCACTTCCACTACGTCGTCTTCGGCACCGTGGTCTTCGCGATGTTCGCCGGCTTCCACTTCTGGTGGCCGAAGTTCACCGGCAAGATGCTGGACGAGCGGCTCGGCAAGATCACCTTCTGGACGCTGTTCATCGGCTTCCACGGCACCTTCCTGGTGCAGCACTGGCTGGGTGCCGAGGGCATGCCGCGTCGTTACGCGGACTACCTCGACGCCGACGGCTTCACCGCCCTGAACACGATCTCGACGATCTCCTCGTTCCTGCTCGGTCTGTCGATCCTGCCGTTCTTCTACAACGTCTGGAAGACCGCCAAGTACGGCAAGAAGATCGAGGTCGACGACCCGTGGGGCTACGGCCGTTCGCTCGAGTGGGCGACCTCCTGCCCGCCGCCGCGCCACAACTTCCTCACCCTGCCGCGGATCCGTTCCGAATCCCCGGCGTTCGACCTGCACCACCCGGAGATCGCGGCGATCGACCAGCTCGAGAACCACGGCCCGGAGAAGGCCCTCGCGGGTGAGAAGGAGGCCGGCAAGTGAAGATCCAGGGCAAGATGTTCATCTGGCTGAGCGTCTTCATCCTCGCCATGGCGATCCTCTATGGCGTGTGGTCGAAGGAGCCGGTCGGCACCACGGCGCTCTTCCTGGCCTTCGGCCTGGCCATCATGGTCGGCTACTACCTGGCCTTCACGGCCAAGCGCGTCGACGCGATGGCCCAGGACGACAAGGAGGCCGACGTCGCGGACGAGGCCGGCGAGGTGGGCTTCTTCGCCCCCCACAGCTGGCAGCCGCTGTCGCTGGCCATCGGTGGTGCGCTCGCCTTCCTCGGCATCGCGATGGGCTGGTGGCTGCTGTACTTCTCGGCGCCGCTGATCCTGATCGGCATCTTCGGCTGGGTGTTCGAGTTCTACCGCGGTGAGAACCAGAACCAGTAGAAGTCGCACCCCGCAGGACCCCGGAGGGGCCCGGACGCTTCGTCACCGAAGCGTCCGGGCCCCTCTCTCGTGCCGCCCCTCTTTTGCAGCACTCGGCGCGCTGGCTCCGGGGAATGTTCTTACGGTGATGTCATGAACGACACGCCGCGCATTCGGACTGTTGTGAGCTGCACCGTCCTGGCCGTCACCCTCACCGCCGGCGCCACCGCGTGCGCGGGCTCCGACGGCCACCCGCTCTCCGCCAAGCCGTACGACGCGGCGGAGCAGATCTCCTTCAACGCGCCCGCACAGGGCAAGAAGGCCGATCCGGACAAGGCGCTGGAGATCACCGCCAAGGGCGACGAGGGCCGCATCACCGATGTGACGGCCGTCGACGCCACCGGGCACCACCTGGCCGGAGAGCTCACCGCCGACGGCCAGAGGTGGCGCTCCACGGGCTCCCTGACGGCCGGAGGCCGGTACACGGTCAAGGTGGCCACGGAGAACGAGGGCGGCGCTCCCGGCACCCGTACGTTCACGTTCGAGACCGCGCCCGCCGAACGGGCCCTGGTCGTCAAGTTCGGGCCGGAGGCGGGCACGTACGGCGTCGGACAGCCGATCACGGCCGACCTCAGCCTCCCGGTGAAGGGCAAGGCGGCCCGGGCGGTGGTCGAGCGGGCCCTCAAGGTGCGCTCCACGCCGTCCGTGGAGGGCGCCTGGCACTGGGTGGACGACGAGAAGCTGCACTTCCGTCCGAAGGAGTACTGGCCCACCGGTACGAAGATCACGGTGACGGGGAACCTCGCGGGTGTGAAGGTGGGCGACAAGCTCTATGGCGGCGAGTCGAAGCCGCTGAACCTGACGATCGGCGACCGGGTGGAGGCGATCGCGGACGCCGGCTCGCACCACATGACCGTGCGGCGCAACGGAGAAGTGATCAACACCATTCCGGTGACCACCGGAAAACCGGGCTTCTCCACCCGTAACGGCATCAAGGTGGTGCTGGGCAAGGAGTACTTCGTCCGGATGCGGAGCACCACCGTCGGCATCGCGGCGGGCAGCTCGGAGTCGTACGACCTGCCCGTCTACTACGCGACGCGGGTCACCTGGAGTGGTGAATACGTCCACGCCGCACCCTGGTCCGCCGGCTCGCACGGAGTGGCGAACGTCAGCCACGGCTGTGTCGGCATGTCGACGGGCAACGCGGCCTGGTTCTACAAGACCGTGCGCCCCGGCGACATCGTGCAGACGATCAACAGCTACGGCGACACGATGGACACCTTCGGCAACGGCTTCGGCGACTGGAACCTGTCCTGGGACAAGTGGCGTCAGGGCAGCGCGCTGCTCGGCGATGCCAAGAGCCCCACCGCCCCGGCCGACATCGCCCGGCTGCGTCCTTCGATCTAGTGGTCCTAGTGGTCGCAGCCGACGGCGAGACGGGACCGCAGCAGAGCCGCCAGGGACGCCGCGAAGTCCACCGGCTCCACCGGGAGGGTGGCCGCGGCGTCCGCACGGCTCCAGGTGGCCAGCCAGGCGTCCTGCGGGCGGCCGATCAGCAGCAGCACCGGCGGGCAGTCGAAGACCTCGTCCTTGATCTGGCGGCAGACGCCCATCCCGCCGGCGGGCACCGCCTCGCCGTCCAGGACGCAGACGTCCACACCGCCCTGGTCGAGGCGCTCGAGCACCGCCGGGAGTGTCGCGCATTCGATGAACTCGACTGGCGGAACGTCCGCCGCCGGCCTGCGCCCCGCGGCGAGCCGCACCTGCTCGCGGGTGTTGGCGTCGTCGCTGTAGACCAGAACCGTTGCGCTCGACTGCATCGTTCCTCCGTGAAGGTCATCGACCGATGCGGCGGATGCTACTCCGTCCCACCCCGCGTCAACACCGGTTCGACACCGGAGGGAAGGCCGCCGCGATGGGCCGTTCGGGCTGGACACACGCCCCTGACACTCCGAACGGCACCCCCCGGAGTGAGGGCGGGATAAGCGACCGACATAATGTCGGTCGTGGCGACAGTAACGACAGTAGAAACCGGGCACGCGCACCCGTCGGTCAATCGGCCGAACCTCACCAGCGTCGGAACCATCATCTGGCTGAGTTCCGAGCTGATGTTCTTCGCGGCCCTCTTCGCGATGTACTTCACCCTGCGATCGGTGACGGGAGCCGCGTACTGGACGGAAAAGGCCTCGGCCTTGAACTTCCCGTTCTCGGCGACCAACACCACGATCCTGGTGCTCTCCTCCCTCACCTGTCAGCTCGGCGTCTTCGCCGCCGAGCGGGGCGATGTGAAGAAGCTCAGGACGTGGTTCATCATCACGTTCGTGATGGGTGCGATCTTCATCGGCGGCCAGGTCTTCGAGTACACCGAGCTGGTCAAGCACGAGGGCCTCTCGCTCTCGTCGGACCCGTACGGCTCCGTGTTCTACCTGACCACCGGCTTCCACGGCCTGCACGTGACGGGCGGTCTCATCGCCTTCCTGCTGGTCCTGGGCCGGACGTACGCCGCCAAGAGATTCACTCATGAGCAGGCAACCGCCGCCATCGTCGTGTCCTACTACTGGCACTTCGTCGATGTCGTCTGGATCGGCCTCTTCGCCACGATCTACATGATCAAGTAATCGGACGCCATCTCGGCGGACCGAGACATCCAGCAAGCATCGACGCAGAAGATCCTGACACCGGGGTAATCCGTGAAAAAGCTCTCCGCACGACGACGCCATCCGCTGGCGGCGGTCGTCGTCCTCCTTCTCGCGCTGGCGGCCACTGGGGGGCTGTACGCCGCGTTCGCGCCCGCGGGCACGGCGAAGGCCGATGAAACCGCCCAGTCCCTCGCCATCGAGGAGGGCAAGAAGCTCTACTCCGTCGGCTGCGCCAGCTGCCACGGAACCGGCGGTCAGGGCACCTCTGACGGCCCCTCCCTGGTCGGCGTCGGCTCGGCCTCCGTGGACTTCCAGGTCGGCACGGGCCGTATGCCGGCCCAGCAGCCGGGCGCCCAGGTGCCGAAGAAGAAGGTCATCTACACGCAGGCTGAGATCGATCAGCTCGCGGCGTACGTCGCCTCTCTCGGCGCCGGCCCGATCACGCCGAAGGCAAGCCAGTACAGCACCGAGGGCGCCGACATCGCCCGTGGTGGCGACCTGTTCCGCTCCAACTGCGCCCAGTGCCACAACTTCACCGGTGAGGGCGGCGCGCTGACACACGGCAAGTACGCCCCCAGCCTCGAAGGCGTGAGCCCGAAGCACCTCTACGAGGCCATGCAGACCGGCCCGCAGAACATGCCCTCCTTCCCCGACACGACCATGCCGGAGAAGGAGAAGAAGGACATCATCGCGTACGTCCAGGCCGTCAACAGCGAGAAGGCCGACAACCCCGGCGGGCTCTCCCTCGGTGGTCTCGGCCCCGTCAGTGAGGGTCTGTTCGGCTGGATCTTCGGTCTGGGCGGGCTGATCGCAGTTGCCGTCTGGGTCGCGGCCCACACCGCTAAGGCCAAGAAGTCATGAGTACCCAAGAGATTCCAGAAGAGAACCTGCCCACTGAGCAGGCCACCGCGCACGGCGCGGTGACGGTCGCCGACGATCCGTTCGCCGACCCGGGCCTCCCGCCCCACAAGCCGCGCATCCAGGACATCGACGAGCGGGCCGCCAAGCGGTCCGAGCGTGCGGTCGCCTTCATGTTCACGCTGTCGATGCTGGCCACGGTGGGCTTCATCGCCTCGTACGTGATCTTCCCGGTCGACAAGATCGTGTACATCTGGCCGTTCGGCCGGGTGAGCGCGCTCAACTTCGCGCTGGGTCTGACCCTCGGCGCGGCGCTCTTCTTCATCGGCGCGGGCGCGGTCCACTGGGCCCGCACCCTGATGTCCGACGTCGAGATCGCGGACGAGCGTCACCCGATCCAGGCCTCCCCGGAGACCCGGGCGAAGGTCATGTCCGACTTCGCGGTCGGCGCGGCCGAGTCCGGCATGGGCCGGCGCAAGCTGATCCGCAACACCATGTTCGGCGCGCTGTCGCTCGTACCGCTCTCCGGCCTGGTGCTGCTGCGTGACATGGGTCCGCTGCCCGAGAAGAAGCTGCGGACCACGCTGTGGGCCAGGGGCAAGCAGCTCATCAACATGAACACGCACGAGCCGCTGCGTCCCGAGGACGTCGCGGTCGGTTCGCTGACCTTCGCGATGCCCGAGGGCCTCTCGGAGCACGACCACAACTTCCAGACCGAGATCGCCAAGGCCGCCCTGATGATCGTCCGCATCCAGCCGGAGGACATCAAGGACAAGCGTGAGCTCGAGTGGTCGCACGAGGGCATCGTCGCCTTCTCGAAGATCTGCACCCACGTGGGTTGCCCGATCTCGCTGTACGAGCAGCAGACGCACCACGTGCTCTGCCCGTGCCACCAGTCCACCTTCGACCTGTCCGACGGCGCCCGTGTCATCTTCGGCCCGGCCGGTCACGCCCTTCCGCAGCTGCGGATCGGCGTGAACGACAAGGGCTTCCTCGAGGCGCTCGGCGACTTCGACGAGCCCGTCGGCCCTGCCTTCTGGGAGCGCGGATGAGCACTGTGACCGATAAGCAGAAGAAGGCGCCCGCCGGTGAGCGGGTGGCCGACTGGGCCGACGGCCGCCTGGGGATCTACTCCCTGGCCAAGGCCAACATGCGGAAGATCTTCCCGGACCACTGGTCCTTCATGCTCGGTGAGATCTGCCTCTACAGCTTCATCATCATCATCCTCACGGGTGTGTACCTGACGATGTTCTTCCACCCGTCGATGAACGAGGTGGAGTACCACGGCAGCTACGTCCCGCTGCAGGGTCAGCTGATGTCCGAGGCGTTCAACTCGACCATGCGCATCTCCTTCGATGTGCGCGGTGGTCTGCTCATCCGGCAGATCCACCACTGGGCGGCGCTGATCTTCATCGCCGGCATGTTCGTGCACATGATGCGCGTGTTCTTCACCGGCGCGTTCCGCAAGCCGCGTGAGATCAACTGGCTGTTCGGCTTCCTGCTGTTCTTCCTGGGCATGTTCACCGGCTTCACCGGTTACTCGCTCCCGGACGACCTGCTCTCCGGCACCGGTGTCCGCTTCATGCAGGGCGCGATCCTGTCCGTGCCGGTCGTCGGCACGTACCTGTCGATGTTCCTGTTCGGCGGCGAGTTCCCCGGCGGCGACTTCGTGGCCCGGTTCTACTCGGCCCACGTCCTGCTGCTGCCCGGCATCATGCTCGGCCTCGTGGTGGCCCACCTGATCCTGGTCTTCTACCACAAGCACACGCAGTTCGAGGGCCCCGGCCGTACGAACAACAACGTCGTGGGCATGCCGCTGCTGCCGGTCTACATGGCCAAGGCCGGAGGCTTCTTCTTCCTGGTCTTCGGTGTCATCGCGGTCATCTCGGCGATCGCCTCGATCAACCCGATCTGGGCGCTCGGCCCGTACCGTCCGGACCAGGTGTCCACCGGCGCCCAGCCCGACTGGTACATGGGCTTCGCCGAGGGTCTGATCCGTGTCATGCCGGGCTGGGAGATCAACATGTGGGGCCACACCCTGGTCCTGGGCGTGATGATCCCGCTGGCGATCTTCCCGCTGATGCTGGCGGTGATCGCGTTCTACCCGTTCATCGAGTCGTGGATCACCGGCGACAAGCGCGAGCACCACATCGCGCAGCGCCCGCGCAACGCTCCGACGCGCACCGCCTTCGGTGTCGCCTGGATCACCGCGTACATGATCATGCTCATGGGTGGTGGCAACGACATCTTCGCGACCCACTTCCACATGTCGATCAACTCGATCACCTGGTTCGTCCGGATCTTCTTCTTCCTCGGACCGGTCATCGCGTTCATCGTCACCAAGCGGATCTGCCTCGGCCTCCAGCGCCGCGACAAGGACAAGGTGCTGCACGGACGCGAGTCCGGCATCATCAAGCGCCTGCCGCACGGTGAGTTCGTCGAGATCCACGAGCCGCTCAGCCAGGGTGAGCTGTACCGCCTCACGGCGCACGAGCAGCACGAGCCCGCCCAGCTGCCGCCGGCCGTCGACGAGAACGGTGTGGAGCGCAAGGTGAGCCGGATGGAGAAGCTCCGGGTCAAGCTCAACCAGGGCTACTACGGCGGGGACAACCAGATCGCCAAGCCCACCGCCGAGGAGTACAAGGAGATCACCAGCGGCCACGGCCACCACTGATCACCTGACCTGAGGGTCGCCACAGCGGGAGCCCCGTCCATTCGATGGACGGGGCTCTTCGCCGTTCCCGGCGGTCGATAGGGTGGGCGTGTATTCGTCTCGTTACGCACATGACCAGGAGCTGCCATGAGCGCTGTGACCCCCGCTGGAGGACAGACCACGGCGGGCCGCTCCTGGCCCGCCGTCCTGGACGGGCTGCTGACCGGCCGCGACCAGAGCGCGGAGGACACCGCCTGGGCGATGGACCGGATCCTGCGGGGCGAGGCCACCGACGCCCAGATCGCCGGCTTCGCGGTCGCCCTGCGCGCCAAGGGCGAGACGGTCGAGGAGATCACCGGCCTCGTCCGGACCATGTACGAGCACGCCAACGTCATCGAGGTTCCCGGCCCGTCCGTGGACATCGTCGGCACGGGCGGGGACGGCGCCAAGACCGTCAACATCTCCACCATGTCCGCGATCGTGGTGGCCGGCACCGGCGCCAAGGTCGTGAAGCACGGCAACCGGGCCGCGTCCAGCGCGAGCGGCGCCTCGGACGTCCTGGAGAAGCTCGGCGTCAATCTGGAGCTGACCCCGAAGCGGGTCGCCGAGGTCGCCGAGGAGGCCGGGATCACCTTCTGCTTCGCGGTGAAGTTCCACCCGGCGCTGCGCCATGTGGCCGCGGCCCGCAAGGAGCTCGGCATCCGGACCACCTTCAACTTCCTCGGTCCGCTCACCAACCCCGCCCGCGTCAGGGCTCAGGCGACCGGCGTGGCCGACGCCCGGATGGCCCCGATCATGGCCGGGGTGCTCGCCGAGCGCGGCTCCTCCGCGCTCGTCTTCCGCGGCGACGACGGCCTGGACGAGCTGACGACCACCGCCACCTCGCGGGTGTGGGTGGTACGGGACGGGGCGGTGCGGGAGGAGGCCTTCGACCCGCGGGACGTCGGCATCGACCTCGTACCCGTGGAGGCGCTGCGCGGCGCCGACGCGTCGTACAACGCCGACGTGGCCCGCCGGCTGCTCGCGGGCGAGACCGGTCCGGTACGGGACGCCGTCCTGCTCAACTCGGCGGCGGCGCTCACGGCGCTGGAGCCGGGCGAGGGCACCCTCGCGGAGCAACTGCGCGCGGGCATCGCGAAGGCGGCCGAGTCGATCGACTCGGGAGCCGCCCGCAGGGCGCTGGAGCGCTGGATCGCCGCCAGCAACGCGTGAGCGTCGAGCAACGGACAAGAGAGGGCCCCGCCGTGGTGGGGCCCTTCTCCGTTCCGGAATCCGGACATGGGTTGCGCCGCGTCGATCACGTGGCATAGCTTCTCTGCCAGGTCATGAGTGACAGCTACGAAGCCCCGGCTTGCTGTCCGGCAACCCTCCGTCCGTGGCGGGGTGCCCCGGGTGAAGACCAGGCCGTAGGCAGCGAGGTCTACGGCAAGCGCGGACCCCTCGAAGCCTTGGGGTCCTGGTCCTCAGGGAGCCTCTTGTGAGCAAGCGAATGCGATAGGGCCTTCTCGCCCCTTCTTCGCGCACCCTCTTCTTCTCTTCCCCAGCGCTGCCGCGTGTCCGCCGGCGCGGGAATTCGCCTGCCTCGTACGGGAGTTCGCCATGTCTGTCACCACCGCTGCCGCCGACCCGTCCGTTTGTACCCCGCTGCCCGTTCTGGGACGGGACGTCACCGTTCCGCTCGTCACCGGGGGCGAGGTCGCCTACGCCGCGCTGGACTACGCCGCCAGCGCCCCGGCCCTGCAGCGGGTCTGGGACGACGTCGCCGCCTACGCCCCGTACTACGGCAGCGTGCACCGGGGCGCCGGGTACCTCTCGCAGCTCTCCACCGACCTGTTCGAGAACAGCCGGGTCACCGTCGCCGAGTTCCTCGACTGCCGACCCGACGACCAGGTGGTCTTCACCCGCTCCACCACCGACTCCCTCAACCTGCTCGCCGCCGTGCTCCCCGCCGGTTGCGAGGTGTTCGTCTTCGAGACCGAGCACCACGCCTCGCTGCTGCCGTGGCGGGACGCCCGGGTCACCTACCTCGACGCGCCGCGCACCCACGCCCAGGCCGTCGAGACCCTGGAGCGCGCGCTCGCGGACCGCGACCCGCACGGTCCCGCGCTCGTCTGCGTCACCGGAGCCTCCAACGTCACCGGTGAGCTGTGGCCGGTGCGCGAACTCGCCGCCGCCGCGCACGCCCACGGCGCCCGGATCGTCCTCGACGCCGCCCAGCTCGCACCCCACCACCCCGTCTCCGTACGGGAGTTGGATGTGGACTGGGTCGCCTTCTCCGGGCACAAGCTGTACGCCCCCTTCGGCTCGGGCGTTCTCGCCGGCCGCGCCGACTGGCTCCAGGACGCCGAGCCGTACCTGGCCGGCGGCGGCGCCTCCAAGAAGGTCGCCCGCCGCACCGACGGGGGAGTGGACGTCGAGTGGCACACCACCGCCGCCCGCCACGAGGCCGGCTCCCCGAACGTCATCGGCGTCCACTCCATCGCCTCCGCCTGCAAGGCGCTCACGGAGGCGGGCTTCGACTCCCTCGTGGAGCGCGAGCGGCAGCTGATCGCGAAGGTCCGGGAGGGCCTGGCCGAGGTGCCCGAGGTCAAGGTGCTCTCGCTCTTCGGCGACGACGCCCCGCGCGTCGGCGTCATCTCGTTCGTCGTCGAGGGCTGGAACAGCTCGCACTTCGCCGCCGCGCTCTCCGCGGAGTACGGCATCGGCGTCCGCGACGGTCTCTTCTGCGCCCACCCGCTGGTCCGCACGCTGCTCGGCGCCGACCCGCAGGATGTCGGCGACTGCGGCGCCCCGGAGGCGGAGCCGGGCGAGAAGTCGCTCAACGCCATCCGGGTGAGCTTCGGCGCCGGTACGCCCGACGAGCACGTGGAGCGTTTCGTACGGGCCGTGCGGGAGCTGGTCCGGCACGGCGCGCAGTGGAAGTACCGCACCGAGGACGGCCGCTGCGTCCCCGACCGCGGCTGAGCACCCACTCGTACGGGTGAAGGGGGCCTCCGAGCGGGGCCCCCTTCGCTATCCCGTTCAGGAAGGACGGTCGGGAGTCAGGACTCCAGGCCGATGGCGAAGGCCGCTTCCAGGTCGTGCTGGGAGTACGTACGGAACGCGACGTGCGTGTCCGTGGCCTCGACGCCGGGGATCTTGCTGATCCGGCCGGGGATCACGTCCGCCAGGTCGTCGTGCCGCGGCACCCGGACCATGGCGATCAGGTCGTACGTACCGGTCACCGAGAAGACCTCGCTGACGCTGTCGAGCGCGGCGATGGACTCGGCGATCTCGGGGATGCGGTCCACGCTGGTCTTGATGAGCACGATCGCGGTGATCACGGCTGGCTTTCTCCCTCGGTCGCCGCGGCTGGGCCTTCACTCTAGCCCGCCCGCCTCCCGCCACCACCCTTCCAGGGAAGCGCTGCCCGCACCCCCTTCCGGTGGTAGCGGCCCCAGGCGTAGAGGAAGCCGGCGCAGAAGCCCACCACGTGCGCGAGATAGGCGACACCGGGCCCCGGTCCGGCGGAGCGGGCCGCCAGCCACTGCAGCACGAACCAGAAGATCAGCACGATCCACGCCGGGAAGCGCAACGGCAGGAAGAAGAGGAACGGGAACAGGCTGGTGACCCGGGAGCGCGGAAAGAGATGGAGGAACGCCCCGAGCACCCCGGAGATCGCCCCCGAGGCCCCCACCAGCGTCTGCTCGCTGCCGGAGTGGACCATCGCGTACCCGATCAGGGCGACGTAGCCGCAGGCGAGATAGAACAGCGCGAACGACACCGCGCCCATCCGTTCCTCGGTCATCGCGCCGAAGACGTAGAGGAACAGCATGTTCCCCAGCAGATGCAGCCAGCTGCCGTGCACGAAGAGCGCGGTCAGCGGGGTGAGCAGCGCGCGCGGGTCGCCGGTCGTCAGCTCGGCCGGGACGACCCCCCAGCGGTGGAAGTACACGCTCTGCGCCGAGAGCAGCGCGTCCCCCGTGCCGTACCCCGGGTTGAGCCCCGACACCGGGCTGATCAGGAAGGTGAGGCAGCAGACGGCGATCAGGCCGTACGTCACCGCCGGTCCGCTCCGCGCGCCGTGCCACGCATCGAGGGTCGCTCGCCGCCAGTCGATCATGGACAGATCATGGCGTAACGGGGCCCATCCGGGCAGAGTGCCTCGCCGGGACACGGGGTAGCCGCGAGGCCGTAGGGTTACGGGCAGTACCTCCGCAGTTCGACGGCGCACCGCGGCTCCCGCACCCCGCACATGAAAGAGGACGGCACGATGACGACGGTTCCCCTGCCGACCGCCGAGACCCGCTGGCGTTGCACACTCTGCGGCAACCTGACCCGGTTCGATGTGACCCGTTCCTCCAAGGTCGTCGAGTACGTCCATCTGGACCTCGCCGGTGAGCCGAAGGTGGAGGAGCGCGAGGTCGTCAGTGAGACCATCGAGTCGGTCCGCTGCCGGTGGTGCAACGCGGTGGACCAGATCGAACTGGTGGACAGGCCGGGCACCGCCTCCTGACGGAGCGGTGCGAACGACAGTGGGGTGACGGATCGTGGAGCAGCCCGCGCACGGTGGTGAGCCGGCCGGCGCGGCAGGTGACGCTGCCGAGGCACTCGACCGCCCGTTGCCGGAAGGCGTACGGCGGCGCGTCGTCGCGCTGGTGTCGGACGCCTTCGGCGGACTGACCGTCGCCGAGCTGCCCGGGCCCCTGCGGCAGTACGCGCGCTTCACCCCGAGCCGGCGGGCCAAGTTCGCCGGCACCGCCATGGCCGCCGCCCTGGAGAGCGACCCGGTCTTCCGGCAGCGGATCGGCGAACGCTTCAAGGAGGCCCAGCCGGAGCTGGCCCGAGCCGTCGAGTCCGGCGCCCCGCCCGCCGCCGTCGACCCCGTCGACGTCGCCGCGGCCGCCTACGTCCTGCGCCCCACGGGCTGGGTCAAGCTGGTCGCGGCCGCGGGCGAGGAGGCCCAGCGGGCGGACGCCGAGCGGGCCGACGAGGCCGGGCGGCGGGAGCTGGAGCGGCTGCGCGAGGAGGTCGCCGCGGCCAAGGAGCGCGGCCGGAGCGAGACCGAGCAGCTGCGCCACGACCTGGAGGCGGCCCGCAAGGAAGCCGAATCGCTTCATCGCAAGCTGCGCAGCGCCCAGAGCGACGTGAAGCGGGGCGAGGCCGCCCTGCGGCGCACCCGGGCCGAGATGGACACCGCCAAGGCGGAGGCCGCGGCCCGGGTCTCGGCCGCCGAGAGCGAGAGCCGCCGGCTCAAGGCCCGGCTCGGCGAGGTCGAGTCCGCTCTCGAGGCCAGCCGCCGGGCCGCCCGCGAGGGGCGCTCGGTGGAGGACATGCGGCTGCGGCTGCTGCTCGACACGGTCCTGGACGCCGCTCAGGGGCTGCGCCGCGAGCTCGCTCTGCCGCCCGCCTCGGTCCATCCCGCGGACACCGTCGACGCCGTGCAGCCCGGCCGGATGTCACCGAAGGACATCGCCGCCCGCGCCCTGTCCGAGACCGACCCGGCGCTGCTCGACCAGCTGCTCGCGCTGCCCCAGGCCCATCTGGTCGTGGACGGCTACAACGTCACCAAGACCGGCTACCCGACGATGCCGCTGGAGAAGCAGCGGCTGCGGCTGCTCGGCGGGCTCTCCGCGCTCGCGGCCCGCTCGGGCGCCGAGATCACCTGTGTCTTCGACGGGGCGGAGCTGGCGGCCCCGGTCCTGCTCGCGCCGCCGCGCGGGGTGCGGGTGCTGTTCTCCAAGCCGGGCATCACCGCCGACGAGCTGATCCGTCAGCTGGTGCGGGCCGAGCCGCCGGGCCGCCCGGTCGTGGTGGTCTCCACCGACCGCGAGGTCGCCGACGGTGTCGCCAAGTCCGGCGCCCGGCCGGTCGCGTCTGCCTTGTTGCTGAAGCGGCTTTCGCGCACCTCGTGACACCTGTTAACTCCTGGGCTTAATGCCCGAATTCTGAGGGGCACACGGTCAAGTCCTCATCACTGCCTGTGTGGTGCGAGTAAATAAAGTGCTTCGTGGGTGAGATTTTGCCCATGAGGATTTGAACTGATCACAAGTTGGTCACTAGGGTCAGGCCTCGAACCTTCGCGCGGTTGATCATCCATCGGGGATGACAGCGAAGGAACCGCCTGCCGAGCCTTGGTTGGGCGGCTGAGGAAGAAGGAGCTCGCCTTCGTGGCGTCCCACCGTCGTCCCAAGCAGCCGAGCCGCACGCGCGTTACCGTGCTCACCGCCACCGCCGCGGCCGCTGTCGCGCTCTCCGCCCAGACCGGTGCCCAGGCGGCTCCGAAGCCGAAGATCGACGACGTGAAGTCGAAGGTCGACAAGCTGCACCACGAGGCCGAAGAGGCCACGGAGCAGTACAACCTGGCCGAGGAGCGCCGCGGCAAGCTCCAGAAGGAGATCGGCGCCCTCCAGGACAAGGTGGCCCGCGGTCAGCAGGAGCTCAACGCCCTGCGCGACAACATCGGTTCCGTCGCCAGCGCGCAGTACCGCTCCGGCGGAATCGACCCGGCGATCCAGCTCTTCCTCTCCTCCGACCCGGACACCTACCTCGACAAGGCGTCCGCGATCGACCAGCTCGGCGCCAAGCAGGCCGACGTGCTCCAGTCGATCCAGGCCAAGCAGCGCACCCTCGCCCAGCAGCGCGCCGAGGCGACGACGAAGCTCGCCGACCTCGAGGACGTCCGCAAGACGCTGGGCGAGAAGAAGAAGAAGTTCCAGGGCAAGCTCGCCGAGGCGCAGAAGCTCCTCAACACCCTGACCTCCGCCGAGCGCGCCAAGATGAAGCAGGAGGAGGCGCAGCGGGCCAGCCGGGCCGCGGGCGACCGCCTCGACCTCGGCAACGAGGTCCCGGCCTCGCAGCGCGGTGCCGCCGCCCTCAACGCCGCCGCCACCCAGATCGGCAAGCCGTACGTCTCCGGCGCCGAGGGCCCCAACTCGTACGACTGCTCCGGTCTGACGCAGTGGGCCTACCGCCAGGCCGGCGTCGGCATCAGCCGCACCACCTACACCCAGCAGAACGACGGCGTGAAGATCGGCCGCAGCCAGCTCAAGCCGGGCGACCTGGTCTTCTTCAACGGCCTGTCGCACGTGGGCCTGTACGCGGGCAACGGCACGATCCTGCACGCCCCCAAGCCCGGCGCCTCGGTCCGCTACGAGTCGATGAGCTACATGGGCACCTTCCAGTTCGGCGTCCGCATCTGACGCCTCCGGACGTGACCCCCGCGGTCTGACGCCCGAACGGGTGGTTCGCCGCGACCCCAGCTGACGTGACGCCCCGCCGGTGACCTGTGGTCTCCGTCGGGGCGTCACTTTGTATGCCCGGCACCTTCGTTGGAAGCCGTCCGATCACCGGCTACTGTCTGCCGCGCCAGTCTGCGTACAGCTGAACGGAGCGCGATACGTGGCGTCCCAACGACGACCCGTCAGGGTCACCGTCCTGACCGCCGCCGCGGCCACCGCGGCGACGGCCCTCGGCGCCGCCCCCGCGAGCGCCGACCCGAGCGCCACCCCGGAGGCCACCAGGGCCACGGTCGACCGGCTCTACGAGGAGGCCGAACGGGCCACCGAGGGCTACAACAAGGCCGACGAGCGGGCGGACGCGCTGCGCAGGACGTTCTCCCAGGCGCAGGACAGCGTGGCGCGCGGCCAGGAGCGCGTCAACCGCATGCGGGACGCGCTCGGTTCGGTCGCCGGCGCCCAGTACCGCTCCGGCGGGATCGACCCCGCCCTCGCGCTGCTGCTCTCCGCCGACCCCGACTCCTACCTCGACCGGGCCTCCGTCCTCGACCGCGTCGCCTCCCGGCAGAGCGTGGCCCTGACACAACTCCATGGCGAGCTGCGGAGGTTGGGGCAGGAGCGGACGGAGGCCGGGCGGCTGCTCGCCCAGCTGGAGCACAGCCGGTCGCAGGTCGCCCGGCACAAGCGCACCGTCGAGCGGAAGCTCGCCGAGGCCCGGCGGCTGCTCGCCTCCCTCACCGCCGAGGAGCGCGCCTCCTTCGACCGGGCCTCCCGGTCCGGCCGCGACCAGGACCTGCCGCCGCTCTCCGACCTCGGCCCGGCCTCCTCGCGGGCCGCGGCCGCCGTCGCCGCCGCCCGCAGCGCGATCGGCCGGCCCTACGTCTGGGGCGCCACCGGCCCCTCCGCCTTCGACTGCTCCGGCCTGATGGTCTGGTCGTACCGGCACGCCGGGATCAACCTGCCGCGGACCTCCTCGGCGCAGCGGTACGCCGGACGCCAGGTGCCCCTCTCCCAGGCACAGCCCGGCGACCTGGTGACGTACCGCGACGACGCCAGCCACGTCGGCATCTACGCCGGCCACGGTCAGGTGATCCACGCGCCGTATCCGGGGGCGCGGGTGCGCTACGACCCGGTCGGAATGATGTCGCACGCCACGGTCACCCGGGTCTGACCGGGGGACCGGCCCTACGGCTGCCCGTACGATCGAGGGCGTGGCGGGTCAGGGGCGGGGAGCGGTGCGACGGGGAGTCGTCTGTCTGACGGCCGGCCTGCTGGCCCTCGCGGGGTGCGGGGCGCCACCGCCCGACTCGGCGCCCCGGGAGATCCAGAGCCTGCTCGACCGCCGGGCCCGGGCGCTGCTCGCCCGCGACGAGGCGGCTTACACCGCCGGACTCGACGCGTCGCTCGCCCCGGCCGCCCGGAAGGAGTTCGACCACCTCGCCGAGGTGCCGCTCGGCTCGTGGGACTACCGGGTGAAGGACGTGGACCGGACCGGCCGGGACCGGGCGACGGTCCGCGCGGAGCTCGGCTACCGGCTCAGCGGCTACGACTCGGGCCCCGTCACGACCGAGCGCGTCCTCGACCTGATCGAGCGGGACGGGCGGTGGTACGTGACCGCCGACCGGCCCGGTGAGGACGCGGCCCAGCAGCTCTGGCAGCAGGGCGACGTGGATGCGGTGAGTGGAGCGCGCAGCCTCGTCCTCGGCGTCGGGCAGCCGGAGGAGCGCCTCCGGGCGATCGCGGCGGCGGCCGACCGGGCGGTGCCCGCGGTCTCGGCGGCCTGGCCCTCGCCCTGGGCGGGCCGGGTGGTCGTCCTCGTCCCCGCCTCGCTGGATGCCATGGGCGGTCTCCTCGGGGCGCCCGGGGCCTCCTACCGGGGCATCGCCGCCGTCACGACCGGCGCGATCCGCGGCGGCCCGGACGCGCCCCCGGACCGGGTGATCGTCAACCCCGAGGCGTACGGCGTGCTCGGCGCGTTCGGGCAGCAGGTCGTCCTCACCCACGAGACCACCCATGTGGCCACCCGCGCCGCGACCTCGCCCGCCACCCCGGTCTGGCTCTCCGAGGGTTTCGCCGACTGGGCCGCCTACCGCGGCACCGGCCGCACGGCCGCCGAGGCCGCCCCCGAACTGCGCCGCGCGGTCCGGGCGGGCGACCTCCCGGCCGGGCTCCCCGACGACAAGGCCTTCCAGTTCGGCGGCGACGCCGACGGGCTGGCACGGGCCTACGAGGGCGCCTGGCTGGCGTGCGAGCTGATCGCCGAGCGCTGGGGCGAGAAGAGGCTGACCGCGTTCTACCGCGCGGTCGGCGCCCACCCGTCCCGCGAGGGCGCGGTGGAGAAGGCCCTGCACGAGGTGCTCGACACGACTCCGGAGGAGTTCACCACGGCCTGGCGCGCCCACCTCCGGGCGCGACTCGCCTGAGGCCGGCGGTCAGACCCCGTCCGAGGCCGCCGCGGCCTCCAGCTCCTCCAGCGCCTCCGCCAGCCACTGCTTCTCCGCCGTGCCCGTCGCCCGGGCGATGCGGAGCATGCCGCGGCGGAAGATGTCCGGTTCCCGCTCGGCGCGCACCGGGACGCCGTCCTCGTAGAAGAAGCTGGCCGGGGTGTTCAGGAACGCCTGGCGCCGGCGGAGGACGGCCGCCTGGTCCGCCGGGTCCGGGAGGTGGCCCAGGAAGGCGAGCAGGGTGAAGAAGCGCTGGCCGTCGGTGATCTCGGCCTCCTTGGGGGCGCGCAGCCGGGAGAGCAGCGCGGCGCGGCCTTCCGGGGTCAGCGAGAGCGTCCGCCGAGGTGCGGCGCTCACGCCCGGTTCCGTACGGCTCTCCAGCAGACCCGCCTTCACCATGCGGGTGATCGCCGGGTAGAGCGCCCCGTCGCTGACCGGGCGGACATGGCCGCTCAGCCCCTGGATCCGGTCCTTCAGCTCGTACCCGTGCAGCGGTCTCTCGTACAGAAAGCCGAGGATCGTCAGCTCCAGCACTCGGCCGCCTCCTTCGCGCTTGTCCCGGACCCGGACGCCATGGTACCTCTTTTCGCGGCACCTCGAATCGAGGTAGCACGTTTCGAGGGGGAGTACGCATGGGGCACCGGCGGCCGCTGATACGGCTCGCGTATCCGGTCTACTTCGAGCTGCTGGCCTCGGTCGCCGCCGGGATCATCAACATGGTGTGGGTGGCCCGGCTCGGCGGGGCCGCCGTCGCGGCCGTCGCCGTCGCCACCAACGTCGAGAACGTCCTCCTCGGCGTCGTCCTCATGGCCGCCTCCGGCACGACCGTCCTCGTGGCCCGGGCGCGGGGCGCCGGCGACCCGGGCGCCCTGCGGTCCGCCGTCCGCGGCGGCTGGACCCTCGCGGCGCTGCTCGTCCCACCGGTCGCGATCGGCGGGTACCTGCTGCGCGAACCGCTCGCCCGGCTCGTCCTCGGCGGCGACGACACCCCCGCGCTCGCGCTCGCCACCGCCTACTTCGCGATCTCGCTGCCGGGCACGGCCGTCTTCTTCGCCACGCACGTCGTCGACGGGATCCTCAAGGGCGCGGGCGACACCCGCACCCCCATGCGCCTCGCGTTCCTCGCCAACGGGCTGATCCTGGTCCTCGATCCGCCGCTCATCCACGCCTTCGGAGTGCCGGGCGCGGCCCTCGCCACCGTCATCGGCCGGAGCGCGGCCCTCGTCGCCGGGCTCGTGGCGCTGCGCCGCGACCCGCACCTCCGCGCGGCGGGCTCGGTCCGGCCCGCCGAAGGCACCGTCGCGGCCCTGCGCCGTACCGCCTCCACCGGACTGCCCATCTCCCTGGACTTCGTGGTCCGGATGACCGGCGCCCTCGCCCTCGTCGCCGTCGTGGCACGGCTCGGGGTGACCGAGGTCGCCGCGTACGGCATCGCCACCAAGGCCATGTACGTCGCGACCATGGCGTTCTACGCCGTGCGCCAGGCCGCCGCCATCCACACCGC
This sequence comes from Streptomyces sp. NPDC093600, assembly GCF_044764755.1. Lineage (NCBI taxonomy): Bacteria > Bacillati > Actinomycetota > Actinomycetes > Kitasatosporales > Streptomycetaceae > Streptomyces > Streptomyces sp. NPDC093600. Next base: position 583,872 of record NZ_JBIWIU010000002.1, read on the forward strand.
CCATCTGCTCGGCGCCGGCCGCGACGAGCGCCGGGCCGTCGGCCGGCAGGCGCTACTCCTCGGCTGCGTCCTCGGGGCCGCGGCCGCCGCACTGCTGCTGCTCACCGCCGACCTCGTCATGCGCTCCTTCGGAGCCGCCCCCGACGTCACGGCCGCCGGCGCCCTCTTCCTGCGCTGCCTGGGCCCCCACCTCGTCCTCACGGCCGGGTTCATCGCCCTCGCCGGGGTCTTCGAGGGCAGCGGCGGCGGCCCCCGGCTCGCCAGGATCACCATCGCCGGGGTCCTGGCCCAGCTCCCGCTCGCGTACGCCCTGTCCGGGCTCGGTCTGCCCGGGATCTGTCTGGCGATGGCCCTCGCGATGGCGGGGCAGTGCGCGGCACTGGGCATGCTGCACCGCCGTACGCCGCTCCGTCAGGAAGCCGACATCGACCTCTCGCGGTCGGGGTCCGCCTGAGCCGGCAGCGACGGTACCGCGAGGCGCGGCTCCACCACCGTCTGGCGCCACAGGATCCGGCAGGCGCTGAGGGTCGCCGCGACCAGCAGGCCGTTCCGTACCACCAGCAGCGCGATGCCCAGCGGATCGCTCTCCGTCACGTGCGAGAACCACACGGGGAACTCGAACTGCGTCACCGCCGTGGCCCACACCACGAGATGCGCGGGCCGCCGCATCCGGCTCGCGCGGTAGGCCAGGCACACGGCGGCCAGACCGACGAGCCAGATCATGTACTGCGGGCTGATCACCCGGCTCGTGGTGGTGAACAGCAGCACCGCCGCGAACGCCGCGTCCGCCGGAGTCGCGGTCGTGAAGGACCGCGCCCGGAGCCGCCACAGCAGCAGCCAGCCGAAGGCGGCCATGGTCAGGACCATCGCGGCCGTGGAGACGGTGGAGACGTACGGGCCGAGGAACTCGATCGAGCCGTAGTTCATCCGCGCCTCGCCCTCCCAGCCGAAGTGCCGCGCCACATGGAAGACCAGCGCGCCCAGCGACTCGACCTCCGTGCCCCGGTCGCGCTGGAAGTTCAGGAAGGCCAGCGCGCCCGGCGCCGCGAGCGTGCACAGGAGCAGCAGGCCGGCCGCCGCGCCCGCCGCCGTCGACCAGGAGCGGAAGGTGGCACGGCCGCGGGGGGTGCCGACGAGCAGCAGCACCGGCCACACCTTCAGCATCGCCCCGAAGCCGGCCAGCGCACCCAGCACCCGGGGATGGCGCGGGGCGGCGAGCAGGGCGGCGACGGCGACGGCGGTGACCATCAGGTCGTACCGGGAGTACGCGGTCGGGCCGAGCAGGGGGACGCCGGCGATCCAGATCCAGGCGCCGCGCAGCGCACGGCCCGGGCGCCGGCCCGTGTACAGCAGCAGGCCGAGGACGACCGCGTCGCACAGGAAGGCGAGGACGAAGAAGGCCGCGGAGTACCCCAGGAACGGCAGCAGCGCGGGGGAGAGGATCGCCAGCGCGGCACCGGGCGGGTACTGCCAGGTCACGTCGGACATCGGGTACGTGCCCGTCCGGAGGACCTCGTACCAGCCCTGGTAGATCTGCTCGATGTCGCTCGTGACGTCGGGGCCGGGGACCGTGACGACCTTGAAGACGCACAGCAGCAGAACGACCCGGGTCAGAGCCCACAGCGCGAGCGGCAGCCGCAGACTCGCGCCGCGCTTCGTGCCGCCGGCCGAGCCGCCCTTCGTGCCACTCTTCCCGCCCGTGCGCGGTGCGCCCAGTACGCCCGTCATTCCTACCTCGTCCTTGTCCTGTCGGTCCGCTGTCGCGGAGGTGGTGCCGGGCGGGGGGCGCGGCCACGGTACATTCGGCCACGATGTACAAGACCTTGATCGTAACGAACGATTTCCCGCCACGGCCCGGTGGAATCCAGGCGTTCTTGCACAACATGGCGTTGCGCCTGGATCCCGAGCGGATCGTGGTCTACGCCTCCACGTGGAAGCGCGGCCGGGAGGGGATCGAGGCGACCGCCGCGTTCGACGCGGAGCAGCCTTTCACGGTCGTCCGGGATCGCACCACCATGCTGCTGCCGACCCCTCGGGTCACCGCGCGGGCGACCGCGCTGCTGCGAGAGCACGGCTGCGAGTCCGTCTGGTTCGGGGCCGCGGCACCGCTCGGCCTGATGGCCCCCGCCCTGCGCAGGGCCGGGGCCCGGCGCCTGGTCGCGACCACGCACGGACACGAGGCGGGGTGGGCGCAGCTGCCCGGCTCGCGCGGGCTGCTGCGCCGGATCGGCGAGGGCACCGACACGATCACGTACCTCGGCGAGTACACGCGCTCGCGGATCGCCGCCGCGCTCACACCCGCGGCGGCCGGGCGGATGACACAGCTCCCGCCGGGCGTGGACGAGAAGACCTTCCACCCCGGCTCGGGCGGCGACGCGGTACGCGAGCGGCTCGGGCTGAGCGACCGGCCCGTGGTGGTCTGCGTCTCCCGGCTCGTCCCCCGCAAGGGCCAGGACACGCTGATCAGGGCCCTGCCGCAGATCCTGCGCCGGGTGCCGGACGCGGTGCTCCTGATCGTCGGAGGCGGGCCGTACGAGAACGATCTGCGGCGACTCGCGGAGCGCACCGGCGTGGCCGGATCCGTACGGTTCACGGGCGCGGTGGCGTGGGAGGAGCTGCCGGCCCACTACGGAGCCGGCGACGTCTTCGCCATGCCCTGCCGCACGCGCCGGGGCGGCCTCGACGTCGAGGGCCTCGGCATCGTCTATCTGGAGGCCTCGGCCACCGGCCTCCCGGTCGTCGCCGGCGACTCCGGCGGCGCCCCGGACGCGGTCCTCGACGGCGAGACCGGCTGGGTCGTGCGCGGCGACGCCCCGGAGGAGTCCGCGGACCGGATCGCGACGCTGCTCCTCGACCCGGAACTCCGCGCCCGCATGGGCGAACGCGGCCGCGCCTGGGTCGAGGAGCGCTGGCGCTGGGACCTGCTCGCGGAGCGGCTCGAGAAGCTGCTCTGAGCCGCCCCGCGCTCCGAGGGCGCCGCCCGCCGTGCCGCCGGACCTGCCGCTGACGGCCGGGCCTAGGCGGGCAGGTAGTCGGTCAGCGCGCAGCCGTCCACCAGGAGCTCCTCCTGCCGGTAGCCCTGCGGGATCTTGAAGTCCTTCTCGCAGGTGAAGAGCAGCGTGCCGGAGGCCTTGAGCTTCTCCGCGACACCGTTGTTCGCAGCGACGATCGCGAAGTCCTGCCCGACGAGGAAACGGCCGCCGCCGCCCTGGCCCGCCGCCTTCTTGTTCGCCTCCTGGAACTTCTCCATGTCGGTGACGGTCAGCAGGGTGAGGGTGTCGTCGCGGTCGTCGCCGCACACCGCGCGCTCGCCTATGCCCCAGGAGGGGTCCTTGGCCTCCTCGTTCATCGAGCCGTCCCCGGAGGCGGCGCGCAGGTCGCTGCACATCGTGTGCTTGCTGACGATCCGCTCGATCCCCGCCAGGTCGCCCGCCTTCGGCAGACCGGCGTCCTCTCCCCAGCTGCTGCTGCAGCCCGAGACCGTGACCGTCGCGGTCAGGGCCGCCCCCAGCACGGCGGTGCGCTTGAGCCGCATGAAACCCCTACTCCTCTTCGTGTTCGGTGTGTTCGGTGACCCGGGACGCCGCAGAGACCGCCGACACCGCCGAGACCGCGCGAACGCCCCCGGCGGCCCGCGACACGGGCCTGCCAGGGGCGTTCTGAGCGGCCGTCAGGCGCGGTAGATCGCCTCGATCTCGTCGGCGAAGTCCTTCGCCACCACGTTGCGCTTCAGCTTCAGCGACGGCGTGATGTGCCCGGCCTCCTCGGTGAACTGGGAGTTCAGGATCCTGAACTTCCGCACCGACTCCGCCTTCGACACCGCCGCGTTGCCGTCGTCCACCGCCCGCTGGACCTCCGCGAGCAGCTCCGAGTCCTCGCGAAGCGTAGCCGCCGTCGAGCCCGCCGGCTTGCCGTGCTCGGCGGCCCAGCGGCCCAGGAACTCCTCGTCCAGGGTGACCAGCGCGCCCACGAACGGCCGTCCGTCGCCCACCACCATGCACTCCGCGACCAGCGCGTGCGCCCGGATCCGGTCCTCGATGACCGCCGGGGCGACGTTCTTGCCGCCCGCCGTCACCAGGATCTCCTTCTTCCGGCCGGTGATCGCCAGATAGCCGTCCTCGTCGAGCGTGCCGATGTCACCGGTGTGGAACCAGCCGTCGGCCAGCGCCTCCGCCGTCGCCGACTCGTTGTTCCAGTAGCCCGAGAAGATGTGCTCGCCGTGCAGCAGCACCTCGCCGTCGTCGGCGATCCGCACCACCGAGCCCGGCAGCGGCTGCCCGACCGTGCCGATCTTCTGCCGGTCCCACGGGTTGAACGCGGTCGCGGCGCACGACTCCGTCAGGCCGTAGCCCTCCAGGACCGTGAAGCCGATGCCGCGGAAGAAGTGGCCGAGCCGCTCGCCCAGCGGCGCGCCGCCCGAGATGGCGAACTCGCCCCGGCCGCCGAGGACCGCGCGCAGCTTGGAGAAGACCAGCTTGTCGAAGACCTTGTGCTTGATCCGCAGGCCGAGCGACGGGCCCTGCGGTGTGCCGATGGCGCGGCTGTACGCGATCGCCGTGTGCGCGGCCTTGTCGAAGATCTTGCCCTTGCCGTCCGCCTGCGCCTTGGCGCGGGCGGAGTTGTAGACCTTCTCGAAGACCCGCGGCACACCGAGGATCAGCGTCGGCCGGAAGGCCGCCAGCTCGTCGGTGAGGTTCTTGATGTCCGGCACGCAGCCCAGCTTGATCGGCGCCATCACGGAGGCGACCTCGACCAGACGCCCGAAGACGTGGGCGGCGGGCAGGAAGAGCAGCACCGAGCACTCGCCCGTACGGAACAGGGGCTTGAGGCGCGCCACCACGTTGCCGCACTCGGCGAAGAACGCGCGGTGCGTCAGCACGCAGCCCTTCGGCCGGCCCGTGGTGCCCGAGGTGTAGACGATCGTCGCCGGGTCGTCCGCGTGCGCGGACGACATCCGCTCGTCGAGCAGTTCGTCGGAGACGTCCGCGCCGGCGGCGGTGAGCCGCGCGACCGCGTCCGCCTCGATCTGCCACACGCCCTTGAGGCCGGGCAGGCTGTCGCGTACCGACTCCACCGACTCCTCGTGGGCCGCGGACTCCACCAGGACCAGCGAGGCGCCCGAGTCGCCGAGGATCCACTGGATCTGCTCCGGCGAGCTGGTCTCGTACACCGGCACGGTCACCGCGCCCGCGCTCCAGATCGCGAAGTCCAGGAGCACCCATTCGTAACGGGTACGGGACAGCAGGGCCACCCGGTCGCCCGGCTCGACACCGGCGGCGATCAGACCCTTCGCGGCACCGCGCACCTCGGCGAGGAACTGCCGGGCGGTGACGTCCGTCCAGACGCCGGCGACCTTGCGCCCCATCACGGCGACATCTGGGTGCTGGGACGCGTTGCGGCGGATGAGATCGGTCAGATTGCCGTCCGTGGGGACCTCGTACAGGGCCGGAAGGCTGAACTCGCGCAAGACTGCTGCTCCTCATCGGGCGCCGGCGCCACGGCTCTGTGTGATGCACCGGTGAAGTCCAAGATCGGGCAGGTGCTCAGTGGGGGTGAGCACGACTGGACTGCCCGGACGTTACCCATCAGTACTGGGTTCCCGATAGGGGGTTCAGGCCAGATGTTCCGTGCGTCACACATGCGTGGCGGTGCTTCGCGCACAGTAGTCCACACCTTCCCGGACTCGGAAGTAACCGCAGGTCCGACGCCATAAGGTGGGTCCATGCCACGCACGAGAGTCCATGTGGTCAGTGATGTGCACGGGAACACCGGTGCCCTCGCCAAGGCGGGGGAGGGGGCGGACGCCCTGATATGCCTCGGCGACCTGGTGCTCTTCCTCGACTACGCCGACCACAGTCGCGGGATCTTCCCCGACCTCTTCGGTGTCGACAACGCCGACCTGATCGTGGAGCTGCGCACCGCCCGCCGCTTCGACGAGGCCCGTGAACTGGGACGACGGCTCTGGTCCGAGCTCGCGGTCGACCGGGAGACGGCCATCGAGTCCGCGGTCCGCCGCCAGTACGCGGAGATGTTCGCCGCCTTCCCGACCCCGACCTACGCCACCTACGGCAACGTCGACATCCCGCGCCTGTGGCCCGAGTACGCGCGCCCGGGAACGACCGTCCTGGACGGTGAGCGGATCGAGCTCGGCGGCCTGGTCTTCGGCTTCGTCGGCGGCGGCCTGCGCACCCCGATGCGCACCCCGTACGAGATCTCCGACGAGGAGTACGCGGCGAAGGTCGAGGCCCTCGGCGACGTCGACGTCCTCTGCAGCCACATCCCGCCCGACGTGCCGGAGCTGACCTACGACACGGTGGCCCGGCGCTTCGAACGGGGCAGCCGCGCCCTCCTCGACGCCGTCCGCCGCACCCGCCCGCGCTACGCCCTCTTCGGCCACGTCCACCAGCCGCTGGCCCGGCGGATGCGGGTCGGCGCGACGGAATGCGTCAACGTCGGCCACTTCGCCGCCACCGGCAGGCCATGGGCGCTGGAGTGGTGAGAGTCCGGTACCGGCGGCGCGATAGCCTTCGGTCGGCACGTTCGTGCCGTTGACTTCCGCCGGACCGCACAGTGGAGGAGCCACCGCGATGGCCGAACACACCAGCTCGAGCATCACCATCGAGGCGGCACCGGCCGACGTCATGGGTGTGATCGCCGACTTCGCCCGCTACCCCGAGTGGACGGGCGAGGTGAAGGAGGCCGAGGTCCTGGAGAGGGACGCGGCCGGCCGCGCGGAGAAGGTCCGGCTGCTGCTCGACGCGGGCGCGATCAAGGACGACCACACCCTGGCGTACACCTGGACCGGCGACGACGAGGTCTCCTGGACGCTGGTCAAGTCCCAGATGCTGCGTGCCCTGGACGGCTCCTACCGGCTGGCGCCGGCGGCCGGGGGCAAGCACACCGAGGTGACGTACCAGCTGACGGTCGACGTCAAGATCCCGATGCTCGGCATGATCAAGCGCAAGGCGGAGAAGGTCATCATCGACCGCGCGCTCGCGGGCCTGAAGAAGCGCGTGGAGTCGGGCGCGTAAGCCCGCGACCTCCTCGCCCCCCGTCGCCGGCCCCGATGGGCCGGGTGGGCAGCGCCCGCGACGGCGGGCGGTAACGTTCCGCCGCATGAGGATCATCCTGGTCACCGGGCCCGGCGGCGCCGGACGCACCACCGTCGCCTCGGCGACCGCCCTCGCCGAGGCCAAGGCCGGACGCCGGGTCCTGCTGGTGTCGGCGGAGGCTGACGCCCTCCTGAGCGAGGGCCTCCGCATCCTCCGGCCCGACCCCGCCGCCGACTTCCGCCGCGAGTTCCTCGACCTCCAGGCCCGCTCCGCCACCGCCCTCGACCTCTTCGGCGCCGCCCCCCTGGAGGACGCCGAGCTGACCGAGCTGCCCGGCAGCCGGGAGTTCGCCCTCCTGCGCGCCCTGCGCGACGCCGCCGCCGGCGACCGGGACCTGGTCGTCGTCGACATGCCGCCGCTCCTCGACGCCCTCGCCGTCCTCGCCCTGCCCGAGCAGCTCCGCCGCTATCTGCGCCGACTGCTGCCGGCCGAGCGCCAGGCCGCCCGCGCGCTGCGCCCCATGCTCGCCCAGCTCGCCGGCGTCCCCATGCCCGCCCAGTGGCTGTACGAGACCACCGCCCGCTGGGAGGCCGAGCTCGCCGCCGTCCAGGCCGTGGTCGACGCCCCGGACACCACCGTCCGCCTCGTCGTCGAACCGGGCCCCGCCGCCCTCGACGCGCTGCGCACCGCCCGGCTCGGGCTCGCGCTCCACGGCCTCGCCCTCGACACGGTCGTCGCCAACCGACTCCTCCCGGCCGACTCCCCGGACCCCTGGTTCGCCGCGCTGACCGCCCAGCAGCACCAGCACCTGGACCGGCTGCGTACCGCGTACGACGGAGCGGTGCACGCCCTGCCGCACCTCGGCCGGGACCTGCGCGGCCCCGAGGACCTCGCCCTCCTCGCCGTCGACGAGAGACCCGCACCGGCCCCCGCGCCCGAGTGGACCGTCGAGGACCGCAGGGACGAGGACGGCATCCTCGTCTGGCACCTTCCCCTGCCCGGCGCCGTCAAGGACGAGCTTTCCCTGGTCCGCCGCGGCGACGAACTCCTCCTCACCGTCGGACCGTTCCGCCGCAACGTCCCGCTGCCGCCCGTCCTGCGCCGCTGCACCGTCTCCGGCGCCGGCCTCGTCGACGGCGATCTCAGGCTCCGCTTCACCCCCGACCCCGGGCTCTGGCCGAAGACGTCGTGACGAAGACGTCGTAACGGAGGCCGCGACGCCGTGTACCGTCGACGGTAGAAGCCCTAAGGAGTACGCCATGAGCGATTCGGACGCCTGGGCCAAGGCGTGCGCCGAGGACCTGGAGGCCGAGAAGGCCCGCCGCCGCGCGGCCGCCGGAGCCGAGCCCGGATCGGCCGCGGAGGAGTTCCGCAAGCTCTTCGACGCGGTCGCCGACAAGGTCTCCTCGCTGCGGGGCCCGCTGACCGGAACGGCCGCCCAGGGAGCCGTACAGCAGACCGTGCAGCAGCTCGTCATCCAGGCGAAGGCCGCCGTCGAGCCCGTCATCGAACGGAACCCGCAGGTCTTCGACCACCTCGCGGCGGCGGGCAGCGAACTGCTCGCCGCGTACCGTTCGGCGGTCGAGGGCCACGAGACCCGCTGGACGCGCGACGAGACCCGCCCGGAACGCGACGACCCGCGCACCGCGCCGCCCGCCGACCGCCCCGACGATCCTCGTGACGAAGGCCCCGGAACCGGACAGCACATCGATCTCGACTGACCGGGAGGGTCGCCCCCCTCGGGTACGGTTGGCCATAGCGGGGCTCGACCGAAAACTGAGGGACACATGGGACTCACCATCGGCGTCGACATCGGCGGCACGAAGATCGCGGCCGGCGTGGTCGACGAGGAGGGCAACATCCTCGACACGCACAAGGTGCCCACCCCGCCGACCCCCGAAGGCATCGTCGACGCGATCTGCGCCGCGGTGTCCGAGGCCGGCAAGGGCCACCAGATCGAGGCCGTCGGCATCGGCGCCGCCGGCTACGTCGACGACAAGCGCGCCACCGTCCTCTTCGCGCCCAACATCGACTGGCGGCACGAGCCGCTGAAGGACAAGGTCGAGCAGCGGGTCGGCCTCCCGGTCGTCGTCGAGAACGACGCGAACGCGGCCGCCTGGGGCGAGTACCGCTTCGGCGCGGGACAGGGCCACGAGGACGTCATCTGCATCACCCTCGGCACCGGTCTCGGCGGCGGCATCATCATCGGCAACAAGCTGCGCCGCGGACGCTTCGGCGTGGCGGCGGAGTTCGGGCACATCCGGGTCGTCCCCGACGGCCTGCTGTGCGGCTGCGGCAGCCAGGGCTGCTGGGAGCAGTACGCCTCCGGGCGCGCCCTCGTCCGGTACGCCAAGCAGCGCGCCAACGCCACCCCGGAGAACGCCGCGATCCTGCTGGGGCTCGGCGACGGCACCCCGGAGGGCATCCAGGGCAAGCACGTCAGCGCCGCCGCGCGGCAGGGTTGCCCGGTGGCCGTGGACTCCTTCCGTGAGCTGGCCCGCTGGGCGGGCGCCGGGCTCGCGGACCTGGCGTCGCTGTTCGACCCGTCGGCGTTCATCGTGGGCGGTGGCGTCTCGGACGAGGGCGAGCTGGTGCTCGACCCGATCCGCAAGTCCTTCCGGCGCTGGCTGATCGGCGGCCGGTACCGTCCGCACGCGCAGGTCCTCGCGGCCCAGCTGGGCGGCAAGGCAGGACTCGTCGGAGCCGCCGACCTGGCCCGCCAGGGCTGACACCGGCCCTGACGCGCCGGACACATCCCGGTCCGCCACGACTCCGCCCGCCGCGCCCTCCGGGGCACGGCGGGCGGTTGTCGTATGTTGCAGGACATGGTGTTGCAGGACATGGCGATCAGTGAGCTGCCCAACTCCCGCACCGAGGCGGACGGTTCGGCCGTCGTCCGGGTGCTGAGCTACAACGTCCGCTCCCAGCGGGACGACGAGGACGCCCTCGCCCGGGTGATCCGGGCCTGCGCCCCGGACCTCGTCTTCGTCCAGGAGGCGCCGCGGTTCTTCCGCTGGCGCAAGCACGCCGCCCGGCTCGCCGCCAAGAGCGAGCTCTATGTGCTGACCGGTGGCGCCACCGCCGCAGGACCGCTGCTGATGTGCTCGCTGCGCGCCACCGTGGAGCGCACCGAGGACGTGCTGCTGCCGCTCACCCCGGGCCTGCACCGCCGCGGCTTCGCGACGGCGGTCGTACGGTTCGCGCGGGCCAGGGTCGGGCTGATCAGCTGCCATCTGAGCCTGCGGGAGTCCGAGCGGTACGCGCAGTCGGGGATGCTCCTGGAACAGGTCGCGGCCATGGACGCGCCCCACACGATCGTCGCCGGGGACCTCAACGAGCGCCCGGACGGGCGGAGTTTCACGCGCCTGGCGAAGGAGCTGCGGGACGGCTGGGCGGTCAGCCCCTGGGGCGGCGAGTACACCTCGACGCCGGCCGACCCGCACCAGCGCATCGACGCGATCCTCGCGACCCCGGGCGTGGAGTTCCTCGGCTGCGGCGTCCCGACGAACCTCCCGGAGGCCGACCTCCGAGCGGCGACGGACCACCTGCCCGTCCTCGCGGCGGTCAGAATCCCGGCGAGCTGACCCGGCCCGGGCGGAACCTGTCACGCCACGGCGCCTGCGGCCCGGGGCCTTGTCACGCCAGGCGCTTCCGGCGGGGCGGCGGAACCTGTCACGCCACGGCGCCTCCGGCGGGGCGGCGGAACCTGTCACGCCACCGCGCCCGTGGCCCGGGCGGACCCCGTCACACCACCGCGCCCCGGCCCGGGTCGTCGTGGCCGTCCTCGTCGTCGTCGTGCTCCATCCGGGCCACCAGCGTCGCGAAGCCGCCCAGGAAGCCGCCCACGCACAGCGTCGTCAGCCACCACGTCATGTCCCACTGGAACAGCACCGCCACCAGCATCAGCACCGGGCCGCCCACCACGCCCAGCCACGCGAACTTCGTCGTCGTGTCCGCCTCCGGCAGCGGAGGCGGCTCCGGGGGCACGAAGTGGCCCTCGTCGTCGTCCTCGCCGGACCTGCCCGCCCCGCCGCCCGCCCCGCCGTCCGAGCGGCCCTGCGGCGGCTCCTCGTCCGGATCGGCGAGCTGGTAGTCGCGCGGGCCGCCGCCCACGCTCACCCCGGGCGCGAAGACGATCGAGCTGCCGAGGGCCGGCTTCTCCGGATCGCCGTCCTCGCCGTCCTCGCCGTCGCTGTCGTCCTCATCGTCGTCGTCGCCGTCGTCGCCGTCGTCGGTGTTCCCGTCCTCCACGGGCTCGGGAAGCGCCAAGTCCTCCACCGATCTGAACGGTCTCGACCCCGGAGGGTCCGCCGGCTCCTCGCCGTACCCGGCGACGATCGCCGCCCAGGCGGCCTCCTCGTCGATGGGCTGCGGCTCGCGCTCCCCGTCCTGCTGCTCAGCCACCGCTCCTGCTCCCCTTCTCCCCGACCGCGTCCGGAGCGAGCCGGCCGATGAACGCCCAGCTCTCCTCGAAGATCCGCTCCGCGTCGTGGTCCAACGTCGCCACGTGGTAGCTCTGTTCCAGCAGGATCTCCGTCACGTCCGTCGACGAGACCCGGCTGAGGATGCGCGCCGAGTCCGCCGGCGGGACCACATGGTCCTGCGGGCTGTGCAACAGCACCAGCGGCTGGGTGACCTGCGGCAGCTCGGCGTCCACCGTACGGAAGAACCGCCGCAGCGAGTGAGCCGCGTGCAACGGCACCTTGTCGTACCCGATCTCGACCACGCCCTCCTTGGCGATGTCGCTGGCGATGCCGTTCGTCGTACGGACGAAGTGGCGGACCACCGGCAGCGCGTGCGCCGCCACCCCGTGCACCTTGTTGCCGGGGTTGACCAGGACGAGGCCGCGCACCGCGTCCCCGTGCCTCGCCGCGAGCCGCAGCGCCAGCGCCCCGCCCATGGACAGACCGAAGACGAAGACCCGCTCGCACCGCGCGAGCAGCTCCCGCAGCGCCCGGTCGACCTCCGCGTACCAGTCCTGCCAGGTCGTGAGCTGCATGTCCTCCCAGCGGGTGCCGTGCCCGGGCAGCAGGGGCAGCGACACCGTCAGTCCGCGCTCGGCGAGGTACTCGGCCCAGGGGCGCAGCGACTGCGGGGAGCCGGTGAAGCCGTGACAGAGAAGGACGCCGACCTCTCCGCCCTCATGGCGGTACGGCTCGGCTCCGGGAAGGACCGGCACCGGGGTCTCCTGTTCGTGGGTTCGGCTTCGGGATTCGACGAAGCGACGACAAAGAGGGAAGGACCTTCACCGTACGCGACCGGACCGACACCGACCAGGTCCGTATCCACGAACGTGCCCCGCCGCGGGCCGCTCCGGCGCGGGAGTGCGGGACAAGGCGGGATAAGGTCTTTCCGACGGCACACGGAAGGTACTCGAGTTGATCTACGGCGCAATGAAGTTCTCCATCGGAGGGTCGCTGAAGCTCGCCTTCAGGCCGTGGGTGGAGGGCCTCGAGAACATTCCCGCCGAGGGGCCGGCGATCCTCGCGAGCAACCATCTGTCGTTCTCGGACTCCTTCTTCCTGCCCGCCGTACTCGACCGCAAGGTCACCTTCATCGCCAAAGCCGAGTACTTCACCTCGCCCGGAGTGAAGGGCAAGCTCACCGCCGCCTTCTTCAAGGGCGTCGGCCAGCTCCCGGTGGACCGCTCCGGAGCGCGCGGCGCCGGCGAGGCGGCGATCAAGGCCGGTATCGAGGTCATCGAGAAGGGCGGACTCTTCGGGATCTACCCCGAGGGCACCCGCTCCCCCGACGGCCGGCTCTACCGCGGCAAGCCGGGCGGCCTCGCGCGCGTGGCGCTCGCCACCGGCGCGCCCGTGATCCCGGTCGCCATGATCGACACGGAGAAGATCCAGCCCCCCGGCAAGGTCGTCCCCAAGCTGATGCGCCCGGGGATCCGGATCGGCAAGCCGCTGGACTTCAGCCGCTACCAGGGCATGGAGGGGGACCGCTTCATCCTCCGCTCGGTGACCGACGAGGTCATGTACGAGATCATGAAGCTCTCCGGCCAGGAGTACGTCGACATCTACGCGACGGCCGCCAAGCGCCAGATCGCCGAGGCGGAGAAGGCCGCCAAGGAGGCCGTCAAGGCCGAGATCGCGGCACGGGAAGAGTCCGGCGCCTGACCCCTGCGGGGGAGGAGCGCCCGGGGGTGGGGGAGATGGCCAAGCGCGAGCGTGTCGTGCGGATGTCGGTCGAGCAGCCGCTGTGGCGCGCGCTCACGGCGTACCGCGTCCTGACGATGATCTACGCGGTCCTGCTCTTCGCCTTCTCCCGGGACCGCTACGAACGGCCGTGGGTGGCCGTCGCCTTCCTCGCCGTCCTGTGCGTCTGGAACCTTGCCACCCTCCCCAAGGTGGCCAACGCGGCCAGCTGCACCAAGCGCTTCCTGGTCGCCGACCTCACGGTCGCGCTCACCGGCATCCTGCTGACCCCGCTGGCCGACGCGCAGGCCCGGACCGTCGACGGCCCCACGCTGCCGTCGATATGGACGGCCGGGGCCGTCCTGGCGTACGCGATCAAGGGCGGCTGGCGCTGGGCCGGCTTCGCCTCCTCGCTGGTGGCCGTCGCCAACCTCGTCGAGCGTGGCCACCCGAGCCGCGACACCCTGCACAACGTGCTTCTGGTGTGGGTGGCCTCCATCGCCATCGGGTACGTCGTCGAGGTCGCCCGCGCCTCGGAGCGCACCCTCGCCCGCGCCCTGGAGATCGAGGCCGCGACCCGCGAACGGGAGCGGCTGGCCCGGGACATCCACGACAGCGTGCTCCAGGTCCTCGCGATGGTGCAGCGGCGGGGCACCGCGCTCGGCGGCGAGGCCGCCGAGCTGGGCCGGATGGCGGGGGAGCAGGAGGTCGCCCTGCGCACCCTGGTGGCCGGCGGGATGACCCGGCCGTCCCTGGTCTCCGAGGACGAGTCCGAGGGGGCGGTGGTCCGGTTCGTCGACGAGCCGGACGACCTCGACCGCCCCGACGGCGCGGCGGACTCCCCGGTCGATCTGCGGACGCTGCTCGCCCCGCGCGCCGGAGCGCGGGTCACGCTCTCCGACCCGGGCGCCCCGGTCCTGCTTCCGCCGGCCGCGGCCCGCGAACTGGCCGCCGCTGTCGGTGCCGCCCTGGACAATGTCCGGGTGCACGCGGGCGCGGGCGCGCGGGCGTGGATCCTGGTCGAGGACTGGCCGGACGAGGTGATCGTGACGGTGCGGGACGACGGTCCCGGCATCCCGGAGGGGCGGCTCGCGCAGGCCGAGGGCGAGGGCCGGATGGGCGTCGCCCTGTCCATCCGGGGGAGACTGCGGGATCTGGGCGGCACGGCCGAGCTGATCTCGGTCCCCGGCCAGGGCACGGAAGTCGAGTTGAAGGTCCCGCGGGAGCGCGGGACGCACGGGGGAAGGTGAACGGACACATGAGCGAAGAGCAGGCGGCAGCGCAGGTGGAAGAGCGGCGGACGGCCGGACCGATCAGGGTGATGGTCGTGGACGACCATCCGATGTGGCGGGACGCGGTCGCCCGCGACCTCGCCGAGGCGGGCCTGGACGTGGTCGCAACGGCCGGCGACGGCGAGCAGGCGGTGCGCCGCGCCAAGGCGGTGGGCCCGGACGTCCTCGTCCTCGACCTCAACCTCCCGGCGAAGCCCGGCGTACAGGTCTGCAAGGAGCTGGTCGGCGCCGACCCCCAGCTGAGGGTCCTGGTCCTCTCCGCGAGCGGCGAGCACGCCGACGTCCTGGAGGCGGTCAAGTCCGGGGCCACCGGCTATCTCCTCAAGTCCGCCAGCACGGCCGAGCTGATCGACGCGGTGCGCCGTACGGCCGTCGGCGACCCGGTCTTCACCCCCGGCCTCGCGGGCCTGGTCCTCGGCGAGTACCGCCGCCTCGCCTCCGAACCGGCCACGGCCGCCGGGGCCGACGAGCCGAAGGCCCCGCAGCTGACCGAGCGCGAGACCGAGGTCCTGCGCCTCGTCGCCAAGGGGCTGAGCTACAAGCAGATCGCCGAGCGCCTGGTCATCTCGCACCGCACCGTGCAGAACCACGTGCAGAACACCCTCGGCAAGCTCCAGCTGCACAACCGGGTGGAGCTCGTCCGGTACGCCATCGAGCGCGGCCTGGACGACGCCTGACGAGGATCCGCGCGCATTTCACCCGCCACGCCGTGTCGGAGTGACCCACGTCACCATTAGCGTGGGCCCCGCATCCCGTCCGCCACGGCGAAGGAGACCTCCATGCGCGTCGGCGTACTGACCGGGGGAGGCGACTGCCCCGGTCTCAACGCGGTCATCCGCGCCATCGTCCGCAAAGGCGTCCAGGAGTACGGCTACGACTTCACCGGCTTCCGCGACGGCTGGCGCGGACCGCTGGAGGGCCACACCGTCCCGCTCGACATCCCCGCCGTCCGCGGCATCCTGCCGCGCGGCGGGACCATCCTCGGCTCCTCGCGCACCAACCCGCTGACGGTGGAGAACGGCATCCGCCGCATCAAGGAGAACCTCGCCAAGTCCGAGGTCGACGCGTTGATCGCGATCGGCGGCGAGGACACCCTCGGCGTCGCCGCCCGGCTGGTCGACGAGTACGGCGTCCCCTGCGTCGGCGTGCCCAAGACCATCGACAACGACCTCTCCGCCACCGACTACACCTTCGGCTTCGACACCGCGGTCGGTATCGCCACCGAGGCCATCGACCGTCTCCACACCACCGCCGAGTCCCATATGCGGGTCCTGGTGGTGGAGGTGATGGGACGGCACGCCGGCTGGATCGCCCTCCACTCCGGCCTGGCCGGCGGCGCCAACGTCATCCTCATCCCCGAGCAGCGTTTCGACCTCGACCAGGTCTGCGCCTGGGTCACCTCGCGCTTCAAGGCCACGTACGCCCCGATAGTGGTCGTCGCCGAGGGGGCGATGCCCCGGGACGGGGACATGGTCCTCAAGGACGGGACGCTCGACTCGTACGGGCACGTCCGGCTCTCGGGTGTGGGGGAGTGGCTCGCCAAGGAGATCGAGCGGCGGACCGGCAAGGAGGCCAGGACCACCGTCCTCGGCCATGTGCAGCGGGGCGGCACGCCGAGCGCCTTCGACCGCTGGCTCGCCACCCGGTTCGGGCTGCACGCCATCGACGCGGTGCGCGACGGCGACTTCGGAAAGATGGTCGCCCTGCGCGGCACCGACATCGTCCGCGTCCCGATCGCACAGGCCACGGCCCGCCTCAAGACGGTCGACCCGGCGCTCTACGCGGAGGTGGGGGTCTTCTTCGGCTGAGACGCCACGGGCTGAGGCTTTCCTCCGGTCGGGAGGGATGGAACGCGACGCGCCTCCGGGAGTCGTATATTCGCCGGGTACGAGACAAATCCGGCAGAACCCCCGGAGGGGCTCCGTGGAGATCCTGGCGTTCGGTGTGCAGGCGGACGAGAAGCCGCTGCTCGAGAAGGCCTTCCACGGCCACCACGACATCCGCTGTCTGGACGTCTTCCTCACCGAGGACACCGCCCCCATCGCGGCCGGCCATCCGATCGTGTCCTCCAGCGTCAACGCCGACCTCGGCGCCCGCGTCCTGCGCATCCTCGCCGACGGCGGGACGAGGATGATCGCCCAGCGCTCCACCGGCTTCAACAACATCGACCTCGACGTCGCCGAGCGGCTCGGGCTCACGGTCGCCCGGGTGTCGTCCTACTCCCCCTACTCCGTCGCCGAGTTCGCCTGGACGCTGGCCATGGCGGTCAACCGGCGGATCGTCCGCGCCTCGAACCGGACCCGCGACTTCGACTTCCGGCTCGACGGCCTCATGGGGCGCGACCTGCGCGGCCGTACGGTCGGCGTCCTCGGCACCGGCAAGATCGGCCAGGCGTTCACCCGGATCGCCCACGGCTTCGGCATGAACCTGCTCGGCTGGGACGTCGCCCCCAACCCGGCCTGCGCCGAACTCGGCATGGAGTACGTCGAGAAGGAACAGCTCCTCGCCGAGTCCGACCTGATCAGCCTGCACGTACCGCTGCTCCCGGCCACCCGGCACCTCATCGACGCCGCCGCCCTCAGGACGATGAAGGACGACGCCATCCTGGTGAACACCAGCCGCGGCGGCCTGGTCGACACCGAGGCCCTGGTCGCCGAGCTCCGCGCGGGCCGCTTCACCGGTGTCGGCCTCGACGTGTACGAGGCGGAGGCCGGGCTCTTCTTCCTCGACAAGTCCCTGGAGGTGGTTGAGGACGACACCCTGGCCCGTCTGGTGACCTTCCCCAACGTCGTGGTCACCTCCCACCAGGCCTACTACACGGCCGACGCGGTCGGACAGATCATCGACACCACCCTCCAGAACGTCCTCGACCACCTCGCGGGCCGACGCGGCGAGAACGTCCTGGTCCCGGCCTGATCGGCAAGACGTCAGACCAGCACGCCGGCCAGCAGTGATGCGGTCAGCGCCGCGCCCTCCATCGTCAGCACCGACTCGGGGTGGAACTGGACCCCCGCGAAGCCCGGCCCGCGCAGCGCGTGGACCTCGCCCGACCCGGCGTCCCGGCTCACCTCGATCCGGTGCAGGGCCAGTTCGGTGGCGGTCCGGTCGTCGCAGCGGGCCGTGAAGCTGTTGTAGAAGCCGACCGTCCGCTCCTGTCCGAAGAGGTCGATCCGCATCTGCGCCCCCTGGAAGGGGACCCGCTTGCGGACGATCTCCAGACCCAGTTCGGCCGCGATCAGCTCGTGGCCCAGGCAGACCCCCAGCAGGCCCTGGCGGTGGTTCCGTACCAGCTCGGCGGTCAGCCCGCGCAGGAACCGCATCTTCGGATCGGCCGCGTCCCCCGGATCGCCCGGCCCCGGGCCGAGGACCACCGGGCCGTCGTGGGCGAGCGCCAGCTCCCGCAGCCCCGGCTCGTCGTAACGGATCACCGAGACCTCCAGACCGGAGGAGCGCAGCAGATGCGCGAGCATGGCGGTGAAGGTGTCCTCGGCGTCGATCACCAGCGCGTGGCCGCTCAGCTCGGCCGACCGGACCTGCATCTTCAGCCAGAACGGCGCCAGGTCGGCCCGCCGCGCGTCCAGCGCCGCCCGCACCCGCGGGTCGTCCGCCAGCCGCGCCGCCCGTGGCGACTCGTCGCGCGGCCGCCCTTCCCGTACCCCCAGGGCGGCGAGCACGCCCGCCGCCTTCGCGTGGGTCTCGGCGACCTCCCCCGCCGGGTCGGAGTGCCGCACCAGCGTCGCGCCGACCGGTACGCGCAGCCGTCCGCCGGCGGAGATGTCGGCGGTACGGATGAGGATGGGGGAGTCCAGCGTCTGGGCGCCGTTCTCGTCCTGCCCGAGCAGGGCCAGCGCGCCCGCGTAGTAACCCCGGCCCCCCGCCTCGTGCCGCTCGATGACCCGGCAGGCGTTCTGCACCGGCGAGCCGGTGACGGTCGCCGCGAACATGGTCTCCCGCAGCACCTCCCGTACGTCCAGGGACGAACGGCCGCGCAGCTCGTACTCCGTATGGGCGAGATGGGCCATCTCCTTGAGCCGCGGCCCGATCACCACCCCGCCCATGTCGCCGACCGTGCACATCATCTTCAGCTCCTCGTCGACCACCATGGAGAGCTCCTCGGTCTCCTTGCGGTCGGCGAGGAAGGCCAGCAGATCCTCGGCGGTCGGTGCGGCGCCGGACGGGTAGCGGTAGGTCCCGCTGATCGGATTCATCACGACCGTCCCGCCGGACATCCGCACATGCGCCTCCGGACTCGCCCCCACCAGCGTCCGGTCCCCGGTGTGGACGACGAAGGTCCAGTACGCGCCCCGCTCACCGGCGAGCAGCCGCCGGAACAGGGCCAGCGCGTCGGCGCGCCCGAACCCCGGGATCTCCCCGGTGTAGGTGCGCCGGATGACGAAGTTGGCGCCCTCGCCGGAGCCGATCTCCTCGTCGATCACCCGCCGAACGGTCTCGGCGTACGCACCGTCGGACACGTCGAAGCCGCCGTCCTCCACCCGCACCTCGTGCGCCGGAAGCTGTGCGAGCGCGTCGGCGAGCGGCAGCTCGTACGCCTCCTCGGCGACCAGCACGGAGAGCGGGGTGCCGTCGTCGCGGACCTCGAAACCGCGTTCGCGGATCTGCCGGAACGGCACCAGGGCGAGGGTGGGCAGCGCGCCGACGGGCAGCTCGGCGAGGCGCTCGGCCTCACGGACGGCGCCGGTCAGCACCTCGACGGTGTCGTGGTCCCGGCCCGGGGTCCGGCGGCGCAGCAGCGCGAACGGGGGGCTGGAGGCGTCCAGGAGACGGGAGAGGTCCATCGTGCGTTCCTTCCGTGGAGCGGAGGAGGAACGGCCCGGGAAACAGAGGAAGGCCGCCCCTCGGGCGGCCTTCGCGTGTTCGGGTACGCGCAGTCAGTGGGCCGCCGGATGAGCGGTCCACCACCAGTTCTGGGTCGTCTGCGCGAACATGTCGGCGATCGTAGCCCATCGCCCCCGCCGCGTCCGTCTGTCGTGTCCGTCTCATCCGTCTCACCCAGCGGTCACTGGCTTGGACGTCGCTTTTCGCCACGTACTGTTGGTTGCGTGACCGTGAACGCTGAATCCCACGCCGTCGCCAAGGCGACCTGGCGAGACCTGCCCGCGGCGCAGCAGCCCGAGTACCCCGATGCCGAGGCTCTGCGCGATGTGATCGCGGACCTCGAGTCGTATCCTCCGCTCGTCTTCGCGGGCGAGTGCGACCAGCTGCGCGCCCGGATGGGAGCCGTCGCCCGTGGCGAGGCGTTCCTGCTCCAGGGCGGCGACTGCGCCGAGGCCTTCGACGCCGTTTCCGCCGAGCACATCAGGGCCAAGCTCAAGACGCTGCTCCAGATGAGCGCCGTCCTGACGTACGCGGCCTCCGTGCCCGTCGTCAAGGTCGGCCGCATCGCCGGGCAGTACTCCAAGCCCCGCTCGAAGGGGACCGAGACCCGCGACGGCGTGACGCTGCCGACCTACCGCGGCGACTCGGTCAACGGCTTCGACTTCAACGAGAAGGCCCGCGTTCCGGACCCCGAGCGCCTGAAGCGGATGTACAACGCGTCCGCGTCCACGCTCAACCTGGTGCGCGCCTTCACCACCGGCGGCTACGCCGACCTGCGCCAGGTGCACGCCTGGAACCAGGACTTCGTGAAGTCGTCCCCCTCGGGCCAGCGCTACGAACAGCTGGCGCGCGAGATCGACAACGCCCTGAACTTCATGAAGGCCTGTGGCACCGACCCGGCCGAGTTCCGCGCGGTCGAGTTCTACGCCTCCCACGAGGCGCTGCTCCTCGACTACGAGGGCGCCCTCACCCGTACCGACTCGCGGACCGGGAAGCTGTACGACACCTCCGGCCACATGGTCTGGATCGGTGAGCGCACCCGCCAGCTCGACCACGCCCACGTCGAGTTCGCCTCGCAGATCGCGAACCCGATCGGGATCAAGCTGGGCCCGACGACCTCGGTCGACGACGCGCTGACGTACATCGACCGCCTGGACCCGGAGCGCGAGCCGGGCCGGCTGACCTTCATCGTCCGGATGGGCGCCGACAAGGTCCGGGACAAGCTCCCGGAGCTGGTCGAGAAGGTGACCGGCTCCGGCGCGACCGTCGCCTGGGTCACCGACCCGATGCACGGCAACACCTTCGAGGCCGCCTCCGGCCACAAGACCCGCCGCTTCGACGACGTGCTCGACGAGGTCAAGGGCTTCTTCGAGGTCCACAAGGCGCTGGGCACCCACCCGGGCGGCATCCACGTCGAGCTCACCGGTGACGACGTCACCGAGTGCGTGGGCGGCGGCGACGAGATCTTCGTCGACGACCTGCACCAGCGCTACGAGACGGCCTGCGACCCCCGGCTGAACCGCAGCCAGTCGCTCGACCTGGCGTTCCTGGTGGCGGAGCTCTACCGCGACTAGCGGTCGCGATCAGTAGGTGCGTTCCTACGACGGTGGGGCGCGGATCCATGTGATCCGCGCCCCACAGTCGTTGACAGGGCTTTTACGCGCCAGAAGCGCCGGGTAAGGTTAGGTTATCCTTATCGATCTCGGCGGGAGGTGAACCGCGTGTACGTCTGCTCATGCTTCGGTGTCACGGAGAAGCAGGTCAAGGAGCACGCGGACGCGGGTGCCTGCACGCCTCGCCAGATCGCCTCCGCCTGCAAGGCCGGAACCGACTGCGGCTCCTGCGTGCGGCGGATCCAGGCCATCCTCGGGCGCGGCAACTGCCCTCGACGGGAGCTCCTGGACCAGGGCATGCCTGCCCTGGCGACGGACCTCCCGGTTCCCGACGGGCTCTCTGAGGCCGCCTAGGTTCCGGCTCGGACCCGTCCGGACCGTCCGAGGCCGAGGGGCCGGCTAGCTCGGCTGCTCGATCAGCGTCGAGAGGTAGAGCGCCTCGCCGAGCTTCTCGATCAGCTCCAGCTGGGTGTCGAGGTAGTCGATGTGGTGCTCCTCGTCCGCGAGGATCTCCTCGAAGAGGTTGGCCGAGGTGATGTCGCCCTTGGTGCGCATGACCTCGATCCCGCGCTTGAGGCGGTCGATCGCCTCCACCTCCACCTGCCGGTCCGCCTGGAACATCTCGGTGACCGTCTGGCCGACCCGCACATGGAAGAGCCGCTGGTAGTTGGGCAGCCCGTCCAGCATCAGGATGCGTTCGGTCAGCTTGTCCGCGTGCTTCATCTCATCGATGGACTCTTCGCGGGTGTACTTGGCGAGCTTGGTCCAGCCCTTGTTGTCCTGGATGCGGTAGTGCAGCCAGTACTGGTTGATGGCCGTCAGCTCGCCGGTCAGCTGCTCGTTGAGGAACTCGAGGACCTCGGGGTCGCCCTGCATCGCAGAGGCTCCTTCCACGCGTGTCTACGTCGACTGGGCAGGATGGCCGCATCCTTGCACCACGGATGGGGGGCGTCCAGTAAGTGCAGGCTTAGTGGGACTTGCCCGAATAGGGCATCGCGGGCGCGCTCACTGGTCATGACCACCCCTCGCGGTCTGTCACCATGGATGACATGGGTCAGCCGGAGAGCGGAGTACACCGGGAAGCGGGGCAGTCGGACCTTCCGCCCGGGCAGCGGCTGCAGCGCGGCTGGCCGGTCACCCACTACGGCCCCGTACCCAGGTTCAAGCCGGACCGCTGGGAGTTCCGGGTCTTCGGCGCGACGGCCGACGGCGACAAGCGGTGCTGGAACCACGAGGAGTTCTCGGCGCTGCCGTTCTCGACGGTCGTGGCCGATCTGCACTGCGTGACGAAATTCAGCATGCTGGGGGCCGAATGGGGGGGTGTGCCCGCCCGTACGATCCTCGAACTCGCCCCGCCGGCCGCCCGTGTCACCCACGTGATGGTCTGGGCCGAGTACGGCTTCAGCGCCAACATGCGGCTCTCCGACTTCGCCGCCGAGAACACGATCTTCGCCACGCACAAGGACGGCGAGCTGCTCACCGCCGAGCACGGCTTCCCGCTGCGGCTCGTGGTGCCGCATCTGTACGCCTGGAAGGGGCCCAAGTGGGTCCGCGGCGTGGAGTACATGACCGCCGACCGCCGTGGCTTCTGGGAGGAGCGCGGCTACCACAACATCGGCGACCCCTGGACCGAGCAGCGCTACTCCTACCAGGAGGAACCGGGAGACGGCCCGGAGCTGTAGCCGCCCCGGACCGTCCGTCCGGCCGGTCTCAGTGGTGGTAGCGGTGGACCACCGCGTGGCCCTTGCCGCGGCCGATCATCCACTTGTTGACCGGTGTGGTGACCACGAACGCGACGAGGAAGGCGAAGGCCAGCGCGCCCCAGAAGAGCCCGTCCGTGAGGTGCGCGTCCATGGCGCCGGGCACCAGCAGCAGGACGCCGTTGTCGACGACCTCCATGACGGTGATGGAGAGGGTGTCGGCGGCGAGCGCGACGCCGATGGCCGCCTTCAGGGTCAGCCCCGCGCGGACGACGGCCCAGAGGGTCAGGGAGTAGCCGAAGAAGAAGGCCAGGACGATGGCGAGCGCCATCGTCGGGGCGTTGCCCCAGCCGAGCGTGGTTCCGATGACCATGCCGAGGACCTCGCCGATGGCGCATCCGGTGAGGCAGTGCAGCGTCGCCTTCATGGCCATGGACCAGCTGACCTTGCCACCGCCGTGGCTGTCGTGGCCGGCATCGCTCTGGTGGTCGGCGTGGTTCTCGTGGTCGGGGTGGTGGTGGGTGTGCGCTTCGTGCCGCATGACGAGCCCCCAACGCGGGTGACGGTTCCTGCCTACACAGAAACGGTATACCCCCTAGGGGTATTCCTCAACGGGGAGGCAACCTCGCCTCGCCAGGGATTCACTCCCTGAGCTTCTTCAGCAGCTCCACATCCGCCACATGCCCTTCCTTCCCGCCCGGCGTCTCGATGACCAGCGGCACGCCCTCGGTCGCGGGGTGGCGCATCAGCGCGCGAAACGCCTCCTGGCCGATGTGACCCGCCCCGATGTTCGCGTGCCGGTCCTTGTGCGCGCCGACGACGTCCTTGGAGTCGTTGGCGTGGATCAGCTTCAGCCGGCCCCCGCCCACCGTCCCGACCAGCAGGTCGAGGGTCTGAACCATGCCGTGCGGCCCGGCGAGGTCGTGGCCGGCGGCGAAGATGTGGCAGGTGTCCAGACAGACGCCGAGCCTCGGGTGGTGGTCGAGCGCGTCGAAGTACGGACCGAAGTCCCACGTGCGCGAGCAGAGCGAGGAACCCTGGCCGGCCGTCGACTCCAGGAGGAGGAAGGGGTCGTCCGCGTGCGTCAGCTCGTCGAGCAGCGGCAGCATCCGCTCCCGTACCTGCGCCAGCGCCTCCTCGCGGGGGCGGCCTCCGGTCGCCGAGCCGGTGTGGACGACCACGCCCTTCGCGCCGATCTGCCGGGCGCGGCGCAGCGAGTGCCGCAGCGACTCCACCGACCGCTCGACGGTGGCCTCGGTGTGGGAGCCGAAGTTGATCAGGTACGGGGCGTGGACCCAGGCCGAGATCCCGGCGGCCTCGCACTCGGTGCGGAACCGCTCGTCCTGCACCGGGTTGCCGACCGGGGTGGCCCAGCCGCGCGGGTTGGCGACGAAGACCTGGACGGCTTCGGCGCCCAGGTCGCGCGCGTAGGCGAGACCGGTGGTGGCGAGGCCGCCGGCCACGGGGACATGGCCGCCGACGGGATTGCGCATGAGTCTCTACAGTCCCTTGATCGTCAGGGTGATGGTGGAGCCCTCCGGAGCGGTGGAGCCGCCCTCGACGGACTGGCTCGCGACGGTGTCGCCGAGGAAGGGGAAGGTCTTCTCGACCTTCACCTCGAAGCCCGCGTCCTCCAGCCGCTCGCGTGCCGCGTCGGCCTTCTCGCCCGTGACGTCGGGGACGTCGACCATCCGCGGACCCTTGGAGAGGGTCAGGGTGATCGTGTCGCCCTCGGCGGCGCGGCTGCCCTCGGCGAGCGACTGGGCGGCGACCGAACCGGCCGCCTCCGGGGAGTGGATCCGCTCCGCCGCGATCCTCACGGTCAGACCGGCGTCCTGGAGGGTCTCGGTGGCGTCGGCCACCGACTCGCCCGCCACGTCGGGTACGTCGATCGGGACGCCCTTGCTGACGACCAGCGCGACGGCGGAGTCGGGGGCGCGCTCGGTGCCGGGCTCGGGGTCGGAGCTGATCACGGCGCCCTGCGGGATGTCCTGGCTGAACGCCTCGGTGACCACACCGGGTGCCAGACCCTCCTCGGCCAGGAGCCGTTTGGCCTCGGTGAGCGGCTTCCGCTTGAGGTTGGGGACCTTCACGACCTCGGGGCCCCGGGAGAGCGTGAGGGTCACCGTGCCGTTGCCGCGTATGCGTTCGCCCGGGGCCGGATCGGTGGCCATCACCGTGCCGCGTTCGTAGACCTCGCTGAACGCGCGCCGGGTCTGCCCGACGTCCAGGCCGGCGTCCCTCAGCCGCTCGCCGGCCTGCGCCTCGGTCTGGCCGAGCACGGCGGGGACGCGGGTGAACTGGCCGGAGTTGATGTACCAGACGCCGCCGCCGATCCCGAGAGCCAGCAGGACGGCGGCGAGGACGAGGAGCGGACCGCGGCGGGCGGGTCGGCCGGGCCGTCGCTCCGACCGCGCTCGCGGCGGCGGCTCCGGCGGCATCGCGAGCCGGCTGGTGTGCTGTGGCACCGCGCGCGGGATGACGCTGGTCCGGTCCTCGGAGCGGTCGTGGTCCCGCACGCCCCCCTCGGTGCGCGCCTGCGGGGGTACGGCGTCGAGCTGCTCCTCGCCGAGCGCCGCGCGGGCGTCCCGGGCCAGGGCGAGCAGCGCGACGGCGTCGTGCGGACGGACCTCGGGGTTGCGGGCCGTGGCGCTCGCCACCAGCTCGTCCAGTTCGAGGGCGAGCCCGGGGACCGCGGCGGAGGGGGCCGGCACGTCGGTGTTGAGGTGCCGGTAGAGGACCTGGGCGGGCGTGTCCCCGTCGTGCGGCTTGCCGCCCGTCAGCATCTCGTACAGCACGACACCGCAGGCGTACACGTCGGCGCGGGTGTCGGCGGTGCCGTGCTCGATCTGCTCGGGCGCGAGGTACGACACGGTGCCCAGGACGGAGTCGGTGGTGTCCGTGGCCGAGCCGACGGCCCGTACGAGACCGAAGTCGGCGACCTTGACCCGGCCGTCGTCCCCTATCAGGACGTTCTCCGGCTTCATGTCCCGGTGGACGAACCCGGCCCGGTGCGCGGCGCCGAGGGCGGCGAGCACGGGCTCCAGGATGTCGAGCGCGGCCCGGGGCTGGAGGGCGCCGCGCTCCCGCAGGACGTCGCGGAGGGTGCAGCCGGCGACGTACTCCATCGCGAGATAGACGTACGCGCCGTCGGCGCTCTGGTCGAAGACCCCGACGACATTGGGGTGGGAGAGGCGCGCGACCGACTTGGCCTCGCGGATGAACCGCTCCACGAAGACGGCGTCGGCCGCCAGCGCCGGATGCATCACCTTGAGGGCGAGCACCCGGTCGAGGCGGGTGTCGACGGCCCGGTAGACCGTGGCCATGCCGCCGACGGCGACGCGTGCGTCGACGCGGTAGCGGCCGTCGAGCAGCTGCCCGACGATCGGGTCGTCCCAGCCCGAAGGGCTGGGGGTCGGGTCCTGGAGGGTCGTGTCCACGGTGCCGAGTTTACGAGCCCCCACGGACACCCCGTCCCGGCCGCCGCCCGACTGCAGCGCAGCTGTGACAGGCCGGGCGGGGCGGCGCGGGGCCCGTGCCGCCGGGGCGGACGCCCCCCGGGGCGGCGAAGGTCACACGGTCAGAACGCCGGACGTTCCGGGTCCAGGGCGGCCAGGCCCTCCGTCGGCGAGGAGGCCTCCGCGAAGTGGCGGCGCGGGATGCGGCCCGCCCGCCACGCCAGCCGCCCCCCCTCGACGGCGTGCCGCATCGCCGACGCCATGAGCACCGGCTCCTGTGCCCGCGTCACCGCCGACGCCAGCAGCACCGCCGCACACCCCAGCTCCATCGCCAGCGCCGCGTCCGACGCCGTCCCCGCCCCCGCGTCCATGATCACCGGCACTCCCGCGCGCTCGACGATCAGCTGGAAGTTGTGCGGATTGCGGATGCCGAGCCCGGAGCCGATCGGCGACCCCAGCGGCATGATCGCCGCGCATCCCACGTCCTCCAGCTTCCGGGCGAGGACCGGGTCGTCGTTGGTGTACGGCAGGACCGTGAAGCCGTCGTCCACCAGGGTCTCCGCGGCGTCGAGCAGCTCGATCGGATCCGGCAGTAGGGTCCGCTCGTCGGCGACGACCTCCAGCTTGATCCACTCGGTACCCAGCGCCTCCCGGGCGAGCCGGGCGGTCAGCACGGCCTCGCCCGCCGTGAAGCAGCCCGCCGTGTTGGGCAGCACCCGGATGCCGAGCCGGTCCAGGACCGACAGGATCGAGCCCTGCACGGTCGGGTCCAGGCGGCGCATCGCCACCGTGGTCAGCTCCGTACCGCTGGCGATCAGCGAGCGCTCCAGCATGTCCAGGCTGGGCGCGCCGCCCGTGCCCATGATCAGGCGCGAGGAGAACTCCGTACCGCCGAGAAGGAAGACATCGTCGGACATCGCGCTCAGCCTCCCTGCACCGCGGTGAGGACCTCGACCCGGTCGCCCTCGCCGAGGAAGGTCGCGGACCACTGGCCGCGCGGCACGACGGTCTCGTTGACGGCGGCGGCCACCCCCGAGGGGGCCGAGGTCAGGGTGGCGACGAGGGCGTCGAGCGAGACGGGGCCGGGGAGCTCGCGCGGCTCCCCGTTCACGGACACGTTCAGCACGTTCATGCGGGCTGCTCCAGACGTACGGGAGAGAAGCGGCGGGGGGTGAAGGGGCGGGCCTCGTCCGGGAGCGTGCCGGTGGTCAGCACCTCCGCCATGACGTCACCGGTGACGGGCGTGAGCAGCACCCCGTTGCGGTAGTGGCCGGTGGCCAGCTGGAGGCCCGGCAGCGCGCTCGGACCGAGCAGCGGCGCGTTGTCCGGGGACGCGGGCCGCAGACCCGCCCGGGTCTCGGTGAGCGGCAGCTCGGTGATGCCCGGCACCAGCTCGTGCGCGTCGCGCAGCAGCTCGTACACCCCGCCCGCCGTGACGGTGGTGTCCCAGCCGAGCTCCTCGCTGGTCGCGCCGACGACCAGCTCGCCGCTCTCGCGCGGCACCAGATAGACGTGGCTGCCGCGCACCACGGCCCGGACCGTGCGGGACAGGAACGGCGCGTACGCGGGCGGCACGGTCAGCCGCAGCACCTGCCCCTTGACGGGGCGTACGGGAGGCAGGACGTCCTCCGGCACGCCGCCGAGCCGGCCGCTGAGGCTGCCCGCGGCCAGGACGACCTGGTCGGCCGCGAGCTCCGTGCCGTCCGCGAGCACCGCCCCCGCGGCCCGGTCGCGCACGACCGTCAGACGGTCGGCGACGCTCCGGTGGAAGACCACTCCGGCGCGTTCGCAGGCGACGACCAGCGCGGCGGCGAGCCGGCGCGGATCGACCTGGTGGTCGCCGTCGACCCGGAGCCCGCCGCGGACCCCCGGAGCGAGCATCGGTTCGAGGCGGCGGCAGTCGCGCCCGCTGAGCCACTCCGACTTCAGGCCGCAGCGGGTCTGCAGGGCGTGCAGCTCCCGCAGATGCGCCCGGTCGTCCGCGTCGAGCGCGACGGCGAGCGTCCCGCACGCGCGGTAGCCCACGTCGTGGCCCGTGGCGTCGCGCAGTTCGGCGACGAAGGCCGGGTAGCGGCGGGCGGAGGCGAGGTTGAGCCCGAGCAGGGTCTCCTCGCCGTAGTGGAGCTCGGTGACGGCGGCGAGCATGCCGGCCGCGACCCGAGCGGCCCCGCCGCCGGGTTCGGGGTCGGCCACGGCGGTGCGCAGCCCGCGCTGCGCCGCCCGCCAGGCCGTGACGAGTCCGATGATCCCGCCCCCGATGACGAGGACGTCGCAGGACGTACGGACGTGTGGCATACGTGATGGCATGGGCGTCCAGCCCCTCCCTTCGCCGGCATGACCCGGATCAGGTTCGTACGGTCGGAGGCCGGTCAGCCTCCCTCTCAGCCCGGTGCGTCCGGGCTCCCGTGAGTGCTCTACGTTGACGGTCAGACTATCCCCCGCCGTCCGCACCGCGTAGGGAGCCTCCGCCCTGGGACCGACGTCACTCCACGGGCGCGTTCGGCGGGAGCCGTGCCGGGCAAGTGAGTCCGTGGAAGGTTCCGGCACCGGCGCGGTGGAGCGGCCACCTTCCTGACGTTCCGTCAGATGCGTAAGGTGATCGGGTGAGCGAGCAGAAGCAGGCACAGCAGCACGTCGTGATCGTGGGCGCCGGCATGGCGGGAGTTCAGACCGCCGTCGCCCTGCGCGAACAGGGCTTCGCGGGCCCCGTCACCCTGATCGGAGCCGAACCGCACCAGCCCTACGACCGGCCCCCGCTCTCCAAGGCGGTGCTCCTGGGCAAGGCCGAGGACTCCGCCTTCGACGTCGACTTCGAAGCGCTCTCCATCGAGCTGCGCCTCGGCGTCGAAGTGACCGGCCTGCGCGCCGAGGCCCACGAGGTCGACACCGAGGCCGGACCCGTGCCGTACGACGTCCTGGTCGTCGCCACCGGAGCCCAGCCGGTCACTCTGCCCGGCACCGAGGGCGTGCCCGGCGTCCACCTCCTGCGCACCCTCGACGACGCCGCCCGGCTCAAGCCCGTCCTGGAGCGCCGCCACGACATCGTCGTGGTCGGCGCGGGCTGGATCGGCGCCGAGTTCGCCACCGCCGCGCGCGAGGCCGGCTGCGCCGTCACCGTCGTCGAGGCCGCCGACCGGCCGCTCGCGGGCGCGCTGCCCGCCGACGTCGCCGCCCCGATGGCCCGGTGGTACGAGGAGAGCGGCGCCGCTCTCCTCACCCACGCGCGCGTGGAGCGGATCGAACCCGGCAGCGTCGTCCTGGCCGACGGCCGGACGCTGCCCGCCGACGCCGTCGTCGTCGGCATCGGGGCCCGGCCCGCCACCGACTGGCTCGACGGCTCCGGCATCGCCCTGGACCCGGGCGGCTCCATCACCGCCGACGACCGGCTGCGGACCTCCCTGCCCGACGTGTACGCCGTCGGCGACTGCGCCTCCTTCCCCTCCGCCCGCTACGAGGAACGGCTCCTGGTCCACCACTGGGACAACGCCCTGCAGGGGCCGCGTACGGTCGCGGCCGACATCATCGGCGAGGTCCCCCAGGTCTACGACCCGGTGCCCTACTTCTGGTCCGAGCAGTTCGGGCGGTTCGTCCAGTACGCCGGGCACCACACCGGCGCCGACGAGCTGGTCCGGCGCGGCGACCCGGCCGGCGCCTCCTGGTCCGTCCTCTGGCTGCGCGCCGGCGTCCTGGTCGCCCTGCTCGCCGTCGGCCGCCCCCGCGACCTGGCCCAGGGCCGCAAGCTCATCGAGGCGGGCATGCGCGTCGCCCTGGAGCGGGCGACCGACCCCTCCGTACCCCTGAAGGCGGCCGTCGAATAGGGCCCGACTTCCGACTGTCGGTCCGGGATGGCAGGCTGGTCCCGTGACCGAGATTGACGCAAGAATCGATGCTCTCGTCCCCGCCTGGCTCTACCTCCCCGACATCGCCGAAATGCTCGGTGTCGAGGTGACGCGTGTCCGGCAGCTGGTCAAGGAGGGCCAGCTCATCGCCGTACGCCGTGGTGAGAACAGGGCGCTTCAGGTCCCCGCCGCCTTCATCGACGGCGACAAGGTGGTCAAGGGTCTGTCCGGGACCCTGACGCTCCTGAAGGACGACGGCTTCTCCGACGAAGAGATGCTGGAGTGGCTCTTCACTCCCGACCCGACCCTGCCGGGCACGCCCGCGCAGGCCCTCAGCGAGAATCGCGGCACGGAGGTGAAGCGCCGCGCCCAGGCGCTCGCCGTCTGAGCACACCCAAGACACCACAGGAGATCCCGTGGGGCCGGGCCCGCCCGGCCCCACGGGACCGCCGCAGCCCACGGGGGGAAGCACCCATGTCCACGCCACGCCAGCGGCTCGCCGACGCCCGGCTCTACCTCTGCACGGACGCCCGCAAGAGCCAGGGCGACCTGCCCGCGTTCCTCGACGCCGTGCTCTCCTCCGGCGTGGACATCGTGCAGCTCCGCGACAAGGGCATGGAGGCCGGTGAGGAGCTGGAGCACCTCGCCGTCCTCGCCGACGCCTGCCGCAGGCACGGCACACTGCTCGCCGTGAACGACCGGGCGGACGTCGCCCACGCCATCGGCTCCGACGTGCTCCACCTCGGCCAGGGCGACCTGCCCGTGCCCGCGGCCCGGGCCATCCTCGGCGACGAGGTGCTGATCGGCCGCTCCTGCCACGCCGAGTCCGAGGTGGCCGCGGCCGCCGCCGAACCGGGCGTGGACTACTTCTGCACCGGACCCTGCTGGCCCACCCCCACCAAGCCCGGGCGGTACGCCCCCGGCCTCGGCCTCGTGCGGTACGCCGCCTCCCTGGAGGCCCAGGGACAGGACCGCCCCTGGTTCGCCATCGGCGGGATCGACGAGACCACCCTCGACGAGGTCCTGGACGCGGGGGCCCGGCGTGTCGTCGTCGTCCGGGCGATCACCGAGGCCGACGACCCGGCCGCGGCGGCGGCCCGGCTGGCCAAGAGGGTCCGCGAAAGGACCGACGGATGATGTCCATCTTTCGGACTCCGCCCCATCGGCGGGGGCACCCCGTCTAACCTGCCCGTATGGCCCTTGGTACCGCTTCCACCCGCTCGGACCGCGCACGCACGGTCCGCGACATCCTCGCGTCCGGGAAGTCCTCGTACTCCTTCGAGTTCTTCGCACCCCGGACCGAGAAGGGCGAGCGGAGCCTGTGGAACGCCCTGCGAAGAGTCGAGGCGGTCGGACCGAGCTTCGTCTCCGTGACCTACGGCGCCGGCGGGTCCACCCGCGGCGGGACGGTCAAGGCCACCCAGCAGATCGCCGCCGACACCACCCTCACCCCGGTGGCGCACCTCACCGCCGTCGACCACTCGGTCGCCGAGCTGCGCAATGTCCTCGGCCAGTACGCCGACGCCGGGATCCGCAACATGCTCGCGCTGCGCGGCGACCCCCCGGGCGACCCGCTGGGGGAGTGGGTGGAGCACCCGCAGGGCGTCCGGTACGCCGCCGACCTGGTCCGGCTGATCAAGGAGTCCGGGGACTTCTGCGTCGGCGTCGCCGCCTTCCCCGAGATGCACCCGCGCTCCACCGACTGGGACACGGACATCCGGCACTTCGTGGACAAGTGCCGTGCCGGCGCCGACTACGCCATCACGCAGATGTTCTTCGACCCGGAGAACTACCTCCGGATGCGCGACAGCGTGGAGAAGGCGGGCTGCGACACGCCGATCATCCCCGAGGTCATGCCCGTGGTGAACGTCCGGACCCTCGACCGGCTGCCCCAGCTGAGCAACGCGGTCTTCCCCGAGGCTGTGAAAGAACGCATCCTCGCCGTCAAGGACGATCCGGCCGCTGTACGCTCCATTGGCATCGAGTTCGCGACGGAGTTCTGCGCGCGTCTGCTCTCCGAGGATGTCCCCGGACTGCACTTCATCACGCTGAACAACTCCACCGCGACGCTCGAGATCTACGAAAACCTCGGACTGCACGTGCAGCCGTGACCGGCGTACCCGCCCCAGACCCGCGGCGGTGGCCGTAGGAGAGGGGCGGGCATGGGGTGGACGGTCCTCTACATCGCGTTCGGTGTCGTCGCGTTGTGGCTGCTGGGTGAGGTACTGCTGCAGTACAAGGCACGGTTGCGCTGGCGCGTGCTCGCCTTCTGCGGCTTCCTGGGCGTCGTTTTCGGCGTCCTGCTGTCCTCCGTCCCGGTGATCATCGCCGGGGCGGTGGCCTTCGCCGTCGGGCAGACCTATGTGACGCTCTCCTTCCGCCGCGGCTTCTCCACCGGCTGGGCGCTCGGCGGCAGGCCGGGCGCGAGCCGCCGCCGCAGGTCCGCCGCCGCACCGGCCGGGACCGCGGGCCCCACCCTGGAGGTCACCGAGGTCTCCTACGAGCCGGTGGACCCCGAGCCCACGGCCGCCGAGACCACCGCCGTCTACGAACCCCTGCCGATGCCCGACGACACGGGCCAGTACGGCGTCTACGCCCCCGCGTACGACCACGCGGCCGCCCAACCCGAAGCGCAGGCGCAGGCCGCCTACGGCGCGGGCTACGACCCCTACCCGACGCCGGGCCACGAACAGCCCGCGTACGAACAGCCCGCCTACGACTACGGCACCGCGCAGCAGCAGTACGCCGCCTACTCCGACCCGTACATCGGCCCGGGCACCGACGGCCAGCAGTACACCTCGTACGACTACGGCACGCCGGGCCGCCAGCCCTACGCCGACCCGTACGCGCCCTCGTACACCTACGACACGCCGCCCGGCGGCGTCTGGGTGCCGCAGCAGCGGGACGGTGAACAGCCCGCCGAACAGCAGGACCAGGAGTACTACGGCAACGGCAGCGGCAACGACCAGCAGTACCGCTACTAGCGCCTCTTGCGGGCGCCTACTGCGAGCCGCGGAAGTCCGCGCCCTCGACGATCAGCCCGGCCACGAGCGCGCCCGACATCCCGCCGTGGGCGAGCCCGCCGCCGGGGTGGGCCCAGCCTCCCGCGACGTACAGACCGGGGAGTGGGGAGCGGTTGGCCGCGGGCAGGAACCGGCCGCCGGCACCGGCGAGCGCGGGGCCGGGGACCTCACGGGTGCCCGTCTCCCGCAGGGTGTCGTCCGGCGTGCGGACCTCCTGCCACAGGAGCCGCTCACGGAGCCGGGGGACGGCCGCCTCGGCCTGGGCGACCATGTGCGCGGCGACCGCCTGCCAGTCCTGCTCCGGTGAGGTGGCCACCGTCGCCGTGACCGTCACCGACTCATGGCCGTCGTCGGGCCGCAGGGCCGGATCCCCGGGCCGCAGCACGGTCACGGTGGGCCGGCCCCCGGCCGCGTGAACGACGGTGCGGTGCACGGCGTCGGCCTCCCGGGACCCGCGCAGGGCCAGACAGACCGTCACCCGGCCGGTGCCCAGGAGCTGGTGGTGCGGCAGGTCGTCCTGGCGGTCCCACGCGACGACGTGGTCGCGGTGGAGAGCGGGCACGGGAGCGCCCGAGACCACATGGTCCGCCTCGACGGACTCGCCCCCCTCCAACCGGATCCCGCTCGCCCGGCCGTCCTTCTTCAGGACCTCGTCCACGCGCGCGTGGAAGACGAACTCCACCCGGCGCTTCAGGCACCGCTCGTACACCGCGTCCGCGAGCGCCCGGATGCCGCCCCGCACGTACCAGCTGCCGAACGTCTGCTCCATGTACGGCAGGACGGCGGCCGCCGCCGGGGCGGTGGCGGGATCGAAGCCGTACGCCGTCGCGTACGAGTCGAGGAGCGCTGCGAGCCGGGCATCGCGCAGCTCCCGTGCGCCGATCCCGGCCAGCGTGGTCGTGGGGCGCCGCAGGAACCCCGCCTTCAGGGCCGGGTAGGGTTCGCGGCCCAGGGCGGCAGGATCCTCCGGCTGAGGCTCCTCCAGGAGCGGGCGCCGGGTGCGGTCCCAGGCCTCGCGGGCCCGGACCATGAAGTCGCCCCAGCGCTCTCCCGCGCCGGTTCCCAGCGCCGTGTCGAGGGCGGAGACCGTGCCCGCGCGGGAGGCGTTCGGGAGGTCGACCCTCGTGCCGTCGGCGAAGACATGGCGGCTCGCGGGGTCGACCTGCGTCAGTCCGACGAGGTCCTCCAGCGGCTCCTTGCCGGTCTTGACGAACAGATCGCGGTAGACGGCGGGCAGGTGCAGCAGCCCCGGGCCCGTGTCGAAGCCGAACCCGTCGCGCTCGAAGCGGCGCACCGCGCCGCCGTAGGTCTCCGTGCGCTCGTACACCGTCACCCGGTGGCCCGCCACGGCCAGCCGGGCGGCCGCCGCCATGGCGCCCATGCCCGCGCCGATCACCACAATCCGTGCCATGACAGGGACTTTATCCGCCGGTCAGCCGGGCGCGCGCACCTGAGTATCCGTACTCAGGCGAGGAGATGAGTAGATACGCGGATGGGTTTTGACCTGCGCGGACGAGAGAGTGGGGACCACGGAAGGGGCGCGGCTCCGCAACCGCCGACACGGGGCGGCGGATCGGGGCCGCGCACCATCCGGAACGGGGGTGCACGGGGGTGCACAGGGGGCACGGGGGAGTGCCACGGGGGTACGGAAAGATCGCCGGTCCGGCGAGGCTCGGGGGGATCGAGCCTCGCCGGACCGGCGTCTTTCTTGTCCGGGGGACGTGCGGGCCGGGAAGCCCCGGGCCGGACCTTGCGGGCCGCTAGCGGCCAGGAACCCTGAGGCCCGACCCTGCGGGTGCTAGCGGCCGCTCACGCGCCCGTGCAGCAGCCGGGAGAGGGCGCTGTGGACGTCGTCGATCGAGCGCTCCCGCTGGAACGCCTGCCAGTCGAGGGCGGCCACCAGGACCATCCCGACCAGCGCCGCCGCCGTCAGCGGGATGTCGATCTCCTCGCTCAGCTCGCCGGCCTCGACACCGCCGCGCAGGACGTCCTCCACGACCGCGACCGCCTGCTGGCGGACCACCAGCAGGGTGTCGTTCCAGGCTCGGTTCGTCCGCCAGAGCTCGGCGACGTACAGCTGGGTGAAGGCCGGATAGCGGTCGATGAAGACCAGACCGGCCCGGATCATCGCGTCCAGCGCCTCGACCCGGCTGCCGCCGCGCTCCGCCGTGCCGTCGGCCGCGTCCCGCAGGGACGCGGTGAGCAGCCCTACGCCGTGCCGCAGCAGCTCCTCGAAGAGCTCGGTCTTGCTCTTGAAGTTGTAGTAGACCGTGCCCTTCGCGACGCCCGCGCGCTCCGCGATCTCGTCCACCGTCGTCGCCGAGAAGCCCTGCTCGGCGATGAGGGTGACGGCGGCCTCGTAGAGCTTCGCGCGCGTGGCCTGGCGTCTGGTGCTGCTGCTGTCCATGGGCTCGATTCTCACAGGTCCGGCGGATGTCACAGGGACGGTCTCACAGGGACAGTTCGGGGTGGAGCCGGTCCAGCGTCCACACCTGCTTCTGCCGGGCGGAGACGGCGGTCAGCGCCAGCGCGCCCACCGTGAACGCGGTCAGCACCGCGACCGCCTGCCAGACCGGACCGATACCGCCGCCCGTGATCAGCCGCCGTAGCGCCTCGACGACGTAGCTCATCGGCAGGAAGGGGTGGATGGCGTTGAAGAAGCCCGGACTGGTCTGGACGGGATACGTGCCGCCCGCCGAGGTCAGCTGGAGCATCAGCACGGCGAGGACCAGGATCCGCCCAGCCGCCCCGAAGCGGGCGTTGAGCCACTGGATGATCGCGGCGAAGCAGCAGGTCACCAGGGCCAGGAAGCCGACCGTCCCGGCGGCCCGGGCCATCTGCAGGCCGAGCCCCCAGTGCAGGACGGACATCAGCGCCGCGACCTGGAGCAGCCCGATCGCCGCGACCGGCAGCCAGCCGGCCAGCGCGATGCGCCAGGCGGAGGCGCCGGCGGCGAGGGCGCGCCGGTTGAGCGGCTGGATCAGCATGTACGCCACCATCGCGCCGACCCAGAGGGAGAGCGGGATGAAGTAGGGGGCGAAACCGGTGCCGTAGTTGGGCGCCTTGTGCAGCGACTGGGAGGCGAGCTCTACCGGGTCGGCCATGACCTCCGTACGGCGGTCGCGGTCGTCCTTGTCGTAGTCCGGTATCTTGGTGACGCCGTCGCTGAGCCCGGTGGCCAGCTCGCCCGAACCGTCGACCAGCTTGTACAGACCGCCGTCGAGGTCGCCGGCGCCCTTCTTGAGCTTGCCGACACCGGTGTCGAGCTTGGTGGAGCCGGACTTCGCGGAGGTGAGGCCGGTGTGCAGCTCGTCGGCGCCCTTGGCGACCTTCTGGGCGCCGGTGTTGAGCTTGTTGATCTTCTTGACGGCGCTCTCGAGGTCCTCCTCCAGGTTCGGCGCGGCCTTTTCGAGGTCCTCGGCCTGCTTCTGCAGGGTGGCGAGCTGCCCGTCGAGCTTCTTCAGATCGCCGGTGTTGTCCTTGGTGAGTTCGTGGAGATCGTCCGCGATCTTCGCCACGTCGTCGGCCGTGACCTTGGCCTCCTTGAGCGTCGGGCACGTCGTGGCGTCCGGCAGCGGGTTGTCCACGCACTCCTTGCGGTGGAGCACTTCGAGCTTGTCGTCGGCGACGTGCGCGGCGCTGCGGGCCACGGGGGCGCGCCTGACGAGGTCGTCCAGGTCGTGGCGGACGGCCTGGATGGAGTGGGCCACCAGGCGGGCCGAGTCACCGATCGTCTTGCCGTTGTTCTTCAGGTACGGGCGGAGCTTCGAGGACTTGCCGTTGACCTTGTCGGCCAGGGCCTGGGTGCCGTCGGCGACCTGCCGGGAACCGGTCTCCAGCTCGGCCGCGCCCTTGGTGAGCTTCGTCAGCCCGGAGGCCAGGTCGCCGCTGCCCTTCTTGGCGTTCGTCAGCCCGTCGGCCAGGCGCTTGGAGCCCTTCTTCGCCTTTTCCGTACCGTCCTTGAGCTCTCCGGCGCCCTTGGCGGCCTTCTCGGTCGCGTCGTGGATGTCGGAGAAGGAGATGAAGATCCGGTCCAGGAAGGAGCGGGAGGACTTGGTGGAGGCCGCGGTGCGGACCTCGGAGAACACCGTCCGGGAGATCTGCCCGACGATGTAGTTGTTGGCGTCGTTCGTACGGACCTTCAGCGCACCCGTCTCGGGGGCGTCACCGGAGCTGGAGGCGATCCGGCTGCTGAAGTCGCCGGGCATGGTCAGCGAGAGGTAGTACGTGCCGTCCTCCACGCCCTCGCGGGCCTCGGCGTCGCTCACCTCGTGCCACTCGAAGACCTTGCTCTCGCGCAGGCCCTCGGTGATGTCCTCACCGGCGTTGATCCTCTTGCCGTCGGCCGTGGCGCCCCGGTCCTCGTTGACGAGCGCGACGGGTATCCGGTCGAGCCGGCTGTACGGGTCCCAGAAGGACCACAGGTACAGCGCGCCGTAGAGCAGCGGCAGCAGCAGGATCGCGACGAGCGCGGCCCGGGGGAGCTTTCCCCTGCCGAACCGCTTGAGCTCAAGCGCGGCGAGTTTCGGCGAGCGCATCGGCCGTCCCCTCCTCGTTGGTGTCTTCCCCGGCGGGGGTCTCTTCCTCGACGGCGTCTTCCTCGGCGGTGTCCGCTTCGGTTCCGTCCGCTTCGGTGTCGTCCGGGCCGGCCGCGTCGGTGGTGTCCTCCTCGGCGGGGGACACCGCCTCGGCCGCGCGGGGTGTCGTGGAGATCCGCAGGGCGTCTTCGGGCGCCTCGCTGCAGACGGCGAGGACGGTCGTGCCCGCGTCGGCGATCGACCGCAGCAGCGCCCAGGCCTCGGCCCGGTCGGCGCCCGAGAGCTTGAGGTCCGCGTCGTCCAGGGCGAGCAGCCGGGGCCGTCCGACCAGCGCGAGCGCGATGGAGAGGCGCAACGCCTCCAGGCGTTCCAGATCCCGTACGGAGGTCCGCCCGGCCTTCGGCAGCGCCTCCAGGTCGAGCCCGGCGGCCTCGAGCGCCCGCTCGATCCGGGCCTTGGAGGCGGCGGCCCGCTCGGCGGGCGGGCGGAACAGGGCCCGGACGGAGCCGTCGTAACGGCGCTGGAGCAGGGCACGCTCACGCAGGTGCTCGGCGACGGTGAAGGCCGGGTCGAGGTCGCTGACCCCGGGAACCGGGCCCAGGGCGCTGATCCGCCGGACGGCGGCCATCTTGCGGGGCAACCGGAGCCCGGCGACCTCGGCGTGCCCCTCGTGCGGCTTCATCCGGCCGGTGAGCGCGAGCAGCAGGCAGGTGCGGCCCGAGCCGGACGGTCCCTCGATCGCGACCAGCGAGCCCGGCTCGGCCCGGAAGCCGACGTCGCGAAAGGCCCAGCCGCGCGGTCCCTTCAGCCCGAATCCGTCCGCGACGACGGCGGCGCCGTGCGGCTCCGCAGGGTTCGCTTCCACGGATCCCACCCCCACTCTCCCCGATTTGAACTGACCGGTCAGTGCAAAAACTTAGCGTTGAACCGGTAGTTCAGGCAAAAGCCCAGGTCAGGGCGATTGTCAGTGGGGGCGTACACGATGGACACATACGGCCACAGCGCCGTCACACGACGACAGGAGGCTCGTCATGGTCAGCTCCTCCGCGGCAGCCGCGCCCCGGCGCCGCAGCGGTACCTCCCATGCCGAAGGCCATGGGGGAGGCCGCCCC
The DNA here is from genome assembly GCF_044764755.1 of Streptomyces sp. NPDC093600. NCBI lineage: Bacteria > Bacillati > Actinomycetota > Actinomycetes > Kitasatosporales > Streptomycetaceae > Streptomyces > Streptomyces sp. NPDC093600. The sequence goes on from NZ_JBIWIU010000002.1 coordinate 622,478, forward strand.
GCCCCCGCACTGGTCGGACCCCCGTCCGACGTCCATCCCGTCCTGCGCCGCACCACGGCCCCGCCCGCCGCACTCGACCTGCTCGCCAAGGCCCACGCCGGGCTCGACGAGGCGGCGACGTACGACGTGCCCAACGAGCGGTACGCCACCGCCCACCTCGCCGCCCTGCGCACCGCCGCGGCCGTGCTCGCCGCCCGGGGCAGGCCCGAGACCCATCCGCGCAAACGGCAGCGCATACGCAGCACCTGGGAAGTGCTCCCCGAGATAGCGCCCGAGCTGGCCGAGTGGAGCGCCCTGTTCGCCTCCGGCGCCGAGCGGCGGGCGCGGGCCGAGGCGGGCATCGCCGGTGCGGCGAGCCGGCGCGACGCCGACGACCTGATCAGGGCCGCCGCCATGTTCCTGCGCCTGGTCGAGCGGATGCTCGCCCTCCAGCCAGTGCTGCCCCGCCAGCCCGGTGCGGGCGAGGCCGCGAAGTGATCGGCGGGCGGCGCACGAGGCCATAGGGTGGGGGGTGTTCGTACCTGTCACCGAGGAGTCAGCAGCCGTGTCGGACCCTTCCCCTGTCTTCGGTCGAGAGGCGTCGTCGCGCCCGTCGCGCGCCTCCCTTCGCACCGCCGTCGTCTGGGACGTCCTCAAGGACGCCCTCGACCGCCGGGCCAAGGCGAGCGGCAAGGACAGCCTCGACGTCCTGGACACCGGCGGCGGCTCCGGCAACTTCGCCGTGCCGGTGGCCCGCCTCGGTCACCGGGTCACGGTCGTCGACCCCAGCCCCAACGCCCTGTTCGCGCTGGAGCGCCGCGTCGCCGAGGCCGGCGTGGCCGACCGGGTGGAAGGCGTCCAGGGCGACATCCACGGCCTGTTCGACGTCGTCGGGCGCGAGGGCTACGACGTGGTGCTCTGCCACGGCGTCCTGGAGTACGTCGACGACCCGGCCGAGGGCGTACGCAACGCGGTCGCCGCCCTGCGCTCCGGCGGCGCGCTCAGCCTGCTCGCCGCGGGCGTCGGCGGCGCCGTCCTCGCCCGCGCCCTCGCCGGTCACTTCACCGAGGCCCGCACCGCCCTGAGCGACCCGGCGGGCCGCTGGGGCGACGGCGACCCGGTGCCGCGGCGCTTCACCGCGGACCAGCTCACCGAGCTTGCCGACCAGGCCGGTCTGGACGTCGGCGCCGTGCACGGCGTCCGGGTCTTCGCCGACCTGGTCCCCGGGGTCCTGGTCGACACCGAGCCCGGCGCCGCGGAGGCCCTGCTCAAGCTGGAGGCGGCCGCCGCCGAACTGCCGTCGTTCCACGCCATCGCCACCCAGCTGCACGTGCTGGGCGACAAGCGCGCCTGACGCCCGCACGGCGGCGCGCGGCCCCCGGGGGCTCCCGGGAGGCGCGCACCGTGCTGATCAGCGACGCAGCCGCACATGGAGTACGCCACAGACCCCCCGGTCGAAGGCTTCGCCCCGTATGATCGGGGGACACCATCCGGCATGACAGGCAGGGCGCTGGGGAATCAACGCCTCAGCAACCGAACCGCATGGCGGCCCGGAATGGCGATTAGGCGTTGAGGGCGGGTTTCACGGGGGCGATTCCCTGCCTATCCTGAAAGGGCCGCAAACCGGTCGCCCCCGCGACCGACGACTAGGAGGACTCCGTGCCGCTCTCGGAGCACGAGCAGCGAATGCTCGAGCAGATGGAGCGAGCGCTGTACGCCGAAGATCCCAAGTTCGCGACAGCGCTCGAGGGAAGCGGACTGCGTACGTACACCCGGCGACGGGTCTACCAGGCAGTCGCCGGCTTCCTGGTGGGTATCGCGCTCCTCATGGCCGGAATGGTCGCTCAGCAGATCTGGATCAGCGTGGTGGGGTTCCTCGTCATGCTGGGCTGCGCGGTCCTGGCGGTCACCGGATGGCGTAAGGCGCCCAAGCCGGGCGAACAGCAGACGGCGGGTGGAACGGCCGGCGGCCGTCAGCCACGACAAGCGCGTCAGCGTCGCTCGATGATGAACCGGATCGAAGAGCGGTGGCAGCGCCGCCGCGACGAACAGGGCGGCGGCCACTGACGGCCCCCTAGCGGGGGCGCGGCCCCCCCACACGACCCCGAGCCCCGCGGGCCGGCACCTCCCAGGTGCCCGAGCCTCGCGGGGCTCGTCGTTCTGGGTCGCCCCTCGCTCCCGCTCCCCCCGTGGTGGGCAATCGTCCCGCAGGGCGGGACGGGTGGGCACCACGGGACGGCGCCCTTGCGGGCGCTTCCGCCCCCCTGGGCCCCGCGCCACGAGTGCCCGGCACGCCCGAGGCCCTGCCCCGGCCGCGCCACGAGTGCCCCGCACGCCCGGGCCCCTGCCCCCGCCCGGAACCAACAGGGCCCGGTCAGCCCCGCTGGCGCGAGACCCGCTGGAGCAGCCCCGACGCGCGGGCGGTCACGTCACCCCGCCACGCCGACCAGCGGTCCGTCACCGCCGACCAGCGGGCCGAGGCCGCCCACAGCACGCGGACGGCCGAGCGCGGCGCGAGCAGCGCCCGCACCCTGGACCGGCGGCCCGACACCGCGTGGAAGCCCGCCCTGACCAGGGCGACCTCCTCCGCCAGACCCGCGGCCGGGCGCGGCTGCGGGGCATAGAGCACCTGCTCCACCGCGCGCGCCACCCGGTGCACCGCGTTCGCCGGCTCGCCCTCCAACCTGCCGAGCCGGACGATCCGCGCCGCCGCCTTCCGGGGCGTCAGCGACTCGTTCGGCACCACCCCGTGGTCCCAGGCCGTGTCATTGACCTCCCGCCAGACCGCCAGGGTCCGGGCCGACGCGTGCTCGACGGTGCGGCCCATGGAGCCGAGCCGCCGAGTCCGTACCCGCGTACGCCACAGCAGAGGTGACAGCAGCAGCAGAAGCACCGCCGCCACACCCAGGCACCACAGGAACACCTTCAGGAGATCCACGCCGCCACCGTCCGACGCGTCACCCCCCGCCGCCGCGTCGGGGCCGCACTCGCCGAGCCGGCGCAGCTGCGCCGGGCAGCTGTCCGAGGCGCTCGGCGTCACCGACGACGGCGCGGAGGCGCTGACCTCCGGCCGGGCCGATCCGGTCGGCGTACCCGCCGGGGCCTGCTGCCGGGTGTACTCCGGCGTGGAGCCGCGCGTCGGCGTCGGCTCGAACCGCACCCACCCCGCTCCCTCGAAGTACAGCTCAGGCCAGGCGTGCGCGTCCCGTATGCCCACCGACATCGTGCCGTCGGACTGCGCGGAGCCCGGCATGAAACCGACCGCGACCCTGGCCGGGATGCCCAGCACCCGGGCCATCGCCGCCATCGAGAAGGAGAAGTGGACGCAGAAGCCCTCCTTCTGCTTCAGGAAGCGGGAGATCGCCTGCACCCCCGTCCCCGATTCGACCTCGACGTCATAGCGGAAACCGCCGTCGAGGGTGAACCAGTCCTGAAGCTTGACGGCCCGCTCGTAGTCGTTGTGTGCGCCGCTGGTGACCGCCAGCGCCGTCGACCTCACATCGGCCGGCAGCGAGCTGGGGACCCGGGTGTACTCCGCCAGGAGCTTGGCCGGCGGCGGCGAGGCCGCGGCCAGCTGCCCGGCCGTCGGCTGCACGTCCAGGCTCGCCACCGTGTACCGCGCGCCCCGGGTGGTCTGCCGGTCGTCGCCCACGAGCATCCGCCCGGCCGGCTCGTACCGCCAGCGGCCGTCGATGTCGACCTTGGCCGCCGGGTAGGGCATCGGCAGCCACTTCTGCTCGTACGTCGTGGAGGCCACGAAGTTGCCCGTCACCTCGGTCGAGCGGACCTCGTCGCCGAGCCCGTCCGGGCGCGGCAGCCGGTCCGGCACGTCCTGGATCGGACGGACCGAGGACTTCCAGGAGGTGCCGTCGAACTGGTCGAGCGCCACCAGGCGCAGATACATGCCGTTGACGTCGGGCGCGTTGGTCCGGTAGCGGAGCACCTCGCGGTCCTCGGGCTGCCGGAGGTTGTCCTGGAGCGAGACCAGCGGGTTCACCGCCGAGATGGTGCCGCCCTTGCCGCCCGTGCCCGAGCCTTCGCCCGGACCGTCGAACAGACCGCCGCTGAGCGCGGGCAGCGCCGCCGGCACCACCAGCGCGATGCCCATGGCCAGCACGCCGATCCGCCTGCCGGTCCGCACCGGGGCGAGGACCTGCCCGCTGTCGGCGCCGCCGGCGCCCCGGCCCCCCGTGCGCGGCGCGCCGCCGAACACCCGCCCCCACTGGGAGAGCCGGTCACGCCCCTCCGCGAGGAGGAGCACCAGATAGCCGGTGGCCGCCAGCAGGAACCACAGCCAGCTCGCGCCGCCGTCGGAGAGCCCCGCGGCCACCGAGTACAGCGCGAGGAGCGGCAGACCGGAGGCGGCGGCGCTGCGGAAGGTGACCGCGAGCGTGTCCACCAGCAGACCGATCACCAGCACGCCGCCGACCACCATCAGCCGGATGCCCTCGGTGTCCGGCGCCGGGATGGCGTACCGGCCGATGTCGGCGGCACCCGCCTCGAACAGCGCGGCGAAGTGCGCGAAGGCCTGGAACCCGGGCAGGAAGCCGAGGATCGCCTGCCCGGAGGCGAAGACCAGGGTCACCGCCAGCAGCGTCACGACGGCCTGGGCCGCGACCGTCAGCGGCCTGGCCAGCGGTACCCGCCGGGTGAGCACACCGACCCCGCTCTGCACCGCCAGCAGGATCGCCGCCGTGAAGATCCATGTCGCCGGCCGCACCAGCGGAAGCAGCGCGCCCGCCGCCATCAGCGTGGCGGCGTACGAGCCGAGCGTCATCCGCCCGCGACCGCTCATGACCGTCCTCCCAAGGTGTCGCCCGCGGGGCTGTCCACCGGCAGCCCGCCGGCCTGCCGCCACAGGTCGGCGAGCCGGGCCCCCGGGGGCACCGCCAGCGCCGTCCAGCCGGCCTCACGCAGCTGCCGCAGCCGCTCGTCGGCCTTCCCGCTCACCGCGCCGCCCGTCAGCCAGCTCTCGCTGTCCAGGACGAACGCGACGGCCGCGCCGCTGCGCCGCCGCATGCGGGCGGCCAGGGCGGCCTGTTCCTCGTCGAGGTCGCCGAGGAACGCGATCAGCAGCCCCTCGTTGCCGCCGCGCAGCACGTCGTACGCGCGCGAGAGCCCGGCCCCCTCCGAGTGGTCGACGACCGCGAGCGTGTCCATCACCAGACCGGCCGCCGCGGCCGAGTCCTGCGACGAACCGGCGAAGCCCTCGGCGCCCTCGCCCGGTACCGCGCTTCCGGTGTCGGTGAGCAGCCGCACCGCGTAGCCCCGTTCCAGCATGTGCCCAAGGGCCGAGGCGGCGCCCGAGACGGCCCACTCGAAGGCCGAGTCGGGGCCGGCGCCCTGGAAGGCGATCCGGCGGGTGTCGAGCAGCACCGTGCAGCGAGCCTGCTGCGGCTGCTCCTCCCGACGGACCATCAGCTCGCCGTAGCGTGCGGTGGAGCGCCAGTGGACGCGGCGCAGGTCGTCGCCGTGGCGGTAGGTGCGGGGGATGATGTCGTCGTCCCCGGCCAGCGCCAGCGAGCGCTGCCGCCCGTCGCCGTACCCGGCCGCCTCGCCGGCCAGTCTCACCGGCGGCAGCGGTTCGGTCCTGGGGACGACGGTGAGGGTGTCGTACGCGCTGAAGGAGCGGGTCAGCTCGCACATGCCGAAGGGGTCGCTCAGCCGGAGCTGGAGCGGCCCGAGCGGGAACCGGCCGCGCAGGTCCGAGCGGACCCGGTACGACACCTCGCGCCGTCCGCCCGCCTCGACCCGGTCCAGGACGAACCGGGGCCGCGGCCCGAGCATGTACGGGACGTGGTCCTGGAGCATCAGCAGCCCGGTGGGCAGCCGCGAGACGTTCTCCATCCGCAGATGGACACGGGCCTCGGAGCCGACGGTCACCCGGTGCGGGGCGAGCCGCCGGCTGCCGGCGACCTGATAGCGGGTGCGGTACAGGGCGGCGACGCAGACCAGCGGCAGCACGGCGAGCAGCAGCCCGACGCGCAGCAGATCGCCCTGTCCGAGGACATAGGCGCAGACGGCGGCGGCGACACCGGCGGCGAGGAAGGAGCGGCCGCGGGTGGTGAGCCCGCTCAGGGCGGCCCGTGGACCGCCCCGCTCGTCGCCCGGCCGGCCGCCCCGGTCGCCACCCCGCTGCCCGTCCGTGGCGGCAGCGGTCGTCATCACAGCTGCCGGATGCCGGGCTGCTGCTGGCCGTAGAGCGGGCCGGCCGGCGGTGCGACAGGCGGCGCCGTGGCGGGCACGGGAGTGCGCTGGAGGATGTCCAGGACGACCTGCTCGGCCGACCGCCGGTTCAGCTGGGCCTGCGCGGTCGGCATCAGCCGGTGGGCGAGGACCGGCACGGCCAGCGCCTGGAGGTCGTCGGGCAGGACGTACTCCCGGCCGCTGAGCGCGGCGGACGCCTTGGCGGCGCGCAGCAGATGGAGGGTCGCGCGCGGGGACGCGCCGAGCCTCAGGTCCGGATGGGTACGGGTCGCGGCGACGATGTCCACGGCGTACCGGCGGACGGCGTCGGCGACATGCACCGAGCGCACCGCGTCGATCAGCTTCACGATGTCGTGGGCGTGCGCGACGGGCTGGAGGTCGTCCAGCGGGGAGACCGAGCCGTGCACGTCCAGCATCTTGAGCTCGGCCTCGGGGCTGGGATAGCCGATCGAGACGCGGGCCATGAAGCGGTCGCGCTGGGCCTCGGGGAGGGGGTAGGTGCCCTCCATCTCCACCGGGTTCTGGGTGGCGACCACCATGAACGGGCTCGGCAGCTCGTAGGTGTGCCCGTCGACCGTGACCTGCCGCTCCTCCATGGACTCCAGGAGGGCGGACTGGGTCTTCGGCGAGGCCCGGTTGATCTCGTCGCCGATCACGATCTGGGCGAAGATCGCGCCCGGCTTGAACTCGAAGTCACGCCGCTGCTGGTCGAAGATCGACACACCCGTGATGTCCGACGGCAGCAGGTCGGGCGTGAACTGGATACGGCGCACCGAACAGTCGATGGACCGCGCCAGCGTCTTGGCCAGCATCGTCTTGCCGACGCCGGGGACATCCTCGATCAGAAGATGTCCCTCGGCGAGCAGCACGGTCAGCGAAAGCCGTACGACCTCAGGCTTGCCCTCGATCACACCCTCCACCGACCTGCGGACGCGCTCCGCTGTGGTGGTCAGATCTGCGAGGCTCGCTCGATCGTCATAGGTCGTCACCCGGCCCTCCTCGGCCCGCTCCAGGGCCGATGCGCGGCCCACCCCGAAACACGTACACCCGTCCCGGAGGGTTTCCGAAAGGTGTCACGCGAGCATTGTTGTTGCCTGGGGCGCCCGGTGTCACTTGCCTGTGGACAAGCGCGGGCGTTATGCCGGGGTTTGCCGGATTAAGCGGGGTCGATCTCGCGAAGAAGACCTGTCTTGACGTCGAAGACGAAGCCCCGGACGTCGTCGGTGTGCAGCAGGAACGGCGAGGTCCGCACCCGCTGCATCGACTGCCGGACGTCCTGCTCGACATCACGGAACGACTCGACCGCCCAGGCCGGCCGCTGCCCGACCTCCATCTCCAGGTCGTGCCGGAAGTCCTCCGTCAGCGACTCCAGACCGCAGCCCGTGTGGTGGATCAGGACCACGCTGCGCGTGCCGAGCGCCCGCTGGCTGATCGTGAGCGAGCGGATCACGTCGTCGGTGACCACGCCGCCGGCGTTGCGGATGGTGTGGCAGTCGCCCAGCTGGAGGCCCAGCGCTGCGTGCAGATCGAGACGGGCGTCCATACAGGCCACGACGGCCACGTTCAGGACGGGCCGGGCGTCCATGCCCGGGTCGGTGAACTGGGCGGCGTACCGCTCGTTGGCCTCGACGAGACGGTCCGTGACCGTGCCGCCGGTGCGAATCGCGTCGTCAGAGGTGTGCGCAGAGGTCGACATGGCATCGACGGTAATGGTCACAGGGCGTTCCGGCCTGCTGTGAGTCGGGACAAAGAACGTCAATGAACCTTGTTGTGAGGTAACCCACAGGGGTGAGAAGAGCAGGCCCGTACGGGTGAACCCTCCCCGATCGCCCCGCTCCCTCCGGTCCCGTGCGCGACGCGCCAGCCGGTTGATTGACCGGCGGGGCCCGTGGACTAAAGTGGCGCGAAGTTCACGGAGACATTGAGCGATTTCAGCAGTTTCTCCCCCGCGTGTGCGGCGGTAGGGCCCGGTGACCCGGTGACACGTCCCGGCCGCGCCGGATCTGAGAGGGCGCATTGAGCAACGACCGACACGTCCCGGTGATGCTCCAGCGGTGCCTGGACATGTTGGCCCCGGCCCTGGAACGCCCCGGTGCGGTGGTCGTCGACTGCACCCTCGGCCTGGGCGGCCACAGCGAAGCCCTGCTCCAGCGCTTCCCCGAGGCGCGGCTCGTCGCCCTCGACCGGGACAAGGAGGCGCTGCGGCTCTCCGGCGAGCGCCTCGCCCCCTACGGCGAGCGCGCCACCCTCGTCCACGCCGTGTACGACGAGCTGCCCGAGGTCCTCGACCGGCTCGGCATCCCCAAGGCGGACGGCATCCTCTTCGACCTGGGCGTCTCCTCCATGCAGCTCGACGAGGCCGACCGCGGCTTCGCCTACGCGCAGGACGCCCCGCTCGACATGCGGATGGACCAGACGACCGGGGTCAGCGCCGCCGAGGTCCTCAACACCTACCCGGCGGGCGAGCTGGTCCGCATCCTGCGGGCGTACGGCGAGGAGAAGCAGGCCAAGCGGATCGTCTCCGCGATCGTGCGCGAGCGCGAGAAGGAGCCGTTCACCAACAGCGCCCGGCTGGTCGAGCTGATCCGCGACGCCCTCCCGCAGGCGGCGAAGCGCACCGGCGGCAATCCGGCCAAGCGCACCTTCCAGGCCCTGCGCATCGAGGTCAACGGCGAGCTGACGGTCCTGGAGCGGGCGATCCCGGCGGCCGTGAAGTCGCTCGCGGTCGGCGGCCGGATCGCGGTCCTGTCGTACCACTCGCTGGAGGACCGGCTGGTCAAGCAGGTCTTCGCGGCGGGCGCGGCGACCACGGCCCCGCCCGGCCTGCCCGTCGTCCCCGAGCGCTACCAGCCCCGCCTCAAGCTCCTCACGCGTGGTGCCGAACTCCCCACCGAGGAGGAGATCGCGGAGAACCGCCGCGCCGCCCCGGCCCGGCTCAGGGGGGCGGAGCGCATCCGGGAGGACGAGCGGTGATCCACGGGCGCCAGGCGAACGAAGGCGAGCGGACGTGACACGGACGGGGCCGCTCAAAGGGCGGGCCGCGAGGCTCGGACGCTTCATGCCGTCGGGGCCCAGCACCGCCGCCCGTACCCCCTTCGTCCTGCTCGTCGTGCTGCTGCTCGGCGGCGGCCTCATCACGCTGCTGCTGCTCAACTCCTCTCTCAACCAGGGCTCCTTCAAGCTCAGCGAGCTGAAGAAGAAGACCACCGAGCTGACCGACGAGGAGCAGGCCCTCCAGCGGGACGTGGACGACTACTCCGCGCCCGACGCGCTGGAGCGGCGGGCCCGGGAGCTCGGCATGGTCCCGGGCGGCAGCCCCGCCTTCCTGGACCCGGACGGCACGGTCCGGGGCAAGCCCTCGAAGGCGTCCGCGCCCCCGTCCGACCCGGCCCCCACCGCGTCCCTGCCGCCCCTGGAGCCTCCGGCCGTGACGCCTCCGGAGCTTTCGGCCGACGGGACGGGAAGCGCCGCCGCGACCGGCGCCCCGCCGCCCGGCTCGTCCGCGTCCGCTCCCGACTCCACCGCCCCAGCCCCGGTGAACCCGCCCGGGAGCACCGCGGGGACGACCCCCGACACGCCGAAGCCGACCGCGCCCGCCCCGACGACCTCCGGCAGGTGACCGAAGTGCCCTCCAAGGAGCCCCCGCGCCGCCGCGTCCCCGGCCCCGCCCGGCCCGCACGCCCCCGGCCCGCCGCGGGCCGCCCGGCCGGCCCCGCCCCGCGCCGCACCTCCCGGCCCCCCGCCCGGCCCAAGCCGCGCACCATCCGCCTCGGCAGCCCCAGACCACGGCTGCGGCTCGTCTCCCTCGGCCTGACCCTCGTCATGCTGGCGTTCGTCGTCAGGCTGCTCCAGGTGCAGGCCGTCGACGCCAGCGCGTACGCCGCCAAGGCGGAGAAGCACCGTTATCAGGAGTACACGCTCTCGGCGGACCGGGGCGAGATCACCGACCGCGCCGGGATCGCGCTGGCGGCCAGCGTCGACGCGTACGACATCACCGCCGACCCCAAGCTCTTCACCCCCGAGGAGTCCAAGGTCCGCGACGCCCCCGAGCAGGCCGCCGCGCTCCTGGCCCCGCTCCTCGGCAAGGACGCCGCCGAGATCGCCAAGAAGCTGCGCACCCCCAAGTCCCGCTACACCCTGCTCGCCCGCAAGCAGACTCCGCAGGTCTGGAAGCAGATCAAGGACCTCAAGAAGGTCTACGAGAAGAAGGCCAAGCCGACCGAGGGCGGCAACGGCGTCAACCTCCTCGGCGGCATCCTCAGCGAGCCCAGCACCAAGCGCGTCTACCCCAACGGCGAACTCGCCGCCGGGATACTGGGCTACGTGAACGCCGAGGGCCGCGGCGCCGGCGGACTGGAGTCCATGCTCGACAAGGAGCTGGCGGGCCAGGACGGAAAGATCAGGTTCGCCCAGTCCGGCGGCCGCCGGGTGCCCACCGCGGGCTCCCAGGGCACCCCGGCCGTGCCCGGCTCCGACATCGAACTGACCATCGACCGGGACATCCAGTGGGCCGCCCAGCGGGCCATCACCGAACAGGTGGCGAAGTCCAGGGCCGACCGCGGCTACGTCATCGTGCAGAACACCAGGACCGGCGAGGTCCTCGCGATGGCCAACGCCCCCGGATTCGACCCCAACGACCTGTCCGAGGCCAACGCCGCCGCCATAGGGAACGCGGCCCTCCAGGACGCCTTCGAACCCGGCTCCACCAGCAAGGTGATGTCGATGGCCGCCGTCCTGGAGGAGGGCGTCGCCACCCCCGGCACCCATGTCACCGTCCCCAACCGGCTGCACCGCGGCGACCGGCTCTTCAAGGACGACGTCAACCACCCGACCTGGTACCTCACGCTCAACGGCGTCCTCGCCAAGTCCAGCAACATCGGGACGATCCTGGCCACCGGCCAGCTCGGCCGCACCCAGGCCGAGGCCAACCAGGTCCTCTACTCCTACCTGCGCAAGTTCGGCGTCGGCAGCCCCACCGGGCTCGGCTACCCGGGGGAGACCGCCGGCATCCTCGCCAAGCCCCAGGACTGGTCGACCTCGCAGCAGTACACGATCCCGTTCGGCCAGGGCCTGTCGATCAACGCCATGCAGGCCGCCTCCGTCTACTCGACCATCGCCAACGGAGGCGTACGGATCGAGCCGACCCTGATCCGCGGCACCAAGGGGCCGGACGGGCGGTTCAATCCGGCGCCCGCGCCGAAGCAGACCCGGGTGGTCAGCGAGAAGACCGCCAGGACGCTCGCGCAGATGCTCGAATCCGTGGTCGGTGACGAGGAGGGCACCGGCACCAAGGCCCGTATCCCCGGCTACCGCGTCGCGGGCAAGACCGGAACCGCCAACCGCGTCGACCCCGAACTCGGCCGCTACAAGGGCTACACCGCCTCCTTCGCGGGCTTCGCGCCCGCCGACGACCCGCAGATCACCGTCTACTGCGCCATCCAGAACCCCACCAAGGGCGACTACTTCGGCGGACAGATCTGCGGCCCCATCTACAAGAAGGTCATGGAGTTCGCCCTCAAGACGCTCCATGTCGCTCCGACGGGCAGCCCGCCCGCCCGGATGCCGGTGACCTTCAAGGCCAGTGAGTGACACTTCGGGAGCACCAGTGACAACGATCACCCCCGATTCCGGGAACCGGAAATCGAACTCCGACGACGCCCGGGCCTCATTTAGCCCCGCACCCGGTGCGCCCGGTACGCTCACCGCCGTGCCACACGCTGATCAGTACCGAACCGCCCCGCCCCGGCCGGAGCAGGCCCGCCCGACACCCCTGGGCGACCTGGCCGCCCGGCTCGGCATCGAGACTCCCGGCACCGGGGACGTCTCGGGGATCACCCACGACTCACGGGCGGTGCGCCCCGGGGACGTGTACGCGGCCCTGCCCGGCGCCCGGCTCCACGGCGCCGACTTCGCCGGCCAGGCCGCCGGACTCGGCGCCGCCGCGATCCTCACCGACCCGTCCGGGGCCGAACGCGCCGCCGCGACCGGCCTGCCGGTCCTGGTCGTCGACGACCCGCGCGGACGCATGGGCGAACTCGCCGCCGAGATCTACGGCCGACCGGGCGCCGACCTGCTCCAGATCGGTATCACCGGCACCTCCGGCAAGACCACCGCGGCCTACCTCGTCGAGGGCGGACTGCGCGCGGCCGGACACCGGACGGGCCTCATCGGCACGGTCGAGATGCGGATCGGCGACGAGCGCATCAAGTCGGAGCGTACGACCCCGGAAGCCACCGACCTGCAGGCCCTGTTCGCCGTCATGCGCGAGCGCGGGGTCCAGTCGGTCGCCATGGAGGTCTCCAGCCACGCCCTCGTGCTCGGCCGGGTCGACGGCTGCGTCTTCGACGTCGCCGTCTTCAACAACCTCAGCCCGGAGCACATGGAGTTCCACTCCGACATGGAGGACTACTTCGGGGCCAAGGCACGGCTGTTCACCCCGGAGCGCAGCAAACAGGGCGTCGTGAACTACGACGATCCGTACGGCCGCAGGCTCGCCAAGGAGGCGTCCGTCCCGGTCGTCACCTTCTCCGCCGAGGGCGACCCGGACGCCGACTGGCGCGCCGAGGACGTCGAGATCGGCTCCCACGGCTCCACGTTCACCGTCATCGGGCCCCAGGGCGAGCGCGTCTCCGCCACCGCCCCGCTCCCCGGCCCGTTCAACGTCGCCAACAGCCTCGCCGCGATCGTCACCCTCGCCGTCGCCGGGCTCGACCCGCAGACCGCCGCCGACGGCGTCGCCGCCGTCCCTGGCGTCCCCGGCCGACTGGAGCGCGTCGACGCCGGCCAGCCGTACCTCGCGGTCGTCGACTACGCCCACAAGACGGACGCCGTCGAATCGGTCCTGCGCTCCCTGCGCAAGGTCACCGAGGGCCGCCTCCACATCGTGCTCGGCTGCGGCGGCGACCGGGACACCACCAAGCGCGGCCCGATGGGCGCCGCCGCGGCGCGCCTCGCCGACACCGCCGTGCTGACCTCCGACAACCCCCGCTCCGAGGACCCCCTCGCGATCCTCGCCGCGATGCTGGCGGGCGCCGCGGAGGTCCCGGCGCACGAACGCGGCGAGGTCGCCGTCTTCGAGGACCGGGCCGCCGCCATCGCCGCGGCCGTCGCCCGCGCCCGGCCCGGCGACACCGTCCTGGTCGCGGGCAAGGGCCACGAGCAGGGCCAGGACATCGCGGGAGTGGTCCGCCCCTTCGACGACCGCCAGGTCCTGCGCGAAGCGATCGAGGCGCATCGCGCCGATCATTGGGACGTACGCAGCCTCAAGAACAGTCAGGGATAAGTTGTGATCGCCCTCTCCCTCGCCGAGATCGCAGACATCGTCGGCGGGCAGTCGTACGACATACCGGATCCGGCCGTGCTGGTCACCGGTCCCGTCGTCATCGACTCCCGCGAGGTGAAGACCGGCAGTCTCTTCGCCGCCTTCGCGGGCGAGCGCGTCGACGGCCACGACTACGCCGAGCGTGCCGTCGAGGCGGGCGCGGCGGCCGTGCTGGCCACCCGCCCCGTCGGCGTCCCGGCCATCGTGGTGGACGACGTCCAGACGGCCCTCGGCGCCCTCGCCCGCACCGTCGTCGAACGCCTCGGCACCGACGTCGTCGCGCTCACCGGCTCCGCGGGCAAGACCTCCACCAAGGACCTGATCGCCCAGGTCCTGGAGCGCCACGGCCCCACCGTCTGGACGCCCGGCTCGCTCAACAACGAGATCGGGCTGCCGCTGACCGCGCTGCGGGCGGGCGACGACACCCAGCACCTGGTCCTCGAAATGGGCGCGCGGGGCATCGGCCACATCCGCTACCTCACCGAACTGACCCCGCCGCGCATCGGAGTCGTCCTCAACGTGGGCAGCGCCCACATCGGCGAGTTCGGCGGACGAGAGCAGATCGCCCAGGCCAAGGGCGAGCTCGTCGAGGCGCTTCCCCCCGCCGACAAGGGGGGCGTGGCGATCCTCAACGCCGACGACCAGCTCGTGCGGGCCATGGCCTCGCGCACCCGCGCGCGCGTGACGCTCTTCGGAGAGGCACGCGAATCCGACGTACGTGCCGAGAACGTCCGGCTCACAGCGGCCGGACAACCCTCTTTCAGTCTTCACACACCCACCGGGTGCAGTGACGTGACCTTGCGCCTGTACGGTGAGCACCACGTGTCGAACGCGCTCGCCGCGGCCGCCGTCGCCCATGAGCTGGGCATGCCCGTGGAGGAGATCGCCACCGCGCTCTCCGAGGCGGGCACCCTGTCGCGCTGGCGCATGGAGGTCACCGAGCGTCCGGACGGCGTGACGATCGTCAACGACGCCTACAACGCGAACCCCGAGTCCATGCGAGCCGCTCTGCGCGCGCTCGCGGCCATGGGCCGGGCCGCACAGGTCCAGGGGGGCCGCACGTGGGCGGTGCTCGGCAAGATGGCCGAGCTCGGTGACGCATCGCTCGCCGAGCACGACGCGGTCGGGCGGCTCGCCGTCCGGCTCAACGTCAGCAAGCTCGTCGCGGTCGGGGACAGGGAAGCGTCCTGGCTGCAACTGGGCGCATATAACGAGGGTTCGTGGGGTGAGGAGTCGGTGCACGTGTCCGACGCGCAGGCGGCGATCGACCTGTTGCGCAGTGAGCTGCGCCCGGGAGACGTCGTGCTGGTGAAGGCTTCGAGGTCGGTCGGTCTCGAACAGGTCGCCCTGGCACTGCTCGACTCCGAGGGCGAGGTTTCCGGCCGATGAGGCAGATCCTCTTCGCGGGGGCCATCGGGCTCTTCCTGACCCTGATCGGCACCCCGCTGCTCATCAAGCTGCTCGCCCGCAAGGGGTACGGCCAGTTCATCCGCGACGACGGCCCCCGCGGCCACGCGGGCAAGAAGGGCACGCCCACCATGGGCGGCATCTCCTTCATCCTGGCCACCCTCATCGCGTACGCGCTCGCCAAGGTCATCACCGGTGAGGACCCGACGTACTCGGGCGTCCTGGTGCTCTTCCTGATGGCCGGCATGGGTCTGGTCGGCTTCCTCGACGACTACATCAAGATCGTCAAGCAGCGTTCGCTGGGTCTGCGGGCCAAGGCGAAGATGGCCGGCCAGCTGATCGTCGGCATCGCCTTCGCCGTGCTCTCGCTGCAGTTCGCCGACCTGCGCGGGCTGACGCCGGCGTCCACGAAGCTCTCCTTCATCGCCGACTTCGGCTGGTCCATCGGACCGGTGCTGTTCGTGGTCTGGGCGCTCTTCATGATCCTGGCCATGTCCAACGGCGTGAACCTGACGGACGGTCTGGACGGCCTGGCCACGGGCGCGTCGGTGATGGTCTTCGGCGCGTACACCTTCATCGGCCTGTGGCAGTTCCAGGAGTCCTGCGCCAACGCGATGGACCTGACGAACCCCAACGCCTGCTTCGAGGTACGCGATCCGCTCGACCTCGCGGTCGTCGCCTCCGCGCTGATGGGCGCCTGCTTCGGCTTCCTGTGGTGGAACACCTCGCCCGCCAAGATCTTCATGGGTGACACCGGTTCGCTGGCCCTCGGCGGCGCGCTCGCCGGTCTCGCCATCTGCTCCCGTACGGAGCTGCTCCTCGCTCTGCTCGGCGGTCTGTTCGTCCTGATCACGATGTCCGTGGTCATCCAGGTCGGTTCGTTCAAGATGACCGGCAAGCGGGTCTTCCGGATGGCACCCCTCCAGCACCACTTCGAGCTCAAGGGGTGGTCCGAAGTCCTTGTCGTGGTCCGCTTCTGGATCATCCAGGGCATGTGCGTGATCGTCGGCCTCGGCCTCTTCTACGCGGGATGGGCATCAGAGAAGTGAGCACGGATCAGCAGGCTGCCGACTGGCAGGGCAAGCACGTCACCGTCGCGGGGCTGGGCGTCAGCGGGATTCCCGCCGCCCGGGTCCTGCGGGGCCTCGGCGCGGTCGTGACCGTCGTCAACGACGGCGACGACGAGCGCTCCCGGGCGCAGGCCGCCGAACTGGAGGCCGAGGGGATCACCGTCCGCCTCGGCGACGGCGCGACCCTGCCCGAAGGCACCGAGCTGATCGTCACCACGCCCGGCTGGCGGCCCGACAAGCCCCTCTTCGCGGCCGCCGCGGAGGCGGGCGTGGAGGTCTGGGGCGACGTCGAGCTGGCCTGGCGGCTCCGCGGCCCGCAGGCGGCCCCCTGGCTCGCGGTCACCGGCACCAACGGCAAGACCACGACCGTACGGATGCTCGCCTCGATCCTGGAGGCGGCAGGACTGCGGACCGCCGCCGTCGGCAACATCGGCGTCTCGCTCCTCGACGCCGTCCTCGGCGAGGAGGAGTACGACGTCCTGGCCGTCGAACTCTCCAGCTACCAGCTCCATTGGGCACCCTCGCTGCGCGCCCACTCGGCGGTGGTGCTCAACCTGGCGCCCGACCACCTCGACTGGCACGGCTCCATGGAGGCGTACGCCGCCGACAAGGGCCGGATCTATGAAGGCAACACCGTCGCCTGCGTCTACAACGTCGCCGACAAAGCCACCGAGGACCTGGTGCGCGAGGCCGACGTCGAGGAGGGCTGCCGGGCGATCGGCTTCACCCTCGCCACCCCCGGCCCCTCCCAGCTCGGTCTCGTCGACGGCATCCTGGTCGACCGCGCCTTCGTCGAGAACCGGCAGAAGCAGGCCCAGGAGCTGGCGGAGGTGTCCGACGTCCAGCCGCCGGCCCCCCACAACGTCGCCAACGCGCTCGCCGCGGCCGCCCTGGCCCGCGCCTTCGGCGTCGAGCCCAAGGCTGTACGGGACGGACTGCGGGCCTTCCGGCCCGACCCGCACCGCATCGAACTGGTCGAGGACGTCGACGGCGTCGTGTACGTCGACGACTCCAAGGCCACCAACACCCACGCGGCGGAAGCCTCCTTGGCGGCCTACGACCCGATCGTCTGGATCGCCGGCGGACTCGCCAAGGGCGCCACCTTCGACGAACTGGTCCAGAAGTCGGCCGAGCGCCTGCGCGGGGTCGTGCTCATCGGCGCCGACCGCGCACTGATCCGCGAAGCCCTGGCGCGACACGCCCCCGAGGTCCCGGTGGTGGAGCTCGACCGGACCGACACTGGGGCGATGTCCGCGGCGGTCCAGGAGGCGGCTCGGCTCGCCCGGCCGGGTGACACGGTTCTGCTGGCCCCGGCCTGCGCCTCGATGGACATGTTCGCCAATTACAACAAGCGGGGCGAGGCGTTCGCGGACGCGGTCCGCGCCCTCGCCGCCACCGGGCGCGCCTGACCTGACCAGCCAACAGGTCCGGCCCCGCCGGGCACGACTGGAGGGCACAGCGACCATGCCGAGCCGAACCGCCGGGCCGCGTCGGCCGTCCGCCGTACGCGGCGCGGGCCGCACGCCCGCGCCGCCCCGGAAACCCGGTGGCGGTGGCGGGGTACGGCAACTCTACGAGCGGGCGCGCCGCGCCTGGGACCGGCCGCTGACCGCGTACTACGTGATCCTCGGCGCCGGGCTGCTCATCACCACCCTCGGCCTGGTGATGGTCTACTCCGCGTCGATGATCACCGCCCTCCGCTACGAACTGGCTCCCTCGTACTTCTTCGGCAAGCAGTTCCTCGCCGCGCTCATCGGCGCGGGGCTGCTGTTCCTGGCCTCCCGGATGCCGGTCAAGCTGCACCGCGCGTTCGCCTACCCGCTCATCGTCGGCACCGTCTTCCTGATGGTGCTCGTCCAGATCCCCGGGATAGGGCACGCGGTCAACGGCAACCAGAACTGGATCTATCTGGGCGGACCGTTTCAGCTCCAGCCCAGCGAGTTCGGCAAGCTGGCGCTGATCCTCTGGGGAGCGGATCTCCTCGCCCGCAAGCAGGACATGCGGCTGCTGACCCAGTGGAAGCACATGCTCGTGCCGCTGGTCCCCGGCGCCTTCCTGCTGCTCGGGCTGATCATGCTCGGCGGTGACATGGGCACCGCGATCATCCTCACGGCGATCCTCTTCGGGCTGCTGTGGACCGCCGGCGCGCCCACCCGGCTCTTCGCCGGCGTCCTCGCCGTCGCGGCCGCCATAGGGATCCTGCTCATCAAGACGAGCCCCAACCGGATGCGGCGGTTCGCGTGCATCGGGGCGAGCGAGCCGGGCGGGGAGGGGGACCCCTGCTGGCAGGCCGCGCACGGCATCTATGCTCTGGCGTCGGGCGGATGGTTCGGTTCCGGGCTGGGCGCCAGTGTGGAAAAATGGGGCCAACTACCCGAAGCGCACACCGACTTCATCTTCGCCGTCACCGGTGAGGAACTGGGTCTGGCGGGGACGCTGTCGGTACTCGCCCTGTTCGCGGCTCTAGGCTATGCGGGTATCCGCGTGGCCGGACGCACGGAGGACCCCTTCGTGAGGTACGCCGCGGGAGGCGTGACCACCTGGATCACGGCGCAGGCCGTGATCAACATCGGTGCGGTGCTCGGCTTGCTGCCGATCGCCGGGGTCCCGCTCCCGCTGTTCTCCTACGGAGGGTCGGCCCTGCTGCCGACCATGTTCGCCGTCGGGCTGCTGATCGCCTTCGCGCGACAGGAACCCGCGGCGAAAGCGGCCCTGGCCATGCGACGCCCCGGCTGGGGCAAGCGGGCCGGGGTGAGATGGAAGTCGATGCGACGGCGCGTCAAGAAGCGTCCGTCCGGAGAGCGGTGAATTTCGGTGCATGTCGTACTCGCCGGTGGGGGGACCGCCGGCCACATCGAGCCCGCGCTCGCCCTCGCGGACGCCCTGCGGAGGCAGGACCCGAGCGTGGGAATCACGGCGCTCGGCACGGAGAAGGGTCTGGAGACCCGGCTCGTGCCCGAGCGGGGCTACGAGTTGGCGCTCATCCCCGCCGTGCCGCTGCCCCGTAAGCCCACCCCCGAGCTGATCACCGTCCCCGGACGGCTGCGCGGCACGATCAAGGCGGCCGAGCAGATCCTGGAGCGGACCAAGGCGGACTGCGTGGTCGGCTTCGGCGGCTATGTGGCGCTGCCCGGCTATCTGGCCGCCAAGCGGCTCGGGGTGCCGATCGTCGTCCACGAGGCCAACGCCCGGCCCGGCCTGGCCAACAAGATCGGTTCGCGGTACGCGGCCGGGGTCGCCGTCGCCACCCCGGACTCCAAGCTGCGCAACGCCCGCTACATCGGGATCCCGCTGCGGCACACGATCGCCACGCTCGACCGGGCCCGGGTCCGGCCGGAGGCGCGCGCCGCGTTCGGTCTCGACCCCAACCTGCCGACGCTGCTGGTCTCCGGCGGCTCGCAGGGCGCACGCCGGCTCAACGAGGTCGTCCAGCAGATCGCCCCGGTGCTCCAACGCTCGGGCATCCAGATCCTGCACGCGGTCGGCCCCAAGAACGAGCTGCCGCGTGTCGACAACATGCCCGGAATGCCGCCGTACGTGCCGGTACCGTATGTGGACCGGATGGATCTCGCGTACGCCGCGGCCGACATGATGCTCTGTCGCGCGGGCGCGATGACCGTCGCGGAGCTCTCCGCCGTCGGGCTGCCCGCCGCCTATGTCCCGCTGCCCATCGGCAACGGCGAACAGCGGCTCAACGCCCAGCCGGTGGTCAAGGCCGGCGGCGGACTGCTGGTGGACGACGCGGAGCTGTCTCCGCAGTGGGTGCAGGCCAACGTCCTGCCCGTACTGGCCGATCCGCACCGGCTGTACGAGATGTCCCGCGCCGCCGCCGAGTTCGGCCGCCGGGACGCGGACGACCTGCTCGTCGGCATGGTGCACGAGGCGATCGCCGCCCGCGGACGGGCGTAGCGCGGCCGACCCAGCCCCGACAGAGACGGAAGGCAGGATCAGGTGGCAGCCGGACCGACGACCGCTGAGAAGAGCGGTACGAGCGAACCGAAGAGGTCGTCGGAGCGGCCGTCCCGTCCGGGCGCCCGGGAGCGTCGGTTCCGGGCGCCCGGCCCGCGCGAGCTGATGATCACACTGGCGCTGATCGCGCTCGTGGCGGGCGGAATCTGGGTGCTCTACGGATCGAGCTGGCTGCGGGCGGAGCGCGTCTCCACCTCCGGTACCGAGGTTCTGACGCCGCGTGAGGTGGAGTCGGTCGCCGCCGTACCGATCGGAGCTCCGCTGATCTCCGTCGACACGGAGGCGATCGAAGCGCGCCTCCTGGAGAAATTGCCCCGTATCGACACGGTGGAGGTCGTGCGCTCCTGGCCGCAGGAAATCGGTCTCAAAGTGACGGAACGGAAGCCCGTTCTGCTGGTGGAAAAGGGCGGAAAGTTCACCGAAGTGGACTCCTCCGGAACCCGTTTCGCCACCGTCGACAAGGCGCCCGTCGGCGTACCGAAAGTCGTTCTGGACACGGCCTCGTCGCCGAGTCTGCGACGCTTCGACGGGGACCGTCTGCTCCTCGAAGCGGTAGGCGCGACGGGCGAACTCCCCGGAAAGGTCCGCGCGGACACGCGTGTCGTCCGCGTCGCCTCGTACGACTCCATCACCCTGGAGCTCAGCGGCGGCCGCACGGTCTTCTGGGGCAGTGCCGAGGACGGCGAGGTCAAGGCCCGCGTACTCACCGCCCTGATGAAAGCAACTCCCAAAGCGGGGCACTTCGATGTGAGCGCCCCCACCGCCCCGGCTTCGTCAGGGAGTTGACGCCCATCACCGCTGGCCAGCACCCTGGTTGGCCAGCGCTACGGGTGATCACATAGGGTGAAAAGAAAAACGGGAGGTTCGGCGTGTTCGTTGAACGTGCGCCACTTGTCGACTTAGTGTCCTGTTCGGAAGAGTCCAGCGAACAGAGACACTGGTAACCCTAAACTTCAACGTTAGGGTTTGGGTCGGCGTTTCGGACCGTCCCATCGGCATCCGTCGTCGCAGCGCGACTACCACCGCGAAGCGGCGACACGTAACTCGAGGCGAGAGGCCTTCGACGTGGCAGCACCGCAGAACTACCTCGCAGTCATCAAGGTCATCGGTGTCGGCGGCGGTGGTGTCAATGCCATCAACCGAATGATCGAGGTCGGTCTCAAGGGCGTCGAGTTCATCGCGATCAACACGGACGCGCAAGCCCTGTTGATGAGCGACGCCGACGTCAAGCTCGACGTCGGTCGTGAACTCACCCGCGGCCTCGGGGCCGGGGCCAACCCGGCAGTCGGTCGCAAGGCGGCAGAGGACCACCGTGAGGAGATCGAGGAGGTCCTCAAGGGGGCCGACATGGTCTTCGTCACCGCCGGCGAAGGTGGCGGCACCGGCACCGGCGGCGCACCCGTCGTCGCCAACATCGCGCGCTCGCTCGGCGCCCTGACGATCGGTGTGGTCACCCGGCCGTTCACCTTCGAGGGTCGCCGCCGGGCCAACCAGGCGGAGGACGGCATCGCCGAACTCCGGGAAGAGGTCGACACCCTCATCGTCATCCCGAACGACCGGCTGCTCTCGATCTCGGACCGCCAGGTCTCCGTGCTCGACGCCTTCAAGTCGGCCGACCAGGTGCTGCTGAGCGGTGTGCAGGGCATCACCGACCTCATCACCACCCCGGGTCTGATCAACCTCGACTTCGCCGACGTCAAGTCGGTCATGTCCGAGGCCGGTTCCGCCCTCATGGGGATCGGTTCCGCCCGCGGCGACGACCGCGCGGTGGCCGCGGCGGAGATGGCGATCTCCTCGCCGCTCCTGGAGGCGTCCATCGACGGCGCCCGTGGCGTGCTGCTCTCCATCTCCGGCGGCTCGGACCTCGGTCTCTTCGAGATCAACGAGGCCGCGCAGCTGGTGAGCGAGGCCGCCCACCCCGAGGCCAACATCATCTTCGGCGCCGTCATCGACGACGCCCTGGGCGACGAGGTCCGGGTCACGGTCATCGCGGCCGGGTTCGACGGTGGCCAGCCGCCCACCCGCCGGGACAACGTCCTCAGCTCGGCCTCGGCCAAGCGCGAGGAGCCGGCCCCGGCGCCGCGCGCCACCGAGCGCCCGCTCGGCGGCCTCGGCACCGTCGCCCCCCGGGACGAGCCGGCCGCCCCGGCCGAGCCCGCCCCGTCGGCCGCCAGCGAGAGCCCGCTGCCGCCGGTGGTCCCGCCGGCCCGCCCGTACCCGGACACCTCGGCCGAAGAGCTGGATGTTCCGGACTTCCTGAAGTGATAGAGCGGCTCGAACCCGTGAGCGGCGCGCACTTCGCCTTCACCGACAGGTGGGGCGGGGTGAGCGCCGTTCCGTACGAGGAGCTCAACCTCGGCGGCGCGGTGGGGGACGACGCGGAGGCCGTACGGACCAACCGGGAGCTGGCCGCGAAGGCGCTGGGGCTCGACCCCGAGCGGGTCGTCTGGATGAAGCAGGTGCACGGCCGCGAGGTGGCGGTGGTCGACGGACCGTGGGGCGAGCGCCCCGCTCCGGAGGTCGACGCGATCGTCACCGCCCGCCGCGGACTCGCCCTCGCGGTCCTCACCGCCGACTGCACGCCCGTCCTGCTCGCCGACCCGGTGGCCGGAGTGGCGGCCGCCGCCCACGCCGGGCGGCCCGGAATGGTGGCGGGGGTCGTCCCGGCCGCCGTGCGGGCCATGATCGAACTCGGCGCCGAGCCGTCCCGTATCACCGCCCGTACCGGACCCGCCGTCTGCGGACGCTGTTACGAAGTGCCCGCGGCGATGCGGGCGGAGGTCGCGGCGGTCGAGCCGGCCGCCTTCGCGGAGACGAGCTGGGGAACCCCGGCCGTCGACGTCACGGCCGGGGTGCACGCCCAGCTCGAACGGCTGGGTGTCACCGACCGGCGGGCGAGCGAGGTCTGCACCCGGGAGTCGGGCGACCACTTCTCGTACCGCCGCGATCGCACCACGGGGCGACTCGCGGGATATGTCTGGTTGGACGGATATGACGGATCGTAAGACGGAACTCGCCGAGAACCTGGCGCGGGTGGAGGAACGTATCTCTGCCGCCTGCGCCGCGGCCGGGCGCAAGCGGGGGGACGTGACCCTGATCGTGGTCACCAAGACCTACCCCGCGAGCGACGTCCGGCTGCTGCACGAACTCGGGGTGCGCGACGTCGCCGAGAACCGGGACCAGGACGCGGCCCCGAAGGCCGCCGCCTGTGCGGATCTCGACCTCCGCTGGCATTTCGTCGGTCAGTTGCAGACCAATAAGGTCCGTTCTGTGACGAGTTATGCGGATGTCGTGCAGTCCGTCGACCGTCCGAAGCTCGTCACCGCCCTGTCGGCGGCGGCGGAGAAGGCCGGGCGAGAGCTCGGCTGTCTCGTCCAGGTCGCCCTCGACGCCGAGTCGGGGGAACGGGGCGAGCGCGGCGGGGTGGCGCCGGACGGTATCGAGGAGTTGGCCGCCGCCGTGGACGCCGCTCCGGGGCTCAGGCTCGACGGACTGATGACCGTCGCACCGCTCGCCGGCCCCTACGCGGGGCGGCAACGTGCGGCGTTCGAGCGGTTGATGGATTTGTCGACTGCCCTGCGCGCGACCCGTCCGGCTGCGAACATGGTGTCAGCGGGGATGAGTGCGGACCTCGAGGAGGCCGTGGCGGCCGGAGCGACACATGTGCGCATCGGTACGGCGGTACTGGGTGTCCGCCCCAGGCTCGGGTAACGTCGCGAAGCAAGTCGGACCACAGCAGAAAATATGGTCATTCCCGCCGATGGCGGGCAGACCTCGTGGATCGCGGGCACTTGGTGACGAGGCCGATCCACCACAGAGCGGAGGACTCAGAGAATGGCCGGCGCGATGCGCAAGATGGCGGTCTACCTCGGCCTCGTGGAGGACGATGGGTACGACGGCCGGGGCTTCGACCCCGACGACGACTTCGAACCCGAGCTGGAGCCGGAGCCCGAGCGCGACCGGCGCCACCACCAGCCCCCGCGCCAGGTGGAGCGGGAGGAGCCGGTGCGTGTGGTGCAGCAGCCCGCGCCGCGCGAGCCGGTCGCGCACTCCGTCCCACTTTCCGCCGAAAGCGGACGTCCGGCGCGTATCGCTCCCGTGGCATCCATCACACCCGAACGTCCGAGCCTGGAGAAGAACGCACCGGTGATCATGCCCAAGGTCGTGTCCGAGCGGGAGCCCTACCGCATCACCACGCTGCACCCGCGGACCTACAACGAGGCCCGTACCATCGGGGAACACTTCCGCGAGGGCACCCCGGTGATCATGAATCTCACGGAGATGGACGACACGGACGCGAAGCGACTTGTCGACTTTGCCGCCGGACTCGTCTTCGGGCTCCATGGCAGCATTGAGCGCGTGACGCAGAAGGTGTTCCTGTTGTCGCCTGCTAACGTCGATGTCACGGCGGAGGACAAGGCCCGCATCGCAGAGGGCGGATTCTTCAACCAGAGCTGAGAACACGACACCGGTACGGCCCGGCCGAGAGGCCGGTCAAGCGAGAGTACGAGAGCCAGGGGAGAGGGAAGCGCGGGATGGGCGTCGCACTACAGGTGGTCTACATCGCGCTGATGTGCTTCCTCATCGTGCTGATCTTCCGGTTGGTCATGGACTACGTCTTCCAGTTCGCCCGTTCATGGCAACCCGGTAAGGCGATGGTGGTCGTTCTGGAGGCCACCTACACTGTCACCGATCCACCGCTCAAGCTTCTGCGGCGGTTCATTCCGCCGCTGCGTCTCGGGGGCGTGGCACTCGACCTGTCCTTCTTCGTTCTGATGATCATCGTCTACATCCTGATCTCCATCGTGAGCAGCTTCGCGAGGTGAATGTGGACGATACGGTCTTGCCGACTGCCGACGACTACGTAGAGGTGAAGAAGAGATGCCGCTGACCCCCGAGGACGTGCGGAACAAGCAGTTCACGACCGTCCGCCTTCGAGAAGGCTATGACGAGGACGAGGTCGATGCCTTCCTCGATGAGGTCGAAGCCGAACTGACCCGCCTGCTCCGCGAGAACGAGGACCTGCGCGCCAAGCTGGCCGCCGCGACGCGTGCCGCCGCGCAGAACCAGCAGCAGGGGATGCGCAAGCCCCCGGAGCAGCAGGATCGTCCCGTCGGTCCCGGCGCTCCGGTGCCCGCCGCCATATCCGGACCGCCGGTCCAGCAGCAGCCCCCGCAGATGGGCCCGCCGCAGCTGCCGTCCGGTGCCCCCCAGCTTCCGGCAGGTCCCGGTGGCCACGGCCCGGGCCCGATGCAGGGTGGCCCCATGGGCGGCCCCGGCCAGATGCAGGGCGGCCCGATGGGTCAGCCGATGGGCGGCCCCATGGGTCACCCGCAGCAGCAGCAGATGCAGCAGCCGATGCAGCAGCAGGGCCCGGGCGGGGACAGCGCCGCGCGTGTGCTCTCGCTGGCCCAGCAGACGGCCGACCAGGCGATCGCGGAGGCCCGTTCCGAGGCCAACAAGATCGTCGGCGAGGCTCGTTCGCGCGCCGAGGGCTTGGAGCGGGACGCCCGCGCCAAGGCCGACGCGCTGGAGCGGGACGCGCAGGAGAAGCACCGCGTCGCGATGGGCTCGTTGGAGTCCGCCCGCGCCACGCTGGAGCGCAAGGTCGAGGACCTGCGCGGCTTCGAGCGCGAGTACCGCACGCGTCTGAAGTCCTACCTCGAGTCGCAGCTGCGCCAGCTGGAGACCCAGGCCGACGACTCGCTGGCTCCGCCGCGGACGCCGGCGACGGCCTCCCTGCCGCCGGCGCCGTCGATGGCCTCGGCGGGCGCGAGCGCCCCGTCGTACGGCGGGAACGGGATGGGCGGTGGCCCGTCGATGGGCGGCGCCCCGTCCTACGGCGGCCAGCAGCAGATGTCCCCGGCGATGACCCAGCCGATGGCACCGGTGCGGCCGCAGGCGCCGCAGCCGATGCAGCAGGCGCCGGCGCCGATGCGCGGCTTCCTGATCGACGAGGACGACAACTGACGGCGCCGGGTCGCGCGATGAGCGCGTAGCCGTCGGCAGGCTAAGGGCCGGGCCCCTGGGAAACCAGGGGCCCGGCCCTTTGCCGTGGGCGGGGCGAGGACGTGTGCGGGGGCCCGGCTCCCGGAGCCGGGGCTTCGCCCCCGGGCCCGGGAGGGGCGAAGCCGCGGCCTCGGCGCTTCGCCGGCCGGGGGCGGCTCGCGCCACGGGACGCGCTGGGGGCCTGGGCGGGAGGGGAGCTCCGCGCCCGACCCTTGCGGGGCAGCGGTTTCGCGCCGCGAGATCCGGGCTGCCCCCGGGCCTTGGCGGGAGGAGTGGGCTCCACGCCCGACCTCTGCGGGGTGGCGGCTTCGCGCCCTCGGACCCGCTGGGCGCGGCGGCTTCTCGGCGAGTGCGCGTGCCGGGGTGGCGGTTTCGCGCCGCGAGGGTCGGGGGTGCCCCCGGGCCTTGGCGGGAGGAGTGGGCTCCACGCCCGACCTCTGCGGGGTGGCGGCTTCGCGCCCTCGGACCCGCTGGGCGCGGCGGCTTCT